>CAJYRW010000017.1:0-15709 GCA_913777475.1 uncultured Sphingomonas sp. | reverse complement strand
TTGCGCACGCCGATGTCGATCGTCGTCGCCAGCGCCGCATGGGAATCGCGTAGCACCGCCAGGCGCTGCGTCTCGCGCAGGGCCGCCCAGCCGCTGTCGCCGATCTTCACCGGCGGCGCGCCGAAATTGGCGAGCTGAACGATCAGGAACGGCAGGTCCGGGTTCTGGAACTGCCGCCGCCAGCCGGTCATCAGTGCCGCCAGCCGATCGCCATAGCTGGCCAGCCCGACGTCGGACTCGCCCTGATACCAGGCGACGCCCTTCAACCCGATCGGACCCAAAGGCGCGATCATGCCATTGTACAGCGTGCCGAGCCCCGCATGGCTTTCCCAGGGGCTGCGCGGATAACTCTGGTCGTTCGCCTTATAGACCGAATAGCGCCACCCGGTGCCGAGCGGGATGGGCAGGCCGCCCGCGGGGGTGAACTGGATCTTGTCGCCGGGGCCGAACATGCCGCCCGGACCATAGGTATCGCCCAGCCCGACGACGATCTCGTTATGTCCCTTCTTCAGGGCCGAGCGCGGCACGGTGTAGCGCCGCCAGTCGCCCCAGCCGAAGGTCGCGCCGACGACCACGCCATTGACCCAGACGGTGTCGAGCTCGTCGATTCCCGCCAGTTCGATCACCCCGTCGCCCGTCGGCGCGGCGGGGAGGTCGAAGCCCTGCCGGAACCAGACCAGCCCGTTATAATCGGCGAGTTCGGGCACGCCCCACTCCTCCCACGGGCCGAATTTGGGCACCGGGGTCCAGTTCAGCCGGTCGGGGGCGTTCCACGGCTCCTGCCCGCGCTTCGTCCCGCTCGCCTTGCGCCACCAGTCGCCCCAGCGGTCGCCGAACGCGCGCAGGCCCGCCGCATGGTCGCGGGCATAAAGCGCCAGCAGGTCGGCGTCGGCCGACAGGCCCGGCAGCTTGCGCGCATCGGTGGCGTCGATCCAGGGCAGGATCTTGGTCCCGCCCCAGCTGGAGTCGATGGCGCCCATCGGCACGTTCGCCTTGGCCGCCAAGTCCTTGACCATCAGATAGCAGGCGGCCGAAAAATCGGCGACGCTGGCGGGCGAAGCGGCGGCCCAGGCCGGGCGCTTTTCCAGCGGTTCGTCGGCGGACAGGCCGACATGGTGCGCGATATCGAGCAGCCGGATACGGTCATCGGCCGCGCCCTTGACCAGAGCCTCGCCGTTCAGCGCCTGCTTGGTCGGATATTCCATGTTGGACTGGCCCGAACACAGCCAGACGTCACCGACCAGCAGGTCGTCCATCGTGTCCGCCATGCCGTCCTTGCCCGTGGCGGTCAGGGTCAACGGCGTGGCACTCGCCGCCATGGCGGGCAGGGTCGCGCGCCAGCGGCCCTTGGCATCGGCAGTCGCGGTGGCGCTGGTTCCGCCCAGCGTGACGGTGACGCCCTCGCCCGCGTCGGCCGAGCCTTCGACGATGATCGGCCGGTCGCGTTGCAGGACGGCATGGGCGCTCATCGGGGTCAGGATGCGCGGCCGTGCCTCCGCCATGATCGGCCAGGCCGCCGCCGTGCCCAGCAGCAGCGTCCAAATCGCCCCTCGCCCGGCGCCGGACCGTGATTGCCCCTTCCGCATATCATCCCTCTCCTATGCCCGGCGCAACGACGCTTCCGTGCTGCCGAAGCCTTCGTCGCGATCATAGGAGGGGCAAAATGATAACGCTATCGGGAAACGCCGTCCTTCATTCCTCCCCTGCAAGGGGAGGTGGCGCGCGTAGCGCGTCGGAGGGGTGTAACCGTTCCGATAGCGCGACACCCCTCCGTCAGGCCTTCGGCCTGCCACCTCCCCTTGCAGGGGAGGAATGGGCTTGGTCAGCGCGTCTCATCCTCGAACCTCAGCGTCGCCTCGATCGGGAAATGGTCCGACGGATAGACCTTGCCCCGGTGATAGGTGTCGGTCGTCACGGTGTCCGCCTTGAACCCACGCAGGAAGAGATAGTCGATCCGGCGGTCGGGCGTGCCGGTGAAGTCGTGGAAAGTCAGCATCGGCCCCTCGCGCCGCTTCGCGCTGCCCCAGGCATCGGTCAGCGCGCCTGCGAAGGTGCGATAGGCGGCCGTGTCGGGCCGGGCGTTCATGTCGCCTGCCAGAACCAGCGGCAGCCCCTTGGCCAGGTCGGGCAGGCGCGACAGGATCAGCCGGGCTGCCTTGTCGCGCGCCTCACCGTCCTGATCGCGGTGCGGCAAATGGGTGTCGACGAACAGGAAGCGGTGCGGCTTGGCCCCCTTGGTCTCGAACACCGCCCAGCTCGCCAGGCGCGGCAGGTCGGTGCCCCAGCTCTGACTGCCCACCACCTCGGGCGTGTCCGACAACCAGAAGTCGCCTTGGTTGATCAGGGTGAGCCGGTCGGTGCGATAGAAGATGCCCATATGTTCGTCGGCGTGCCCGCCGCGCCGGTCGCGACCGAACCAGCGATAACCGGGCAGCGCGGCCACGATATCGTCCCCCTGTCGCTGGAGCAGTTCCTGCGTCCCGATCACATCGGGCGCGGCGCGGCGGATCAGTTCGACCATCACCGGCCGCCGCACCGCCCAGCGCTGCGCCCCCTCGTCCGAGGCATAGCGGACATTGAAGGTCATGACCTTCAACGGCTCGGCCAGCGCGCCGGTCGCGACGAGCAGCCCCGTCGCCAGCACCGCCAGGCCTCGTATCGTCCGCCGCATCGCCGTCATTGAAACTGCCCTTTCCATCGTCTCGCACGCGGTCCGTCACCGCTTGCCCCGGCCATGGCGGACCAGCATGGCAGAGGCGTGACAGCCCGAGCATACCAATAACGATCCATTTTATGATTGAGAGTTATTATCATTATCGATACTGGCCGCCGACATCGAGTGGTTTGGGGTTTATCGAATATGTCGAAGGCGATCGAATGCGCCGTGTTGCTGGCCGGGATGGCGATGGGCCAGGGTGCGGTGGCACAGACGTCGCGCGCGCCGGTCGAGGGCGGCAGCGACGAGCATAAGGATATCGTCGTCACGGCCCTGCGTGACGCCAATGCCAGCATCACCGGCACCGACACGCCCCCCAATCGCTATCCCCAGTCCTTGCGCATCATCGACCGTGCCTTGATCGACCGGACCGGCGCGACCCGGCTGGACGACACGATCGACCTGGCGGGCGGCGTGTCGCGGCAGAACGACTTTGGCGGCCTGTGGGACAAATATGCCATTCGCGGCTTTGCGGGGAACGAGAATAGCGGGCCCGACATCCTCATCAACCGGTTCAGCAGCAACCTGGGCTTTAACGCGCCGGTCGATGTCGCGACGGTCGAGCGGTTCGAGTTTCTGAAAGGCGCCGCCGCCGCCCTGTCGGGCATGGGCGAGCCGGGCGGGTCGCTTAACATCGTTACCAAGGCACCGACCGACACCCGCCAGGGCGAAGTGTCGCTCAGCTATGGCAGCTGGAACCGGGTGCGCGCGACCGGCGATATCAGCGGCCCGGTCACGAGCACTCTGTCGGCCCGACTGATCGGCGTGTCGGAAGAAGGCGACAGCTTTCGTCGGTTCGTCCACACCAACCGGCTGCTGCTGGCCCCCTCGGTCTCGTTCACGCCCAGCCAGGATCTGCGCTTCCTCTATCAGGCCGAGTTCATGCGCAACCGCGCGCCGATCGATCGCGGGGTCGCCGCGATCAGGGGCAATCCCCGCGCCATGGACCGCGACACGTTCCTGGGCGAGCCCGCCGATGGCCGCATGACCCAGCGGATGCTGTGGCAGCAAGGCAGCGTCTTTGCGACACTGACCGACCGGATTTCGCTGGAGGCCGGGTTGTCGAGCCGCGACGGCTTCCTGACCGGCCATGCCACCCAGGTCGATTTCGGCGCGCGCGGCGTGCAGGCCGATGGGCGGACGATCGGGCGCTCCTATCGCTATCATGATTTCCGCTGGCAGGACCTGACCGCCCGTGTCGAGCTGACCGCCAAGGTCGACTGGATGGGCCTGTCGCACGACATCCGGGTCGGGATGGACCGGGTGCGGCACGGCCTGGACTTCCGTATGGACCAGGCGCGGGGGCGGCCGGGTGCGCCGATCCTGACCATCGACGCCTTCGATCCCGTCTATGGCCAGCCGCTGCCGGTGCCGCAGCCCTTCGCGCTGCGCCATTCCTCCTATCGCAGCGAGAGCGTCTATGCGCAGGACCTGATCCGCTTCGGCGATTTCACCGCACTGATCGGCGCGCGCTGGAACAGTTTCCGCGAGACGATGGTCAATGCGTTGCGCGGCAACCTGACGCTGGAGACGGTCGATCGCGGCGTCACCCCGCGCGCCGCACTGACCTGGTCCGCGAGCCCGAACTTCTCGCTCTTCACCAGCTGGGGCCGGTCGCTGCGGCTGAACCCGTCGGACGGGGTGAGCAGCTTCGATGCCGAGCGCAGCGAATCCACCGAGCTGGGCGCGAAATACACGCTCTTCGGCGGAGCGCTGACCGGCCAGACCGCGCTGTTCACCATGACCAAGCGCAACGTGCTGAACCCCAATGCCACCGACGTGTTCGTCAAGACCCAGATCGGGCGGCAGCGGTCGCGCGGGGTGGAGACGGTCGCAGACCTGCACCTGACCGGCGGGCTGACCGGCACCGCGACCTATACCTATACCGAGGCGACGGTGCGCAACGACAAGAACGCCGCGCTGATCGGCACGACGCTGTCCAACGTGCCCAAGCATATCGCCGCGCTCGACCTGCATCAGCGGATGGGCGACGTGACGATCGGCGGCGGTGTCACCCATGTTGGTGCGCGCAACGGCGATCCCTTTGCCAGCGGCTATCGCCTGCCCGGCTATACGATCGTTCGGGCGGATGCGACCTGGGCGGTGAACCCGCGCTTCGACGTTCGGCTCGACCTCGAGAACCTGTTCGACACCTATTATATCGCCAGCAGCTATGCCGATGTGTGGACGATGCCCGGTGCGCCGCGCAACGTTCGTGTGACGCTCCGGGGGCGGTTCTAAGGACCGCCCTCACCCTTCCCACCCGCTATCGCGGGCGGGCCCCTTCCCTCTCCCATCGGGAGAGGGAGGGAAGCGCAAAGCGCCGGGAGGGTGAGGGTGGAGGTTTAGCCGAGCATCGCCTGGAGAGGCTCGGTCAGAACCTCTTCCACCGCGTCGCCCCGCCGAACCAGAATGCGGGCCGCGACCCGCATCGGTGCCAGCGCCGACAGGTCGGGGAACAGCACCGCGACGGCGGTCGCCAGCGCATCGGCCAGCATCGCGGTCTCGGCGACAACATGGACCGCAATCACCCCGTTGGTCGGCGGGCGGCCGGTGCGGGGGGCGAGGCCGTGTTCGCCCTTGCGATAGGTCCCGCTGCCCGCGACCGCCATCTGGTGCAACGCCACACGCATCGGCCGCAGATCGACGCCCGGTGGGGTTTCCAGATCGACCCACCAGGGATCGCCATCGGGCCGCGTGCCGCGCCCAACCAATTCGCCCCCCACCTCGACCAGGCAGTGCCGAAAGCCCAGCGCCGCCAGCGTGTCCGCGACCGCATCGGCGGCATAGCCCTTGGCGATGCCCGACAGGTCGAGCGCGACGCCGCCCGGCTGCCACAACCGCGCGCTCGCGCTATCCCAGCGCAGGCGATGCCAGCCACCCGAGACGCGAGCCCGCTCGATCGCCGCCACGTCAGGCTCAGGCTGCGGCCCCTTCGGCCCATGGCCCCAGAGATCGACCAGATGCCCGATCGCCGGATCGAACGCGCCGTCACTCAGCGCCGCGACGCGCAGGGCCGTGTCGATCACCGTCGCAAAATCGGGCGGCAACACACTCCAACTTCCCGTTGGTGAGCTGTTGAAGTGCGACAACACCGAGTCGGGCTCCCAGTGGCTCATCTGGGTGACCAGATCGTCCAGCCGCGCCTGCACCGCCGCCCCCACATCTTGCGCGCCGGGCACGTCGTGGGTGGCATAGAGCACCCGCCACATCGTCCCCATCGTCTCGCCGCCCAACGTGACGACCGCCGCCGGATCGCCGTTCGCCACGGCGTTCGGGTCGATCCGGGGCGGCAGGATGATCCTCACGGGGTCATGACTTCCAGCGTGGTGGTGTAGCTCATCCGCCGCTGCGTCGCGCGCGGAACGGTGGGCTTGTCGTCGGTCAGCGTGGCGTTCAGCCAGTACATGCCCGCCGCGGGCCAGGCATAGCTCAGCACGCCCTGCGCGTCGGTGGTCACCTCCTTGGCCCCTTCTGCGTCGCGGTAGCGCTTGCCGCCGGGGACGATCGTGACCTTCAGATTGGCTGCGGGCTTGCCGTCGACCAGGAAGCGGAACTTCGCCGCCTCGCCCGCGACCAGCTCGTCCGGGTGGGTGACGGGATCGAATTCCAGACCCTTGCCCGTCGGCTTCAGGACGGTGCGCGTCGGCTCGCCCGCAGTCACGAAAATCTCATTGCGGCCGAGCGTCTCGGTTAGCACCACATCGGTCGCATTGGCGGGAATGTCGGCGACGGTCAGCGGCGGCTGGCGCAGGCCGTTCGGCCCCGGCGGACCCCCGCGACCGCCGACGCGCTTCTCGACGCCGTCGACCTTGAAGCTGCCCATGATGCCCGACATCTCGCTGCCGATCTTCCAGGTGCCGGGCTTGTCGAGCTGCACGTCGAAGACCGAGCGATAACGCCCGGTCGATCCGTTCTGGATTCGCCCCGGCGTGCCGTCGGGTTGCCAGACCTTCACCCATTCGATCCGGCCGGGCTGGTGGTCGGCATAGAACAGGTCGTTGGAGACGGCGCTGTCGACCGTCACCCAGCTGTCGGTGCCCGAGAAGATGGTGCCGGACGGCAGCAGCCACATGCGGTGCGCCGAGGCCAGACCGGGAATTGCCAGCAGCGCGGCGGCGGCGAGCAGCTTGAGACGATGGTTCTTCATGATGGTCCTCCCCGGTATCAGCGTGCCGAAACGGTCACGGCACCCAGTTCATGGCTGCCTGCCGCGCGGCCCTGTGGGTTCGGCACGGTCAGCGGCACCTGCACCAGCTCGCGCCCGCCGGTCTCGCGCGCGGCCTCGACGTTCAGGACATATTGGCCGGGCTTCAGGTCGGCGGGCAGCGGGATGGCATGGGTGCCGGGGGCGCGGGTCGCGCCGCTGATGCCGTTGGCGGGCATCGCCATGCTGCGTCCGCCCTTCCGCCACCAGGCGCGCAGGTCGGACAGCCATTTGGTGCCCGGCTCGCCGCCCTGCTTCTTGACGTCGTACCAGATGGCGAGCGTACGCGCCGGACCGCCGGTCGCCGGCTCCAGCCAGACCGCGACATAGGGCTTGTGATATTCGGCGACATTGAGGCGCGGAATGGTGACGTTCACCGTCGCGGCGCTCGCCGCCCCGGGCAGTGCCACCGCGCCCAGCGCCAGAATAGCGGTCGATCGCATCGTGAGTTTCTCCATCAGTGCAGGACAAAGACGGCGATCGCCGCCGGGATCAGGAACCCCGCCGCCACCAGCGGCCAGGTGGAAGGACGGTGCCGCGCGTGCATCTGGAGCAGCAGCAGCCCGGTCAGGGTGAAGATGATGCAGGCGACCGCAAAGACGTCGATGAACCAGAACCAGGCGGTCCCGGCATTGCGCCCCTTGTGCAGGTCGTTGAGGTAGGAGACCCAGCCGCGATCGGTCCGCTCCGAGGTGATCGCGCCGCTCGCCCGGTCGATGCTGACCCAGGCGTCGCCGCCGGGGCGCGGCATAGCGACATAGACTTCGCCATCCGACCATTCGCCCGGCCGGCCGGCGGGATCGAGATCGACCGCGCGCTCCACCGCTTCCGCCAAGCGGGGCGGCAAGGGCGCATCGTTCGTCTTCGGGTTGGCCAGCAGCGGCCGCAGGCCGGGGGCCAAAAGCCCACTCTTCTGCACCGTCTTCGGACTGGCCGAGATGCTGGCGGCGTGATTCAGCGTCAGCCCGGTGATCGCGAACAGCATCATGCCGACCAGCGACACCGCCGCGCTGATCCAGTGCCAGGTGTGGAACTGCTTCAACCACCAGCTGCGCCATTTGCGCTTCTTCGGCTTGGAAAGGGTCGCGGCGGTCATGCGTCGGCCCAGCGGCGCAGCAGGTTGTGATAGACGCCGGTCAGCTCGACGACCGAGCGATCCCCCTGCCCCTTGTCCGCGCCGACCCGCTGCACCGCGCGGTCCAGGTCGAACAGGATGCGCCGCTCGCCATCGTCGCGGACCATGGACTGAATCCATAGGAAGGACGCGACGCGCGTGCCCCGCGTCACCGGCTCGACCCGATGGAGGCTCGAGGCGGGATAGAGGACCGCGCTCCCGGCCGACAGCTTCACCCGCTGTTCGCCATAGAAATCCTCGACCACCAGTTCGCCGCCGTCATAGGCGTCCGGGTCCTCGAGGAAGAGGGTCAGCGACAGGTCGGAGCGCATCCGGAAATCGCTGCCCCGCTTCAACCTTACGGCATTGTCGACATGCACGTCGAACGCCTGTCCGCCCGCATAGCGGTTGAACAGCGGCGGATAGACCTTCAGCGGCAGGGCCGCCGCCACGAACAGCGGCGAACGGCCCAGCGCGTCGAGGACCATCCGTCCCGCCTCGACCGCCGCCCCCGAATCCTCCGGCAGTTGCTCGTTGCGCTTGGCAAGCGCCGCCTGCGGGCCGGAGGTGGCGTTGCCGTCCGCCCAGGCTCCCGCATCGATGACGCGGCGGACCTGGGCGACCCCGGCGGGATCGAGGATATCGGGAAGGACGATCAGCATGGACGAAGGCTAGTCCGGTCAGAAGTTATAGAACAGGCTCAGGGTGGCCTGACGCCGGTCGCCGGGCACCGCCCAGCCGCCGGTGATGTTGCCGGTCGTCGCGTTGATATTGTTGCGCACGCCCGTGACGTATTTCTCGTCGGTGAAGTTCTGGACGTTGAGCTGCATCGTCCAGCGCTGGGCGATGGTATAGGCCAGGAAGGCGCGGTGGATCAGATAATCGCCCACATGGAACTGCACCCGATTCCCCGCGACGGGGACGTTGGTCGCGAACGATCCCTGGTAGGTCAGGCCGTAACCTACCTCCAGGCCAAAGGGCAGCTTGTAGGTGGTGAACAGGCTGCCCGAATGCTCGGGCGTCTGGACCAGCTCGGCACCTGCCTGCGGATCGAGCACGCCCGCCGCCTTGTCGCGGTTGGAGATGCTCTGCAGCACCTTGCCGTCGAGATAGGTATAGTTCGCAAAGATCGTCCAGGCCGGGGTGATCGCCCCCGACGCACCCAGCGCGATGCCGTCGACGCGGCTGCGCCCGTCCAGCACCTGCAAGCCCACCGGCAGCGCCGGATCATTGGAGGGCACGCGGTAATTGGTCCGCTCGTTGCGGAAGACGGCGGCGGTCAGCTCCAGGCGACGGCCGAACAGCCCGGCCTTTACCCCCGCCTCGTAGTTCTTCGCGGTCTCGGGCGCCACGGCACAGGGGTTCGCGGCGGTCGCGGTGGACGGCACGCCGCAACCCAGCCGGACGGTCGTCGAGGACGGCGTCTTGGCATTGCCATAGCCCGCATAGACGCTGACATTCTCGACCGGGTGGAACACCGCGCCCGCCCGCCAGGAGAACAGCTTCTCGCGGCTGACCTGCGGCTGATAGGCGAGTTGCCCCGCATTGGCCGCCGCCAGCGGCAGGGCGCGGAAATTGGCCTCCTGATACTCCCAGCGCACGCCGCCGTTCAGCTCGAAGAAGCGGTTCAGCGCCAACGTGTCGAACGCATAGACGGCCAGGTTGCGCGTCTCGCTGCGCGACTGGGCGGTGGCCACGAAGTTGATCGGGCCGGTATAATTGGTGTTCGGGTTGGCTATCTCGATCGGAGGCTGTGCCACCACGCTGCCATCGGCATTGCGCAGCAGCGACCCCTGGGTCAGGCGGTAATTCTCGATCATGCCCGACATGCCGATGTTCAGGACATTGTGAAAACCGCCCTTCGCGCCTGCTTCGTGGCGCAGGTCGATCTGGTTGGTCAGCATCTGGTTCTGCTGATCGCGCACCAGCCCGCGCGGACCGGAGGGCAGGTAGAAGCCCGCCAGGACATTGGCCGGACAGGCCGCGCCGACCGTCGCGCCAGGCGTGGCCGTAATCGGCTGAAGCCCGGTCGAGGCGAGGCAGAAGGTCCCCTGCGGCGCGCTGGTCACGCTATACTGCGTCACCTGCTGCCAGCGGGTCAGGTTGCGCACGCTCCAATGCTCGTCGATCTGATGACGGAAAGTCGCGGTGAAGCGATCCACCGTGCTGTCCTGCCGGTCGAGATTGGCGATGCCGAAATAGCTGGAACGCTTGGCGCCGGGCACGAAGCCGTCGACCAGGCCATTGTCGAACCAGGGAATGCCATAGACCGGCGTGTTGCGATCCTCTTGATGGACATAGGCCAGCGTCAGGCTGGTCGGCCCGCCGATGCCGATCGTGACCGAGGGTGCGATGCCCCAGCGCTCCATCTTCTCGACATCGCGGCCTGGCACGTCGTTATGGTGATACGCGCCGTTCACGCGCACCGCGACCAGGTCCGACACGCGTACGTTGCTGTCGATCGCGCCGCGATAATAATTATCGGTGCCGACCGAGCCCTGCATGATGGTCAGTGTGTCGGGCGTCGGCACCTTGGACACGAGGTTGATCGTGCCGCCGACCGAACCCGATCCGTTGAAGACGCTGTTCGCGCCGTTATAGACCTCGACCTGTTGCAGGTTGAACGGGTCGGTACGGCTATACTGGGCGCTGTCGCGCACGCCGTCGATGGTGATGTCGTTGCTGGCCGAATATCCGCGCAGGTTGATCGAATCGCCGTAACCGCCGCCGCCCTCGCCCGCGCCGAAGGTGATCCCCGGCAGCGTCTGCAGCACGTCGCGCAGCGTCTGGAGATTCTGTTTCCGGATGGTCTGCTCGCTGACCACGGTGATGGTCTGCGGCGTGTCGAGCAGCGCGGCGGTCGCCTTCGGGCTTTCCAGCGTCGCGGCGGCGGCGCGCTGGCCGGTCACGACGACCGTGTCGCGCTGCCCCGTCGCATCCTGCACGCGGGCGGCCGGGCTGTCGGCGCGCGGCGTGTTCTCGGCGGCGGCGACATCGGGTGCAGTCGCCAGAAAGCCAACACAGGACAGGGCGATGAACGAATGTGACATGATGTTTCCCCTTTGCATCAAGCCGCTATTGCGAGACACTCGCACTGTCAACGCGAATGATAATGATTATCATGTCATATGATGGGCTTGGAGGGAAATGGGGCGTTGGATAGCAGCCGGGCGATCCGACGAACGTCCCCGAATATTTTTTAAAGCGGTTTTGTCTGACCAAAATGGTCAATACATGGATTTTTCAACGTTTTAACGAAACGTAAGGACAATGCCGATCCGAGCTGCTCGAAACCAAAATTTTACCGTGCCTCTGTAAGCATTCCTCTTATGAACGAGCGGTCAGACACAAATCGATATCTGCGTATCGAGGGCAGCCAGGCAGAGCTGGGAATGTTCATTCACACCCTGCATTGCGGATGGCTGAAGAACCCATTTTGGCGAAAGTCCTTCCTGCTGGTAGACAGCGAGGACCGGGACAAGATTCGCAATTCCGTGCCGCATGTGACCATCGATCTGGACAAAGGACGCGGCCTGACATTGGTGTCGGCAAGGGATATCGCCGAACACGCGCCGCTCGTGCCTGTACCGGTGCCCGTTGCCCCTAGCACGGGCGCCGCGCCCGTGATGGCCATGATCAAACCCAAGCGTCGCAAGCCCCGTACCGACATGGAACTGGCCAGCGTCACCGCCGAACGCGCGACCGAGGCAGTGACCCAGTTGTTCGGCGAAGCCCGGCTGGGCCATGTGATCCGCACTTCCGACCTGACGCCGATGATCGAGGAGATCGCCCAGGCCACGTCGCAGGGGCCCGCCGCGATGATCGCGGTCACCCGGCTGAAGGACAAGGATCGCTATACCTATATCCATTCGGTTGCGGTCGGCACGCTGATGATGGCGCTGGCACGTCATCTGGGGCTGAGCGACCATGATGTCCGTGTGGCGGGCATGGCGGGCGTGCTGCACGATATCGGCAAGATGAAGATCGAGTCCGAGATCGTCGACAAGCCCGGCTGCCTCGACCCGGCGGAACTGGCCAAGATGCGGATGCACCCCAGCCTGGGGCACAGCATCCTGCTCGACATGGAGGATCTCGACCCGCGCATCCTGGATGTGTGCCGCCATCATCACGAAAAGATGGACGGCACCGGCTATCCCGACGGATTGAAGGACGAGCAGCTGAGCCTGTTCGTCCGCATCTCGGCGGTGTGCGACGTGTATGACGCGGTTACCTCGATCCGCTCGTACAAGCGCGCCTGGTCGCCGCACGAGGCGCTGGCCCAGATGATTGAATGGGACGGGCATTTCGACACCGAAATCCTGCGGGCCTTCATCACCAGCCTGGGCATCCAGCCCTTTGGCGGGCTGGTCCGGCTCAATTCCAATCGGCTGGGTGTCGTGGTGCGCGAAGGGTGCAGCCCGACCACCCCGATCGTGCGCGCCTTTTTCAGCGTGCCGGATCAGCAGATGATCCCGAGCGACGATGTCGCCACCTCGCACGATCCGATCCTTCGCGTCGAACGCGGCGAATATTGGTTCGGCGAGGGCTGGCACGCGCTTCGGGCAGAGATCATGGACCAGGCCGCCATGCCCGAACTACCCCAGCGCCGCGCCGCGGGGGGATAACTCCCGACGCGTGATCCATAGGGACGATGGCGGGACGCGGCGCAATTCTATATGGCGCGCGGGATGATCCGCCTCAGTGAATTGAAACTGCCTCTCCACCATGCGGACGAGGCCCTGCCCGCCGCCATCTGTCGTCGGTTGCGCGTCACCCCGCGCGAGCTGGTGCGCTTCGTCGTGGCGCGGCGCGGCCATGATGCGCGCGACAAGAACAATATCCAGCTCGTCTATTCGGTCGACGTGAACCTGAAGAACGAGGCCGCCGTGCTGGAGAGGTTCCGCCGCGACCGCGATGTCCAGCGCACGCCCGACACCCGCTATCACCTGCCGAGCGGACCACCGGCAGGTGCGAAGCGCCCGGTCGTGATCGGCGCGGGCCCCTGCGGCCTGTTCGCCGCGCTGGTGCTGGCGCAGGCGGGATATCGCCCGATCATCCTGGAGCGCGGCAAGGTGGTGCGCGAGCGGACCCAGGACACCTGGGGCCTGTGGCGGCGCAGCGTGCTCAACCCCGAATCCAACGTGCAATATGGCGAAGGCGGCGCTGGCACCTTTTCGGACGGCAAGCTCTACAGCCGGATCAAGGACCCGCGCCACCTGAACCGCAAGGTGCTGACCGAATTCGTCAAGGCGGGCGCGCCGCCCGAGATCCTGACCGAGGCGCATCCCCATATCGGCACCTTCCGCCTGGTGACGATGGTCGAGAGCATGCGCGCGACCATTGAGGAACTGGGCGGCGAATATCGCTTCTCGACCCGGGTCGACGGGCTGGACGTCGAGACCGACGGCTCGGGCCAGCGTCGGGTGCGCGGGCTGCACCTGAACGGCGGCGGCTATCTGGAGGCCGATCACGTCGTTCTCGCCATCGGCCACAGCGCGCGTGATAGCTTCGCGATGCTCCAGGCAGCGGGTGTGTATGTCGAAGCCAAGCCCTTTTCGATCGGCGTGCGCATCGAGCATCCACAGGGCTGGATCGACCGCGCGCGCTTCGGGCATCAGGCGGGCAACCCGATCCTGGGCGCGGCGGAGTATCACATCTCGCACCACTGTCAGAACGGGCGGACGGTCTACAGCTTCTGCATGTGTCCGGGCGGCACGGTGGTCGCTGCCACCAGCGAGGAGGGCCGCGTCGCGACCAACGGCATGAGCCAATATTCGCGCAACGAGCGCAACGCCAATTCGGGCTTCGTCGTGGCGATCGATCCCGAACGCGACTTTCCCGGCGATCCGCTGGCGGGCCTCGCGCTGCAGCGCCATTGGGAAGAGCGCGCCTATGTCGCGGGCGGATCGAACTACAAGGCCCCGGCGCAGCGGGTCGGCGACTTCCTGGCCAAGCGCCCCTCGACCAGCCTGGGGTCGGTCACGCCCTCCTACCGCCCCGGCGTGACGCCGACCGACCTGTCCGAATGCCTGCCCGACTTCGTGGTCGAGGCGATGCGCGAGGCCATTCCGGTCTTCGGCCGCCAGATCGCCGGTTACGACCATCCCGACGTGGTGATGACCGGCGTCGAGACGCGCACCTCCTCGCCGGTCCGCTTCACGCGCGGCGAGGATGGGCACAGCCTCAATACCTATGGCCTGTACCCGGCGGGCGAAGGCGCTGGCTATGCAGGCGGCATCCTGTCGGCGGCGGTCGACGGCATCAAGACGGCCGAGGCGGTCGCGCGCAGCATCGGCGGGCTGTGAAAATCTTTTTCGACGGCGGTTATCGCCCCGGCGGCATGGAATATGCGGTGGTGATCGGGGGACAGGCTCGCATCGTCCGAGACCTGGGGCCCGGCACCAGCATGACCGCCGAGTGGCTGGCGCTGATTGCGGCGACCCGGGCGGCGCATGAGGCGAGGCTGACGGATGCCCTGCTGCTGGGCGATGCGGCGGCCGTGGTGGCGCAAGCGACCGGAAAGGTCAGGGTGCCGCCCGCGCATGTCGCGCATTTCGCGGAGTGGTCGGCCCTGCCTCGCCCGCCCCGGTTCCGGCTGCGTCATATCAAGCGGACGCAGAACCTCGCGGGGATCGCACTGGGGCGGTCGCGAGAGAACATGAGAGCCGCATAGGCCGTTCCGTGATTGCGGTGCGTTCGATTATGGTGGATTGCGGACATTGGCTCAAAATGCCAGCATTCCATCATGCCTCTATACGAGCCGATCGAAACAGGCGTTCGCCTGAATGCTCTTGCCAGCGACCTCCTTTCAATTCGCTGGGAGACGAATGCAATCTCTGCGGACTTCGTCTTACCGGATGACGATGAGCACGTTCTTCGTATCTCCTTCGACGGCCCCTGCATCGTGCGCCTGCTCGATGAAATGGCACTATCTACCGAGGAGGACGACACACCGGATAAAGGGCTGGCCCCCAATCACTTCGCATACCGTCTAGAAGGTGCGCGGTTTGCCTGCTCTCAATCCGAGACATGGAGGGAAGTCAGTGCCCCTGTGGGCCAGCCAACCATCCATTATCGGTTTGTCACAGGCTGGGCCTGCATGGATGTTTTGAGCGGCGCAATTCCATCCTTTTCGATTGCGGCCAAGGGTAGTTGAACGTCCGCAACTGGGCGTTTCCCGACCAGTGACCCTATCAGCGCACACTCTCCTCTACCGGCCGCATCGCAAACGTCCGCGACAGGCCGTGGTACAGCTTCTCGCGGCACACCAGCTGGCTGACCCCGTCGGCGATGAAGGCGGTGGCGAACATGGGCAGCATCAGGCCGCGGCTGGCGGTCGTTTCGGACAGGATGATGACGGCGGTCAACGGCGCGCGGACCACGCCCGCGAAATAGCCGACCATGCCCAGAATGACGATCGCCGAGGCAGGCGAGTTCGGGAAGACCGAGCGCAGCAGGTTGCCGAGCCCCGCCCCCACCGACAGGGACGGCGCAAAGATGCCGCCCGGCAGCCCGGCCACGGCGGTGGACAACGTCGCCAGGAATTTGGCCGGGCCGAACCACAGCGGCGCATCGACCCCGACGATCATCGCCCGCGCCGCGCCGTAACCGGTGCCCCAGGTCAGGCCGGTGCCGACCCCCAGCCCCGCGACGACGACACCGCACAGCCCCG
>CAJYRW010000016.1:0-30701 GCA_913777475.1 uncultured Sphingomonas sp. | reverse complement strand
CGCCGATCGGCATGACGCGGGTGATGTCGGTGGTGCCGTCCTGATATTGCCCGCCCGAGTCGATCAGGAAGAGCTGCCCCAATTCGATCGCCGCATTCGACTCCTCGGTGACATGATAATGCGGGCTGGCGCCGTGTGCGCCGGTCGCCGAGATGGTCGCAAAGCTGGTGTCCTTCAGCAGCCCGGTCGCCTCGCGACAGGCCAGCAATCGCGCGGCGGCGGAGAGTTCGGTCTGGCCGCCCTTGGGGCATTCCTCTTCCACCCAGCGCAGGAAGCGCACCATCGCCGCGCCGTCGCGGATCGAGGCGGCGCGGTGACCGGCGACCTCGGCGGGGTTCTTGATCGCCTTGGTCAGCACCACCGGGTCGCGAAGCGCCAGCACCTTGGCCCCGCCTGCCTCCAGTCCTTGCGCGATGGCGGCGACCGCGCGCTCGGGGTCGGCGACGACACGCTGGCCCGCAAAGCCGGTCAGATAGCCCTCGAACGCCGAACGCTCGTGCAGCCGGACGGCATTGCCCAGATGCGCGCGCACCTCGGGCGTGATCTTCTCGGGTGCGACGAACAGGTCGGTTTCGCCATCGGCATGGACGATCGCATAGGACAAAGCGACCGGCGTATGCGCGACATCGGTTCCGCGCACGTTCAGCGCCCAGGCGATCGAATCGAGCGCCGACAGCACCACCGCATCGGCGCGCTGTTCGGCCAGCCATTCGCCGATCCGCGCGCGCTTGGTGGCCGAACTCTCGCCCGCCACCGTATCGTCCTGGACCGTCAGCACGGCGGGCGAGGGGGCGGGGCGGTCGGTCCACACCGCGTCGATCGGGTTGGACGCGACCGCGACCAGTTCGGCATCGCGGTCGGCGAGCGCGGCGGTCATGTCGGCGACCTGCTGGCGGGTGTGCAGCCATGGGTCATAGCCGATCCGCTGCCCCGCCGCCGTTTCGCGACCCAGCCAGCTCGCCACGCTGTCCTGCGGCACCGGGATATAGGCATAGTCGTCGCCCGATACCTGCTCGCGCACTTGGAGGGTATAGCGCCCGTCGGTGAAGATCGCTGCCTTGGTCGTCAGCACCACCGCCGACCCCGCCGAGCCGCCAAAGCCGGTCAGCCAGCCCAGCCGCTGTGCATAGTCGCCGACATATTCGCTCATGTGCTCGTCGGTCAGCGGCACGACGAAACCGTCGAGCCCTTGAGTGGCCAGTTCGGCGCGAAGGGCGGCAAGGCGGGCGGAATGGGACATGGCACAACCTGACTGGAATGGAATGCGCCCGGTCTAGTCTTCCGGTTGCACAGCGTCGAGCCTCACGGGACTTGATGTATTTGTCAGACGATATACGATTTGGGTCGAGACAGCGTTGAGGATGGCATGATGATCGACCGGCGGAGCATCTTGGTGGGGGCAGGCGCGGCGGCGCTGGCCGGGAGCGGCGCGCGGGCCGCCAAGCCGGACGCTTTTCGACCCGGCGAGGTGTGGAACGACACGAACGGCGTCGTGATCAATGCGCATGGCGGCGGCCTGCTGCACCATGGCGGACGCTGGTGGTGGCATGGCGAGCACAAGACGGCCGGAGGCGCGGGCAATCGCGCACAGGTCGGCGTCCATGCCTATAGCTCGACCGATCTGGTGAACTGGCGCGACGAGGGTGTGGCGCTGGCGGTGTCGGACGATCCCAATAGCCCGATCGCGCGCGACTGCATCCTGGAGCGGCCCAAGGTCGTCTATAATCCGCGCACCCGAAAGTTCGTGATGTGGTTCCATCTGGAGCTGCGCGGCAAGGGGTATGGCGCGGCGCAGGCGGGCGTCGCGATCGCCGACCGGCCGCAGGGACCGTTCCGCTTCCTGCGCGCAGGGAGGGTCAATCCGGGCATCTGGCCCGCCAATGCTACGCCTGAGGACAAGGCATCGGACACCAAGCTGGCCCAGGACATGCCCGGCGGCCAGATGGCGCGCGACATGACGGTCTTCGTCGATGGCGACACCGCTTGGCATATCTATGCCTCCGAAGAGAATGCGACGCTCCAGATCGCCCGGCTGGCGCCCGACTGGACGCGGCATGACGGCTATTATGTCCGCGCGCTGCCCGATGGCGGGAACGAGGCGCCCGCGCTCTTCAAGGCGAAGGGGCGTTATTACATGTTCGCCTCGGGGCTTACCGGCTGGCGGCCCAATCCGGGGCGCGTCTATGTCGCGGACAAGGTGACGGGGCCGTGGCGCTCGCTGGGCAATCCGGTGCGCGGGAGCGAGGAGGACCGGAAGACCACCTTCCATTCGCAATCCACCTTCGTCCTGCCGCTGCCGCCCGCGCGGCCGGGGGGTGAACCGCGCTTCATCTTCATGGCGGATCGCTGGCGGCCGGAAAATGCGATCGACGGGCGCTATGTCTGGCTGCCGGTGGAATGGGAGGGCGAGACGCCGGTGCTGCGCTGGCGGGATCGCTGGACGCTGGCGGAAGGGTGGAAATAGCATGGCCGCCACCCCTTCCGGCGGAGGCCAAGCCTAGCTACATCCGGGCGATGACCGATAGCCCCGCGCTCACGCCCCCCGTCGCCGAGACCCGTCCGCACAGCTTCACCATCCATGGGACGACAATCGAAGATCCCTATGCCTGGCTGAAGGACCCCGCCTACCCCGAGGTCACCGATAAGGACGTGCTCGCCTATGTCGAGGCGGAGAACGCCTATTTCGAGCAGATCATGGCCCCGCGCCAGCCGCTGATCGATCGGCTGTACGAAGAGATGAAGGGGCGGATCAAGGAGGACGAATCCTCGGTCCCGCAAAAGGATGGCGACTGGATCTACTGGACCGGGTTCGAGACGGGCGGCCAATATCGCAAATGGTGGCGCAAGCCCGTGGCGGGCGGCCCCGACGAGCTGCTGCTCGACGAACCGGCGCTGGCCGAGGGCAAGGAATATTTCCGGCTAGGTGCCTTCTCGATCAGCAATAACGGCCGTTACCTGGCCTATGCGATCGACGACAATGGCTCGGAACGGTTCGAGGTGCGGGTCAAGGATCTGACGACGGCTGAGCATCTGCCCGATGTCATCCCCGGCATGTTGTCGGAGATCGTCTGGGTCGCAGACGATAGCGGCTTCCTCTACGGCGTGGCGAATGCGCAGTGGCGTACCGACAATGCGCGCTTCCACAAGCTGGGCACCGATGTCGCCGAAGATGTCGAGTTGTTTCATGAGGATGACGAGGGTTACCGCGTCGCCGTCGCCGAGACCTCGGCGCGCAACTGGATCGTGATCGCGACCGGCGATCACGTCACCAGCGAGGTGCGGTTGCTGCCGGCCGACAATATCTTTGCCGAACCGATCCTGGTCGCCCCCCGCAAGGAAGGTCGCGAATATGATGTGGACGAGCATGACGGCACGCTGTTCATCCACACCAACGATGTCGACCCGCAGTTCCGCCTGTGCACCGCCTCGATCAACAATCCCGGCGAGTGGCAGGAGCTGATCGGGCCGAACCCGCATTTCTACATGACCGGGGTGGAGTGCTATAAGGACTTCTTCGTGGTCGAGGGGCGCGAGGACGGTTTGGACCGGATCGCCATCCACCGCTACGATACGCCGACCGTGGCCCAGCGGATCGACTTTCCCGAGGCAAGCTATACCGCCGGGCTGGGTGACAATCCCGAATATGACGTGTCGACCCTGCGCCTCGGTTATGAGTCGATGGTCACGCCGGGCACCGTCTATGATTATGACGTGACGACCGGCGGGCTGACCGTGCTGAAGGTGCAGGAAATCCCATCGGGCTATGACGGCGACAAGTATCGGACCGAGCGGCTGAAGATTCCTGCCCGCGACGGGACGATGGTGCCGGTGTCGATCGTCTACCCGAAGGACTTTCCGCGCGATGGATCGGGCAAGCTGTTTTTGTACGCGTACGGTGCGTATGGCTATGCGATCCCGCCGGGCTTTTCGACGGGGCGCATGAGCCTGCTCGATCGCGGTTTCGCCTATGCCATCGCGCATATCCGCGGCGGCGACGATCTGGGCCAGCAATGGTATCTGGACGGCAAGCTGGAGAAGCGGACCAACACGTTCCACGATTTCGTCGACGTGGCGAAGGGGCTGATCGAGGGCGGTTGGACCAAGGCCGGGAGCATCGCCATCGCAGGCCGCTCGGCGGGTGGTGAGCTGATGGGCGCGGTGGTCAATTCGGACCCCGAACTCTGGGGCGCGGTGATCGCCGACGTGCCGTTCGTCGATGTGCTCAACACGATGCTGGACGCCGAACTGCCGCTGACGCCGGGCGAGTGGCCCGAATGGGGCAACCCGATCGAGGACGCACACGCGTTCGAGCTGATCCGCAGCTACAGCCCCTATGACAATGTCCGGCCGCAAGCCTATCCGCCGATGTTCATTTCGGGCGGGCTGAACGATCCGCGCGTCACCTATTGGGAGCCCGCCAAATGGGCCGCCCGCCTGCGCGCGACCAAGACCGACGACAATCTGCTGCTGCTCAAGACCAATATGGGCGCAGGCCATGGCGGCAAGTCGGGCCGGTTCGAGTCCTTGCGCGAAGGCGCGGAGGAGCATGCCTTCATCCTGTGGCAGATGGGAGTCGAATCCTGAGCATAGAGGCGATCGTCGCGCGCTACGGCGTGGCGGCCATCGCACTCGGCGCCGGGCTGGAGGGCGAGACGGCGGTCGTGACCGGCGGCATCCTGTCGCATCAGGGGCTGATCGGCTGGCCCGCCGCCTTCCTGGCCGCGGCGATCGGGTCGTTCCTGGCGGATCAGGTCTTCTTCACCATCGGCCGCCGCGCACGCGACGGGCGCTGGGTGGGCAAGTTGCGCAAGCGGCGTGTCTATACGCGCGTCACGAAGCTCATGGAGCGTTATCCGGTCGGCTTCATCTTCGCCTTCCGCTTCCTCTACGGCCTGCGCACGATCAGCCCGGTGGCGCTGGGCACCAGCCATGTGTCGACCCGGCTGTTCGTCGCGGTCAATGCCGCATCCGCCTTGTGCTGGGCAGCGATCTTCACCGGCATCGGTTATCTGTTCGGCGAGGCGTTTCACGAACTCGCCGCGCGCTATCGCCCGACGCTGCCGCACATCCTGATGGCGGCGGGGCTGGTGATGGTCGCCGCCACGATCGGCTGGGGCGTCCGCGCGCTGTGGTTGCGATACAGGGAATCGGACGAACAGGCATGAGCCGCTTCACCATGACCTTTACCGCCGGGCCGGAGCATATCGACGAGCTGGGCCATGTGAACAACGCCGTCTGGGTCCAGTGGATTCAGGCGATTGCGGGTGCGCATTGGGAATCCGTCGTGCCGCCCGAACATGCCGCCGCCCATATCTGGGTCGTGACCCGGCACGAGATCGACTATCGCGGCAATGTCGTGGCGGGCGAGACGGTGACCGCCGAAACCTGGGTGCCGGACCCGCCCAAGGGCGCGCGCTTCGACCGGCATGTTCGCTTTCTGGATGCGGAAGGCCGGGTGAAGGTGGAGGCGGTGACGACCTGGGCGCTGATCGACCGCGCCACAGGCCGTCTGCTGCGCGTCACGCCCGAGATCGCCGCACCCTTTCGGGTTTGACCGCAAGAAGCGGGACGCATCGGGCGCGTTCCTGCGCTAAGGTCGCGGCCATGTTGAGCGAATGCACCATGGGCTCGCCGGTGGGCGAATTGACCCTCGTGGCGAGCGAACAGGGCCTGCGTGCCGTCCTGTGGGCCGAGGAGCGGGAAGGGCGGGTGACGTTGCCTGAACGACAGGGCAATCCGGCGCATGCGATCCTGACGGAGGCGGTGCGCCAGCTGACCGAGTATTTCGCGGGAGAGCGACGCGCATTCGACCTGCCGCTCGATCCCGTCGGCACCGATTTCCAGAAGGCGGTGTGGACCGGCCTGGGCGCCATTCCTTACGGTGAGACGCGCAGCTACGCCGCGCTCGCCACCGCGATCGGGCGGCCGGGCGCATCGCGCGCGGTAGGGGCGGCGAACGGGCGCAACCCGCTGTCGATCGTCACGCCTTGTCACAGGGTGATCGGGGCGAACGGGACGCTGACCGGCTTTGCGGGCGGACTTGCGGTGAAGCAATGGCTGCTCGCGCACGAACGCGGCGAGCCGACACTGGCGCTCGCATGAGCTATCCGCCGCGCGCCTTTGTCGAGACCCGCGAAGACGTGCTGCTGGACGCCGTGGCGACGATCGGCCTCGCCTCGCTGGTCGTGGTGCGAGACGGCGTGCCCGAAGCGGTGTCGCTGCCGATGATCGCGACGCGACAAGGCGATGGCTGGGTGCTGGAGGGCCATGTCGCGCGCGCCAATCCGCTCTGGCGGTTGGCCGAGGGCGGTTGCGCGGCGCTGGCGATCTTTCAGGGGCCGCATGCCTATGTCCATCCCGGCTGGTATCCGACCAAGCGCGAGCATGGGAAGGTCGTGCCGACCTGGAATTACGTCGCGGTTCAGGCGCATGGAAGCCTGTCCGTCACGCACGATCCCGACTGGCTGGTAGCTCACCTCGCCCGGCTGACGGACGCGAAGGAAGCCGGACAGGTCGAACCCTGGTCGATCGACGATGCGCCTGCGGATTTCATCCAAGGCTTGCAGCGCGGCATCGTCGGCCTGACCCTGCGCGTCGCCCGGCTGGAGGGGGTGTGGAAGATCGCCCAGCACCACCCCGAACCCAACCGGCGCGGCGTGATCGCCGGGCTGGCGGCATCGGACGCGGCTGTGGACAGGGCGATGGCGGCCGTGATGCAACAAGCCGAGCGCGACCGGGCGGGGTGAGGCGGATCACCCCAACGTGACGGCTATGTCACTGGCGGAGGGAGAAATGCGGCCGTACCGGACCGGATATAAGTCCCGTGTCGGAGATTCCGGATGCGTCTGTTGCCCGCTTGCTCCACGCTTCTCGCCATCCTGCTGTCCGCGCCCGCCCCGGCAGAGGCACCGGCCACGCCCTGCTGCCGGACTCTGGACGAAGTGCGCACTAACATCGACCGGATCGACGACCAGATCCTGCGCCTGATGGCCGAGCGGTCGCGCTACGTTGCGCAGGCCGGGCGGTTCAAGACCTCCGCCGCGACAGTCCGGGACGATGCGCGGATTCGGCAAATCCTGATGCGTATCCGGGAAAAGGCCGCGAAGCAGGGGCTGAGCCCCGATGTGGCCGAAGCGACCTTCCGCGCGATGGTCGAGGGCTTCACGGCGCAGGAGGCGCGGCAGAAGGGGCGGTAGGACATCATCCTCCCCGGTACGGGGAGGGGGACCATGCGTAGCATGGTGGAGGGGGCGTGCGGCGAGGGGTGGCCTCTGTCGAAGCCCTCCTCCGACAGGCCTGCGGTCTGCCACCTCCCCGTGCCGGGGAGGATTTTACCTCTCGTCCCACACAATGGCGATCGGCGCATCGATGCCCAGCACCGCATGGACCGGGCAGGCCGCCGCCGCCGCTTCCAGCCTTTTGCGCTGGGCCGCGTCATACTGCCCCGGCACCCGGACCGTCACGCCCAGCGTGGTGATCCGGCGCGGCGCGTTGCCCATCTGCTTGGTCACCGTCGCCGTCGCACCCGCCAGTTCCAGCCCGGCGACGCGGGCCGCCATCGCCATGATGCTGAGCACGCAGCCGCCCAGCGACACCGACAACAGGTCGCTCGGCGAGAAATTCTCGCCCGGTCCGCCCAGCTCCTTTGACGCGTCCATGACCAGCACCGCGCCATTGTCGGGATGGGCGACGTGACAGCGCAGGTCGCCTTCGTAATGCACGACGAAATCCGCCACCGGCTTTACCCGCTGTTGCGCAACGCGGTGGCGATGCCGTTGATCGACAACAGGATGCCCTCGCCGATGCGCGGATCGCTCTCGCCCGCACGGTGGCGCTTCATCAGCTCGATCTGGAGCAGGTTCAGCGGCTCGATATAGGGCAGGCGCAGGCGGATCGACGCCTCCAGCGCCGGATTGTCGGACAGCAATCGCGTCTGCCCCGTCACGCCCAGCAACCCGTCGCGCGCGCGGTGCCAGCCGTCATGGATGCGCCCGAAGATCGCGTCGCGAAGGCCCTCGTCCTCGACCAGCCCGGCATAGCGTCGCGCGATGCCGATGTCGGACTTGGCGAGCACCATCTCCATATTCGCCAGCGTCGCGGCGAAGAAAGGCCAATTCTTCGCCATCTCGCCGAGCAGCGCCTTGTCCTCGAACTGTGCGATGGCGGTGCCGACGCCGTACCAGCCGGGCAGCATCACCCGCGCCTGCGCCCAACTGAACACCCAGGGAATGGCACGCAGATCCTCGATCGCGTCGGACTTCTTGCGGCTGGCCGGGCGACTGCCGATCTTCAGGCCCGCAATCTCGGCGATCGGGGTCATCTGGCGGAAGAAGGTGCGGAAGCCCTCGGTACCATAGACCAGCCCGCGATAGGTGGTGAAGGCGGTTGCCGACAGCTGCTCCATCGCGGCGGTGAAGCGGGCATTGTCCGCCGCAGACAGCCGGTCGGGCTCCAGGCTGGCGAGCAGCGTGGCCGAGGCCATCGCCTCCAGATTGCCGAGCGCGGAGTCGCGGGTGCCGTATTTACCCGCGATCACCTCGCCCTGTTCGGTGATACGGATGCGGCCCTGCACCGTATCGTGCGGCTGGGCGCGGATCGCAGCGAAGGCGCTGCCGCCGCCGCGCCCCACCGCACCGCCGCGCCCGTGAAATAGCTGCATCCGCACGCTCGCTTCGTCGAACACCGGGCGGAAGGCGCTCGACGCCTTGGACAGCGACCAGGTGGAGGTCAGATAGCCGCCATCCTTGTTCGAGTCCGAATAGCCGATCATCACTTCCTGATGTCCGCGCGTCCGGACGATCGCGGCGATCTCCGGCAGTGCGAAATAGGCGCGCATGATCTCGGGCCCGGCCTCCAGATCCTCGATCGTCTCGAACAACGGCACCGCCATGATCGCGGCGGTGGCAGGCTCACCGGGACGATAGAGGCCGAATTCCTTCAGCATCAGGTTGATTTCGAGCAGGTCGGACACCGACTTGCCCATCGAGACGATATAGTTGGTGATGCACTTCGGGCCGTAGGTCGCGTGGGCATCGGCGGCGGCCTGGACGATGGCGAGTTCGGAGCGGGTCTCGTCCGAATAGTCCGCATAATGGCTGAACAGCGGCCGGGCATTGGCCAGCTCGCGCCGGAGCAGCGCGACACGGGCCTCTTCGTCCAGCGCCAGATAGTCGGGCTCGACGCCTGCCACCTTCAACAGCTCGGCGACGACGCGCTCATGCACCGCCGAATTTTGCCGCAGGTCGAGCGTGGCCAAGTGGAAGCCGAAGGTTTCGACCGCCCGGATTAGGCGGCCCAGCGCCCCACCGCTCGCCAGCGCGCCGTCGCCCTGCGTTGCCAGCCCGCGCGCGATCGCGACCAGATCGGAACGCAAGCCCTTGGGATCGGCATAGGGCTCGCCGGTCAGGCGACCGGGGCGGGGCGAGGTCTTGCCGGTCAGCTTCTCATGCGTCGCGGCCAGACGGGCATAGATGCCCGACAGCGCCCGGCGATAGGGCTCGTCCGCGCGGCTGAGCGCTTCGTCGCCGCTGGCATCGGCCAGTGCCCGGACGCCGTCATCGACCTCGGCATGTTCGGTCGAGATGGACAGCTCGGCGCCCAGCGCGTGCACCGCCTTGCAATAATGGGTCAGCACCGCGTCGGCGGCTTGCGCCAGCGCGTTGGTCAGCGACTCGGCGGTGACGAAGGGATTGCCGTCGCGGTCGCCGCCGATCCATGAACCGGGGCGCAGGAAGGCGGGCACGCGCGCCCCGAACGCCTTGTCCCAACGCTGGTAGAGGGCGGGCAGCACCGGCAGGAACACATCGCGCAAATAGGACAGCGCCGTCTCCACCTCGTCGGTGACGTACAGCCGCTCGCGGCGCAGCACGCGGGTCTGCCAGAGAAGCGCGATCTGGCGGCCGATCGCTGCTTCCACATCGTCGCCGTCGGGCGTCACGTCGCGCCCCGCATCACGCATCGTCAGCAACTCGGCAATGCGGTTGCGGTGGTCGATCATGCTCTTGCGCCGCACCTCGGTCGGATGCGCGGTCAGCACCGGCACGACCAGCGCCCGGCCGAGCAGCTCCATCGCCGCGTCGCGGTCGATGCCCTGGCCCTTCAGCGTTTCCAGCACATCGGCGATATCGGCGGCGGGCTCGCGCGCAATGCCCTGGCGATCCTCGGCGAGGTTGGCGAGCATCGAGAACAGCATGAAGCCGCGCACGAAATCCAGCGTCTCGTCGAGCGCCAGTTTCTCCAGTTGCAGGTCGACCGACCCGTCCTCACCCAGCCCGCGATAGCGATCGACCGAGGCACGGCGGATCGCCTCCGTCGCCTCGAACAACGCGTCGCCGCCATAGCGGCGGATCACGTCACCCAGTTGGGCGCCCAGAAAGCGGATGTCGGCATTGTTGGCGATGGGAGGCAGGGTCGTCATGGGCGCCATTGCTGCAACGCAATAGGCCGGGCGTCAACCGCAGAAAAATGCAATATTCGTATAATATTCAAGCGAAACTGAAGCTGAAAATTGCCGGATTCGTATTTCCCTCGGCGACGCGTAGCAGACGGCGTTGGCCGCTGAGTCGCTTATTCCGCTTCGCCTTCGGCGATTTGTCGCGCTAATCGTTGATAATAGCGAGCGGAACCCAGATTGCCCGCTGTCGCGAAGCGTCGTCCGGTCGCTTCAGCGGATTCTACCGCCAAGACATAAAGATCATGGGCTTGCCGAGGGTCCCACGATCGCGGATTGACGGCCGTCATGCGGGCATCGAAACGCGCGACGGGATACCATCCATTGATCGCCTTGATCAGGCCGCGAACTGGGCGACCGGCGCGAACTTCCCCCAAAAAAAATTCATAGGGTTCGCCGGTCCCGATGCGTAGAACACCGATTCCTTCGGCCCTGCCTTGCGAACATGCGCCCAGCCAGCGGGTGGGAGCGGCGCGCGTGATGGTGGGCCTAGCTATAGTACAGGGCGTCTTGCCAGTTACGGCGGCTGGTTGCGCGGAGCAGGCCGTAGCGGATAGCAGGGTCAGGCCTGACATCGTCAGCATGGCATTCATGCTTTTGCAAAAGCGCTTCATCGCCCAAAGCTCCGAGCCAATTGCAGGCCGCATTCAAAGTGCATGCAGTCTTTTCGCTTGCGATAGCCACCACCCCAATACCAGCCGGCTTCGTTGAAATACGGTACCAGAGCGTCAACTCCCTTGCAGGACTGCGTCTCACCCAAATGGATAGCCAATCCGTCTACGATCAGATCGATCGCCGTTCCCCAACTATGGTTGGAATAGCAATTTCTGCCTCGGATATTGCGTAGGTTGTACATGCCCCAGGACGCGATCAATCCATATAGATCGGGTAGGTCGCGTTTGACCTTGGCAAACATGGTGCTGAGGCTCTCCAATGCTGCACGATGTCCCGTCACGCGCATCGGTCCGACCGAGCCCGTTATCAAACGATCTTTAACGCGTTTTTCGTGCGGATCTCCAAACAAGGCCTCCATCTGTTGTGACGTCGGACAGGTAAGGCCCCGATTGACGGCGCTCGGGGACGGCAGTGGTGTACGCGTTGCCCAATAACCCGGAGCCTTTCGGTTCTGCGGTGTAATCAATGTTGGCGCTTGCAGCGGGGTGTGAGCCGGTTTTCGACGTGTTTGCAAAGGGGGGCTTGCAGCCGTCGCGGGATGCGGTGAATTTCGCTTGGGTGCCGTTGGCGATGGTTGGGTTTGAGGCGATCGTGGCGCGGCCGCATGGGCTACAGGGGATTGCAGCTTTCAAAAGGTCGGGCCGTTCACGTCGACCCGCCCGTCGGGCTTGCGCATGAAGTGCTGCTGAAACCGTTCGATCGCCTGCATTGTCAGCCGGCCGCAGCGACCATCCGGCGGTCCAGGCGAAACGCCCGCTTGGTCTAGAAGGCGTTGAATACGAATGACGTCGGGCTTCCAATTACGACCGCCCAGTCCCACCGATCCACGTAGCCTCATCGCCCAAGCCTCCCAAGTATCAGACTGTGCCTACGAGATACTGGTTCTTCTCAGCTGGCATTCCCCGGCGCGCCGGCCCCCGTCGCGACCGGATTGGTCGGAGTCGCAGGCCGCTCCGTCCGCGAGGCTTCGCGTTCTTCCGAGGTCACCGTGCCGTCGCGGTTCAGGTCCATCCGGTCGAACCGCGCGAGCATCCCCTCGAAGAACTCGCTCTCGGTGATCTCGCCGTCCTTGTTGCGGTCGAGCTCCCACAGGCGTGAGTTGGCGGTGGGCATTTCGTCGGCGGTGATGATGTCGTTACCGTCGCGGTCCAGCTCGCGGAAACGGCGCGCCATCATGCTGCCGAAGTCGACGCGGCTGGTGACCGACGGCGGTACGAAGCCCGCCTTGGCGGCGGCCTGGTCCGCCTCGGCGCGCTTTTCTTCCTTCTTGCCGCAGGCGGCGGTGGTGGCGACCGACGCCATCAACCCCAGGCTAACAAGGCCCTTGGCCCATCCACGCATGCGACACTCCCGGCTTCGTTACGCTTCCAGCTCAACGTCCCAATACAGCCAGTCGTGCCATGTTTCATGCAGATAATTGGGCGGGAAGCTGCGGCCATGTTCCTGGAGGTGCCAATTGGTCGGGCGGATCGGCTCGATATGCAGCGGCATCGCGGCCTGGCGCGGGGTGCGCCCGCCCTTCTTCAGGTTGCAGGGGGCGCAGGCGGTGACGACATTCTCCCAGGTCGTCCGCCCGCCTTGCGCGCGCGGGATGACATGGTCGAAGGTCAGGTCGCGATGCGATCCGCAATATTGGCAGGAGAAGCGGTCGCGCAGGAACAGGTTGAAGCGGGTGAAGGCCGGGAATTGCGACGGCTTCACGAATTGCTTGAGCGCGATGACCGAGGGCAGCTTGACCTTCGCGGTCGGGCTGCGCACCTCGCGCTCATAATGGGCGACGATATCCACCCGGTCGAGGAACACGGCCTTCACCGCGGTCTGCCAGGGCCAGACCGACAGCGGGTAATAGGACAGCGGCGTATAATCCGCATTGAGCACAAGTGCCGGACAGGAGTCCGGGTGTCGGATCAGGTCGGGATGAAACACAGCTCCTCCCTTCGTGGTACGATGCGCCTATTCGCGCAACGGCGTGACAAGGCTATGACACTGCACGCTATGACAGCATGGGATCGGAATCGCGGTCAAGAGTGCGCGCGATGAGCGGAACGCCACGCGCCACGCGTTTCGCGCCCAGCCCGACCGGGCGGCTGCATCTCGGCCATGCGCTGTCGGCGGTGCGCGCTTATGATCTGGCGCGAGTAGGGGGCGGGCGCTTCCTGCTTCGGATCGAGGATATCGACGGCACGCGCAGTCGGGCCGAGCATGTCGACACCATCTTGCGCGACCTGGAATGGCTGGGGCTGGAATGGGATGACCTGTCCTTCCAGTCGCAGCGGCTGGACCTGTACGCGACAGCGCAAGCGCGGCTGGCCGACCTGCTCTATCCCTGTTTCTGCACGCGGGCCGAAATCGCCGCCAGCCTGTCCGCGCCGCATGGCCCGGAGGCGGTCTATCCCGGCACCTGTCGTCACCGTTCGGCGGCGGAGCGGGCCGCACGAATGGGCGAACCGCATGGCTGGCGCATCGACATGGCGCGGGCTGTCGAGCGGGTGGGGGCGCTGCACTGGCAGGACGAACAGGCGGGCGACGTCCTCGCCGATCCGCTCTCGCACGGCGACGTCATCCTGGCGCGTAAGGATGCGCCCGCCAGCTATCATCTGGCCGCCACGGTCGACGATGCCGCGCAGGGGGTGACGGACGTGGTACGGGGGCTCGACCTGTTCGCGGCGACGCATGTCCACCGGCTGCTCCAGGCGCTGCTCGGCCTGCCGACGCCGCTGTATCACCACCATCCGCTGATCGTCGGGGCGGACGGCCAGCGGCTGGCCAAGCGGCACGGCGCGCCCGCGCTGGCGGCGATGCGCGAGGGCGGCGCGGATGGCCGTGCGCTGGCGGACGCGCTGCGGCGCAATATGCTTCCTGCTGGATTTCGGCTGGGGGAGGCGTAAGCTCTCGGCCATGACCACTTTTCTCGTGATCCTGCTGATCGCGGCGATGCTCGCCACCCTTGTCGCGCTGGTGCGCGGCATCATCACCTTCCTACAGGAAGCGACCGCCGAGGCGAAGGGCGAAGGGCCGACCGCGTCGCAGCTGAAATCGAACCGGATGATGCAGCAGCGCATCTTCTTCCAGGCGCTGGCGATCACCGTCGTCGTGCTCCTCCTGTTCATGGCGGGGCGGACCTGATCCCTTGGTCAAGCTGACGAAAATCTACACCCGTACGGGTGACGAGGGCACGACTGGGCTGGTCGACGGATCGCGCCGGTCCAAGGCGGATTCGCGCATGGTCGCGATCGGCGAGGTAGACGAAGCGAACAGCGCGATCGGCGTCGCCCTGCTGTCGGTCGACGGGCCGCTGGCCGCGCAACTGACCATGATCCAGAACGACCTGTTCGATCTGGGCGCCGACCTCGCCACGCCCGGCGATGTCGAGGGGGCGCTGCGCATCGTGGGCGAACAGGTCCGGCGGCTGGAGGCGGAAATCGACGCGATGAACGCCGCCCTGTCGCCGTTGACCAGCTTCATCCTGCCCGGCGGCAGCCCGGCGGCGGCGCATCTGCACCTGGCCCGCGCCATCACCCGCCGCGCCGAGCGCGCGACCGTGGCGCTGGGTGAGCAGGAGGCGATCAACCCGCCCGCGCTGGCCTATCTCAACCGACTGTCCGACTGGCTTTTTGTCGCCGCGCGGGCGGTGAACCAAAACGGCGCATCGGACGTTCTTTGGGTTCCAGGAGGGGCGCGCATGGGACGGTAAAGGGCCGACCGGCCTCCCCATTATCCGGGGAGCGCCCAATGCCGACCCTCCTTCCGTACCCGACGGCGGCCTCGACGCCTGCCGACCATCTCGCATCCCGCTACCAGGCGGTTCGCGCGCTGACCCTGGCATTGGCCGAGCCTTTGTCGGATGCCGATGCCAGCGTCCAGTCCATGCCGGATGCGTCGCCCGCAAAATGGCACATGGCGCACACGACATGGTTCTTCGAGACCTTCGTGCTGCGCGATCACGTCCCGGGCTATACACTGCACGACCCGCGTTTTCCGTTCCTGTTCAACAGCTATTACGAGGCGGAGGGCAAGCGCCACGCCCGCCATCGCCGGGGCATGATCACCCGGCCGACGCTGGACGAGGTGCGGGCGTATCGGGCGCATGTCGATTCCGCCCTGCTTGCCGCGCTGCCCGATCTGCCCGAGGCTGCACGCGAGCTGGTTGCGTTGGGCTGTCACCATGAGGAGCAGCATCAGGAGCTGTTCGTCACCGACATCCTCCACCTCTTTTCCGAGAATCCGCTGGAGCCTGCGCTTTTCGCGCCCGAGCCCAAGGCGCCGGTCGCGATGCCGGGTCCGATCGGCTGGATCGAGGGGCGTGCCGGGATCGTCGAGGTCGGCCATGACGGACAGGGCTTTGCCTTCGATTGCGAAGGGCCGCGTCACCCGGCGCTGCTCCATCCCCATGCCCTGGCCGACCGCACCGTCACCAATGCCGAGTGGACGACCTTCATCGAGGATGGCGGCTATCGCGATCCCCGGCTCTGGCTGTCCGATGGCTGGGCGTGGGTAAAGGGCGAAGGGATCGCCGCGCCGCTTTATTGGGAAGAGCGCGATGGCGGCTGGACCCGGTTCGGGCTGGATGGTCGTCGCGCGATCGACCCCGCCGCACCGGTTACCCATGTCAGTTTCTATGAGGCCGATGCCTTTGCGACCTGGGCGGGGGCACGGTTGCCGAGCGAATTCGAGTGGGAAGCCGCCGCCGCCGCGCATGACGCAAGCGGCGGCAACCAGCTTGACGGCGCGGGCGCGATCGAGCCGCGCCCCTCGCCCGGCGGCCCGGCCTTTTTTGGCGATGTCTGGGAATGGACCGGCAGTGCCTATCGTCCCTATCCCGGCTTCCACCCGGTCGAGGGCGCGGTCGGCGAATATAATGGCAAGTTCATGAACGGGCAGTTCGTGCTGCGCGGCGGCAGCTGCGCCACGCCCCGCGGCCACGCCCGCGCCTGTTACCGCAACTTCTTCTACCCCCATCAACGCTGGCAATTCACCGGCGTCCGTCTGGCAAAGGATCTTCCGTCATGTTGAAGCCCGAGATCGAGGACGGCCAGATGTCGCTGGCCGACCCAGCCTTCCGCGCCGACGTCCTGGCCGGGCTGGAGCGTTCCCCGCGTGCCATCCCTGCGCGCTGGTTCTACGACCGCAAGGGGTCCGAGCTGTTCGAGGCGATCACCGACCTGCCCGAATATTATCCGACCCGGACCGAGACAGCGATCCTGAAGACCATGTGTCCCGACCTGGTAGCGCATGTGGGCAAGGGCCGCGCGGTCGTCGAGTTCGGATCGGGCTCCTCGACCAAGACGCCGGTGCTGCTGCGCTGTGTCGAGCCGTTGGCCTATGTGCCGATCGACATTTCGGGTGATTTCCTGCGCGACTCCGCGCGCGCCCTGCAACAGGCGTTCCCCGATCTGCCCATCCATCCGCTGGAGGGCGACTTCATGCGTCCGCTGGCGCTGCCTGCGATGGTGGCGAATGCGCCCAAGCTGGGTTTCTTTCCGGGCTCGACCATCGGCAACATGACACCCGCCATGGCGACCGACCTGCTGCGCGCGATGCGCGGATCGCTGGGCGAGGGGGCGATGCTGCTGATCGGCATGGACCGGGCCAAGTCTAGCGACGTGCTGGTTCCGGCCTATGACGATGCGCAGGGCGTGACGGCGGCGTTCAACCGCAACCTGCTCGACCGGATTAATCGCGAGCTGGACGGCACCATCCCGGTCGAGGCCTTCCGCCACCGCGCGGTGTGGAATGACGATCGCTCGCGGATCGAGATGCACCTGGCGGCAACCCGTGACGTCGACTTCACCATCGAGGGGCGCCCCTTCGCCATGACGGCGGGGGAGACGATCCATACCGAGAACAGCCACAAATATGGCCCGCGCGATGCCAAGATCCTGTTGCGTGCCGGTGGTTGGACTCCGGTGGCCGAATGGACCGACCCCGACCAGCTTTTCTCGGTTTATCTGGCGGAAGCGCAATCGGTTCGGCTCGCGCCGTGAACGTTTCGCCTCGTAGTGGACCGGTAAAGATAATTCTGATTAATTTTATGCGTCCTTTTCCGGATCGTGACGTTTGATTGTTCGGTAGGGTCGGGATTTAGCAATAAAAGTCTTCGGCTCCGCCCTGTGAAGAGTTTTTCTGTCGTTTACATGGCGACACAAGGGCTCTTCATGGTTCCTGACCGGGAGGAGCATGATGACCGAAAGCGAACAGTTGCTCGACGCCTTTGATGCGCGAGCCGAACGCCGTAACCACCGGCGTGACTTCTTCAAAACGGCCTTTGGTGCGGCGGCGGCGGGTGTCACCGCCTTCAGCCTGACCAGCAAGGCCGGGGCGCAGTCCACGATCACCGACACCGACATCCTGAATTTCGCGCTGAATCTCGAATATCTCGAAGCGCAATTCTATGCCTATGCGGCCAATGGCACGGGCCTTCCCGCCAACCAGCTGACCGGCACCGGTACGCAAGGCGCAGTGACCGGCGGACAGCAGGTCGCGTTCGGCGACGACCGGATCGTTCAGGCCTATGCGCGCGAGATCGCGGCGGACGAAGCGGCCCATGTCGCCTTCCTGCGCACCGCACTCGGCAGTGCGGCGGTGGCACAGCCCGCGATCAACATTTCGGGTGATGCCAATGGCCCGTTCACGGCGGCGGCGCTGGCGGCGGGTGTCATCACCAGCGGCACCTTCAACCCCTATAGCTCGCCCAATGCGTTCCTGCTCGGCGCCTATATCTTCGAGGATGTCGGCGTGACCGCCTATAAGGGCGCCTCGCCGCTGATCAGCAGCAAGACCTTCCTCCAGGCCGCCGCCGGCATCCTGGCGGTCGAGGCCTATCACGCCGCGATCGTGCGCACGACGCTGTACGGCCGGGGCTATGACCCGACCAATCCGCAGTCGGGCCTGATCGACGCGGCTGGCAAGATCTCCGCCCTGCGGGACAGCGTGGACGGCTCGACCAAGCTCGACGAGGGAATCGCGCAGACCACGGTGAACGGGCAGTTGGTGTCCAACATCGTGCCGCTCGACACGAGCGGCATCGCCTTCAGCCGGACGCCGGGCCAGGTGCTCAACATCGTCTATCTGAACAAGGCGGCGGCCACGCTGGGCGGGTTCTTCCCGAACGGTGTCAACGGCACCCTACGCGCCAGCACCGCCAACTAATTCCCTTTTTCCTCCTCTGGAGAGGATTTTTCATCATGAGCGAAGAACGCTTCATTCTCGATGTGATCGAAGAGGCTTCGGCCAAGCGCCGGACCGAACGTCGCCGTTTCATGCGCATGGCCGCCGGGGCGGGTGCCGTGGGCGGCCTGGCGATGCTGGGGGCCTGCAACAGCGACGATGACAATGTGATCGTCGTGCCGACGCCGACGCCGACCGCCAGCGCGACCGGATCGGTCACCGATGCCGATGTACTGAACTTCGCGCTCCAGCTCGAATATCTGGAAGCGCAATTCTACAGCTATGCCGCATTCGGCACGGGCCTGTCCTCGTCGCTGCTCAGCGGCACGGGCACGCAAGGGTCGGTGGCGATCAACACTAGTGCCTCGGGTGGCGCCGGTCAGCCGCGTCAGGTCCAGTTCCAGGACCCGATCGTCGCGCAATATGCGCGGGAGATCGCCTATGACGAGATCGCGCACGTCACCTTCCTGCGCAACGCACTGGGCAGCGCGGCGGTCGCACAGCCTTCGATCAACCTGTCGGGCGATGCCAATGGCGCCTTCACGGCGGCGGCACGAGCGGCCAAAGTGGTCGGCGACAGCGCGACCTTCGACCCCTATGCGTCGGACGAAGCCTTCCTGCTCGGCGCATTCCTGTTCGAGGATGTCGGTGTCACCGCCTATATGGGCGGCGTTTCCCTGCTGACCAACAAGACCTATATCGAGGCGGCGGCAGGCATCCACGCGGCCGAGGCCTATCATGCGGGTCTGGTCCGCACGACCCTGTACCGCAAGGGCGTGAGCACCACGACGCCCATCTCCAGCCCGTTGCCGCTCACCAGTTCGTCGCAGATCCCCAGCGGGGCGCTGATCGCCGCCGCAGGGGCGATCTCCGACGCGCGCGACAGCCTGGACGGATCGACCGATCTCGATCAGGGCATCGTCGCGACCGTGAACGGCGCACAGGTGGCGAATATCGTTCCCGCCGACTCCAACGCCATCGCCTTTGTCCGCACCCCCGGCCAGGTGCTGAACGTCGTGTATCTCAACAAGACGGCGGTCACCGGCGGCGGCTTCTTCCCCGGCGGCCTAAACGGCAACGTCCGCACCAGCGCCGCCAGCGGATAACCCTCTCCCTCCCAAGGGTCCTTTGCCCCGGATCGGTCGCTAGTCCCCTGGCCGATCCGGGGCTTTTTTTATGCACGAAGCGCCGCAGTGTGAGCGATCTGAGGGGAAAGCCCTTCTTATCCGCCGAAAAACCGATTATGGATGGTCCATCCCCGGGGGAGCGCTGGCCTGCGCTTGAGAGGGGGGCAAGAGCCCCCGACCCGCTGAACCTGATCCGGCTGACACCGGCGTAGGGAGGGAGCGGCCCCGTCTCTCATGGTCCGTTTCCTCCGCATGGAGTGGACGACTATGGCAGATATCCCCGCAAAGGCCGAGATTGGCGTGACCACCGGCCCGATCCGTGGCTCGAAGAAGATTCACGTCGGCCCGCTGAATGTCGCGATGCGCGAAATCCATCTCGATCCGTCCTCGGGCGAGCCGCCCTTGCGCGTGTATGACACCAGCGGCGCGTATACCGACCCGAATGCTCGCATCGACATCATGGCGGGCCTGCCGCAAATCCGCCGCAACTGGATCGAGGCGCGCGGCGATGTCGAGGCCTATGACGGCCGCGAGATCCGCCCCGAGGACAACGGCCAGCTCGGCCCCGACCGGTCGGGCGGCGTTCCGCAATTCCCGCGCACCGGGCTGAACCGTCCGCTGCGGGCCAAGCCCGGCATGAACGTCAGCCAGATGCACTATGCCCGTCGCGGCATCATCACGCCCGAAATGGAATATGTCGCGACCCGCGAGAATCTGGGCCGCGAGATGCTGAAGGAGTATGTCCGCGACGGCGAGAGCTTCGGCGCGAGCATCCCCGATTACGTGACGCCCGAATTCGTCCGCGACGAAGTGGCGCGCGGCCGGGCGATCATCCCCAACAATATCAACCACCCCGAATCCGAGCCGATGGCGATCGGCCGCAACTTCCTGGTCAAGATCAACGCCAATATCGGCAATTCGGCGGTCGCCTCTAACGTCGCGTCCGAAGTCGACAAGCTGGTCTGGTCGATCCGCTGGGGCGCGGACACGGTGATGGACCTGTCGACGGGGCGCAACATCCACGACACGCGCGAATGGATCATCCGCAACTCGCCGGTGCCGATCGGCACGGTCCCCATCTATCAGGCGCTGGAAAAGGTCGGCGGCATCGCCGAGGAGCTGACCTGGGAGATCTTCCGCGACACGCTGATCGAACAGGCCGAGCAGGGCGTCGACTATTTCACCATCCATGCGGGCGTGCGCCTGCCGTACATCCCGCTGACCGCCAAGCGCGTGACCGGCATCGTGTCGCGCGGCGGCTCGATCATGGCGAAATGGTGCCTGGCGCATCACAAGGAGTCGTTCCTCTACGAACGCTTCGACGAGATCACCGAGATCATGAAGGCCTATGACATCGCCTATTCGCTGGGCGACGGCCTGCGTCCCGGTGCGATCGCCGACGCCAATGACGAGGCGCAGTTCGCCGAGCTCTACACGCTGGGCGAGCTGACCAAGCGCGCCTGGGAGCAGGACGTGCAGGTCATGATCGAGGGCCCCGGCCATGTGCCGATGCACAAGATCAAGCAGAATATGGACAAGCAGCTGGAGGCGTGTGGCGAGGCGCCCTTCTACACGCTCGGGCCGCTGACGACGGACATCGCGCCGGGCTACGACCATATCACCAGCGGCATCGGCGCGGCGATGATCGGCTGGTACGGCACGGCAATGCTCTGCTACGTCACGCCCAAGGAGCATCTGGGCCTGCCCGACCGCGACGACGTGAAGGTCGGCGTGGTGACCTACAAGCTTGCCGCCCACGCCGCCGACCTCGCCAAGGGGCACCCCGCCGCCAAGATGCGCGACGACGCTTTGTCGCGGGCGCGGTTCGAGTTCCGCTGGCGCGACCAGTTCAACCTGTCGCTCGACCCCGACACGGCGGAATCCTACCACGACCAGACGCTCCCGGCGGAAGGCGCCAAGACCGCGCATTTCTGTTCGATGTGCGGCCCGAAATTCTGCTCGATGAAGATCACGCAGGAGGTTCGCGAGTTCGCCGCCAAGCAGAACGCCCCGGTCGAAACCTTCGTCGCGGCCGAGGATGCCGAGGCGGGGATGCAGCAGATGAGCGAGAAATTCCGCGAGAAGGGCGGTGAGGTTTACCTTCCGGCGGAGTGACTAGTGAAGTTGATTTGCGGGTCGATAAGCCTCGCCTGTCTCATCCGCATACCGCCAGAGCTTCCGAAGAAGCTCTGGCAGTTTGTCACCACCCGTGAGCACGCGCATTAGATGCGCGCCGTCCAAGCATATGAATTTAAGGGCCCCTTTGCCATTTAGGCCCTGTAGAGCTTCAGGGGAATATCCGTTCACCGATATGTAGACGCCTCGCGTATCTGCGGTCTTTCCATCGATCTTGTAGATGAACTGGCTGAACTCAGCTCCCGCAATCGCTGATTTAACCCATTTTGCTTCAACCAAGTAAGTTCGTGACCCTAAAGAAAATGATCCGTCGATCTGTTCACCTGTGAGTTTGAAAGACCGGCGGGATTCGAGCCCCTCAAAATCGAATAGATCGCTTAGGAAAGTCTCAAGCAAATAGCCGCGCCGTTGAGCATTTGTCTCCCCCATTAAATCTACGAATTCATCTCGGAGCTGATCGCGCTTCCGCTGAGATAAGAGATGCGATTCGGTCTTTTTACGCTCCTCCGCCTCTGCGATAGCGGCCCGCCGAGCCTTTTCCTCCTCCTGGGCGCGACGCTTCTGTTCTACATCGTCTTTTTGACGGTTTATAAGATCTGAGATGGCTGCGATAGCGCGATCATTTGCGTCAGGAAATCTGCCTTTGGTTAGACTCGTAATGATATTGGCCAAAATTGAGTCGCCATCGCTTCCCAGAGCGTTGACCTTTTTTAGCACCTGTTTGACAACGTACCGTTTCGGTGCGCGGCTATATTCTCTACGCGATGATAAGAATAGTTCTTCCGCCTGCTGACGTGCGTCTTCAAGCATTGTGGGCGATACGCCTGATCTTAACAGGAATTCGTCTAGCGCATCGTGGTAACTGAAGATTCCGCTTAGCGATTCCTCGACAAGTCCCAAAACGGCAGCGTCAAATGGCATTCACTCAATCCCCTTTTGTTTGAAGATGGGGACTGTGGCCTGAAACTCAATAATGATACCGGCACTGCGCCACTTGCAGCACCTGCTCGTCGCCGCTGCCCGCGACCCGGTACACCAGCCGATGCTCATGACTGATCCGACGCGACCACCAGCCTGACAGATTGCCGCCCAGCGGTTCGGGCTTGCCGGTCCCCTTGAACGGGTGACGGCGGCATTCCTCGATCAACGCATTGAGCTTGTCGCAGAGCTTGGCGTCATGTTCTTGCCAATGGCGATAATCGTCCCACGCCGTCGGCCAAAACGCCACTTTCACGGAAAGGGCACGCCTTCGTCGCCCGCCTCGAACCCGCGCACCGCGTCCAGCAGGCGTTCGGCGTTCTTGGGTGAACGCAGCAGGTACAGCGTCTCTTCGATCGAAGCCCATTCGCTGGCGGAGATCAGTACGGCCCCTTCACCCCTTTGGCGGGTGATCGCCACGGGCGCGCGGTCGGCGACGACCTTGTCGATCATCGCCTTCAGATTCTCGCGCGCTTCGGAATAGGAGACAGCCTGCATACAACTAAAGTTGTACAACCACCTGTCCAATGTCAACCCTCACCGCTTCCGCACAAACTCCGCGCGCAGCACCAACCCCTTGATCCCGTCGAACTTGCAGTCGATTTCCTGCGCGTCGCCGGTCAGGCGGATCGACTTGATGAGCGTCCCGCGCTTCAGCGTCTGGCCTGCGCCCTTGACGGTCAGGTCCTTGATCAGGGTCACCTGATCGCCATCGCTCAGCAGATTGCCGACCGAGTCGCGGACTTCCACCGCGTCGTCATTGCCAGCGGCCTCGGCAGCGGCGTCGGCGGCGCTGATCCATTCGCCGGTCGCTTCGTCATACACATAGTCGTCGTCGGCCATGGCCCGATATCCTTGTCCTGATCGGTGGAATGGCGGGCGCTATGCGCTTCCCCATCAAATGATGCCAGTACGATTACAGATCAAGAAAGCGGCGGCAGCGCCCAGTCGATCGGCTCCCGGCCATGCTCGACCAGAAAATCATTGGCCTTGGAAAAGGGCTTGGACCCGAAAAAGCCGCCCCGCGCCGACAAGGGCGAGGGGTGGACCGAGGTCAGGACGCAGTGCCGTCCCGCCCCCATCTCGCGCACGAACCCGGCCTTTTTCTGGGCATAGGCACCCCACAGGATGAAGACGACCGGCTCGGGCTTGGCGGCGACGGCGCGGATCACGGCGTCGGTGAACCGCTCCCAGCCGCGCCCCTGATGCGAGGCGGCCTGACCCATGCGCACGGTCAGCACCGAATTGAGCAACAGCACCCCCTGCCGCGCCCAATGGTCGAGCAGGCCGTGGCCCGGCGGCGCGATGCCCAGATCGGTCGCCATCTCCTTGTAGATATTCACCAGGCTGGGCGGCGGGCGGACTCCGGGCTGGACCGAGAAAGCCAAGCCATGCGCCTGTCCCTCGCCATGATAGGGGTCCTGCCCCAGGATGACGACGCGCACCTGATCGAGCGGCGTCAGGTCGAGCGCGCGAAACCATTCGGACGGGCGCGGAAAGACGCGCTGGCCGCTCTGGCGCTCCTCGGCCAGGAAGGTCTTGAGCGCCTGCATATAGGGCTCGTCGAACTCGGATCGCAGGGGCCCGAGCCAGCTTTGGTGCAAGCGGATATCCGTCATGCCGATTGTCTTGCCGATGGTCGGGATGGCGCGCAACCGGCGGCGACGATATTCGTTATGCAGCCGATACGGTTGCCATGTCGGCGGCCGTCCCTTGGAGGAACTGGTTCCATGCAGCGTTCCACGATCGCCCTGGCTCTCATCGCCGCCGCCTTGCCGCTGGCGGCGTGCGGCTCCTCGAGCGAACCCGTCGCCAACAACGCGGCCGCCGCGACGACCACCAACGGCACGGAGATGAGCGCGGATGCGCTGGGTGCCAAGGTGCGTGCGCTGCCCGAGGGTCAGCGGCGCGGCGTCCTGTTCCGCGCGATCCGCGATGCGGGCCCGTCGGGCGCCAGCTGCCAGTCGATCACCGCGATGCAGGAAGCTGCCCCCACCAACGGCAACCCGACCTGGAACGCGGTGTGCGACGACACGACCCAGTGGAGCATCGTGCTGACCGCCGATCAGTCGGCCAGCGTCACCGGTCCGGGCCCGATCACGATCAAGAAGTAAGTGGGCTTGGCCACTCGACCGTCATGGGCGCTGTCGCACCAGACGGTCGAGCGTCGCCTCGTCCTCCTGTCCGCCGAAAAAGCGGTCGAGCCCGGCGCGGAACGGCGTCGGGTCGTCGGCGACGGCGGCGAACAGGGTGAGCGAGGAGCGCAGCTTCATCGCATCCACCGCGCCGAAAATGGCCTCGGCCGATCCCGATGCGGCGATGGCTGCGGCCACCGCCTCGTGCAGCCGGGGGCCGAGCAGCGGATGGGCGAGATAGGCCCGCGCTTCCTCGCCATCCCGGATCGCGTAGAATTGCGCGGTCGGGCTGCGGCCCAGCCCGGCGATCTGCGGAAGGACGAACCACATCCAGTGGCTTTCCTTCCGCCCCCGCCGCAGTTCGCCGATCGCGGCGGCATGGCTGTGGCTTTGCGCCTCGACAAAGCGGGTGAGCGCGGCATCATGGGCGGGGGGATGCGACATGTCCCGGGCAACCGGCCACGACATCGATGCGTTCCGTACCACAAGAGATTCCTCAGGAGAGAGACATGCGCCGTTTCGCCTTCCTTGCCCCCTTGGCCTTCCTCGCGCTGGCGGCGTGCGGTGGCAAGGACGGGGATACCGACTCGGATGTCGCGCCCGGCAACTTCACCCCGCCCGGCACGGCCAAGCCGACGCCGGTACCCGGCGTGGCGCAGGTCAATCCGCTCACCGCCTATATCGGCCATTATCCGGGCGATGCGGTCGACGGCGTGACCTTTTTCGACCGTACCGAGGTGGCCAGCGCGCTGCATGAAGCGGTGGGCGATCAGAAGCTGGTCCAGCGCGTCATGTCGCGTGGCGCGGTGACGGTGCCGATCTTCCGCCGGGGCAAAAACGGCCTGGCCGCGCATGGCTGCACCCCGCATGACTGTGCGGACAACAACTGGACGGTCGAATATGACCTGAAATCGGCCAAGGCGCGGGTCTGCTATCACGACCGTGACACGATGGGAGACCGCAGCAAATGGTATATGGGCGGCGCGCCGGTGACCCAGCCCGGGGAATGTCCGCAGGAGGGGTAAATCCCCTAGCGCATGGCGAGAAGGCGCCAGCGGCTCGCAAGGAAGCACGCCCCTCCCGCAGGCGGGAGGGGATGGGGAGGGTAGGCCGCAGGCAACGATATCTCTGTGAGACTCCTTCCCCTCCCCCGACCCCTCCCGCTTGCGGGAGGGGAGAGCAAGGAGCGGCGGCTACTCCGTATGACAGGCGGTCATTCCAGGAAGGGTCGCCGCCCGATACGCCTCTGGGAATTCCTCCCCGGTCGGGTCCTCAGAAGGTGTACGCCAGTCCCAGCGCGCTGAGCCACTGGCTGCGCGAACCGACCTGTGACACGATCGGGCTGTCGCCGAAATCATTGACCATCCGGCCATAGGTCAGTCCGCCGACGACCTTCCACCCCTTTAGCAGATTGCCGGTGATCGAATAGGTGGCCAGACCGCCGACCGACCAGTCCTTCCACCCTGCACGGGCGTTGTAGACGGGCAGGCCGCTCGCCGCGCTCTGGTCCGGCGTGATCGAGAAGTAGCGGCGGGCGTAGCCGCGCCCGGCGCGCTCGGCGGTGGCGAACAGGCCGACCGCCGCCTTGGTCGACAGCGGGGTGAAATAGTTGATCGATGGCTGCCAGATGCCGCTGTCGTGCACGCCGGTCACGTCATGGCGATAGCTGACCGAGACGGACAGTCGGTCATAGGGGCTGGTGACCACGCCGATCTTGCCGATCCCGACATAGCCGCCCAGCTCGACCGCCGCACCGATCCTGCCCAGCGCGGCAACCTGCTTGTTGTCGATGCGCGACGGCGCGGTCCGGTCCAGGTTGACCACGCCGATCGGTCCCGCCTGGATATCCCAGTCGCGATTGGCCTTGTCGCCGATCAGGTCCACCGACACGCGGTTGCCGATATAGGTGATGGTGTGCCCGTCGATATAGGCGAGCGCGGCGGGGGCGGGGGAGAAGGAATAGTCCTTCGACCCCTCATAATCCGGCAGATAGGCCGCACCCAGCCCGACGGTGATCGTGTTCTTGCCCAGCTGCCCGGCCATTTCGGCGGCGGCGGGGTTGCTGGCGGCCGTGTTGTCCTGCGCAAAGGCAGGGACGGACAGGGATAGCGCGCCGATGGCAATCAGCGGGGCGGAAACGCGCGAAAATGGGCGCAAGACGGAAAACTCCCTGAATCGGTTATCCGAAATGCAACGCGACTGTAACGATTTCGCTCCGGCGAATTGTGTCAGAAGATGTACCGCATCTTGATCTGTTGTGTTTCGGCAACAGAATCGAGCGTGAAGCGCGCGGCGGTGAAACGCGGCGGACCGAAGCGGATCGCCGGATTGCGCGAAAAGCCGAAACCCTCGCGCGGGATGCCCGCCAGCGTGTCGAGCTTGGCGTTGCTGTTCTCGTCATGGATGACGGCGGCGGCGTAATTGCCGCGCGGCAGCCCGTCGAGATGGATGCCGCGCTGTCCGGCGGGAACCGAACGGGTCAGCGCGCGGGCGTCGTCGACACAGGCGGGGAAATTGTCCGGGTCGGAGGTCAGGCAGAGGCGGATCAGCCCCTTGGTCGACCGCAGCTGGTCAATCCCGATGTCCAGACGGCTGACCGGCGCGGCGCTGATCAGGGGCAGGGCGGCCAGCAGCAGAAGCACGGCGCGCGGCCTGCGCATGGGCCCGGTCGAAGTCGCCGAGGCCGCGGTCGGTCCCGCAGAGGCGATCCCAGAAACGGAAATAGAGTCCATAGTTGCACCCATATTGCTCATGATGCCGTTGGTGATGACTGGCCGTGATGAGCCACCCCCCCAGGTGCCCCCGCCACATGAAACGGGGAAAGATTTCCCAGCCCATATGGTTGGTGACGCCCATAACGGTCATGATCGTCAGGACCAAGCCGAGCGCGCCGATATGGATCGGAATCAGAAAGACGAGTAGCGGAATTACCACAGCGCCGGTCACCGCCTCGATCGGGTGGAACGCCATGGCGGCCCAGGCGGTCGGCGGGCGGCTGGCATGATGAACGGCATGGGCGGCCTTGAAGACGGCGGGCCGGTGCATCCAGCGATGCGTCCAGTAGAACCAGGTGTCGTGCGCGATCAGATAGAGCAGCACCGAAACCGGCCAGTACCAGAGCGGATAGCTATGGATATCCGCATAGATCCGCGTCCAGCCGCGATTCTGCCAGCCCCAGGCGACGATCCCCGCCGGCACGCCGTAAATGGCGGTGGAGGCCAAACTCCAGGCGATTTCGCGCCGGATCTGCGGATCGAGGCCGGTATAGAGGTTCGGATGCCGCGCCTTGGTCGCCAGCGCGAAAGCGCCCGAGGCGAGCAGATAGCGGACACCGACGATCAGCGTCATGGCGATGGCGGACAGGATCAGGGCAAGCGTCACGGGAGCCTTGTACCCTATCGGGGACGGGGCTTGAACCGTGGTCGTCTGGTCCCGCGGCGTTTTGTTCGCGCGGAGGCGCGGAGGCGCAGAGAGGTTTGGTCGGCGTCAGCGTTGAGGCTATCTTCCTACCTTGCAAGGGGAGGGGGTGTTCGAGCTTTGGTCTGCCCCCGGCAGACCAAGATTGTGCCGGGGGCACAATCTCGCTCGAACACGAAGCTGGTGGAGGGATGTCACCGTCTCGATAGCGGGACACCCCTCCGTCAGGGCTTCGCCCTGCCACCTCCCCTTGCAGGGGAGGAATAAACCGAGGGTGTCTATCCTCGGTGGAAAATCCGGATCGTCCGGTCGTGATAGACCCCCTCGACCGGCGCGCCGTAGCCCAGCTTCTTCGCCAGTCGGATCGACGCCACATTCTCCGGATCGATGATGCAGCATGTTCGCGTCAGGCCGCGTCCATCGGCCCAGCCGAGCACCGCACGCATCGCCTCGGCCGCAAAGCCCCGGCCATGCGCCGCGGGGACCAGCGACCACCCCGCCTCCGGCACCGTCAGTTCGGGCACGATCGCGCGCCGCGATTCCAGAAGACCCATATCGCCCAGCACCTGCCCGGTCGTCCGGTCGCACACCACCCAGGCGCCATAGCCGAACACCGTCCAGCACCCGACCGAGCGCAACAGCCGAATCCAGACATCCTCGCGGGCGCGGGGCTTGCCGCCGATCATGCCATAGACCGCCGGATCGGCCCACATCGCCGCCAGTGCGTCGAGATCGTCGGGATGATGGCTGCGCAAGGTCAGCCGCTCGGTGGTCAGGGTCGGGGCGCTCATGGCCCAAGAGTTTAGCCCGCCTCGCGGATCACCGCCAGAAACGCCTCGCCGTAAGCATCCAGCTTGCGCGCGCCGATGCCGGATAGCAGCGACAGCGCCGCGCGGCCGGTCGGACGCTGCGCCGCCATGTCGCGTAGCACCGAGTCGTGGAAGATGACGTAAGGCGGCACTCCCGCTTCCTGCGCCAGCTCGCGGCGCTTGGCGCGCAGCGCCTCGAACAAGGGATTGTCGGCCGGATTGGCGGCAACGGGCGCGGCGCGGCGGCCCTTCTTCTCGCGCTTGGGCGGCACGACCAGCGACAGCCGCGCTTCGCCTTTGATCAGCGCGCGCGCGGCGGGTCCGAACTCCAGCCCGCCATGGTGATTGGTGCGCAACGCATCGCGCAGCAGCAGCGCCCGGTGGACGGGCTTCAGCAGCGCCATCTCGTCGCCTGCGACGATGTTCCAGACCGACAGCGCCTCATGCCCGTTCATCAGGCTGCGCTCGCTCGACTGGCCGGTCAGTACCTGCTCGATATAGCCCGCGCCGAACATCTGGCCGGTGCGGAACACGGCCGAGAGAAACTTCTGGGCTACGGTTGTCGCATCGACGGCATCGGGCGACCCGAGGCAATTGTCGCAATTGCCGCAGTCCTCGACCAGGTCCTCGCCGAAATGGCGCAGCAGGATGCGGCGGCGGCACCCGCCCGTCTCGACCAGCGCGCCCAGCGCCGACAGGCGCGCGCGTTCGCCCGGCTGGCGTTCGGGCTCGACCTCGGCGATGCGCTGGCGCGCGCGGGCGAAATCGTCGGCCCCCCAGAAGAGATGCGCGACCGACGGATCGCCGTCGCGGCCCGCACGGCCGGTTTCCTGATAATAGGCCTCGATCGACTTGGGCAGCCCGGCATGCGCGACGAAGCGGACATCCGGCTTGTCGATGCCCATGCCGAAGGCGACGGTGGCGCAGATCACCATGTCTTCGCTCGCCACGAAATCGGCTTGGTTCTTCGCGCGCACGGCGGGGTCGAGCCCGGCATGATAGGCGCGCACCGGGCGACCGGTGCGCGCCAGCGCCTCGGCCAGCTTCTCGGTCGCCGCGCGGGTCTGGGCATAGACGATGCCGGGGCCGGGCGTGTCCGCCACCACCCGCGCGATCTGCAAGTTCACATTCGCCTTGGGGCTGATCGCATAGCGGATATTGGGCCGGTCGAAGCCCGAGACGATCATCCCCTCGGTCGGGATACCCAGCTGCTTGGCGATGTCGGCGCGGGTATGCGCATCGGCGGTCGCGGTCAGCGCTAGCCGGGGCACCTCCGGAAAGGCGTCCATCAGCGGTTCGAGCAGCCGGTAATCGGGGCGGAAGTCGTGGCCCCATTCGCTGACGCAGTGTGCCTCGTCGATCGCAAACAGGCTGAGCGGGGCGGAGCCGAGCAGCTCGCGAAAATGCCCCGACGAGGCGCGCTCGGGCGCGACATAGAGCAGGTCGAGCTGGCCGTCGCGGAATCGTGCCACCGTCTCGGCCCGATTCTGGTCGACGCTGGTCAGCGTGGCGGCGCGGATGCCGACCGCCTCGGCCGCGCGCAGCTGATCGTGCATCAAGGCGATCAGCGGGCTGACCACGACGCAACAACCGTCCATCATCACGGCGGGAAGTTGATAGCAGAGCGACTTGCCCGCCCCCGTCGGCATCACCGCCAGGGTGCGTTGCCGGTTCAACACGCGGTCGACCACCTGTTCCTGCACACCGCGGAACTGGCTGTACCCGAAAACTTCGTGGAGCTTGGCAAGGGGGTCGACGACCATTGCCGTGCATGTAGCGAGCGCAAAGAGCCGGGGAAAGGGGCGCC
>CAJYRW010000015.1:0-45697 GCA_913777475.1 uncultured Sphingomonas sp. | reverse complement strand
CTGGGCTTTGCCGGACCGGGCCTGGCACGGACCGACCGGACGACCGTGCGCGCGTTGCGCGACGCGATCGACGCCTGAAGGGGGAGGAAGACATGAATTTGATGCCGATCGATCGCCGGACACTCCTTGCCGGTACCGCCGGGACGCTGACGGCCCGCGCGCTCCCCCTGCCGGCCCAGGCCGCGCGGACCGAACAGAGCGGGCTGCTCCACGGCCTGTCGCCGCGCGCCGGCCTGCCCGAGCGGCTGCCGCTGGAGGACCCGTCGCGCATCCTGTTGTCGCACGGCTGGCTGTTTCACGAGGGCGACATCGTGCCGCCCGCGCCGCAGACGCATGACGAAACCTATAACAATGCCAAGGCCGGCAATGCGCGCGGCGCGGCGGCGATGGACTATGACGACAGCGACTGGGCGGAGGTCAGCGTGCCGCACGACTGGGCATCGGCACAGGGGTTCGTCGAGACGGCGAATGTCGCGCAGGGCTATCGTCCGCGCGGGATCGGCTGGTATCGCCGGACGCTGCGGCTCGCGCCCGAGGACCGGGGACGGAAGCTCGAACTCCATTTCGGCGCGATCGCGACCGCCGCGACGATCTGGATCAACGGCAGCGTCGTCGCGCGCAACTTCTCCGGCTACAACGCGATCACCATCGACCTGACCCCGTTCGCGCGGTTCGGCGACGAACTGAACGTCATCGCGATCCGGGTCGACGCCGATGCGATGGAGGGATGGTGGTATGAAGGCGCCGGGTTGTACCGCCATGTCTGGCTGGCGAAGCGCTCGCCGGTGTCGATCGCGACCGACGGCGTGCATTGCGATCCCCGCCTTGGCAGCGACGGGCGGTGGCAGGTGCCGGTGACGGTCGCACTGGAGAGTATTGCGCGGACGGTGGCGCGCGCGACCGTGATGGTCGACTTGCTCGACCCCGCCGGCAAGGTCGTCGGCAGCGCGCGCGGGCAGGCGGAACTGACGCCGCTGGGTGAGGCGCAGGTCGCGCTGTCGCTGCCGGTCGCGGAGCCGCAGCGCTGGTCGATCGAGACGCCGACGCTCTACACGGTGCGCGTCACCACCGATGCGCCGGGCGGGGGCGACGAACGACGCATCGCCATCGGGTTCCGTACGATCCGCTTCGATGCGCAGGCGGGCTTCCTGCTGAATGAGCAACCGGTGAAGCTGAAGGGCGTGTGCCTGCATCAGGACCATGCCGGGGTCGGCGTGGCGGTGCCTGACGCGTTGCTGGCGTGGCGGTTGCAGCGGATGAAGGACACCGGCGTCAACGCGATCCGCTGTTCGCACAATGCGCAGGCCGACGCCTTCTATCAGCTGTGTGACAGGATGGGATTTGTCGTCATGAACGAAAATCGCATCTTCAATCCGGCGCCGGAGAATATGGCGCAGCTGGAATGGCTTGTCCGGGCGCATCGCAACCATCCCAGCATCATCCTGTGGTCGGTGTTCAACGAGGAACCGATGCAGGGCACCGAGCAGGGCTATGAGATGGTCCGCCGCATGGCCGAGGCGGTGAAGGAACTCGATACCTCACGCCCCGTCACGGCGGCGATGAACGACGGGATGTTTTCCCCGCTCAACGTGTCGGATGCGGTCGATGTGATGGGGTTCAATTACCAGCATCGCCGCTACGACAGCTTCCATGCGGCGCATCCGACCAAGCCGATGACCAGCTCGGAGGATACCAGCGCGTTCATGACTCGCGGTGTGTGGAAGACCGACATGGCCGCGCACGAAGTGAGTTCCTACGACACCGACGCCGCCGAATGGGGGCTGACCCATCATGAGAGCTGGAAGATGATCGACACGCGACCCTTCGTCGCGGGGACGTTCGTGTGGACGGGCTTCGACTATCATGGCGAGCCGACGCCGTTCGAATGGCCGACGACCAGCAGCGTGTTCGGCATCATGGATTTGTGCGGCTTCGCCAAGATGGCCTTCCATCTGCGCCGCGCGCAATGGGTGGACGATGCACCTGCGCTCGCCATCGCGCCGCACTGGACCTGGCCGGGGCGTGAGGGGCAGGCGATCCGGGTATTGGCGCTGACCAATGCCGAGACGGTCGAGTTGCGCCTGAACGGCAGCACCCTGGGCACCAAGACGGTCGACCGGCTGGCGATGCCCGAATGGCAGGTGCCCTACAGCCCCGGACGGCTGGAGGCGGTCGGCTATCGCGCCGGGCGCGAGGTGTCGCGAACCTCGGTAGAGACGGCGGGGCAGCCGGTCGCGTTGAAGCTGGTGGCGGATCGTGGCGGGATGCTGGGCACGGGCAGCGACGTCCAGCCCTTCACCGTGATGGCGGTCGATGCGCGCGGGCGGGTGGTGCCGGATGTGGATGCGCCGGTGAGCTTCCAGGTGGCGTGCGGTGCGGTGATCGGGGTCGGCAATGGCGACCCGAACGATCATGACTCGGAAGTCGTGCCTGCCCGTCGCCTGTTCCACGGGCTGGCCCAAGCGCTGGTTCGTGCCGAGGTGGGGGCGGGGACGCTGACCGTCGAGGCGACTGCGCCGGGGCTGAAACCCGCGCGCGCCACGGTGCGCGTGATCGCCGCCGAGCCTTTGCCCGCGCTCCCTGCCACCCGGCCAGTCGCGATGCTGACCGACTGGAAGCGGAGCGACTTCACCGCGACCCGGCCCGATCCGCTGCGGCGTTATGCGGGCAACGATATGAACAGCCTGGTCTATGCGCGGCCCGGACGGCTGGAGGGACCGGGCGAGGGTGTCTGGTCGACTTATCGCACCAGCTTCAAGCCGCGCCGCCGGGTGGCGGAGCAGGGCGGTGCGGTGGTCTTTGCCGAGGTCGTCGGCCGAGCCGAGGCCTGGGTCGACGGGGTAAAGCGCGCCGAGAAGACCGACTTCGCGGGCGCGCCGCTCGTGGTGCCGTTCCCCGCTGGATCGGGCGAGCGGCAGGTGGTGCTGGTCGTGGAGGCGGCGCCGGGCACGGCGTCCGGCCTGGGTCGGACGATATCCGTGCGGGAGCGGTGACCCGGGGATGCCTCAGACCTTGAGGATGATCCCCTTGCGATCCAGCACCCAGCCGAAGGCGCAACAGATCAGCGTATAGGCGAGCGCGCAGAGCAGCGAACCCACCGGCCCCGGCGCGATCGGCTGGAACGCATTGAGGCCAACCCAAGTGTAAAGCCCCTCGCCATCGACATGGACCAGCTCCAGCACGACGACGAGCAGCTCGGAGAACAGGTAGATGGCGAGCGGATTGCGCCCCAGCATCTGGAGGAAGGATCGCCCGACCTTCACGCCGCGTATCTCGACCAGCCATAGCACCGCGCCCAGCAGGATCAGGTCGAGGCCGACGGTCAGCGCGACGAACGAGCCGGTCCACATTTTCTTGCCGATCGGCAGCACCGGCGACAGCAGCAGCGCCACGACGACCAGTCCGGCGCCGATCGTCGCCAGCCGACCGACGGTCGCGGCGTGCTTGCCCCAACGCTGGATGGCGAGGCCGGTCAGATAGCCTGCTATGACATTGGCGGTTGCGGGCAGGGTGCCGAGCAGCCCTTCGGGATCGAAACCATGGTCCTTCTTATAGAGGTGGTTCAGCCCGATCACGCGCAGGTCGAACAGTGTACCCGCATTCTTGTACCGCCCGAACGCCTCGCCTGTCGGGCTGAGGCTGACCAGGATCGCCCAGTGCGCGACGACCAGGCCGATGGCGACTACGACCAGATGGCTGGGCTTCAGATAGCGCGCGCATAGCGCCCCCAGCAGATAGCAGAGCGCGATGCGTTGCAGCACACCGGTCAGCCTTGTGTCGGCAAAGGGCTTGGCGACCCAGCTGCCGTCCGGCTGGTGGGTGACGAAGGGGAACCAGTACATCAGCACGCCGAGCAGGAAGATCAGCGCGGCGCGCTTGAACACCCGGCGCAGGAAGACATGTTCGGGCATCGGCCGGGTCAGCGCGAAACTCATCGCATTGCCGACCGCGAACAGGAAGCTGGGATAGATGAGGTCGGCCAGCGTGAAGCCGAACCACGGCGCATGCTGCAACTGTGTAAAAGCCCCGCCCGCGCCCGCCGTGTTGACCACAATCATCAGGAAGATGGTCGCGCCCCGGAACATGTCGAGCGAGGCGAAGCGTTCGGGCCTAGCCGTGGTCATCGGGCGGTCTCCTGCATCAGGGCGCTGGCCTCGGCTACCGGATCGGCAGGGGCGCTAGCCTTATAGAAGCGGGGATCGGCGACCCAAGCCTTTTCCCAATCGAGCAGTTTGGCCGTGAACGCGGCATCGTCGACCGACCGCTTGGCGAGCGCGGCGGCGCGCGCCTCGGTCAGATAGGCGGTCCAGCGAGGCAGATAATAGTCCGCATACATGCCCGCCCAGGCCTTGGACGCGTAATCGCCCAGATGGCCGCGCCCGCCCCAGATCGTGACCTGCGCCTTGGCATTCTGTTCGTACGCGGTCTTTTCGGCGGGCGTATCGCCATAGGCCCGCGCATCGGCGATCCAGCTGGCCAGGCTTTCCTGTTGCCCGCCGATCAGATGGTCGATGGCGAGGGTCAGAGCCTTGACCCGCGCCGTCTCGCGGTCGCCGGTCGCGACGTCGCCTTTCTGATAGGCGGCGACGGCGGCCTTCACGCTGTCGTCCAGCGATAGGCTGGCGGCGTGACGGGTCAGGTCGACCAGATCATAGCGGTAGAGTGGGCTCTGACCGTAAGCGGGCGCGAGTTTCAACAACGCCGCGATCCCGGCGCGGAGTTTCGCACGGTCGCCCGGTTCGGCGGGATAGGTCGGCGCATCGGCGGCGGGGCGCTTGAAGAAGAGATATGCACCCGCCCGCTCGTTCCACCAGCGCGGGGTCCAGTAGCGCACGTCATAGGCACCCGCGACCACATCCTGCCACGCTGCCGTCATCGCCGGATCGCTCCGGCCATAGCGCGCGGCGGTATAGCGGCTCAGCCAGGGGGCGAGTGCCATGTCGCCGCTTGGCCAGGCGACGTCATAGGCATAGTCGTAGATCAGGCTGTTATTGTGTAGCCCCTCCGGAAACATGCCGAAGCCGCGCACATTCCCCCGCCCCTTGTCGGCGAACAGTGCGGCCACATCGCGACGGTAGAAATCCGGCGCGCCGTAAACCGGGTTGCTGCCACCATAATTATGGACATAGCCGTATACCCAGCTCTTGCCGTCGAAGCCGTTCGTGGTCTTCCAGATGCCGGGATAGCGGTCATTGCCGATGTCGAGGATCAGCATCTTCTCATCCGGCACGTCGCGCAGGAAGGCGGCGATGGCATCGGGCGTCCAGAATTTCTTATCCGCGCCGAACAGCCAGCCCTGCATGACCCAGGTCGCGCCCGGCGCGGCGGCGGCGATCGAGGCGTAGAGCCGCTGGCCATAGGCCGCCAGCCGTGCGTCGCGCACCTCGCGGGGCAGGGCGGCCGCCTTGGTCGCGGCATCCAGCGCGGGCGTGTTGGCGGTCGCATCGCCATAGGCGGCGTTCGCGGTGTCGCTGCCATCCTCGGCGATGGGCGGCACCATCTCGTTGAAGGCGTCGGCCAGGTAATAGCGACCCGGCCCGTATTCGGCGGTATAGAGTTCCAGGAACCGCTTGGCGAGCGGCGCGAACAGCGGGTCGGACGGGTCGAGCCAGTAAGTGCCCTCGAACCCCTCCCAGGATCGCATCTTGTAGATGCGCGCCTTCGGATGCGCCTCGGCAAAGGCCTTGGGCACGTATCCCGCAAAGGCGGGCAGGATCGGCGTCATGCCCAGGTCGCGCATCCGGGAGAGGATACGCTTTTGCAGATCGTGCTTCTTGTCGATCCACCCAGTCGGCAGGGGCGCGCGATAGCCCTCGATATTACCCATGCGCTGCCACGGCAGGAAGGCGGGGCCGGAGAAGTGCTGCGCCAGTTGCGCCTCGCTCAACCCCTGTTCGCGCCATAGCTGGCGCCAGACATAATCCTGGCCCTCCATGGCCAGCGGCATGTCGACGCCGTGCACCGCCATTGCGTCGATCTCGCGCTCCCAGCGCGCCCAGTTCCACCAGGGCGTGGTATAGCCGAAGGTGCACGTGTTCAGGTAAGCACGGATGTTGAAGGGCGACGACACCCAGCCACTGTCGCCGGGTGCCAGCCGGGACATCGGGCCGACGCGATCGCCCTCCCAGCTGACCGCCAGCCGTCCTTGCGCGTTCAGCATCGCCGCTGCCCCGCGTACCGCTGCGACGGGCGAGGAGGCTTCGACGTTCAGCCGATCATGATCCACCCGCACCCGGTAGCGGGGTGCGGGGGCGGGGCCGATGGTCACCGTCACCTGCCGCTCGGGCACGCCCAGCCGCTGGAGCGCGGCCCGCGCCGCCTGCCCGCCATCGCTCTGGGCATGCACCGCCGGGGCGGCAAACAACAGGGTGCCGATCAGGCCGAGCGCTTTGGAAGAGGTCATCACGGACGGCATTGTCCCCGGCAAAATGGCAAAAGGGAAGGGCGGACCGGCCCGCACGGCCGTCCGCCCTCCAGGGGGGAGGTTTAAAAGCGCGTCGACGCCGAGAGATAGACGGTGCGACCCGTCCGGCTGGCGAGCTGGAAGGTATTCGCGTTGGTCTGATAGGCGTCTTCGTGCGTGTTGTTCAGGTTGATGATGCCCGCCGTGAAGCTGAGATAGCTCAGCGGGTTGAAGCCAAGCGCCAAGTCCATCTGGGTGCGGGGGCGCACGACATGGGTCAGGCCGCCATTGACGAAGAAGCTCGACGCCGCATCCTGCACGTACGAACTGCGGTGGTTGACCGACAACCGCACGCTGAACATCTCGTTTTCCCAATAGGGCGTCAGGTTCCAGGTCAGCTTCGACAGGTCGCGCAGGTTGAAGCCGGTGCCGATCGCGCTGGCATCGGTATCGACCACGGTGACGTTGCCGACCGCGCCGAAGCCCTTGACCGGCAGGATCATGTCGAAATTCTGCGAGGCCGAGAGTTCCAGGCCCTTGATATGGATGACCCGGTTGTCGTTCAGCACCCGGCTGAAGCTGTAATCGGTCTTCAGATCGGCCGACTGGCAATCGCTGACCACGCCGTTCAGCGCTACGCCGTCGAACGAGCTGGGGCAGTAGAATTGCGTGAAGGTGCCGTTCTTCACCGCCTTGTAGAAACCGGCGATGCTGATCGAATTCCCCTTGCCGTGATAATATTCCAGGCTGATGTCCAGCTGGTTGGCGGTCAGCGGCTTCAACCGGCTCTCGCCCTGCGCGACCGACACGCTGGGGCGCAGGCTGGTGGTGACTCGGGTGATGGTGTCGGCCATCTGCGTCTGGCTGTTGAGCAGCGGACGGACCAGCACCTTGGCGGCGGCGATACGCGCGACGAGCTGCGGCGTCAGGTCCAGCGCGAAGCTGGCGCTGGGCAGGACATTGCCATAATCCTGCACGACATGCTGCTGGCCGAGCAGGGTGGCGTCGCTGCCGGTGCCGTTGGTCAGGCTGCTGGTGACGTTCTGGTGCGTATGTTCGTAGCGGACGCCGACATTGCCGCGCACGGCCATGTTGAAGAGCGTGCCGTCGATATTCGCCATCGCATAGACGGCCGGGATATAGCGGTCGACCTTATAGGTGTTGGGCCAGTCGGGCGTGTCGGGCACGGAAATGCCCTTGTCGCGCAGGATCTGCTGCCACAGCGGCGCATTGACCGACAGGAACGAGCTGGGGATGCCCATCGACCCGCCCAGGAAGTTGTTCACCAGCACGCCGGTCTTCGACAGGTCGGGAATCCAGGCGAATTCAGGGTATGTCACGGGATCGCTGACATCGGCGTCGCGGTCGTGGCGATACGCCTTGGTGTCGAAGCTCTCGTGGTGATATTTCGCGCCGATAACCAGCGCCTTGATCCCGTGCCAGTCGAGATCCTGGGTCAGGTCGGTCTGGATCGCACGGTCGCGGGCCGACTGGATATGCGTCGCGCCGTCGACGAAAGCGTACCAGGTGCGGTTCGCCATGTTGTAGATCGACCCGTCGGTCAGGCTGGCGGTGTTCCACTTGACGTTGAAGGGATCGGAAATGTCGAGCTGGCCGCCATTTGCGAAGCGCACCTCGTCGATCGTCGCCCATTCGTACAGCTTGGCATCGCCCTGCGTGTAGTGACCGATCGCGCGGATATGGGTGGTGTCGGTCGGGCTCCAGTTGACCGTGCCGGTATAGGCCTGGGTCTGGAGATTGCGCAGTTCGGGCTGGTCGTTGTTGTCGACGTTGAAGTTGCTGATCGAAATCTTGTCGGCGATGCCGTTGGCGGTGTTGTTGACCGTCACCGCCGAGGCGGCCCAGCGGCCGAAGACCATCTGGCGCGTGTCGTAGCGGGTATGGTCGCGCGAATATTCGCCCTGCAGCAGGACCTCGAAATTGTCCTGCGGCTTCCACTGGATCGCGCCGCTGCCCATCAGCTGTTCGGTGTCGCGGTCGATCCGGCGATAGCGCAGATTGCCCGGCACCTGCACATTGGCGGCCCCGGCCACCGCGCCCGGCTGATACCAGTTCTTGATGAACAGATAATCGCCGCGATCCTTCAGCTTCTGATAGCCCAGGTCGAGCATGACGCCGATCGTGTCATCGGCGAAGCGCTTGATATAAGCGGCGTTGACCTTGGGCGTCGCGTCCTTGCGATAGTCGGAATAATAGCCCTTGATCCCGGCGATGAAGCTGGGGCCCTTATAGGCGAGCGGCTTGACCGTATCGATGTTGACGGTGCCCGCCAGGCCGCCCGTATCCATGTCGGCGGTCGGCGACTTGATGACCTGGATCGCACTCGCCAGATCGGTTTGGATGATGTCGTAGCGGAAGCCGTCCTTGAAGTCGGCGCTGGCAAAGGTCTGGCCGTTGATCGTGGTGCGCGCATATTGCGGGCCCAGGCCACGGATGCTGATCGTCGAACCGCGCCCGTTGATGTTCGACATCTGGACGCCCGCGATCCTCTGGATCGCCTCGGTGACGTTCTGCGCGGGGAACTTGCCGATATCCTCCGACGAGATGCCGTCGGTGATGCGGATATCGTTGCGCTTGGCGGCCAGCGCCGAGGCGATGCTCTGGCGATAGCCGGTGACGGTGATTTCGCTCTGGCTGGTATCGCCCGCCGTGTCGGCCTGCGGCGTGGCCTGTCCGGTGGTTGCCGCCCCCGTCACACTTGCGGTCACGCTCTGGGCCAGAGCCGGCACCGCGCCGATCGTCATGGCCAGCCAGGCGGTGGTGAAGGCCGTCGTGTGAAGCAGGCTTTTGCGCCGAGAATTCGACGCGCCGCAACGCGGAGACTTGATCATGCTGTTTCCCTCCCTCTCATTCCGGCGCGGGCACATCGCACCGGGCTTCCCCAAGACTTGCCGGAAAGGGCTTGCGTGATCGGCGCGGAAGCAAAGGGGCGCCGTTGGCCGGAACGGACAGGCCGTTCACGGACCGGATCGGGGCCGGACCATTTGCTGCGCCGGCACGCGGAGCCTTTTCCTGATCCCTCGACCATCTGACCGCCCGGGCTTTGGCCCGCGTTCGGTAAAGAGGCGCAAGGGACCGAAAATGTCGTCCTGCATCGCCGTGTTGTAATCTTATGGTCTTATCGGTGACATGGAATGGTCATGCCTGTCAATGGTCGCAAAAGGGGTTTCGTTGAAAAATTGGTCGGGCCTCTTGCTGTCGGGGAAAGGCGACGCAATTCCAATGTCTTAGCGTGATGAACATTATGTCACATTGTCGGAAGGATGCCCCGGTCCCCTCGACCAGAGGGCATACAAATATCCAAACTCGGCGGAATCCATCGGGGAAAAGACGAGTCCCAATTGGTATTGCGGGAATTGGCTAAGCCAATTTCCCCCACCCAGACCGAGTTTATCGGATGCGCTGGGTCATTCCGCTGGGGCGCCCCAGCCAAATGGTCATGCCATCATCGGTTACGGGCAGATCGAACAGCGCGCCAATGAGCGTCAGGCTTTCGACAGGGCGATCCAGTCGAAAACGCCCGTTGAAGCTCTGCTGTGCAAGGGCGGGGTCGGTCAACCGGATGGGTCGCGCACTGTAGCGACCCAGTCGAGCAACGGCATCGCCAAGGCGAATGGAATCGCCGCTCAGCCAGCGGTCCTGCCATCCCTGATAGGAAGCGATATCGAAGGCATGGACGGAGATGGGTCCCGCACCCGCCTCCGCCCAATGTCCGGCGGTGACGACGACGGCGGGTTGACCCGGAACGGTCAGGCGCACCCGGCCACGATAGACACGCAACTCGCTGTGGCCTGCGCCGCGATCGACGCTGAAATTGGTGCCGAGCGCAACCATCTGACCCTCCGGCGTCGACACGGCGAAGGGGCGAGTGGTGTCGTGCCGTACCTCGAATCGCGCGGCACCACCTTGGAGCGTCAAGTCGCGAGCTTGGCCCGAAAAGGCGATGGCGACGCGAGAGGCGGCGTCCAGCGTCATGGCCGACCCATCGGGCAGCGCGACTTGGCGCTGCTGGCCGGTGGTCGAGGCATAGACCCGCTCGACGGACGGCTCGCCCGTCGTGGCGATGTGCCAGATGAACGGCGTCGCGACACCCGCTGCCAGCGCCGCCGCCAGACCGACCGCGATGCGCCGCCGGGTCGTCCCGGCGGTCGCACGCGTCCAGCGACGCGATCGATGCCGTGGCAGAGCGATCGCAGGGGGCCGTTCCGCTTGCTCGACCGCTGCAAACAACGCTGGGTCGCCGAGCAGTCGCACCATGCGCGACAACGCGTCCCGGTGCGCGGGCGAGCGGCTCAGCCATTCGCGCAACTCCTCGCGCGCTTCGGGTGACAGCGTGTCGAGGCGGTCGGCCCAGTCGGCGGCTTCTTCGAGCAACGCGGCGGGATCAGTCATGGCGACGCGCTCCGCGCACGGGCAAGTCGTCGATACATCCATCCAGGTCGATCATCGCGCGGACCAGGTGTTTCTTCACCGCCTCGATGCTCAGGCCCATTTCCTCGGCGATCTGCTGGCGGGACTTGCCCTCGATATGCCGCTCGACAAAGACCGCGCGGCGCTGGGCGGGCAGGCGGGACAGGGCGGTCTGGAACCGGTCGAAACGCTGGCGATAGTCGAGGATCTGGTCGGCCAGTGGCAGCGCGCAGGCGATCTCGGGATCGACCGGGCCGACCTCCTCGGCTGTCCGCCGCCCGCGATTGTGGATGACCGAGTCCGCCACGCGAAAGGCATAGGCGAGCGGTTGTTCGATCACCTGTCTGCCTTCCTGCTCGATCACTCGCATGATCGCCTCCTGCACGATATCCTCCGCCTGTTCGGGTTCGCGAATGCGTTTGCGGACATAGGTCAGCAGGCGCGTCCGCCCCTCGACCGCCCAGGCGATCGGATCGCTCATTCGGTGTCGTTCAGGAAGAGCCGGTTGCAGGGCATCCGGGGACAATCCTCGGTAAAAAAGATCCGCGCCGCACCCGTCGGGGTACGGCGCGGCAGACCCAGATACTCAGGCGGCAGCAGGTATCAAGGTCATTCAGACGGTGCGGATCAGAAGGTGACCCGCACACCACCCAGCAGCGTCGTGCCCGAACGGGTCACGACATAGAGCCGCTTGGTACTGTTCGAATATTGCTTCTCGCGCTGGTTGGTCAGGTTGATGCCGTTCAGCGTCAGCTGGACGTTCTTCGTGACCGAATAATGCGCCGACATATCGACATAGACCGTGCCCTCGAACCCGGTCACGTCCTGGTCCGGCCCGAGTGCCGTCAGCACCGGCGATGCGCTGAAGATATAGCCGCTGCGGTAATTGGCCGAGACGCGGGCGTCGAAAGCCTTGTCTTGGTAATAGAGGGTGGCGTTGGCGTTGTACTTGCTCAGCCCCTCCAGCGTGGTCGGGATGCTGCCCTGATAGATTTTGGAATAGTCCAGCCGCGAGTCGACATAGGTGAAGTTCACCGCCGTGCCGAGCCGGTCGAAGGGGGCGGGCAGGAACTTGAAGTCGGTCTGGCCGGACAGCTCGATGCCGAACAGGTTGGTCTTGGCCAGATTGACGGGGCGCGAATAGCTGTCGACCACGGTCGAACCGGTCACGCCCGGATAGACATTGTCGGGCAGGCCCGTCTGCGAATAGGGCACGTTGTTGATCGTCTGGGTCGAGATATAGCCGTCGAGATTCTTGTAGAACAGCGCGGCGGCGATGTAACCGACCGAGCCGAAATAATATTCGGTCGAGATGTTATAGTCGTTCGACTTATACGGGCGCAGGTTCGGGTTGCCGATCGACACGGTGACATTGCCATTGTCGTTCGTCACCGATCCGTTGACCGCCAGCGCGCCGAGCGCCGGACGGTTGATGTTCTTCGACGCGGCGAAGCGCAGCATCAGGCCGGGGTTCAGCTCGAAGATCAGGTTGGCGGCAGGCAGCACGCCTTCATATTCGCCGCGCACCGTGACGGGGCCGACATTGGCGGTGCCGTTCGAAGTGACGGTGGTGCGATAATAGCGCGCACCGATATTGCCGCGGAAGGGGATGCCGCCCAGGATATGGTTCCAGTCATACTGGATAAATCCCGCCGCCGTTCGCTCCTCGACCGCATAGACGCCGATCTTGTTGGTCAGATATTGCAACCGGTTGATGCCCAGCGTCTGGAGCATCTTGGGGAAGTCGACGATCGTCCAGGACTGGCCGCTATAGCCGTTATAGGTCTTGGCATAGGCGCTGGGGTTGGCGTTGACCTTGCCCGATACGAAACCGCTGGTCCCGATATTGTCGGCTTCGGCGTAATAGCCGCTATTGGCGAAGCGCCGCCATTCGCCGCCGACGCTGATCGTATCGTCGGACGAGACCTTATAGTCGAAGCGCCCCTTCACATTGTCGAACGCCGAATCCTGGTACGTGTTGTTCACGTACAGCCGTTTGGCGTGCCAGAAATTGGGGTCGGTGGTGTTGAACTTGTAGGTGTTGACCAGCGAATAGGTGCCGCCGCGATAGTCGGAGATGACGTCGCCGAACCCTTCCAGCGTGAACTTGTCGTTGACCGGCATGTCATAGCGCGACCGCTCGACTCCGCCCAGCCAGGTGAAGGTCAGCCCGTCGACGAGTTCGGCATCGCCGCTGAGAACTGCCTGCTTGAAGACGTTCTTGGTGTTCTGGATACGCGTCTCGGTCGAGGCCTTGCCGCCCGACACGTCGAGATAGGTCACTTCGTTACGGTCGTTCCACTGGATCGCGTTGACGCGCGAGTTCGGATAGACGGTGCCCGCAAAGGTCTCGCCGCCACCCAGCCAGGTCGAGCTGCCGCCGCCGCGCGAGGCGAGGTGGGTCTCGAACCGGTCGCCCTTGAACTGGCCGTACAGCCCGTCGAGCGTCACATGAACCTTGTCGGTCGGTGCCCATTGCACCGAGGTCGTCAGTCCGATCCGCTCCTGCTTGCTGTCCCACACCGACAGGCGGTTGCCGCGCGCGAACAGCAGGTCGCCGGAGTTGATCTTGGCCTGCTCGGCAGCAGTCAGTGCGCTGATGTTGCTGCCATTGGCCTTGTTGCGGCGCCAGCGATAGGTGTCGAAACCCTCTTCGCGGGTGTTGCGGCGGCTATAGGCGCCCGACACCAAAATGCCGAAATTGCCCCAGTTCTTGGAGATCAGGCCGGTCAGGCGCGGCTGGAAATCGCGGGTCAGCGTGTTGGTGCCGCCCTGCGCGGACAGCGCGATCTTGGTGCCCTTATAATCGAAGGGGCGCGCGGTGAAGAGGCCGACGGTGCCCGCCAGACCGCCTTCGGTCTGCTGCGCCTGATACGACTTCTCGACATCGACATGGTTGAACAGTTCGGCGGCGAACAGGTTGAAGTCGAAGGCGCGGTCACGCGTCGTCTGGCCGCGGCTGTCCTGCGGCGAGTCGACATTGCCCAGCACTTCCATGCCGTTCAGCTGGACGCGGGTGAAATCGGGGCCCAGACCGCGCAGGGAGATGCGACGCCCCTCGCCAGCCTCGCGGTTGATCGCAACGCCGGGCAGGCGCTGCAGCGCTTCGGCCAGGTTCAGGTCGGGAAAGGCGGCGATGTCGGATGCGGCGATCGAGTCCTTGATGATCGTCGCATCCCGCTTGGAATTGCGCGCCTGCGCCAGGCTGGTGCGATAGCCCGTCACGACGACTTCGCCGCCCGTATCGGCCGCCGCGCTCGTGCCCTGTTCCTGCGCCCAAACCGGTTGCGCAACACACAGCGCGCTCGACGCCAGCAAGAGCGTCCGCTTGATACCCATCACGAAAATTCCCCCACGACAAAAAACATGTCACTCGCCCGGCCAAACGGACGATTGCGGGGAAGACGGGCGCGGCCGACAAACGGGGACAAGGAAATTTGTAAAAGTTTTAAGACATTTATGGCGTTTTTGTTACTGTCTCCCCGATGTCGCGGCGGCGCCATAAATATCGCAGGACATTGTCCCCGAAAGCGGGCAGATGATGTCTTCGTTAAGAACGATCGTTTCTTGGGTGGGATCAATAGGATGGCCGGGGTGATGCGGGGATGGGGGCTGGCGGCGGCGGTCGGCTTGATGGTGGTGTCGCCTTCCGGGGCCATGGGCAAGGACAGGCAGGGCTATCTGGCCGCTGGCGAGGGCGTAAACCTCGCGACCATCCTGCCGGGTCCGCCGACGCCGGGTTCGCCGCGGGCGCTGGCCGATGCACGGGCATTTCGCGACAGCCGGGCCCTGCGCGGCATGGCGCGGTGGCAACAAGCGACGGCGGACGTGTCGAGCGACCTGGGCGAGCGATTCGCCGATGCGCTGGGCTTCCGGCCCGACTGGACCAAGTTGCCGCTGACCCGCGCGCTGCTGGCGCGGTTCGACGCGGATCGCTCGGCGGCGATCCGCACGGCCAAGGCGCATTGGCAATCGCCGCGCCCCTTTATCGGCAGCGACCTGCCCATTTGCGAGCCGCGCACGCCGGGTCTGATCGCCAATGGCGATTATCCCTCGGGCCACACCGCCCATGGCTGGGGCTTTGCGCTGATCATGGCCGAGTTGCTGCCCGACCGGACCAACGCACTTCTGGCGCGGGGCCGCGACTATGGCGACAGCCGCTGGATTTGCGGTTCGCACAGCCAGAGCGCGGTCGAGGGGGGCTATATGGCGGCCAGCGCGGTCTATGCGCGTGAACATGGCAATGCCGCCTTCCGTCGCGACATGGCCGCTGCGGCCGAGGAACTGGCGCGCTACCGCGCTCCTAAAACCGCCAGTCCGCGCTGAGGCTGACGACGCGGCCCTGCTGCGCGCGGACGGTGACGATGCCGTCCGTGTTGCCCGCCCGGACCTCGCCTCCCACGGCATCGCCCTGCATGATGGCGATCCGGTCGAACAGGTTGGTCGCGCGCAATTGTATCGTCAGGGCCGGGCTCGCCGCCCAGCGCGCGCCCAGCCCGACTATCGCGAAGCCGGGAAAGGCCAGGCTGTTGGCGTCGTCGGCATAGCGTCGTCCCATTGCCGAGACATCGCCGTCGATCGTGATACCGGTGCCGGGCAGGGCGGCGCTGGCCGAAAGGCTTGCCATCAGCCGGGGCACACGGCGGGGCATGTTGCCGCTGAGATCGGTGACGACGGGCAGGCCGCCGCTGAGGCTGGTCACGCGATAGGATTGCAGCCTGGGGTCCTGCACGGTCACCGTCCCGCGCAGCGATACGCCGGATAGGGGCGCGGCATGGGCGCTGAGCTCCAGCCCCAGCGTGCGTGCGATAGCATTGCGCTCACCCACCCGCACCGCACCGGTGACGGGATCGAGCGACAGATCGGGCAGCGCGATATCGGGAAAGCGGCTGGCGAAGACGGTTGCGTCCAAGCCCCATCGATCCCGTCGCCAGATCAGGCCCAGCTCGGCCTGCTCGATGGTCAGCGCGCGCGCCGGGTCGCCGCCGCCGACGCGGAACACACCCGGATCGGGCAGCCGCATCGCGCGGGTGATGCGCGCGAACAGCCCGATCTCCGGGCTGGCGCGCCAGTGGAGCGCCAGCGTAGCAGCTGTTCGGGCGATCGGCTGGCGATAGGCGTCCCACTGCCCGGACCCCGCCATGATCCGATCGTCGGCCAGCGTCGTCGGGTCGCCGCCGTCGCGCGTCGCCGGCCGCTCGACTTGCGCCGATAGAAGCGCGCGTTCGTGACGCAGGCCCCAGTCGATCCGCCAATCCCTTGCCACCTGCCACTCATCGGCGACGTAAAGCGCGACCAGATGCTGATGCCCGATCATCGCCTCATAGGTCGATCCGCCGTTGATCAGGCCTTGATCGGTCAGTCGTCCCAGTACTCGCCCGGCGGCGTCCAGCGCCGACAGGTCCAGCCGCCGACCCTGCTCGCGCGCTTCGACCAGCACGCGCGCCACGGCCCGGCGAAAGTCCCAGCGATAGCCGACGGCATACACGCCGAGCGTCAGGTCATGGCGTCCCGCCGCCTCCAGCTGCCGTGCATAGGACAGGTCGACAATTCCCTCCGCCAGGCGCGTGTCCGCGGCGACCGGGTTGAGCGCGATGACCAAGCTATTTCCGGGAAGGGCCGCGAAAGCGCTGCCGTCGCTCGCATGGGTGAGGGCGACTTGCGCCGTGTCCGGATAGGCGGCGGTCAGGCGGGGCATCGCGTCCGCCAGTGCCTGCGCGGCGGGGACGGCATTGCCCGAGGAGGACAGGGCATAACGCTCGGTCCGCGAGGTCCGGACATGCGCGCGCACCGTCAGCAGGCCGTCCGCGATCGGCTGGCTCAAAGCCAGCGACGGCATGACTATCCGATTATGGTTGTTGCGCCCCAGCGGTCGCTCGCCCAACGCGGCGAAGCGCAGGCTGGTCAGTTCCGGCCCGAAAAAGCTGCCGCGCCGGGGATCGAAGCCGGGCAGTGGCATGATCCGGCCATGCGCGACCCGCATCGGCACCGACGAGACGTTGAGCGTGTCGTCGGCCAGCGCGTGGATGGCCAGCGTCAGCAGACCGCCACCGGGCAGATCATGGTCGAGCCGCACCCGCATCTGACCGCCCCCCAGCGTCGAGGCGATGCGCCGCACCGTCGGGTCCCGCACGACCGCGCCGCCCGCGATCAGTCGCCAGCCAGGGGCGACGGGTCCGGTCGCGTAGCCCTCCCACCGCGCCAGGCCATAGTCGGTGGTCGTCATCCGCATCGCCCCGCCAGACCGGCCGCCGGGAGCCCGCGTGCGCAGGTTGAGCACACCACCGGGCGCATTGCTCGCAAAGATGGCGGAGGGGCCGCCGCGCACATAATCGGCACTCTCGATCATCAGGTCGGGGCGGACGAACTGGTCGATATCGGTCCAGGCCAGCGTGTCATGCTGCACCGGCAACCCGTCCTCCTGCACGGCGATTGCCTGATATCCGTCCAGTGGAATACCGCGCACCCGGATGGTATTGGCCGCCGCCCCGGCCGAACTGTCGACCCACAGGCCGGGCAGGCCGGACAGCAGCTCCGCCAGGCTTTGCGGCGGTCGCCGGGCGAGCTCGACGCTGTCGAGATGCGAGGCGGAATAGCTGCGCTCCAACTCGCCCTGTATGGTCGTGCCCCGGCGTCCGGTGACGATCACGTCCGGGCCGGTGACGGGATCGACCGGCGGGGCGGGCGCAAGCCGGTGCACCGGAGGCGGGTCTCGACGCAATGTGGGCCCGGCGGCGCGCACCACGATCCCGCCCGCGATCCGACGACAGGAAAGACCGGCAGGACGGCACCAGCGAGCGAGCGCGCTCGACAGGCGCATCCGTCCCTTCAGCGCGGGCGCGGTCTGTCCCGCCAGATCGCCGGGACGCGCGACCACGGCCTGGCCCGCCTGCCGCGCCAGCCGGTCCAGCCCCGCAGCGACGGGCCCGGGGGGAAGATCGATGGACAGGAGGGGATCGGCCTGCGTCGTCATCAGCGCGCCCATCAGCGCCGTCGCCACCAGCATCGTCATGACCACCCGCCCGGTGGGCCGAAAATCATTCGCTCGCTGCTGCCCCCGCCATCACCAAAGTCCGTCCCCGCCGCCGCGCCGATAGGTGGCAATTATGTAGGGCGCATGTCAGTGGCAAAGATCGTTTCCGATGGTACGAACGGCGGCGACGGAGGAACGACATGCAGGAACCGGTGGCGCAGTGGCAATTCTGGATCGACCGTGGCGGCACCTTCACCGATGTCGTCGCGCGGCGGCCGGATGGCACGCTCGTTACGACCAAGCTGCTGTCCGAAGATCCCGAGCGCCGCTATGACGCGGCCGAGGCGGCGATCCGGCAACTGACCGGCGTCGGCGACGGCTCGCTGCCGCATTGTGCGATCCGCATCGGCACGACCATCGCGACCAATGCCCTGCTGGAGCGGCAGGGCGAGCCGGTGCTGCTGGCGATCACGCGCGGGTTCGGCGATGCGCTGACCATCGGCTATCAGGACCGGCCCGACATCTTCGCGCGTGACATCCGCCGCCCGGCGCCGCTGTTCGCCGAGGTGGTCGAGATCGACGAGCGGGTGGCGGAGGACGGCAGCGTCCTGACCCCGCTCGACCGCGACGGCGCTGCGGCGGCCTTTGCCCAAGCCTATGCCCGGGGTTTGCGCTCGATCGCGATCGTCCTGATGCATGGGTGGAAGCATCAGGCGCACGAGCTTGCCCTGGTCGGACTGGCCGAGGCGGCGGGCTTTACCCAGATTTCGGTCAGCCACCGCACCGCGCCGCTGATCCGCCTGGTCGCGCGCGGCGACACCACGCTGGCGGACGCCTATCTGTCGCCGGTGCTGCGCCGTTATGTCCAGGGGCTGGAGGCCGGGCTGGCCGGTGCGGCGGACGGCGGCCTGCTGTTCATGCAGTCGAGCGGCGGGCTGGTCGCGGGCGAGCATTTCCATGGCAAGGACGCGCTGCTGTCCGGCCCGGCGGGCGGGATCGTCGGCATGGCCCGGACGGCACGGGGGGCCGGGTTCGATCGGATCATCGGGTTCGACATGGGCGGCACCTCGACCGACGTCTCGCTCTATGCCGGGCAGTATGACCGGCGCTCCGACGCGGTGCTGGCGGGGGTGCGCGTCGCGGTGCCGATGATGCGGATCGATACGGTGGCGGCGGGCGGCGGATCGATCTGCCACTTCGATGGCGGGCGGTTGCTCGTCGGCCCGGCCTCGGCGGGGGCGGAGCCGGGCCCGGCCTGCTATCGGCGTGGCGGGCCGCTGACCGTTACCGACTGCAACATGATCCTGGGCAAGATCCAGCCGGAGCATTTCCCCGCGCTGTTCGGTCCCAATCGCGACCTGCCGCCCGACCGCGCGGCGGCGGTGCGGGCGCTCGACGCGCTGCTGGACGAGGTGGCGGCGGCGAGCGGCGAGCGGCTGGACGCGATGGTGGCGGCCGAGGGGCTGGTCGCCATCGCGGTCGCCAATATGGCGCGGGCGATCCGGGCGGTGTCGGTCGCGCGGGGCGAGGACCCCGTCTCTTATGCGCTGGCCTGTTTCGGCGGCGCGGGCGGGCAGCATGCCTGTCTTGTCGCCGATGCGCTGGGCATGGAGCGGGTGCTGATCCATCCGCTGGCGGGGGTGCTGTCGGCGGTCGGGATCGGCCTGGCGGATCGCAGCGTGGTGCGCGAGGCGACGGTCGCGCTGCCGCTGGGCGACGACGCACTGACGCCCGCGCTGGCGACATTGCAGGATGAGGCGAAGGCCGGGCTGGCCGAGCAGGGCGTCGACCCGACCACGATCCGTTTCGCCGTGCTGGCGCAGCTGCGCTATGCCCGCAATGACCAGACGATTGCCGTCCCCTGGGGCGGCGCGGAGGCGATGGCGCAGGATTTCGCGGCCGCGCATCACCAGCGCTTCGGCTTTGTCGGCGACGACAGGCTGGTGGTCGAGCAGCTTCGCGTCGAGGCGATCGCCGGGGATGCGGCACAGGCGCTTCCCACGCCCGCTCTGCCCGATCGATCCTCCGAGCCGATCGACCGGGTCGCCATGTATCTGGCGAGCGAACGACACGATGTTCCGGTGTATCGGCGAGAGGGCCTGGCAACGGCGACATTGCTGTCGGGTCCGGCGCTGATCATCGATCCGGTGTCGACCGTGGTGGTCGAGCCCGGCTGGCAGGCGCGGGTGCTGGCGGAGGGGACGCTGTTGCTCGAACGCGTCGGTGCGCGGCGCGAGCAGGCGGCGGAGGAAACGGTCGATCCCGTCCGGCTGGAGATTTTCGCCGGTCTGTTCATGGGCATCGCCGAGGAAATGGGCGCGGCGCTGCAACGCAGTGCGGCCTCGGTCAACATCCGCGAGCGACTGGATTTCTCCTGCGCGCTGTTCGACGCGGACGGGGGTCTGGTCGCCAATGCGCCGCACATCCCGGTGCATCTGGGATCGATGGGCGAGAGTATCCGCACCGTCATCCGCGCACGCAGCGGCACGATGCGCGAGGGGCAGGTTTATGCCCTGAACGATCCCTATCGCGGCGGCACCCACCTGCCCGACATCACCGTCATCATGCCGGTCTTTGCCGGGGGTGAGACGCCCGCCTTCTTCGTCGCAGCGCGCGGGCATCATGCCGATGTCGGCGGCACCACGCCCGGATCGATGCCGCCCGACAGCCGAACGCTGGCGGAGGAGGGTGTGGTGTTCGACGATGTACTGATCGTCGAGGACGGCGCGATGCGCGAGGCGGCGATCCGGGAACTGCTCGCTAGCGGTCCCTGGCCCGCCCGGAACATCGATCAGAATATCGCCGATCTGGCGGCCCAGGTCGCGGCGTGCGCGCGGGGAGCAGAAGGGCTTCGCCAGCTGGCGGCGCAACAGGGGCAAGGCGTCGTCACGCGCTACATGGCGCATGTCCAGGCCCATGCCGAGGCGATGGCGCGGCGGATGATTGCCAGTCTTTCCAATGGCGCGTTCCGCTATGCGCTCGACGACGGCGCGGTGGTCGCGGTGCGCGTGACGATCGATAAGCAGCAGGGGCACGCGACCATCGACTTTACCGGCACCAGCGAACAGCGGCCGACCAACTTCAACGCCCCGTTGGCGGTGACGCGCGCCGCCGTCCTCTATGTCCTGCGGCTGCTGGTCGACGAAGCGGTGCCGCTGAACGAGGGGTTCCTGCGTCCCGTCACGCTGATCGTGCCCGAAGGCTCTATGCTCAACCCGCATTTCCCAGCCGCCGTGGTGGCAGGCAATGTCGAGGTCAGCCAGGTCGTCACCGACGCGCTGCTGGGCGCGCTGGGCGCGATGGCGGGCAGTCAGGGGACGATGAACAACCTGACCTTCGGCGACGAAAGCTATCAATATTATGAGACGATCGCGGGCGGCGCGGGGGCGGGGCCGGACCATCGCGGTGCGGACGCGATCCAGACGCACATGACCAACAGCCGGTTGACCGACCCCGAAGTGCTGGAGACCCGCTATCCGGTGCTGGTCGAGCAGTTCGCGATCCGGCGCGGGTCGGGCGGGGCGGGCCACCACCGGGGCGGTGACGGGACCCACCGCCGGATACGCTTCCTGCAACCGTTGCGCGCCGCGATCCTCAGCAATCGCCGCGTCGTGCCGCCCTTTGGCCTCAACGGCGGCGGAGACGGACAGGCGGGGCGCAATCGGGTCGAGCGGGCGGATGGCACGTCGCAGAATCTCGCCTCCACCGCCGGGATCGAGATGGAGACTGGCGACGTGCTGGTCATCGAAACGCCGGGCGGCGGCGGTTACGGCGCGGAGGAACGCTGATGTGGGTGCTCGCCGGGATCGTCGTCATCGCGGGCGGGTTCCTGCTCCGCTTCAACCCGTTGCTAGTCATCATCGCCTCCGCGCTCGTCACCGGGCTGGCGGCGGGGCTCGACCCGGTGAAGATCCTGGCGACCTTCGGCCATGCCTTTAACGAGACGCGCTACGTCACCGCCATCTATATGGTCCTGCCGGTCATCGGCTTGCTGGAGCGGCGGGGGCTTCAGGCCCGCGCCCGCGCGCTGGTGGCGGGGTTGCAGGGCGCGACGGCGGGGCGGCTGCTCACCGGCTATCTGCTGTTCCGGCAGGTGACGGCGGCGCTGGGCCTGACGTCCGTCGCGGGACCGGCGCAGACCGTGCGCCCCTTGCTCGCGCCGATGGCGGAGGCGACCGCCGAGCGGCAGGGCGGGGCGGCCGACGACGCGGAGCAGGTCAAGGCGATGGCGGCGGCAACCGACACGGTCGGCCTGTTCTTCGGCGAGGACATCTTCCTCGCGGTCGGGTCGATCCTGCTGATGAAGGGCGTGCTGGAGGGTTATGGCATCATGCTGGAGCCGTTTCAGCTATCGGTCTGGGCGATCCCGACCGCGATCGCGGCTTTTGTGATCCATGGCTTCCGGCTGTGGCTTCTCGACCGGCGACTGTCGGCGCGGAGGGCCGAGCGATGATCGGGCTGAACCTGGTCTATGCGGTCGCGGGACTGGTCTTCGCCGCCTTTGCGCTGCTGTCGCTCAAGGATCGGCGCTGGGCCAATGGAGTCTTTTTCGCGCTGATCGCCTTGTCCTTTTTCGCCGGGGACCGGCTGGGCGATGTCGGCAATGGTGTGCTGGTGCTGGCCCTGGTCGGCATCGCCGCCTCGGGGGGGATGCGCCGCGCCATCCCGGCCGAACAAGCGGAGGAGCGCTATGGGGCCAAGGTCTTCGTGCCCGCGCTCATCATCCCGGTGGTCGCGCTGGTCGGGACGCTGGCGTTCAAGCAGGTGCCGACCTGGGTCGATCCCAAACAGGCGACGCTCGTCGCGCTGACGCTGGGTACAATCGTGGCGCTGCTGCTGTGCGGGGTACTGCTTCGGGCGAGGGCGGGCGAGCCCTTCGTCGCGGGGCGCGGGTTGATCGACGATATCGGCTGGGTCCTGGTGATGCCGCAGATGCTGGCGAGCCTGGGCGCGGTGTTTGCGCTGGCGGGGGTCGGCGCGGTCGTCGGCGGGCTGATCGGCGCGGTCATTCCGGCCGGCAGCGTCATCGGCGCGGTGCTGGCCTATGCGCTGGGCATGGCCCTGTTCACCATCGTCATGGGCAATGCCTTTGCCGCCTTCCCAGTGATGGCAGCGGCGGTCGGCGTGCCGATCCTGATCCGCCAGATGGGCGCGGACCCTGCCATCGTCGCGGCGGTGGGCATGCTGGCGGGGTTTTGCGGGACGCTGATGACGCCGATGGCGGCGAACTTCAACCTGCTGCCCGCCGCGCTTCTTGGCCTGAAGGACAAATATGGCGTCATCCGCGCGCAGGTGCCGACCGCCCTGCCGCTCCTCGCCTTCAACATCCTGCTGCTTTACGGAATGATCGCATGACCCGACTGGACCGCGCCACCGCGCAGCGTTTTGCCGCCATGACCCTGGGCCATGTCGGGCGCGAATATCCCAACTGCCTGATCCACGTCCTGAACGGGCCGGAGGATGCGCGCACCCCGTCCGAGCTGCATCCGATCTTCTATGGCAGCTTCGACTGGCATAGCTGCGTCCATGGCTGGTGGCAGTTGCTACGCCTGATCCGCCTCTATCCCGATCTCGAGGCCGCCGGGGCCATCCGCGCGCAGGCCGACGCGATGTTCACGGCCGAGAAGGTCGCGGGCGAAATGGCCTATCTGGAGCGACCGAGCGCGGGCGGGTTCGAGCGGCCCTATGGCTGGGCCTGGATGCTGGCGCTGCAGGACGAGGCGAGCCGCCACGACGCCGGTTGGGCAAGCACACTGGAGCCGATGGCGCGGTTCTTCGCGGGCCGCCTGCACGCGTTCCTGCCGCGCCTGACCTATCCCTTGCGCGTGGGGACGCATTTCAACACCAGCTTCGCGCTGACCCTGGCCTGGGACTGGGCGGAGACGCGCGACACGGCGTTGCGCGCGCTGATCGCGGAGTCGGTGCAAGGCTGGTTCGCGCACGATCGGGACTGTCAGGCGTGGGAGCCGGGCGGCGACGAATTCCTGTCACCCGCCTTGACCGAGGCGCTGGTGATGAGCCGCGTGCTCGACGCGCCCGGCTTTCGCGCCTGGTTCGACGGGTTCCTGCCGCGCGTCGCGAGCGGCGAGCCGGTGACGCTCTTCACCCCCGCCACGGTGTCGGACCGAAGCGACGGCAAGATCGCGCATCTCGACGGCCTGAACCTCAGCCGCGCCTGGTGCTGGCGGGTGATCGCGGCGAAGCTGGGACCGGACCACCCGGTCGCCGACCGCGCCGAAACGGCGGCGGAGGCGCATCTTGCCGCCAGCCTGCCGCATCTGGGCGACGACTATATGGGCGAGCACTGGCTTGCCACCTTCGCGCTGTTGGCGCTGGAGGGTTAAATCTTCAGATGCGCGGTCCGGTCGCGCTTGGCGGCGAGGGCCTGGCGGACTTCCGCGACGGCGCGGGCTTCGCTGGCGATCAGCAAGCCTTCGAGCGCGGCGGTCAGATGACGCTGCATCGCCACGCGCGCCGCCACCGCATCGCCGGAGCGCAGTGCCTCCAGGATCGCGGCGTGATGTTCGACGATCGGGCGTACATCGATCTCGCGCACCTTGGCGTCCAGCAGCACGCTCTCGGCCGAACGCAACCGCTGTTCCCATAGCCGGTCGATCGTCTCCAGGATCGCACTGTTGCGGGTCGAGCGCGCGATCAGCGTGTGGAAGGCGCGGTCCGCGCGGAAGGCACCGCCGACCGTGTTGTTCTCTTCCTCGATCGCATCGACCAGCGTCGCTAGTTCGTCCAGTTCCGCCTCAGTGATCTGGGTCGCCGCCAGCGCTGCCGCTTCGGGCTCGAACAGCAGGCGGGCTTCGGCCACTTCCATCGCCGACACGCCGAAATCGGGCGTCTCCCCCTGGCCGGGCAGCGCCACGACATGCGCGCCCGATCCGATGCGGACTTCGATAAAGCCCTGGACTTCGAGTGCGATCAGCGCCTCGCGAATGACCGGGCGGCTGACGTCGAACCGGGTCGCCAACTCACGCTCGGCGGGCATGCGCGTGCCGATCGGGTAGCGGCCCTCCTGCAACTCGGCGATCAGCGTGCGGGCGAGTTCCCGGTAAAGCCGGTCCTGGGTCGTATTGTTGTCCATCGCGACCCTTATAAGGGCCGAGGCGGGATGCTGGTCAAGCGCCAGTGTCAGACCAATGTCTGTCAGGCCAATTACGACATTCCGTTGCGATCGGTTTCCACGACGGTCGTACCGGCGGCGCGGGCGGCCTGGGCCAGCCGGGCATCGGCCCGGTCGGTGACCAGGAAATCAACATCGCCCATGTCGCCGACGCGGACCGGTGCGGCGCGCTCCAGCTTCGATCCGTCCAAGGCGAGCAGCACCTGGCGGGCGTGGCGGATGATCGTCTGCGACACCCGTACCTCGTCCACGTCGAAGTCGAGAAAGGTCCCGTCGGGGTCGATCGCCGACGATCCGATCAGCGCCATGTCGACCTTGAACCCCCGGATGAAGTCCATCGCCAGCGCCCCCACCACCGCGCGGTCGCTGGCGCGCACTCGCCCTCCCGCCGCGATGACCTCGATCGAGGGACGCCCGCCCAGGATGTCGACGACGTTCAGATTGTTGGTGATGACCATCAGGTCGCGGTGGTCGACCAGCGCCCTGGCGATCGCTTCGGTGGTCGAACCGATATTGATGAACAGGCTGGCACCGTTGGGCACCAGCGCGGCGGCGGCGGCGCCGATGGCGGTCTTGGCGGGCGCGGCGACCATGCGCCGCTCGCCATAGGCCAGATTGTCGGTGCCCGAGGTGACGACCGCGCCGCCATGGACCCGCGCCAGCATCGACTGGCCCGCCAGGATGTTCAGGTCCTTGCGGATCGTCTGTGGCGTGACACCCAGCTTTTCTGCCAGTTCGTCGACACCGACGCTGCCCGTTCGGCGCGCAACCTCGAGGATCGCGGCATGACGCGCGGCGACGATATCGGGCGCGGCAGGCTTCACGCGATGCCTCGCTCTGCCAGATAGCGCGCCAGCCGCTCGGGGGTCTCGGGGGGGACGTGCAGGCCCAGCTTGCTGCGGCGATAGAGAATGTCCTCCGCCGTGCGCGCCCATTCGGCCCTCACCAGATAATCGACCTCGGCTGTGTGTAGTCCGCCGCCCAGGTCCGGGCCGAGGTCGCCGGCCGCCAGCAGCTCGTCGATACGCGTGCCGTAAGCGCGGGCCAGGCGACGCAGCAGCTTGGGCGGCAGGGCCGAGTACCGGACGGTCAGGTCGTGCAGGAACCGCTCGAAATCGGCATCCGCGATATCGCCGCCGGGCAGTGTCGCACCCGCCGTCCAGGCCGATCCCGCCTGCGGGAAGAACTGCGCCAGTTCGCGCATCGCGTGCTCAGCGAGCTTGCGATAGGTGGTGATCTTGCCGCCGAAGATGTTCAGCATCGGCGCCTGCGCCTCGCCCTCCGCGCCCGTATCCAGGTCGAGCACATAGTCACGCGTCACTGCCGAAGCATTGGCGGAATGGTCGTCATAGAGCGGTCGGATGCCCGCATAGCTCCACACGATATCCGTTTCCCCGACCTTGCGCGCGAAATAGCGGTTGGCGGTGTCGAGCAGATAACTGGTCTCCGCCGCGCTGATCGACGCCTTGGCGGGGGCGTCGGTCCAGGGTTCGTCGGTGGTGCCGACCAGCGTGAACTCGCCCTCATAGGGGATGGCGAAGACGATGCGACGGTCGTCATTCTGCAGCATGAAGGCGTGATCGCCCTCATAGAGACGGGGCACGATGATATGGCTGCCCTTGATCAGGCGCACCCCGCGATCGCGCCGCGCCCCGTGCGTCCTTCCGATCACATCGGCGACCCAGGGCCCCGCCGCATTGACCAGCACCCGCGCCTGAACGGTACGGCCCTGGCCGTCCGCCTCAATGGTCGCGGTCCAGCCTTCGCCGTCGCGCTTGGCCTCGATCAGCCGGGTGCGAGTCTCGATCCGCGCGCCTCGCTCGCGCGCGTCCATGGCGTTCAGCACGACCAGGCGGCTGTCCTCCACCCAGCAGTCCGAATAGACGAAAGCTTTGCCCTTTCGCGGCGAAAGTCCCGCGCCCAGCGCCGACTTTTCCAGCGCGACGGTGCGCGTGCCCGGCAGCTTCTCGCGACCGCCCAGATGGTCGTAGAGGAACAGGCCCAGGCGGACCATCCAGGCCGGGCGCGGCGACTGGGTTTGCGGCAATACGAAGGACAGTGGCCAGATGATATGCGGCGCCATGTTCAGCAGCCGCTCGCGCTCGATCAGTGCCTCTCGGACCAGGCGAAACTCGCCATACTCCAGATAGCGCAAGCCGCCATGGATCAGCTTGGTCGAGGCGGAGGAGGTATGGCTGGCAAGGTCATCCTGCTCGACCAGCATCACCGACAGGCCGCGCCCGGCCGCATCGCGCGCGATGCCGGCGCCGTTGATGCCGCCGCCGACGATCAGCAGGTCGACCCTCTCCATATCCCGGTTCGTCATCTGGCTTGTCCCTGTTCTCGAACGCCACCCCTGCTATACCATTTCCCGGAAAAACGAAAGCATTGACGTTCGTTTGAAAGCATGTGACCTTTCGCAGCGAAAATAGGGAGAGGGGTGAGCGATGGCGTCGCACATTCTGGTGATCGATCAGGGGACGACCTCGACGCGCAGCATCGTTTTCGATGCGAGCGCTCGCCGGGTCGCCATCGCGCAGGCCGAGTTCGCGCAGCATTACCCTGCATTGGGTTGGGTCGAACATGACCCGGAGGATATCTGGCGCGATGCGCTGGCGACCGCGCGCAAGGCGATCGACGAGAGTGGCATCGCCCCGGCGCAGATCGCCGCGATCGGCATCACCAACCAGCGCGAGACGGCGGTCGTCTGGGACCGCGCGACCGGTGAGCCGATCCACCGCGCCATCGTCTGGCAGGACCGCCGCGGGACCGATCTCTGCCAGACGCTGAAGGCCGACGGCGCCGAGGATCTGGTGCGCGAGCGAACCGGCCTGCTGATCGATCCCTATTTTTCCGCAACCAAGCTCGCCTGGCTGCTCGATCATGTCGAGGGGGCGAGGGGGAGGGCCGAGCGCGGCGAACTGGCGTTCGGGACGATCGACAGTTTCCTGCTCTGGCGACTGACCGGCGGAGCAGTGCACGCGACCGACATCACCAATGCGGCGCGCACGATGTTGTTCGATATCCATCGTGGGGCGTGGGACGAGGAACTGTGCCGCCTGCTGCGCGTGCCGATGGCGATGCTGCCGCAGGTGCATGACAATGCGCATGTCTTCGGCACCACCGCCCCCGACCTGTTCGGCGCGGCGATCCCGATCGCGGGGATGGCGGGGGACCAGCAGGCGGCGCTGTTCGGTCAGGCCTGTTTCCGTCACGGCATGGCCAAGTCGACCTATGGCACCGGCTGTTTCATGCTGCTCAACACCGGCGAGACGGCGGTCGCGTCGAAGCACCGACTGCTGACCACGCCCGCGTACCGGCTGAACGGCAAAACGACCTATGCGCTGGAGGGATCGATCTTCGTGGCGGGGGCGGCGGTGAAGTGGTTGCGCGACGGCTTGGGCGTCATCACCCATGCCAGCCAGACCGACGATCTCGCGACCCAGGTGCCCGACAGCCACGGCGTTTATATGGTGCCGGCCTTTGTCGGCATGGGCGCACCCTATTGGGAGCCGGATGCGCGCGGGGCGATCTATGGCCTGACGCTGGGGGCGAGTGCGGCGCATCTGGCGCGTGCGGCCTTGGAGTCGGTCGCATACCAGACGATGGACCTGGCCGAGGCGATGAAGGCCGATGCGGGCGAGGGGGCGGCGATCCTGCGCGTCGATGGCGGCATGGCGGCGAATGACTGGCTGTGCCGGTTCCTGTCCAACATGATCCAGACGCCGGTCGAGCGGCCTGCCGATCTGGAGACGACGGCGCGTGGTGCGGCCTTCCATGCCGGGCTGGCGACCGGAGTCTGGTCCGGCCTCGACGCACTGGAAAAGCTCTGGTCGCGCGAGGAATGTTTCGAGCCTTCGATGACGGAGGAAGCGCGCGCGCCGCTGGTCGCCGGGTGGCGCGATGCGGTGGCGCGGACGCTCGCCAAGCCGGGGGCGACGCCTGCGTGATGCGGCCGATGCTGGTGGGCAATTGGAAGATGAACGGCGACGGCACCGGCCTGCCGTTGATCGCCGCCATTGCGGATGCAGCGGCGCGCCATCCAAAGGTGGAGGTGACGCTGTGCCCGCCCGCAACTTTGCTCGACCGAGCGCGATCTCTGGCGCCGACACTGGGGCTGGGGGCGCAGGATTGCCATGCCGAGCCGGACGGTGCGCATACCGGCGATCTGTCGGCGGCGATGTTGCGCGAAGCGGGCGCGGACCTCGTGCTGCTGGGCCATAGCGAGCGGCGGTACGATCATGGCGAGGATGACGCGTTGATCGCCGCCAAGCTCCGCACGGCGCGCGCGGCGGGGCTGCGCGTATTGCTGTGCGTCGGCGAAACGGCCGCGGATCACGCCGCCGGGCGATCGGTCGCGATGGTGCGCGAGCAATTGACCCGCTCGCTCGGCGGCGCGGACGGGGAGGGGATCGCCATCGCCTACGAGCCCGTCTGGGCGATCGGCAGCGACCGCGTGCCGGAGCCCGCCGAGGTGGCGGCCATCGCCGATGCGATCCGCGATAGTTTTCCTGGTAAGGCCCCCCGCGTCCTCTATGGCGGATCGGTGACTGCGGAGAACGGTGCGGCTCTGTTCGCGCAAGGCGGGATCGACGGCTTTCTGGTCGGTCGTCAGAGCCTGGATGCCGACGCTTTCACCGCGATCCTCAAGGCGATGCTACCGGCCAGCACCGTCCGGCACCGCCATGCGGAAGGTGGTGACGGCGATCGGTAGCAGCGCGATGTCGCCGCCATGCGCCCGCGCGATGCGTCTGGCGAGCGTCAGGCCGACGCCCGACCCTTCGGGCTTGGTGGTGTGAAACGGGCGGAAGATGCGCGCCCGTTCCGGTGCCGGGACGCCGGAGCCGGTATCGGCGACCGACAGGATCAGGCGATCCTCCTCGCGCTCCACCGTCAGCGTGACCACCGGCGACACCGCGCCCGCCAGTGCGGCCTCGGCGGCGTTGTGGAGCAGCGCCCAGATCGCCTGGGTCATCTGGTCCCGGTCGCACCGGCCCGTCATGCCCTGGGGCACGATGGTGGACAGTTGGACCCGCCCCTCGAACCGCTGGTCGAACAGGCGGGACAGATCGCCGACCAGCTCGTCCATGGCAACCGGCGTTGGAACCGGATCGGGCAGCCGCGCGAGCATCCGATAGGCGCGGGTAAAGCGTTCCAGCCCTTCGATCCGCCGGGTCAACGTAGCCAATATGCCGGGCAGCCGCGCATCGCCACGCTCCGCCGCGACCTGTGCGCTGTCGGCCAGCGAGACGATCGGCGACAGGCCGTTGAGCAGTTCATGGCCCAGGATATCGATCATCTCATTATCGGCATGAACCTCGGCGGCGCGGCGTTCGGCCTCGATATCGACCAGCAGGACCAGCGACTGGTCGCTCCCCGCGACGCGTTCGATCCGCCAGCTTCGCCCTTCGTGGCGCAGGCGGGTTTCGCGGGGATCGTTGAGGGCGGGGGGCGTCGGGCTGAGCCGGTCGTCGGTGGCGAACAGCGTCCGGCTCGCCCGGTTGAGCGCGCGCGCACCGCCGCCGGTGACGCGCAGCAACGGCAACGGGATCTGGTCTAGCAAGGCCGCCAGCGGCGGGCCGTCCGTCGCAGGATCGCGCTCCTCCGACCGCCGCCGAACCGAGAGGTTGCGCGATGCGGCCCAGCAACCGCCGAGCACCAGCCATGCGACACACAGCGTCAGCCCGAGCAGCGTCGCGAACATGCCCCTTTGCCACGCCAGCACCAGCAGCGCGCCGCTGGCCGTCAGGGCGATGCCCGACAGTGCCGCTGCTAGGACCCGGCGAGCGGAGACTTCAAAGCCCATGCCGCGCCATCCGCCGATACAGCGCACCGCGGCTGAGTCCCAGCGCCTGTGCCGCCTGGGTAACATTGTGGTGATGTTCGATCAGCGCGGCCTCGATCATGCCTCGCTCGCTTTCGTCCAGGTCGAAACTGACGCGGGCGGGCCCCGTGCCTGCCATGACCACAACCGGCGCGGGGGCGAGCAACGCCGCGTCGATCACGCCGTCCTCGCCCAGAAGCAGCGCCCGCTCGATCGCGGCGGCCAGCCCGCGGGCTTCGTCGGGCCACAGCGCATGCGCGAACAGCGCCTCGGCGGCGCGGGTGAAGCGGGGCGGGGGGCGGCCGTGCCGCTGCGCCGCGATCCGGGCAAAGTGCCGCGCGAGCAGGGGAATGTCGGCCCGCCGTTCGACCAGCGCGGGGGCCGCGATCTCGACCATCGCGATGCGGCGGGCGAGCGCAGGGCTGATCGCGCGGGGCGTGTCGGCGATGGCTACGAAGCGATCCTCGGGCCTCAACCGGTCGAGCAGTCGGGCCTGCGTCACCTCGTCGAGCCGATCGGGATGGCGCAGCAGAAATGTCGCGCCCGGTGTGCCCTGGTCCAGCCGGTCCCAGGTCAGCGGATCGCGCAGGTCAACGCGGACCATCGCCCGCGCTGCTCCCGGCGAGGCGGCGTGGATCGCGGCGGCGATCAGGCCGCGCCCCGCGCCGGACGGACCGGTCACCACGACGCCCGCCAAGGTCGGCCCGATCCGGCGGACCAGACTGCGCACCCGCTCGATGGCGTCGCTCTCACCCAACAGGCGGACAGGCTCGGCGGCAACCTCGGCGGCGGAGATGGCGGTGGGCGCGGGACGGCGCCGAGCCGCGACCTCGATCTTGGCGATCAGCTCGGCATTGCGCCACGGCTTCATCACGAAGTCGCGCGCGCCTGCCTGCATCGCGGCGACGGCGAGCTTGATGCCGCTATGCGCAGTAATGACGATAATGCACGCCCCCGGATCATCGGCCAGCAGCCGCTCGAGCATCGCCAGTCCCTCCGCCCCGTCGGTCCGCCCGGCGGCATAGTTCAGGTCAAGCAGGATCGCGTCGTAACGCTGCGCCGCCAGCAACGAGAAGCCTTCTTCCGGTCCGCTCGCCACGTCCAGCCGGTGCCCGGCCAGGTCGATCGCGATGGCCAGCGATTCGGCGATACGCGGATTGTCGTCGACCAGCAGGATCGCCAAGCGGCTATAGGGGCTTGACCCGTCCGCCGACCGTCCATTTCCGGACGGTACGTCCGAACGCGAACGGTCGGATTCGGTTGGCGATGAGTAAAATGGCGTGTTCATAGGGCTTTAGGTTTTTCGGCTGTCCTGGGTGAGACTGTGCCCATGATGACCGAACACAGCACAGGCGCAAACCCTTCCGGCGTGACCGCTCCCGGTGCGGCGATGGACCGTCGGATCGAGCGCAAGGCGACGCCCTGGTGGCGGCGTCGCGCGGTCGTGGTCGCAGGCCTGGTCGTGCTGGCGGCCATCGCGCTTTGGCGCATCCTGCCCGCCGCGGGATCGACCGACATCACCGCCGCCAATATCGAAACCGGCGAGGTGACGCATGCCGCGTTCGACGATTACCTGCCGGTGCGCGCCACCGTGACGCCGCGCGTCACCACGCTGGTCGGCGTGCTGTCGGGCGGGCAGGTTGAGAAGCTGCTGGTCCAGGACGGCGAGATGGTCCGCGAAGGCCAGCCGCTGGCGACGCTGGCCAATCCGCAGTTGAAGCTCGACGTCCTCACCCGCGAGGCACAGATTGCCAGCCAGCTGGGCGGCGTCGCCAGCGAGGGGCTGGGCATCGAGCGCAACAAGCTGGACCGCGCCAGCCAGGTCGCGCAGGCCGAATATGACCTGATCAAAGCGCGCCGCGACCTGGGCATTCGTCGCCAGCTGCACGACCAGGGCTTCCTGTCGGATGCGGGCGTCAAGAGCTTCGAGGAAGAGGCGGCCTATCAGGAAAAACGGCTCGCCCAGCTGAAATCGGGTCGCGCGACCGAAGCGCGCATCACCGCCACGCAGTCGGCACGGCTGAACGACACGCAGACGCGGCTTGCGGGCAACATGGCGGCGGTGCGGGCCGGGCTGGAGGGCCTGACCATCCGCGCACCCGCAGGCGGACGGCTGACGAACTTCGTCATCCAGCCCGGCCAGACGCTGAAGCCCGGTGACCCGGCCGGACAGGTCGACAGCGAAGGCTCGTGGAAGCTCGTTGCCCAAGTCGACGAATATTATCTCGGCCGCGTCGCGGTTGGGCAGAAGGCGACGACCTCGGACGGCGCAGGGCTTACCGTGTCGAAGGTGCTTCCGGCCGTGAAGGACGGGCGCTTCCAGGTCGAGCTGACCTTCGACAAGGCACCGGCCGGGCTCAATCGTGGCCAGACGATCGATATCCGCATCACGCTGGGCGCGGCCAGCCGTGCGGTGGTCGCCCCGGTCGGCGGCTGGCTGGAGGCGGGAGGGGCTTCCGCCTTCGTCGTCGACGCCGACGGTGCCCATGCTCGTCGCCGCAGCGTGAAGACCGGCCGCCGTAATCCCGAACAGGTCGAAATCCTATCCGGCCTCAATCCCGGTGAGCGCATCGTCATCAGCAACACCGCGTCCGTGAAGGGCGACATCCTGAACATCCGATAAGGGGGACTGACATCATGATCCGATTGGAAAGCATTCAGCGCCGCTACGTCTCCGACGAGGTGGAGACGACCGCGCTGCACGATATCGACCTGCATGTGGCGGCGGGCGAGTTCCTGGCCATCATGGGCCCCTCGGGCTGCGGCAAGTCGACTCTGCTCAACACGCTGGGCACGGTCGATCGGCCGACCGGCGGGCGGTACATGTTCGGCGACCGCGACCTGGCCGCGATGGGCGAGAAGGAACTGGCGAAGTTCCGCGCCGAGACGCTGGGCTTCGTGTTCCAGAGCTTCAACCTGATCGACGAGCTGACCATCGAGGAGAATGTCGCGCTGGGCCTGGCCTATCGCAGCGATGTCGGGGACCGGCGCGGCCGGGTAGCCGCCGCGATGGACAAGGTCGGCATCGCCCACCGCGCCCGTCACTTCCCGCACCAGCTGTCGGGCGGCCAGCAGCAGCGCGCCGCGATCGCTCGCGCCATCGTCGGCGACCCCAAGCTGATCCTGGCGGACGAGCCGACCGGCAACCTGGATACCGCCAATGGCGAGCAGGTGATGAACATCCTGACCGGCCTGAACGATGCCGGGGCGACCATCGTGATGGTGACCCACTCGCCCAGCCATGCCGACCTCGCCAAGCGCCGCATCGACATGCTCGACGGCCGAATCGTCGCCAGCGCCATGCGCGCGATCTGACCCTTTTTCGGAGATACACCATGAAGACGATCCTGCCGCTTTCGCTGATCCTTTCCCTCCTTCCGGTCGCCGCCTCGCCCGCTCAGGCCCAGACGGCACGCAGCTTTGCGCTGTCCGGCTTCGACCGGATTTCGCTCGAAGGTTGCGACGATGCCGTTGTGACGACCGGCGCGGCTTTCTCGGTTCGGGCGGTCGGCCCAGCCGTCTCGCTGGAGGTCATCCGCGCCGAGGTGCGCGGCCAGACGCTGATCCTCACTCGGCCGGACCGCATGTGCGATAGCCGCGCCAAGCGTCCGAGTGCCACGATCGAAATCACCGTCCCGCGTCTGCGCGGCGTGGAGTCCGCAGGCACCGGCTCCATCCGGCTACGCCCGTTCGAGGCCGCCGAGTTCGAGGCGGACATGTCGGGCACCGGCAATCTGACCATCGACGGCTTGCGCAGCCGGAAGGTTGGCATCGTGCTGTCCGGGACGGGCAACGCCACCATTCAGGATATCCGCACGTCCAAGCTGTCGCTCGAGCTTAGCGGAACGGGCTCGATACGGGGGGCGGGAGCGGTCGATGCGCTCGCCATCGACAGCAGCGGCACCGGCAATGTCGACACCACCGCGATGACCACACGCGCCCTGTCGGTCGATGCCAGCGGCACCGGCGGCGTCCGCGCCCAAGCGGACGGCCCGGTGGCGATCGACGCTAGCGGCATGACCCGCGTCATCGTGGGCGGCCGCCCGCAATGCACCGTCGACAAGAGCGGCTTCGCCCGCGTCACCTGCGGCTGATGCCTAGGATCATGGGGGACATGACATCATGAACCGCTTCGCACTTCTGTCGCTCTATCGTTCGCTTGTGCGCCACAAGCTCTATGCAGCGCTCAATATCGGGGGACTGGCGGTGGGTATTGCCGTCTTCCTGGTGCTGGGCCTCTATGTCCGGTTCGAGACCAGCTATGAGAAATGGCTGCCGAATTATGACAAGTTGTATCTGGTGCAAGAGCATTGGGATATGCCGGGCAGTATTGCTAATGGCTACTCCACCGCGACCCTGGGCGGGCTGATTGACCAGTTGCGGGAAGACTTTCCCAATGTTGTCGGCACACGTTTTCAGGCGACTTATGCGGACGTCGTGCGTCGGGGCAGCGCAACAAGTGTGGCGTTCGCCTATGTCGATCCAAATTTTCTGGACGTCGTACGATTGCCGATGCTGCAAGGGGATCTTCAGCGAGCGCTCGGCGCGCCTGGCAAAGTTCTGATCAATCAGACGACGGCAAAGCGCTACTATCCGGCTGGTCATGCCATTGGTCAAATGATCACCCTGACCGTTATGGGTAAGACGGCCAATTATCGCATTGCAGGCATATTCCACGATCTGCCGCCCAACACCGAAATGAATTATGCAATGCTTGCCAAAATGCCGAACCCGCATCCGGATCGGAACTGGTTTCACTGGGGAAGCGAACGCGTCTGGACGATACTTCGTTTTAGTACGCCGCACGATGCCGCGCGCTTGCAGCAGCGAATGCGAGCCTTTGTTGATCGCCGCGCAAGTAAAGATCAGGGGACTTCTGCCAAGACACTGAGTCTAGCCTTTACGCCACTGGCGGACATTCATTTGCAGACAACGCCAGCGCGCAAGATGACAGTCGCGACCTTGGGTGTCGTGGGCATCCTGACGTTGATCATTGCGATCGTCAATTACGTGAACCTGGCTACCGCGAGAGCAGGTCTGCGCGCCCGCGAAGTGGCGATGCGCAAGGTTCTGGGTGCAGACCGTTATGCCCTTATCCGACAATTTCTGGGGGAGGCCGTATTGGTAACGGTCTTGGCGGCCCTGACTGGGCTCATGCTGGCCGAAATGGGTCTGCCGCTCATTAACGCTGCGGGCGGACTGACCCTAGCCATCAATTATGCGGTCGTGGTGCCGGCATTGATCCTATTGTCCTTGGTGGTGGGAATCGCCGCAGGGCTTTACCCCGCAGTGCTGTTATCCCGCTTCCCGAGTGCGGCCGTACTAGCCTCTGCCCGTTCGCCCGGCGGCGGCCGGAGCGGAGCGCGCGTACGCGAACTGCTGGTCATCTTTCAGTTCGCCCTTGCCATTGCCTTCATGATCGGGACGATCATACTGGTTGCGCAGACCCGTCATGTGCGTGAGGCCGATGTCGGCTTTCGACGGGACGGCTTGGTCATTGTCGGCTCGACCAGCAATGACGCACTCGACGAGACACAGCTGACTGCCTTTTTGACGAGGGCTGCCACACTACCGGGGGTGCGATCCGTTACCACATCGGATTCGACGCCGGGCACGAGCAGTGGAAACAGCGATAGTTATTTCGTGCCTGGCAAACCCGAGCCGGGTCCAAGCCTGCAAGCCATCATCATCGGACCAAATTTCTTTCCGACATTCGGAATAAAGATGATCGCGGGACGTCTTCCAGACAATGCCCATCGGGCCGACGATACGCGATATACGGATCAAACGGGGTCGGACGGTCAGCCCATCCAAATCCCGAACGTCATCATCAATCGGCGTGGTGCGGAGGATCTCGGATTCCACAATCCGCAGGAAGCGATCGGCAAGATCGTCGGAAAGCCGAACGTCAATGCCCGGATGATTGTCGGGGTGGTGGAGAATGCGAGGTTCTTTTCTCCCCGCGACGCCGTGAACGGGACCATGTATTATTACAGGTCGGAATATTCCAGAAACCCGCGAACGACTTTTCAGATCGACGGTGATCCACAAGCGATGACCGCGGCCCTTCGCTCTCTTTGGGCCCAGATTGCGCCGCAAGTACCATTCGAGGCCTACACCGTTGGCCAGAGTCTGGAGGACTATTACGAGGCCGACGACCGGGCGACCCGCCTGTTCGGTATCGGTGCAGGGCTGGCCGTGCTGATCGGGTGCGTCGGGCTGTGGGGTCTTGCGTCGTTCAACACTCAGCGGCGGGTCAAGGAGATCGGCATCCGCAAGACGCTGGGCGCGTCGGCGACGGACATCGTCAAACTGTTGGTCGGGCAGTTCCTGCGCCCCGTGCTGATCGCCAATCTCGTCGCCTGGCCGCTGGCTTTCATCGCGATGCGGACCTGGCTGGCCGGGTTCGACGATCGGATCAGCCTGTCGCCGCTCTACTTCGCGGCGGCGACCGCGCTGGCGCTGACCATCGCGGTGCTGACCGTGCTGGGCCAGTCGCTCAAGGCCAGCCGGGCCGCACCCGCCTGGGCGTTGCGCCATGACTAAGCGAAGGGCGTCGTGGTTGATGGGGGTGGCGTTGGTCGCGGCCACCCCCGCCTCGGCGGAAACGCTGCGCCAGGCGATCGCGGCGGCGTGGGACGGCAATCCCGAACTCGCCGCCGCGCGCGCCCGGCAGGATGCGCTGGCCGAGACGCCGAACCAGGCCCGGGCGGCCGGGCGGCTGACCGCGGCGGCGACCGGCAATGCGGGCTATGACCGGCTGGGCTCCAACGCGACCGGGGTTCGCACCGGCTCGACCTCGGCGCTGGGGGGCGTGACGGCGACGCTGCCGATTTGGATAGGAGGACGGGTCTCCTCGGCGGTGCGCGCGGCCCAGGGCGATGTGGCGGCCGGGGGCGAGACCTTGCGCGATGTCGAGGCGGATGTGCTGGAGCGGGTCGTCGCCGCCTATGCCGACCTGCTCTACACCCAGCAGGCGGTCGAGGTGGCGCGGGTTGGTATCCAGCGGCTCGACAGTCAGGTCGCGGAGGCGCGCTCGCGCTATGGCCTGGGCCAGGCGACCCGAACCGACGTCGCGCAGCTGGAGGCGCAGCGGGCCAGCGTCGTCTCCAATCTGGTCGATGCGGAAGGCGCCGTCGCCAGTGCGGCGGCAGCCTATCGCGCGATCGTCGGCCGCGATGCGGGGACGCTGGAGGCGGTGATCGCGCCGCCCGCCACCCTGCCGCGCACCCTGGCCGATGCGCGCGATGCGGCGGAGGCGAGCAACCCGCTGCTCCTCGCCCAGAAGCGGCGCGTCGAGGCGGCGACGGCACGGATCGGCCAAGCGCGTGCGGACGGTGCGCCCGCTATCGATCTGGGCGGCGGCTATGGGCGCGGCGTGCAATGGGCGGGGGGTAGCGCCACCGGCTTCGACAGTGCGGCCAATGCGGGCCTGTCGCTCCGTGTCCCGCTGCTGACCGGCGGGCTCGTTGCGTCGCGGGTGCGCCAGGCGGAGGCCAATGCCCGCGCGGAGCGGTTCGACGCGGATGCGGCGGCGCGCGGCGCGGTGCGGGCGGCGGATACCGCTTGGGCCTCGCTCACCGCTGCCGAGGGACGGCTGAAGGCCAGTGCCGAGGGGTTGCAGGCGGCCGATCTGGCGTTGAAGGGCGTGCGCGCCGAATATGGCTTTGGCCTGCGCACGACGGTCGACATATTGGTCGCCGACCAGAGCTATCGCTCGGCGCAGCTGGCCGTGGCGCGGGCGCAGGTCGATGTGCTGACCGCCCAGGCCGCGTTGTTGCGGGCGACGGGGCGCATGGGGCGGGGGGCGTTTGAATGATGGGGTAGGGCGGTCTCTGCGAGGCTCTTTGCCCTCCCCCGGCCCCTCCCGCTTGCGGGAGGGGTGAAGAAGGTTGGAGGGGGAGGGCAGGGTGTCTCAACGACCCTCCGGCCGGCATCATTCCGCCGCCCGGTCAGCCTCCGTCGGGCCCGCGACGGCCATCGACAGGGTACGGCGAAGCAGCGACGGCGAGCAGGGCTTGCCGCACACCGCCGCACCCGGATAGCGCGACTGCAGCGCCTGTTCGTCCGCATGGCCCGAATGGAAGATCAGGGGCACACCCGCTTCGCGCAGTCGCTCCGCCGCCGGGAACACTTCTCCGTCACGCAGCCGCACGTCGAGGATCGCGCAGGCCAGTTCGGGCTTGTCGCCGTCCAGATGCGCCAGCACATCCTCGACGCTGACATAGGGGCCATCGACCTGATAGCCGCCATCCTCGATGATGGACTGGAGATCCAGCGCCACGAAGAACTCGTCCTCGACCAGCAAAATCGTCTTAGTCATGCGACAAAATGCTCTCCGGCAAAGCTAGGCTGAGCAAGAAACGCCCGTCGACGCATTTCCGCTCCAACTGCGCGCCCAATTGACGGGACGAGGTCTGGACGAGCAGCGTGCCGAAGCCCTTGCCCGACTCTTCGTCGGGAAGCGTCCCGCCGGTTTCCGCCCAGGTCAGGTGCAACTGCCCATCGCCCAGCGTCCAGTTGACCGCCAGTTCGCCCGAGGGCTTGGCCAGCGCGCCATATTTGACCGAGTTCGTCGCCCATTCGTGCAGGATCAGCGCCAGCGGCGACAGGCACCGCCGGTCGACCAGCAGCGTCGGGCCATCGATATGGATGGTCGACTGTCCCTGATAGGGCGCGATCGTCGCTTGCACCAACGAGCCCAGATCGATCGCCTGCTGCTCTCCGGCAGGCGATGCGAGCGAATGGGCGCGGCCTAGCGTCGCGATCCGCTCGCGCACGTCGTCGGCCATCTCGGTCACGTCGTCATGCGAGCGCGAAGCGGCCGACACGATGCCGGAGATGATCGCGAACAGGTTCTTCACCCGGTGGTTCATCTCGCGCAGCATCAGCTCGCGCGTCTCGGCGATCGCATATTCGGCGGTCACGTCGATCGACACACCGACCATCCGGTGCGGCGCCGACGCGGTGACGACCCGGCCAAAGCCCTTGATCCAGCGTTCCTTGCCAGCCAGGTCGAGGCGGAAGGTCATCTCGAAATCGCCGCGCCCGGCCATCGCTTCGGCCAGCGCCAGCTCGACGCCGGGCCGGTCCTCGGGCACGATCCGGTCGAACACTTGCGCCACGCGGTCGGCATCGTCCTGCTCGCCGAAGCCGAAGAGGTGGCGGCCGGTTTCGTCCAGAATGATCTCGCCGGTGCCGCTACGATACTCCCACACACCGATTCCGCCCGCCTTGATGGCCAGGTCCAGTCGCTCGCGCTCGGCGGCGAGTTCGCGTTCCATGCTGAGCGCCTCGGTGATGTCGGTCAGGACCAGCGTCGCGCCGTCGATGCCGTCGCCCTGGGTACGATAGGGAAGGATGCGCAGCGATAGCGTCCGTCCGCCGTCGCGGGTCGTGACCCGCTGCTGCGTCGGGCCGCCGCCGCCCGCGACCTCGGCCGCGCCGTCCAGATAATCGGTGTTGGACAGCCGCGTCGACACATCGGCGAGCAACCGCCCCCGATCGCTGAGCTGCAACGGGAAGATCGATCGCGCCGCCTCGGTATAGCTGCGGATGCGCAGATTCCGGTCGAGCACCACCACGGCCAGGTCGGTCGATTCAAAGAAGTTGCGCAGGTCGGAATTGGCGATGGTCAGCTGATCGACCTTGGTCTTCAGCTCATCGTTGACGGTCGACAATTCCTCGTTGGTCGATTGAAGCTCCTCGTTCATCGACATCATTTCTTCGTTGGAGCTCTTCAGCTCCTCATTCGCCGTCTCCAGCTCCTCGACCGTCGAGCGCAGCCGGTGGCGGGTCAGGCGAAGTTCGTCCTCCAGCGCCTCGATATGGTCGTCGCCGGGCTCCAGATCGGCCAGGTCGCTCGCCTCGACCGGGCTGAACGGTGCGCTGTCGCGAAACAGGAACAGCAGCGATCCGTCGGTCATCGGATCGCAGATGACCTCGACCTTCTGGACGCCGAACTCGGTCGTGACCGCGACGTCGCGCGCCGCGATCCGCTTGCGCGCGTCGCGGGCCTGGCGGAGCATCGGGCCGATCACCTCGCGCAGGCCCGGGCGTGCCAGCGTCACCGCACTCGATCCGCCTGCACGGGTCACGGGAAAGTTGAAATAACGGCTGAGCTTGCCGAACGCGGCCAGGATGGCGCCATCCTGGTCCACCACCATGCTCGGCGGGGCATAGCGATCGACGATGCGGCGCATCATCATGCTCTCGTCGCTGCTCACCGCGCTGCCGTCGCGCTCACCCCGTTCGCCACGTCGACGCGGGCTACGGTTCATGCCGCCGGGCAGGTCGATGGGGTAGGAAGGTGACCCCGGCGACCGCTCGAACAGCCGCGCATGGCCGTCGATCGCGGGGAAGAGATGGTCGAACCGCCCGACGCTCTCCGACGGTCCGAGGAACAGATAGCCGCCGGGCCGCAGCGCATAATGGAGCAGCGGCAGCACCGATTGCTGCAACCGGTCGTCGAAATAGATCAGCAGGTTCCGGCACGATACCAGGTCGATCCGCGAAAAGGGCGGGTCCTTGACCAGGCTGTGGTTGGAAAAGCGGATCATGTCGCGGATCGACGCGGTGATGGTGAACCGCTCGGCATGCGGCATGGTGTAGCGTTCGCGCAAAGGCGCCGGGATGTCGGCCAGCGCCGAGGCCGGATAGCTGCCCTCGCGCGCGATCTGCAGCATCTGTTCGTCGATATCGGTCGCGAAGATCTGCACCGCCAGCGGCTGGCCGGTTTCGCGCGCGGCTTCGGCGAACAGCATCGCGATGCTATAGGCCTCCTCGCCGCTGGAGCAGCCCGGCACCCAGATACGGATATCCTCGTCCGGGTCGCGATTGCGGGTCAGTGGTTCGATCGCCTTGGTGCGCAGCGTCTCGAACAATTCGGCATCGCGGAAGAAGCGCGTGACGTTGATCAGCAAGTCGCGGAACAGCGCCTCGCATTCGTCCGCATCGCTCTTCACGCGCGCCAGATACGCCGAGCCGGTGCCGATCCCGAGCACGTGCATCCGCCGCTCGACCCGGCGGACCAGCGTCGTGCGCTTATAGCCGGAAAAGTCGTGGCCGACCGCATTGCGCAGCACCCGGCACAGATCGTCGATATGATCCGCGACGACCTCCGCCTCATGCTCCTTGGGCTCGCCCGAGCGGCGCGAGAAGAAGGCGTGGAGGCAGTCGAGGATCTCGCTGGGCGGCTTGACGAAATCGACCAGGCCGGTGCCGACCGCCGACAAGGGCATCCCGTCATAGCGGGCGGTCTCGGGCTTCTGGACGACACCGACGCCGCCATGTTCCTTGATCGCGCGCAAGCCCGTCGTGCCGTCCGCACCGGTGCCCGACAGGATGACGCAGGCGGCGTTGGCCTGCTGGTCGCTGGCCAGCGACAGGAAGAAATCATCGATCGGGCGGCGAAGCCCGCGCGGCTGGACGAAGTCGGTCAGCTCCAGCACGCCGCCGCGAATGGCGAGGCCCCGGCCCGGCGGGATGATATAGACCCGGTCGGCCTCGATCCGCTCCAGCCCCTCGCACTGCCGCACCTCCAGATTGGTGTGGCGGTCGAGCAACTGGGCCAGCATGGACTCGTGATTGGGGTCGAGATGCTGGACCACGACGAACGCCATGCCGGTCGGCGCGCGTGCGGGCGTCAGCATTTCGCGCAGCGCCTCCAGCCCGCCGGCCGAGGCACCGATGCCGACGACCGGAACCGGCGCGCCGCCGCGATCCTGTGTCACCTCCGGTTGCGACGCGGGTGCGTGGTCGCTCACGGAAAGGCCGCTCTGTCGAGGTCGGACAGGGTCAGCTTGGCCTGGGCGATGGTCGCGGCGGTGTTGGCGATGGCGGTCAGCGATCCTTCGAGCACCATGCCGCTTTCGGCCAGGATCGGCGTCAGCTTGCCCAGGGTGCGGCCGAGTTCGGCGTCATAGGCGGTCAGGCGCTCGGGCTGCGACCGGCTGACATCGAATTGCGAGGCGAAGATATAGGGCATGTCGCCGCCCAACAGCCGCAGCTTGGACATGTAGAGCAGATTGACGAAGGGCGAGCCGTCCTTGCGGAAGTTGATCAACATGGTCCGCACGTTGAGTTGCCGGTCATTGGCCAGGAACTCCCGAATTCGCTCGCGTGCTTCGACATTGTCGGCGTCGCGTTGCAGCATTCGACAGTTATGACCGACCATATCCTCACTGGTGTAACCGGTCAGCTGACGGAAACCATGATTGATGAAGATGAGGGGATTGTCGGCCCGCGCGTCGGCCAGAGCCAAGGCGATCGGAGACTGGTCCAGATAGGCGGCCAGATGGCCCGGAATTTCAATGTGGTTCACAAAATATCTGGCTCCTCGACGCGCATTCGCATGGCGTCCGTCCCTCCGCAAGGGGCGAGATGACCGGCTGTCCCCGAAATGATCACGTGGCGCTCAACCCGCCAGCCCGCGTTGGCGTTCCCGGACGGGTGCCCTCAGCGCAGCCCCGTGACGATGGGTGAGGGGGCGGGCACCGGGCGCGGCCCCAGCCAGCCCTGGCGGAAGCGCGCCTGTTCGGGCGTCAGCGCCTGGCCGAGCCCCTCATTGCGGACGATCTCCAACGTGGGATCGGCGGCCAGGGTCAGCGTCCCGTTCCGCTCGCCGCCGCGTTGGCGGTAGACGATCTCCAGTCTGTCCCCCGGGGCATGACGGTCGAGCAGCGCGGCCCAGGCCTCTGGCGTGGTCACCGGCGTGCCGTCGACGCTGACGATCTGGTCGCCCTTGTCGAGCCCGGCCTCGTAAAAGGGCGTGCCCGGCGCGGTCGGCGTGGCCAGCGACAGGCCCGCATCGCCCTTGATCGGGCTGGGTCCCGCCCAGGCCTTGCCCGGTCGCGCGGCGCGCAGGGTCAGCCCCGCCTGTGCGAGCAGCGGCGCGAAGTCGGGCAGGCCGCTGGCGGTCACGCTGCGCGCGAAGAAGCGGTCGGCAAAGGCCTGGTCCCCCGTCACCTGCGCCAGCGCAATACGCAGGTCATCGGGGCGATAGCTGCGCTCCGGGTTGCCGTGGTTGCGCCACAGCTGGCGCATGTAATCGTCGAGCGACAGTTGCGGGAAATGCTGGCGCAACTCCAGGTCCAGCGCCAGCGCGATGACCGCGCCGTACGGATAATAGGAGACGAAGATATTGGGGTTGGTCGGGTCGATCGACTGGGCCGCATCGACGAAGGGCGCGCGCAGGCTCATCTCCTGCGGTCCGCCATAGCGCCGCGCGGGTGTGTTGATCAGGCCGTTCAGCGTGCCCGACAATTGCTTGATATAATCGTCCAGCGGCATCACGCCCGCACGCACCACCGCCAGCGGCCCGTAATATTGGGTAAAGCCCTCGGCCAGCCACAGCGACGGCGTGGCGTTGGCGCGGGTGAAGTCGAACGGCTCCAACTCGGCGGGGCGGATACGCTCGACATTCCAGGCGTGGAAGAATTCGTGGCTCAGCGTCTGGATCTGCGAAAAATTGGCGGCGGCCAGCGATCGCGCCTGGCTGATCACCGTGGAGTTGCGATGCTCCATGCCGTCACCGCTGATCTGCGGCATGTAATCGGCCAGGAAGGTGTAGGTGCCATAGTCGAAGGGCGGTGGCGCACCGAAGACGGCGATCTGCTGCGCGACGACCTTTTGCGCCATGGCGGCGAACCGGTCGAGATCGGCGGGCGTCCCGTCATGATGCACGGTCAGGCGAATGCCGTAGCGTTTCGCGCCGTCCGCCACCGTCCAACTGCGCGCGTCCCAGGCGGACAGCTCAACCGGGCTGTCCATGAAATATTGCAGGTCGCGCGCGGTGAAGACATTGGCATCCTCGGTCGGCACCATCTGCGTCGCGATCTTCCAGCCCGGCGCAGGGTGGAAGCGGACGCGCACCGGCCGCGCGTCCTGACCGACCGCCCAAAGGAAGGTGGCGGGGATGTTCAGCCGCGCATGGGTGGGATCGATCTGCGCATAGGTGCCGTCGCCCCGGTCGCCGAACAGTGTGTAGCGGACGGTCACCGTGCCGTCATGCGCGGGCACGGTCCAGCCATAAGGATCGGTGCGCTGGACGGCCAGCGGACGGCCCGCGCCATCGACGGCGGAGACTGAATAGACGTTCTTGGCGAACTCGTGCAGCGCATAGCGCCCGGGCGAGGAGCGCGCCATCTGGAAGCGGACCGGCCCCGCGGGCAAATCGCGATAGGTGACGCTGACCTGCGCCTCGTGATGCTGGGCGCGCGGGAAGGCGATGTCGTAGTCGACCGCTGACGGCGCGGTCTTGCTGGCAGCCTGGGGGGCGGGAGCGGAAGGGACGGTCTGGGCCAGGACAGGCTGCATCGCCGTGCTGGCCAGAGCAAAAGCCGCCATCATCGCCAGTCGCCGCATTCCCATATCCCTCAAGCCCGTCGAAGTGGCGACTTAGGCATGGAGCTTCGGCACGGTCTACCGCTTTTCGCAGGAGGGCGGGGTATGATTGCGAATCACGGGGATGCCCCGGCCCTCACCAAGCCGGTGCTCGAAAAGCCCTTTAGGGCCCTGTAATGTCAGGAAAATCTGGAGGCGCGACCGGGAATCGAACCCGGGTGCAAGGATTTGCAGTCCTCTGCGTCACCACTCCGCCATCGCGCCTCGATACGGTGGGAGGCGGGCATTTGCGGGCCGCGCGCGCCGGTGTCAACCTCGCTCGCGCAAATTATACGCGCAGGCGTCCTTGGCGTCGGGCAATCGTCGCGATAGACAGCGGCTGTCGCGCGATGTGTGTTGCGCGGATAAAACAGTTGTGCGACAGGATTGCACCATGACCGATTCGATCCCGACCCGTCCCGATTTCGATGCGATGCGCCACGCGATGGTCGTCAGCCAGTTGCGCACCAGCGCCGTCAGCGACCCCGCCGTCGTCGCCGCGATGGGCCGAGTGCCGCGCGAGGCCTTCGTACCCGCAGCCCAGGCCGAGGT
>CAJYRW010000014.1:0-72993 GCA_913777475.1 uncultured Sphingomonas sp. | reverse complement strand
CTCGTTGATTTTCGGGCAAAGCGCCCTTAGGCGCTAGGCCCATGTCAACGACCTTCCTCGATTTCGAGAAACCGATCGCCGAGCTTCAGAGCCGGATCGACGAACTGCGCGACACGACGGCCGAAGGGGCGGTCGATATCGGCGCGGAGATCGCCAAGCTTCAGGCCAAGTCCGACAAGCTGCTGCGCGACACCTTCGCCAAGCTGACCCCGTGGCAGAAGACGCAAGTTGCCCGCCATCCGCAGCGCCCGCACTTCAAGCATTATGTCGCGGGGCTGTTCGACGAATTCGTGCCGCTGGCGGGCGACCGCGCCTTCGGCGACGACCAGGCGATCATGGGCGGTTTCGCCCAGTTCCGTGGTCAGCGCGTGATGGTGCTGGGCCATGAAAAGGGCGAGGATACCGCCAGCCGTCTCCGCCACAATTTCGGCATGGGCAAGCCGGAAGGCTATCGCAAGGCGATTCGCCTGGTCGAGCTGGCCGACCGTTTCGGGCTGCCCATCGTGACGCTGGTCGACACGTCGGGCGCGTTCCCCGGTATCCAGGCCGAAGAGCGCGGCCAGGCGGAAGCCATTGCGCGTTCGACCGAGGCCTGTCTGGCGGCGGGCGTGCCGGTCGTCTCTGCGATCGTCGGCGAAGGCGGCTCGGGCGGCGCGGTGGCGCTGGCAGCGGGCAACCGGGTGCTGATGTTCGAGCACGCGGTCTATTCGGTGATTTCGCCCGAGGGCTGCGCCTCGATCCTGTGGCGGACCGCCGACAAGGCCGCCGAAGCGGCCGAGGCGATGCGCGTGACCGCGCAGGATTTGAAGAGCTTCGGCATCATCGACACCATCGTGACCGAGCCGGTCGGCGGCGCGCATCGCGACCATGCGGGTGCGATCGCCAATCTGGGCGATTCGATCCAAAAGGCGCTCGGCGATCTTAGTGGCCTGGGCCGTGACGAGCTGAAGCGCGGCCGGGCAGCCAAGTTCCTGGCGATGGGCCGCCTCTAAAGAATAAGCGGGGCCGTTGACGAATATCCGTCGGCGGCCCCGAATGTCGCTAGCAGTTGGTTAGGGCTTAGCTGTTGGTGCTGAGCTTCGTCGAGATGTTGTTGAACGTGGTGTTCAACTGCGTGCCGAGCGCGCTCATCGCGCCAATGGCCGCCACAGCGATCAGGGCGGCGATCAGGCCATATTCGATGGCGGTCGCGCCCTTGCGGTTGCGCAAGGTCTTGCGGATCATAGTCATACCAATCTCCGGGTCGAGAGCCGGAGCCGGTTGGGTGAACCTGGACGCTGGCCAGTGCCAGCGAGCGGTGCGCCGTGCGGCACCAGGTCTGTAGAAGCGTCGAATGACGCATAGGCCCGTCGCGTGGCGCACGGGCTGGCCGATCATGCCGAGAAGCGCGAACAGGTGGCGACGATGCGCCACCTGTTCTGCCACGAACCGTTTACGAGTTCGTCCTCAGCTTGCTCGAGATGTTGCCGAAGGTGGTGTTCAGCTGGGTGCCCAGGCTGGACATCGCGCCGATCGCGGCGACGGCAATCAGGGCGGCGATCAGGCCATATTCAATGGCGGTCGCACCCTTGTTGTCCTTCACCATCTTGCGAAGCGTCTTCATTCCGGTCTCCGTTAATTGCAGTATCTGGTCGATCACCCGGCTGAGCCGGAGCGCCGGTTCAGCTGCCGGAGCTTTACCCCGCCACTGGTTGACGAAGATTTAATGCGCTGCGCGGAAAGTGATTTTTAACCGCTGGCCTGGCGGAGATGATCGGCGATGAAGGTCAACAGGCTCTGGAAGCTTACCCCAAGCTGCGACAATCCGGCGAAAATCGCCACCATGACGGCCGTGACGATCAGGCCATATTCCACCGCCGACGCGCCGCGCGTATCGGCGAGGACATGGCGCAGGACGCGGAAGGCCTGGGGCATTCTCATGACGTTTGCGACATAATCGGATAAGGGTTAACAAATGGTCGATATCGCCGATAAGTCCGCAAGTCTGTTTCCAGTCGTCGCGGCGGCGCTGGTCGATGGGGAGGGGCGGGTCCTGCTGCAGCAGCGACCGGTCGGCAAGGCGTTGGCCGGGTTATGGGAGTTTCCCGGCGGCAAGCTGGAGCCCGGTGAGAGCCCCGAAGACGCGCTGGTTCGCGAGTTGCGCGAGGAACTCGGCATCACGGTGACGGCGGACGCGCTCGAACCGGTGGGCTTCGCGACCGAGGCGTTGCCCGGCCGCCACCTGCTCCTGCTGCTCTACGTCATCCGCTCGTGGCAGGGGACGCCGGTTGCGTTGGAGGCGGACGGGCTGATCTGGTGCGAGCCGGCGGCGATGGGCGCCTGGCCCATGCCACCCGCCGACGGGCCGCTCGTCCGCCAATTGCGGAGTTACCTAGGCGACAGCGTGATGTCGGTTGTCGCCGCCGACAGCGGCACGGTGTAGCCCCCGCGTTCCAAAGTCCCGCGATCGGGGAGATAGGCGCGGCCGCCTGGTGTCGTCGTCTCGACGAACAGCCGGGCGGCGGGGGTGTCGGCGGTCGCGGGATCGAGGGTGAGGCGAACCTTGCCGGTGGCGGGATCGTAATCGACCGCGGCGATCTTGCCCGCCTCCAACGTCAGCCACAGCCCGACCGGCGCGACGAATACCCGCGCGCGGGCGCCATCGCGGGGCACGACCCGGACATGGCCGTCCGCCAGTGACAGATTGCCGCCATAGCTGAGCCAGCCGAGCGTCGGATCGTTCACGACATAAGTGGCCGCCGCATAGGCATGGCCGAAAAAGCCCATGCCATAGTCGCCGCTATACGGGTCCCACTGCATCCGGTCGGGCCAGCTGTGGAAGGCGGCCGAGGATGCGCCGTCCTGGTCGATATTGGTGATGCCGCCCATCAACCCGCCATAAGCGACGCGCAGCAGGTGCAGGTCGCTGGGCTTGCGTCGGAACGAATCGAACAGCGGGATGGCGTTCAGCGTCGATCCGTAATGATGGATCTGCCGCTCCAGCCGCGGATATTTGCCGCCGTACAGGAAGTCCCAGTAACGCCGGGCATTGCCGTTATAGCCCCAGTGCGGGATCGACGGATCATAGCCCAGGATCACCTCGCGTGTGACGTCCGCCTGTGGGCCATAGCCGAAATAGCGCATCCAGGCATAGACCTCCGCCTGGCCGGTCGAGTCCCACGCCATCTCGCTGCCGAACGGATATTGCAGCGTGCGCCAATGGTCGGCGCGGCCCTTCATCAGCCGTTCGACCTCGGCGGCTTTGGCGGTCCAGCCCTCGCGCTTCAGGTCGGTCAGGATGTCGACGAAAACATCGCCCTCCATCAATCCGAACTGTGCATAATGCGGCGCATCGCGCATCATCGCGACGATGGTCTGGTACGCATGGTCGAGATACCAGTCCCAGGCATGGACGCGGGTCATGCCGGGATGATTGCGCGCGATCCGATAGAGCACCCAATGCCCCGCCGCGACATGCGGATAGTTATAGGCGCGGCCCAGATCGTCCGCCTGGTCCTTCTTCCAGGAGGTCCAGCTCTGCCAGTCCTTGGCGGGCTGATAGAGATCGGGAAAGGCTGCGGGATCGTAATAGAACAGGCTTTTCTTCACTCCGCCCGCATGGTCGCCATCGGCGACCTGAAGGCGACCGACGACGGTCTTGTCGACCAGCTGCTCGATGCGGGCGATCTCGTCGGCGTTCGGGTTGTCGAGCTGCTTCATGACCGCCGCGACCCAACTGCCCGCACCGCCTTCGTCGCTCATGCCCGAGATCCAGACGCGGGGATCGGCGGTGACGATTTTCTGCGCCTCGCGGTCATAGGTCAGGATAGCGGGCGAGCGGCCGAAGGGATCACCCTTGCCCTCGAACCACTGCTTCGTGGTCGAGAAGCGGCCGAGATCGGCCATGGTCTGCTCCAGCGGCTTGCTGACGAAATACTGGACCGTCTGCACGCTGCCATCGGCATAGGTCAGGGTCAGGCGCGCCCGCCCCCAACTACGCCCCCGCACCGACAACCGGGTCCAGCCGGGCTTGCCCTGTTGCCGCGTGACGTCGAGCGCGCCCGCCGGATAGCTCGCGATGCCGGTGATCGCCGAGGGCGCATGCACAAATAGCGTGGCGTCGAGGTCGGTCGGTACGACATAGCCGGGCACGCCGACCACCACGGGACGACCCTGCGCCGCCAGCGTCGGCTCGATCGCACGGATGCTGGGGGCCGCGACCAGACGCAGCCCGATTTGGCGGCTTTCGCCGGGCGCGAGGGTGAAGCTGGTCGCCTCGTTCCACGGCGCTCCCGCCTTGGCCCATTCCTTCTGGGCATAGGCAGCACTGGCGATGGTCCAGTCGTAGAAACCCTCGGAGGTCTGGGCGCGGGGGCTCGCCTCCACGATCACCGCCTGGCCCTTGGTCTCGCGGAGCGTCGGGATGGGGACATAGGCCTCCAGCGGGGTGTTCCGCTCGGGCAGGACGAGCAGCGCGGGGCCCGCGCCATTCAGCCGTGTGACCTGCACATACCCCGCATCGCGCCCGATATAGGGATCAGCGAAGCTCGCCTGGGCATGGGCCTGTTCCAGCGTGCGGTCGGTGATGATGTTGTCGAACACCATCGGAATGCCCAAGCCCCCGATCTCGACCGGCGCGCGGGACGTGTTGGTGAGCGTGAAGCGCAGCACCGGAGCGCCCTTGTCATTCACCCAGTCGCGCACGATCCGCAGCGGCAGGTTGGCCCCCATCGACCCGCTGATATCGGCCGAGGCAAGCGTGCTTCCGCGAGCGGGCAGGGCGCGCACCGGCCGCCGCTCGCGTGACGAGGAGTAATCGCGCCACTCGCCGGTGCCGCTGCGCAGCCGCAGATGGATGTCGCCCAGATGGTTGTAGCCATTGCCAGCGCGTTCCTTGGCCCGGCCGATGGGCAGGAAGTCGAAGCCGGGGGCGCCGATCGGCGACAGCCCGCGCGCCGTCTGGCTTACCGGATCGAGCCTCAGCGTGAACTGGCCGACGCGCAGGCCGGGCGCCACGCGGGCCGGAGTAGGGGCCACGCGCTTCGACTGGGCAGCACCGATACTCGGCGTGCCCGCCAGGATCGACAGCGTGGCGAGCGTCGCCGGAACGAGGCGGACAAGGCTAAGACGCATCTACAAACCCCCTGGTGGCGGGAGGGCTAGTACGAAAACCATCGCAATTGACCCTCTCCCTATCGCGGTATATTGGTATACAGTATTAGCGGGAGAGCAAGATGCTGAAGACCAGTAGGCGCGAATGGATGCGCGGCGCGGCCACGCTGGCGCTGGTCGGCGCGGCCCCCAAGGCGATGGCGGCGGGCGCATCGCTGCTCCCCGATACGGCGGAGCCTTTGCCCCTGTCGGCGGTTCGGCTGCGCCCGTCCATCTACGCGACGGCGGTCGAGACCAACCGGGGATATCTTCATCGCCTGAGCGCCGACCGGCTGCTCCACAATTTCCGCGCCTATGCCGGACTGGAGCCCAAGGCCCCGATCTATGGCGGTTGGGAGAGCGACACCATCGCCGGTCACACGCTGGGCCATTATCTCTCCGCGCTGGTCCTGACCTGGCAGCAGACCGGCGACCCGGAGATGCGCGCGCGGGCCGATTACATCGTCGGTGAACTGGCGCAGGCGCAGGCGAAGCGCGGCACCGGCTATGTCGGCGCGCTGGGGCGCAAGCGGCCCGACGGGACGGTCGTCGACGGCGAGGAAATCTTTCCCGAGATCATGGCGGGCAAGATCAAGTCGGGGGGCTTCGACCTCAACGGCTCGTGGTCGCCTCTCTACACGGTCCACAAGCTGTTCGCCGGGCTGCTCGACGTGCATGGCGGCTGGGGCAACGCGCAGGCGCTGGACGTCACAGTCAAGCTCGGCGGCTATTTCGCCAAGGTGTTCGCCGCCTTGGACGATGCGCAGATGCAGACGGTGTTGGGGTGCGAATATGGCGGGTTGAACGAGAGCTTTGCCGAACTGTACCAGCGCACGGGCGACCGCCAGTGGCTGGGGCTGGCCGAGCGTATCTATGACCGCAAGGTGCTCGATCCGCTGGTGGCGGGACAGGACAAGCTGGCCAACTTCCACGCCAACACCCAGGTGCCCAAGCTGATCGGCCTGGCGCGCATCCACGAGATCACCGGCAAGCCCGAACCCGCCAAGGGCGCGCGCTTCTTCTGGGACACGGTGACGGGTCACCACAGCTATGTCATCGGCGGCAATGCGGACCGGGAATATTTCTCCGAACCCGATACCATCGCGCGGCACGTCACCGACCAGACGTGCGAGCACTGCAACACCTATAATATGATGAAGCTGACCCGGCATCTCTTTGGCTGGAAGCCCGATGGTCAGCTGTTCGACTATTATGAGCGGGCGCATCTCAACCACACGATGGCGGCGCAGCATCCGGGCAATGGCGGCTTCACCTATATGACCCCGCTCATGTCGGGCACGACGCGTGACTATTCGACGGTCAAGGATGATGCCTTCTGGTGCTGCGTCGGGTCGGGAATGGAGGCCCATGCCAAGCATGGCGATTCCATCTTCTGGCAGGGCGGCGATACCTTCTTCGTCAATCTCTACATCCCGGCCGAAGCGCGGTGGGAGAAGCGTGGCGCGATCGTCACGCTCGACACCGCCTATCCGATGGACGGGCAGGCGACGCTGCGCTTCACCCGGCTCGACCGGGCGGGGCGCTTCCCGCTGGCGTTGCGGGTGCCCGGCTGGGCCAACGGACAGGCGGTGGTCGAGGTGAACGGCCAGACCGTCACGCCGGCCTTCGAGCGTGGCTATGCGGTCGTGCAGCGGCGGTGGAAGGCGGGGGACAGTGTCTCCATCCGCCTGCCGCTCGACCTGCGGGTCGAGACGACGCCCGGCGACGACAGTGTGGTGGCGGTCGTGCGCGGGCCGATGGTGATGGCCGCCGATCTGGGCGGTCGCGACGACAAGTGGGACTCGCCCGATCCGGTGCTGGTGGGCGCGCATCCGCTGAACGGCTTCACCGCGACCGATGCCGCACAGGCGCGCTATGCGACCAAGGGCGTGTTCCGCCCGGCGGATTTCGCCTTCGTCCCCTTTTTCAGCCAATATGACCGGCGCAGCGCCGTTTATTTCAAGCGTTTTACCGAAGCAGGCTGGAAGACCGAGCAGGCTGCCTTCCTCGCCGATCAGGCGCGTGCCCGCGACATTGCCGCCCGCTCGGTCGACGTCATGCATCTGGGCGAGATGCAGCCGGAACGCGATCACGCCCTGACCTCGGAGATTTCCTATCCCGTCTCCTATCGCGGCAAGCAGGGCCGGGATGCGCGCTCGGGCGGCTATTTCGAGTTCACCATGGCGGTGCGCCCGGGGCCGATGATCCTGCAGGGCACCTATTGGGGCGATGAGCGCAAGCGCGACTTCGACATCCTGGTCGACAATGTGAAAATCGCGACCCAGCATCTGGAAAACGACAAGCCGGGCGCGTTCTTCGACGTCGAATATCCGCTCCCGCCCGCGCTGACGGCGGGGAAGAAGAGCGTGCGCATCCGCGTGGTGCCGCATGACGGCAGCTCGGCGGGGCCGATCTTCGGCATGCGGCTGTTCGCCGCCAAGCCGGGAGCGACCGCGTGACCGGTATCGCCATGACCCTGGACGAGTTGCGCGACCTGGCGCGGGCCAAGCTGCTGGGCGCAGGACTCGCCGCACCCCATGCCGAGGCGGTGGCCGAGACGATGGTCGCGGGCGAGCGGGACGGCTGCACCTCGCATGGCATCTACCGCCTGCTGGTCGCGGTCTCCAGCATCAACAAGGGCGTGGTCGTACCCGATGCCGAACCGGTCCTCTCCGAACCGGCGCGCGCGCTGGTCCGCGTCGATGGCGGCGGTGGTTTCGCGCAACTGGCCTTCCAGACCGGCAAACCGCTGCTGATCGAAAAGGCGAAGGCCAACGGCATCGCCGCGCTGGCGCTGAACAACGTCGTCCATTTCGCCGCACTCTGGCCCGAGGTCGAGGAACTGGCGGAGGCGGGCCTCGTCGCGCTGGCCTTCACGCCCAGCCATGCCTGGGTCGCTCCAGCGGGCGGGGCCGAGCCCGTGTTCGGGACCAACCCGATCGCCTTCGGCTGGCCGCGCCCCGATGGTCCGCCCTTCGTCTTCGACTTTGCCACCAGCATGGTCGCGCGCGGCGAGATTGAGCTACACCGGCGCGCGGGCAAGAGCGTGCCCGAGGACTGGGGCGTCGATGCGGAAGGGAAGCCGACCACCGATCCGGCGGCGATCCTGTCAGGCGCGATGCGGACGTTCGGCGGGCATAAGGGATCGGCGCTGGCCGCGATGGTCGAACTGGTCGCCGGGCCGCTGATCGGCGACATGACCAGTCGCGAATCGATCGAATGGGATGCTGGGCGCGGTGGCTCTCCGCTGGGGGGTGAGCTGATTATCGCGATCGATCCCAAGGGTTTCCTGGGCGATCTTCTTCCCGAACATCAGGGGCGGGCCGAGGCGATGTTCGGCGCAATCACGGGCCAGGGGGCTCGGCTGCCCTCCGCCCGTCGCTATGCCGCGCGAGAGGTTTCGCTGGCGCAAGGCGTGACCATTTCGCCGGACCTGTACCGCGACGTGATGGCATTGAACGGTTGAGCAGATGAGGGGCAAGGGCATGATGAACCGGATCGCGTGGCTGTTGGCGGGGGCGGCATTGGCCAGTGCTTCGTCGGGCATGGCCGAAGCAAAGGGCAAGCCGCGCGCGCAGACGGGTCGGACTGCCACTCGCCCAGCCGACGCCCGGTTCCGCGCCCTCTCGGAAGCGGAATATCAATGGCGCATCAGCCAGAGCGCGGCCGACGACGACAGCGGCAGCGCGGGCTCTCGTCAATTGCCCGACGAAGGCCCGGCCGCCCAGGCCGCCCGGCTGGCGCGTTGGGAAGCCACTGCCAAGGCGCTCGACGCGATCGATCCGGCCAGCCTCTCGCCGAGCGTCCGCATCGACTATATGGTCTATCGCGGCCAGATCGATGCGCTGCTCGCCGCCCAGCGCTTCCGCGAATATGAAAAGCCGCTGACCGCCGACACCAGCTTCTGGGGCAATCTGGCGAGCTGGGCGCGGGGGAGCTTCACGACCGAGGCGCAGTACCGCGATTACATCGCCATGCTGCACCAGATGCCGCGCTATTTCGATCAGGAGATCGCCAATATGCGTGCCGGGCTGGATCGCGGTTTCACCGTGCCGCGCGTCACGCTGAAGGGGCGCGATATCGGTGTCGCGCAGGTGGTGGATGCCGGGGCTGGCGAGGAGCAGCCCTTTTACGAGCCGTTCAAGACCATGCCCGCCACCATGACGCCCGCCACGGCGGCGGCTTTGCGTGCCGAGGCGAAGGCGGCGATCCGCGACGATGTGCTGCCCGCTCATCGGCGGCTGCTGACCTTCCTGCGCCAGGATTATATGCCACGCGCGCAGGTCAGCACGGCGGCCTATGACCTGCCCGATGGTAAGGCCTATTACCGCTCGAAGATTCGCGAATATGTCACCGCCGACATGACGCCCGAGCAGGTGCACGCCATCGGCCTGTCGGAGATGCAGCGCATCCGTACGCGGATGGATCAGGTGATGAAGGAGGTGAAGTTCCAGGGCGATTTCCCCGCTTTCCTGACCTTCCTGCGCACCGATCCGCAATTCTACGCCAAGACGCCGCAGGAGCTGCTCGACCGCGCGGCTTGGTTCGCCAAGAGCTTTGACGGGGTCGCCTCGCAATGGTTCGGTCGCCTGCCGCGCAGCCGGTTCGCGATCAAGCCGGTGCCCGCCGAGCTGGCGCCCTTCTATACCGGCGGGCGCGGTGGTCCGGGTATCTATCTGGTCAACACCTATAACCTGCCGTCGCGCCCGCTCTACTCGCTGCCCGCGCTGACTCTGCACGAAAGCGCACCCGGTCACGCTTTCCAGATGCCGCTCGCCGCCGAGAACAAGGATCTGGCCCGTTTCCGGCGCGACAGTTACCTGTCAGCTTATGGCGAAGGCTGGGCACTCTATTGCGAGGCGCTGGGCGAGGACATGGGTATCTACACGACGCCCTATGAGCGGTTCGGGATGCTGTCCTACCAGGCTTGGCGCGCGGCGCGGCTGGTCGTGGATACCGGCATCCACGCGATGGGTTGGAGCCGCGAGCGGGCCCAGGCCTATCTCCACGACAATACGGCGCTGTCCGATCACGAGATCGAGACGGAGGTTGACCGCTATATCGCATGGCCGGGGCAGGCGCTGTCCTATTATATGGGGCAGCTGGCCTTCCAGCGGGCCCGCGCGAAGGCCGAGAAGGCGCTGGGGCCGAAGTTCAACATCCGGGCCTGGCATGATGCGATGCTGCAACTCGGCTATGTGCCTTTGCCGGTGATAGAAATGCGGACCGATCAATTCATCGCGAATGGCGGCAAAGGCCCCTATCCCGACGAGGAATGACGATTGACCACAGGGTGCTGATCCGATAGACGGTATACGATATCTAAAACAGTAGTAGGAAGACAGATAGTGAGCATCGGCTGGCGCGGCGTATTCCCCGCAGTGACGACCCAGGTCCGGGAAGATCTGTCGATCGACCTCGCCGATACGCAGCGGGTCGTCGATGATCTGGTGAATGACGGCGTGACCGGCGTCATCGCACTGGGCACGGTCGGCGAGAACAACTCGCTCGACTATGACGAGAAGGTCACCGTGCTGACGGCCATCGTCGAAGCCGTGGCGGGTCGCGTGCCGGTCATCACCGGCGTGTCGGAATATGACACGCGTCGCGCGGTGCGTTATGCGCAGGCCGCCGAAAAGGCCGGGGCTGATGGCCTGATGCTGCTGCCGCCGATGGTCTATGTGCCCAAGGCGCATGAGCTGGTGAACCATTTCAAGGGCGTGGCCGACCAGACCGGTCTGCCGATCATGCTGTACAACAACCCGCCTGCTTACCGCACGGTCATCGACCAGACGGTGCTGGAAGCACTGGTCGATGTGAAGAACATCGTCGCGGTCAAGGAATCGGCGCCGGACACGCGCCGCTTTACCGATTTCCGCAACGCGTTCGGCGATCGCTACACCCTGTTTGCCGGGCTGGACGACGTGGCGCTGGAAGGCCTGTATCTGGGCGCGCAAGGCTGGGTCTCGGGCCTTACCAACGCCTTCCCGAAGGAGTCGGTCGAGCTGGTCGCGGCGTTCGACCGTGGTGACCATGCCAAGGCGATGGAAATCTATCGCTGGTTCATGCCGCTGCTCCACCTTGATGCCGAGCATGACCTGGTCCAGTCGATCAAGCTGGCCGAGCAGGTCATGGGCCGCGGTTCGGAGCGTGTTCTGCCGCCGCGCTACATCCTGGAAGGCGAACGCCGCGCCGAGGTGATCGCGATGGTCGAAAAGGCCGCCGCGACCCGCCCCAGCCTGACCAAAGCCAAGGCCGCCTGATGGCGACGGCGCTCTCGCTCGACGACGCGGCCCGCATGGAAGCGCGGGGTCGGGGCGAGGGCGCCATATTGGTGCAGACGTTGGCGGACCGAATCTTCACCATCGTCCGCGAACGTATCATCGCCGGAGCGATCCCGGCGGATCGCGCGATCCGCCAAGATGCGCTGGCGGCCGAACTGGGGGTCAGCAAGATTCCCCTGCGCGAGGCGATGGCCCGGCTGGAGCAGGAAGGCCTGCTCGAAGGCGTCGCCAATCGCGGCTACATGATCGCGCCGCTGTCCGCCGCGCAGGCGGAGGATATTTACGGCCTGCGCCTGAAGCTGGAACCCGCCGCTGCAGCCCATGCCGCTCTGGCCGCCGATGACGCGGACCGGGCCAAGCTGGTCGCGGCCTTCGACGCGCTCGACCAGGCCGCGTCCAGCGATCTGGCGCGCGTCGCCATCTGCAACCGGCAATTCCATATGGCGATGGTCCGCCCGCTGCGGCGGCCGCTGACCATTCAGTTGATCCGGCAGCTTGCGATCCTCGCCGAACGCTATGTCGTCGCACATTTGCAGCCCGCCGGGCGCGATGCGCGGGCCCATCTGGAGCATCGCGAACAGCTCGACGCCTTTCTGGCGCGCGACGCCACGCGGCTTCAGGCATTGCTTGACGTGCATATCCGGTCCACGTTGGTGGATCTGAAAGGCGGGTTTGCGCCCGTCGCCTGACGACAAAGCAATATGGCATAAGCCGATAAGGCGGGGGGATTTTCTCACATTATGTTCGGACCATTCAAACCGCTGGGCAGCGCGACCCGGCATGCCGAGGGGCAGGCGCTCGCGAAAACGCTGAGCTGGCCACATCTGATCGCGCTGGGGGTCGGCGCGATCGTCGGCACCGGCATCTACACGCTGACCGGTGTCGGCGCGGAGCGGGCCGGGCCCGCCGTCATCCTGGCCTTTGCCATTGCGGGCGCGGTCTGTGCCTGCGCCGCACTCGCCTATGCCGAACTGGCCACGCTGATCCCGGCGGCGGGCAGCGCCTATACCTTCAGCTACACCGCACTGGGCGAAACCCTGGCCTGGGTCGTCGGCTGGAGCCTGATCCTGGAATATTCGCTGGCCTGCTCGACCGTTGCGGTCGGCTGGTCGGGCTATCTGGTGGGCTGGATACAGGCGGCGGGCGTCCATCTGCCGCCAGAATTGCTGTCGGGACCGCATGGCGGCGGCATCATCAACCTGCCTGCCGTGCTGGTCGCCCTGTCCGTGATGGGGATGCTGATCGCGGGCACGCGGGAAAGCGCGACGCTGAACATCATCCTGGTCATCGTGAAGCTGGTCGCGCTGGGCGTTTTCGTCGCCTTCGCCGCGCCGGCGTTCAACGCCGACAATCTCCACCCGTTCATGCCATACGGCTTTGCCGCGCATGAGGTGGATGGCGCCAAGCGCGGGGTGATGGCGGCGGCGGCGATCGTCTTCTTCGCCTTTTACGGGTTCGATGCGGTGGCGACTTCGGCCGAGGAAGCGAAGAACCCCGGCCGCGACCTGACCATCGGCATCGTCGGATCGATGCTGGTCTGCACGCTGATCTATATGGCGGTCGCGATCGCCGCGATCGGCTCGCTGCCCTTCCAGCAGCTGGCGAACTCGCCCGAGCCGCTGGCGCTGGTCCTGCGCTCGCTGGGCCAGCCGACCGCTGCGCACCTGATCGCATTGGCTGCCGTGATCGCGCTGCCTTCCGTCATCCTGGTGATGATGTACGGGCAGAGCCGTATCTTCTTTACCATGGCGCGCGACGGCCTGCTGCCCCAGTCGCTGGCGGTGGTGAGCAAGCGCAGCGGTGCGCCGACGCGCATCACGCTGGTCACCGGCGTGTCGATCGCGATCGTCGCAGGCCTGTTCCGGCTGGACGAGATAGCCGAGCTCGCCAATGCGGGTACGCTGCTAGCCTTCATCGCGGTGGGCGCCTGCCTGATGGTGCTGCGGCGCAAGGCACCCGATGCCAAGCGACTGTTCCGCTGTCCGCAGCCTTATCTCGTCGGCACGCTGGCGATCCTGGGTTGCCTGTATCTGCTGTTCAGCCTGCCCAGTTCGACGATCGTTCGGTTCGTGATCTGGAACGTCGGGGGTCTGGCCTTCTACTTCGCCTATGGGCGTCGGCGCAGCGCCCTCGCCAAGGGCTGACGCATCGTCCCGTTAAAGCCCCGCCTCGATGAAAGGCGGGGCTTTAAATTTGCGCGTTTGAGTTCTATACCAAGCGTTATGAAAAATATCCTGCCCGTGTGTAAGGGGCGTCCCCGCGAATTCTGCACCGATCAGGCGCTGGCATCCGCGCTCCGCGTTTTCTGGAGCAAGGGGTATGAAGGCGCGTCCATGACGGACCTGACCGAGGCGATGGGGATCACCAAGCCCAGTCTCTACGCGGCGTTCGGCAACAAGGAAGCCCTGTTCCACAAGGCGCTCGACCTCTACGAAGCGGAAAAACTGGCCTATCTTCGCGACGCGCTGGACCAGCCGACCGCGCGGGGGGTGGCCGAGCATCTGCTCCGCGGAGCCTTGGAGGTCATGACTAGCCAGAGTGAACCGCGCGGTTGCCTGGGGGTGATCCACTCGGTGGCGTGCGGATCGGAGGCCGAATCGATCAAGGCCGAAGTCGTCGCGCGGCGTTCCTCGTCGCAGGCTGCGCTCGTTGCCCGGTTTCAGCGCGCGGTAGACGAAGGCGATCTGCGCAGCGATGTCGATCCGCTGGGCCTCGCCAATCTTTTGTTTGGACTATTGCAGGGCATGGGGGTCCAGGCGGGCTCTGGTGTGCCGCGCGATCAGCTCGAAGCCTTGATCGGGTCGGCGCTGGCGATCTGGCCGTCGCGCTGAGCGGAAAATTATTCCGTAACGCCCGGTATAAAATGCTTGACCGCTTTCGGTTCGATTAATATACCGATCAGTATCGAAGGTGCCAAGCATCTTCGACAGGCAAAATTGGCGAGACAGCAGCAGTGGCGGCATGGGGCCGTCGACTTCGGCGGGCATGGGGCTGGCCGGGGCGGGATGTCGCGCGACCAAAAAGGGGTGTGTCATGGCCTATGTCGCTTTTCAGGAAATCGGTGCGGCGCGCGTGGCGCGGGATGCCGTGATGGCGCAGCAGGGGGCCGCGGCGATCCGACCCGATGCACGACTCTCCGCGCTGGAATGGCAGGTCGTCGCGCTCGCGCGGCGTGACCGGGTGTCCAGTCTGCGCGAACCGACCCGGCTGGTCCGTGCGATCAGCAGCATCTTCGGCGAAACCCGCAATCCGCGCCTTGCCGACCCCTCGCTGGAGGCGCTGCGCCGCATGGCGGTGCTCAGCTGGCACCATGGCTATAGCGTGCCGTCGCATGAGGTTCGGGCGTTCCTGGCATCGGGCTATACCGCCGATCAATATGAGCTGATGGTCGACAGCATTGCGGTCTCGCTCAGCGATTCGCGGCGCGCAGCGAGGGGCGTCGCGGCGGAATGAGGCTGGGCCGCGTCGACGCCCCCTTGCTCTTCGCGCAGCCTCGCGTACCTTCCGTTGAGGAGATCAGCGACGGGAGCAGATCATGCGGGCCGAACTGCGACTGAAGGACCCCTTTTCGATCATCACCCTGCCGATGGCCGGACCCGGCGATCAGGCCGATCGCGCGCTGCCTTGGGAACATCTGTTCGCCTGGCCGCGCCGGGGCGATGTCCAGCTCGCCTTCGACGGTAGCTCGCGCGAGGGGCGCGATGTCTGGGCGACGAAGCTCGATCATGCGGTGGCGCAGGCCGACAAGGCGGTTCTGCTGGTGGCGGAAGGCGCGGCGTGCCTGGCCAGCATCTGGTGGGCGCGACTGTCGCCCAGCCATTATGTGTCGAAGGTGGCCGGTGCCGTGTTTTTCCAACCGCCAGCGACGACCGCTCTCGACCGGCAGAGTGGTCAGCTTTTCGCCTCTCCCGATGCGGCCTTGCCCTTTCCGTCTCTGGTCGCCGATGGATCGGTGCACGGCTCGGCCCTGGCGCAACTCTGCGGTGGCCGCCTGCTCGACGCGCCGGTTCATAACCCAGGCCCGACCGGCATGTGGCGTCAGGCGCAGCGCCTGATCGAGCGGCTGTCGGCGGGCGTCGTCGAACAGGATATGCGTGTCCTGCGCACGCTGGGCATCCACGACCACCCGTAAAAAAACAGCCCGGCGGGTCTAACCGCCGAGCCAGTCGATCGCCTTAGGGAGCTTCCTTTGGCGAGGCAGGAGCGGAGACAGGGCCAGGAGCCCCGCCGCCGAGAGAAACTTTATCGCGCGGCTGCGGCGTTGGGTGCACCTGCGTTTTCGCCGAGCAGGTCATCCGGTGCGACCACATTGTCCACCGTTCCAAGCTCGTCATTCGCCACCGTCTCGTTGGACACACCGTCGTTCGGCAGAGCCTCGACACCGCTATTGTCGGTCGCCGTCACATTGCCCGATCCCGAGGGCGAACAGGCCGCTAGCGCGAGGGCGGAGGCTGTCAGGATCATCGGCAGGCCACGGCGTCGCAACATCGGTTCGGTCCCCTTCGTAATTCGTGTATGGCCCGGATCGGCCTTGAGGACGTAATACATATCAAAATGATGGGATATAACCAGCCGAAATCTTTGGGCCTTGATAGCTGGGCTTGGGCGAGCGGACTTGTCGTCCTGATCCTGGCATTTGCCCTTGGCAGGACCGCGCAGGCGCAGGTGGTGCCGACGGCCGCGCTGGACGATCCGGCGGCACTGGCGCTGGATGCGGCGACCTATGCTGCGGTCTCCGGGCAATCGCCCGAAACGGCCTTGCGCGCGCTTCAGGTGCAGTGGGCTTCGATAGCGCTGACCGATGCGCTCGAAGTGGAGTTTGCGGATCGCATGGCCGGGCTGTCGGTCGGTCACGCGCCCTTTCATGTCGATGTGCTGCTTACCGGGGATAGCCCGGTAGCCGATCGGACGGCGATGGTCGCGGGCACGCCGGTGGTCGTTCGGTTCAGGACGGGGGCCTATTCCAGCCATGCCCAGCTGGTCGTCGCGCTGGCGCTGCACCAGACCGAAATCCGCGCCAGCCTGACCCAGCCGCCCGGCATCGGCATCGACCCGCGTATCGGTGCGCTGGTGGTCATGGTCTCACGCGCCGACCTGGCGGCCGAGCCTGCGGAGGCGATGCGCGACCGGATCGCGCGGCTCGCGGGCGTGCCGGTACGCATCGCGATGCTGGAGGCGCCGGATGTCGATCTGGCGGACTTGCAGGGTGGCGCGCGCATGGTCGGCGTCGATCCGGCCAATGGGCGGCGCTATGCCTGTACCAGCGGTTTTGTCGTGCGACGTGGGAGTGAGAATGCGGTCGTGACCGCCGCGCATTGCCCGGACGACCTGTCCTGGATCGATGCGAATGGCACGGCCCATCCGCTCCGCTTTCAGGGGCAATGGGGTTGGGGCTATCAGGACGTACAGGTGAACGTCAGTCCGACTCCGCTCCAGCCTGTCTTCTGGAGCGACACCGCCAAGACGGTCACTCGCCGCGTCGTCGGTGCGCGCACCAGGGCGTCGACCCGGGCGGGCGACATCGTATGCCATCGCGGCGAGCGAACGGGTTATAGCTGTGCGGAGGTCTGGATGCCCGACTTCGCGCCCGCCGGTGACCTATGCGGCGGCGGCTGCGCGCCGACATGGGTGGCGGTGCGCGGGCCGACCTGTCGCAGCGGGGACAGCGGTGGCCCCGTCTTCCTGGGCGGAATGGCCTATGGCATCGTGAAAGGCGGCAGCTATCGCGGCGACGGCAGCTGCGCCTTTTATTACTACATGTCGCTCGATTTCCTGCCCGACGGGTGGACGCTGGCGACCGGCTGAAGGATCGGATTGCGGTGGAGTGCCGAATAGGGCGAGTGACCCGCCCAAAGAAACCACTTAGCGACTAAGCTGCGCGCGAAGATCGACCATCGTGGCGCCGATGTGGTCGGTCAAGAACCCCGCGACCCGCGCCTCGTCGCGCGCCAGCCAAGCATCGAGTAGCGCATGATGTTCCTCGTGCGCGCGATCTTCGCGGCCCGCCGGTTGCAGGTGCTGGACCACATAACGCTCGGCCAGCACCTGCAACCGCTCGATCAGTTGGAAGGTCAGAGCCGCGCCCAGCGGGCGGACAAGGGCCAGGTGAAAGGCGCGATTGCGGTGCGCGACTTCGTGCAGCGCGTCGCGCGTGGCCACATCCAGCGCGGCCAGGGTTTCGCGGGCGATATCCTGGTCCGTCGCCGTGGCGACGCGGGCGGCCCGTGCGGCAGCATCCGGCTCGATCGCCAGGCGCAGTTCGTAGATTTCCTCGGCTTCCGCAGCGCCCAGCGATCGTACGAAGAAACCGCGATTGGCCTGGCTGGTCAGTAGCCCTTCCTGCTCCAGCCGGGCGAGCGCCTCGCGAAGCGGAATCTTGCTGACCCCCAGTTCGTTGGCCAGCGCATCCTGACGGATCGGCTGGTCCTCCGGCAGATGGCCGCTGATGATGCGTTCGCGAACGATCGTGAAGATCTGTTCCGACAATGTGCGAACGACAAGGCTCATGAATGTCTCTCGTGCCGACAGGCCGGGAGGAGCCTGTAATTCCGGGTTAAATGTTACAGTTAGGTTATAAGCATAGACCTGTTCGTCACGGCCTGCCAAGAGTGTGATTTACAGATGCGGAAGGCTGTCCCTTAGCTCTTCCAGCCAGACCGAGGCGGTGCCGTCCGATGGTGCCCGCCAGTCGCCACGGGGCGACAGGGCGCCGCCCGGAGAGACCTTGGGGCCGTTGGGCAGCGCCGATCGCTTGAACTGGCTGGTCTGGAAAAAGCGGGTCAGGAACCGCTCCAGCCAGTGCCGGATGGTGGGCAGGTCATAGGCGACCCGCGCATCCTGTGGCAGATCCTCGGGCCATCCGCCCGCATTGGCGTCGTGCCAGGCATGCCAGGCCAGGAACGCGATCTTCGACGGCTTCAGGCCGTAACGGATGACGTAATGCGCAAAGAAGTCGTTGAGCGCATAGGGCCCGATCATTGCCTCGGTGGACTGCATTGCGCCGCTGGCATCGGCAGGCACCAATTCGGGGGATATTTCCTGGGCCAGGATGGCGGCGAGCACCGTGTTGGTCGCGTCGTCATATTGTCCGGTCCGGATGCACCAGCGGATCAGGAACTGGATCAGCGTTTTGGGAACCCCGGCATTGACGGCAAAATGGCTCATCTGGTCGCCGACGCCATAGGTGCACCAGCCCAGCGCCAGCTCCGAAAGGTCGCCGGTGCCCAGCACGATCCCGCCGCGCTGATTGGCCAGGCGGAACAGATAATCGGTGCGCAGCCCCGCCTGGACATTCTCGAACGTCACGTCATGCACCGGCAGCCCCCGCGCGAAGGGGTGGTTCATATCCTCCAGAAGCTGGTGCGCGGCGGGACGGATATCGATCTCCTCCGCCGAGACGCCGAGCGAGCGCATCAGTGCCCAGGCTTGGGCCTTGGTGCCCTGTCCGGTCGCGAAGCCGGGCATGGTGAAGGCCAGGATACGCTCGCGCGACCAGCCCAGCCGGTCGGTCGCCTTGGCCGCCACGATCAGCGCATGGGTCGAGTCCAGGCCGCCGGACACGCCGATGACCAGCGTCTTGGCACCGCTGGCTTCCAGTCGCTTGGCCAGCGCCTCGACTTGGATGTTATAGGCCTCGTAGCAATCCGCATCGCGACGGGCGGGATCGTCGGGCACGAAGGGAAAGCGGCGAACGGCGCGGCGCAGGCCCTGGGCTTCGGCATCGTGAACGAAGCCGATTCGGCGGAAACGCTGCTCGGGATGGCCGGCGAGGGCGGCGGCATCGTTGAATGTCCCGAAGCGCAGCCGTTCCAGCGCGATCCGCTCGACATCGATATCGGCCATGGTCAGCGACGGCTCGCGCAGGAAGCGATCGGACTCGGCGATCGTCTCGCCCAGCTCGTGGATCAACCCTTGGCCGTCCCACGAAAGGTCGGTCGTGCTCTCACCGATCCCGGCGGCGGAATAGACATAGGCGCAGGCCGTCCGCGCCGACTGCGCCGCGGCCAGCATGGCGCGGTCGCGCGCCTTGCCGATGACGATGTTCGACGCCGACAGGTTACAACAGATGGTCGCCCCCGCTAGCGCTCCAAAGGTCGAGGGCGGGGTGGGGGCCCAATAGTCCTCGCAGATTTCGGCATGGAAAACGAAGCCGGGCACGTCCTCCGCCGCGAAGATCAGGTCGGTGCCGAAGGGCACGCTCTGTCCGTCGATTGCGATGGTCAGGCCGGTGAGGCCCGCCCCGCTCGCGAACCAGCGCTTCTCATAATATTCGCGGTAGTTGGGCAGGAAGGTCTTGGGCACCACGCCCAGGATACGCCCCCGCGCGATCGCAACGGCGCAGTTATACAGTCGACCATTGCGCGGCAGGGCGGCCCCGACCAGCATGACGGGCGACAGGGCAGCGCTGGCATCCACCATCTCGCCCAGCGCGTCGAGCGTCGCGCCGTGCATCGCCCCTTGAAGATGCAGGTCGTCGATGGCGTAGGAGGTCAGCGACAATTCGGGAAAGACGATCAGGTCGACCCCATCCTCATCGCCCCGACGCGCCAGATCGAGCATGGCCGCTGCGTTCGCTCGCGCATCGCCGACCGACGCGGCGGGCGTCGCCGCCGCGACACGGATCAGGCCATGGGTGTGGAGCGCGTAAAAGGGGTGATCCTGCATCGCTTCGAGATAGCGGGCCGGGGAAGGGGACGCTACCCCATGCGGTTTGCGGGCGGTCAGGAGCGGGAATGGAAGCCGGTCGCCGTCAGTTGCGTACGAACCTGCCTGCCGATTTTCATCGACGGTCGCTATAAGCCCGCTCCAACTCCTGAATCGGGAACAGTCATGACCACTACCCTCTTCGGCATCCCCAATTGCGACACGATGAAGAAGGCCCGCACTTGGCTGGAACAGCACGGCGTCGCCTATCGCTTTCACAACTACAAGACGGACGGCATCGACGAGGCGAACCTCCGTCAATGGGTCGACCAGACCGGTTGGGAAGTGCTGCTGAACCGCGCGGGCACGACGTTTCGCAAGCTGGACGAGGCGGATCGGCAGGATATCGATGCCGACAAGGCGATCCGGCTGATGCAGGCCCAGCCCTCGCTCATCAAGCGGCCGGTGCTCGACCGCGACGGCACGTTGACCGTCGGGTTCAAGCCGGAACGTTACGCCGAGATATTCTAAGCGCATCCGGGGGGTGGAGCCCGGCGCGCGGCGGGAGTAAGGCGCTGTCATGTCAACGACCTACACGCTCGACACCGCGACCAGTCGCGCCAATCCCACGCCCGCCCCGATGAAGCGGCTGACCGTGCCCGCGATCCGTCGCGCCAAGGGCGAGACGCCGCTGGTCATGCTGACCGCCTATACGGTGCGCTCGGCGCAGCTGCTCGATCCGCATTGCGACATGCTGCTGGTCGGCGACAGCCTGGGGCAGGTAATTTACGGCCTGCCCTCGACCGTGCCGGTCACGCTCCCGATGATGGCGGCGCACGGCGCGGCGGTCGTGCGGGGCAGCTATCATGCGGTCGTCGTCATCGACCTGCCCTTTGGCAGCTATGAGGCGAGCCCCGAAAAGGCGTTCGAGAATGCCGCCTGGCTCCTGAAGGAAACCGGCGCGGCGGCGGTCAAGCTGGAGGGCGGGGTCGCGATGGCTCCGACGGTGCGCTTCCTGGTCGAGCGCGGTATCCCGGTCATGGGCCATGTCGGTCTGACGCCGCAGGCGGTCAATGTGCTGGGCGGTTACGGCGCGCGCGGGCGGACGCCGGAGGAAGCCGCGAAGATCATCGCCGATGCCGTCGCGGTCGCCGAGGCGGGGGCCTTTTCGGTCGTGATCGAGGGTGTGGTCGAACCCATCGCCATTGAAATCACCAAGCAAATTGCCTGCCCGACGATCGGCATCGGCGCGTCGGCCGAATGCGACGGCCAGGTGCTGGTCGGCGAGGACATGCTGGGCCTGTTCGACCGGACCGCGCGCTTCGTCCGCCGTTACGAGACGATGGGCGAGCGGATCGGCGAGGCCGCACGCGCCTATGCCGAAGATGTGCGGGCCCGGCGCTTCCCGGGGCCGGAGCAGATCTATGCTCCGCGCGATGCCGGATAAATCAAGGCCGCTTCCCACCGGGCTCGCTCCTCGCTAAAGGTCGCGGCTTCTTGTTGCCTTGATCCAGAATAGCGGAGCCCGTCTTGGCCCTAACGCCCCAATCCAGCCAGGCCTTCATGAGCGAGGTCGACGACGAACTGCGTCGCGAAAGGCTGACCTCGTTCTGGACCCGCTGGGGCTTGATCATCGCGGGCGTCATCGTCGTCGCGCTGGCGGCATTCGGCGGCTATCTTTACTGGCAGCACCGCCAGACCCAGGCGGCGGGCGCGGACGGCGAGCAGTTGCAGGCCGCCTATGACGCGCTGGGCCAGAACGATCCCAAGGCGGCCAGCGACAAGCTGAAGGCGCTGGCGGGTTCGGACGTCGATGCCTATCGTGCGCTGGCGCAGTTCACCCAGGCCGATATCCTTCTGCAGAAGGACGATCTGAAGGGGGCGGCGGCCCGTTTCGCGGCGGTCGCCAACGATGCGTCGCTGGCCCAACCCTTCCGCGATCTGGCGCTGATCCGCCAGACCATGGCCGAATATGACACGATGAAGCCCGAAGCCGTGATCGCCCGGCTGGGCGGCATGGCGGTGCCCGGCAATGCCTGGTTCGGCAGCGCGGGCGAGATGGTCGCCGTCGCCTATCTGCGCCTCAACAAGCGCGACCAGGCGGGCCGTCTGTTCGGCCAGATTGCCAGCGACAAGGATGTGCCCGATACCCTGCGGCAACGTGCGGTTCAGATGGCCGGTGTATTGGGGGTCGACGCGGTCGGCCAGAGCGAGGACACCAAGACCCAATGACGAAGAATTTCCGCACCTCCGCGGCGCTGGCCGCGCTGATGGCGCTGGGCGCCTGCGGGGTGTTCAAGTCCGCGCCGAAGAAGACGCCGACCGTGGGCAACCGCGTGCCGATCCTGGTATCGGAAACCGGCGTGGAGGCCGACAAGACGATCGCTGACGTGCAGGTCACGCTGCCCGCCCCCGAAACCAACCCCGATTGGGCGCAGCCGGGCGGCAACGCCTCCAAGTCGATGGGCCAGTTGGCGCTGGCGGAACAGCCCCGCCGGGTCTGGGAAGCGACGATCAACGGCGGTTCGGCCCGGGATCCGCTGGGCGCGCCGCCGGTCGTGGCCGACGGCAAGATGTTCGTCGTCGATGCCGGCGGTGACCTGGTCGCCCTGAACGCCGATACGGGCGCCAAGCTCTGGACCACATCGATCACCGAGGGCGACGAGAACCGGCTCGCCCGCTTTGGCGGCGGCGCCAGCTATGACAGCGGCACGGTCTTCGCCACCGACGGCCTGGGCGATGTGATCGCGGCCAGTGCGGCGGACGGCAAGGTGCTGTGGCGCGCCAAGCCCAGCGGCCCGCTGCGCGGATCGCCGACGATCGCCAACGGCAATGTCTATGTCCTGACCCAGGACAATCAGCTGTACGCGATCAACCAGACGGACGGTAAGATCGTCTGGGCGGGACAGGGCACGCTGGAGACGCAGGGCGTGTTCGGCGTCGCGGCCCCTGCCGCCAGCCAGGGCACGGTCGTTGCCGGTTTCTCGAGCGGTGAGCTGAACGCCTACCGGTATGAGAATGGCCGCATGTTGTGGCAGGACGCGCTGTCGCGGACCAGCATCTCGACCTCGGTGTCGACGCTGTCGGACATCGATGCCGCGCCGGTGATCGACCAGGGCCGCGTCTATGCGCTGGGCCAGGGCGGTCGCATGATCGCGCTGGAGCTGTCGACCGGCCAGCGGCTGTGGGAACAGAATTTCGCCGGCATCTCGACTCCCTGGATTGCGGGCGAGTGGATCTTCCTGGTTACCGACGATGCCCGCCTCGTGGCGCTCGCCCGGTCGAGCGGCAAGGCCCGCTGGATCGCGCAGCTGCAGCGTTTCCATAACGAGAAGAAGAAGAGCGGCGCGATCACCTGGTTCGGTCCGGTGTTGGCAGGCAATCGCCTGATCCTCACCAATTCGGAGGGGCAGATCGTCTATGCCAATCCGAGTGACGGGTCGGTGCAGGCAACCGTCGACGGCAAGACGCCCTTCGCGCTGCCGCCGATCGTGGCCAACGGGACGCTCTACGTCCTCGACCAAAAGGGGCGGATTTCCGCCTATAAGTAACGATCTTTCCGGCCCGTGGGACCTATGTTCCACGGGCCGGAACATTTGTACCGCTATACCCGTGACGAAAGGCTCGCCGTTCGCTAACGGAACGCGATGGCAAATCTTCCTATCGTCGCGATCGTCGGCCGTCCTAATGTCGGCAAGTCGACGCTGTTCAACCGTCTGGTCGGAAAGAAGCTGGCGCTGGTCGATGACCGGCCCGGCGTGACGCGCGACCGGCGCGAAGGCGACGCGCACCTGCTCGGCCTGGATTTCCGGGTCATCGACACGGCGGGTTATGAAGACGAAGACCCCGATACGCTTCCCGGCCGGATGCGTCGCCAGACCGAGGCGGCGGTAGCCGAAGCCGATGTCGCACTCTTCCTGGTCGATGCCCGCGCCGGGATCATGCCGCTGGACGAGGAAATCGCCCGCTGGCTTCGTGCCTCCGACACGCCGATCGTGCTCGCCGCCAACAAGGCGGAAGGGCGTGCGGCCGAACAGGGTATCCTGGAGGCGCTGGCGCTGGGCTTTGGCGATCCCGTCCAGCTGTCGGCCGAACATGGCGAAGGCGTGGGCGATCTGTTCGAGGCGTTGCTCCCTTATATCGATCGCGAGGTCGAGGAAGAGGAGGAGGTCGATCTCGAAAACCCCTTCGCGCCACTGAAGCTCGCCATCGTCGGGCGCCCCAATGCCGGTAAGTCGACGCTGATCAATCGCTTCTTGGGGCAGGATCGCCTGATTACCGGGCCGGAAGCGGGGATCACGCGCGATTCGATCGCGATCGACTGGGAATGGCACGACCGGGATGGCGAGGTGCGGCAGGTCCGCCTGATCGATACCGCCGGGATGCGCAAAAAGGCCAAGGTGCAGGACAAGCTGGAAAAGCTGTCGGTCGCCGACGCCCTGCGCGCAGTCGATTTTGCCGAGGTCGTGGTGCTGCTTCTCGATGCTACGCTGGGCCTGGAATCGCAGGACCTGCGGATCGCCGACCGTGTGCTGGAAGAGGGTCGGGCGCTGCTGATCGCCCTGAACAAATGGGATGTGGCGGAAAATCCGTCCTCGCTGTTCAACGGCGTCAAGAAGGCGCTGGAGGACGGGCTCAGCCAGGTGAAGGGCGTGCCGCTGCTGGCGGTGTCGGGTGCGACCGGCAAGGGGCTGGATACACTGATCGAGGTCGCGTTCGAGACGCGCGCGGCCTGGTCGAAGCGCGTGCCGACGGGCGAACTCAACCGCTGGTTCGAGCGCGCCGTCGACGCCAATCCGCCACCCGCGCCGGGCGGCAAGCGGATCAAGCTGCGCTACGTCACCCAGGTGAAGTCGCGTCCGCCGAGCTTCGTGATCTTCGGGACGCGGGTGGATCAACTTCCCGCCAGCTATGAGCGTTATCTGGTGAACTCGATGCGGCGGGAATTGGGGTTCGGCGCGGTGCCGGTACGTCTGACGCTGCGCGCGCCGAAAAATCCGTTCGGCAACAAGGATTGAGGGCAGGGGCTTAGGCCCCGATCCTTGAGCCGGGAAAAGGTTAGGGGCGGGCTCGCTGGAACCCGCCCCACCACCTTCATCCCTGAAGATGCGGCGCTGCGCCCGACTTGGGCGTGTCGTTTTCCGCCATGGCGTTCAGCTGGACATAGTTCTGGATGCCCATGCGTTCGATCATCTCGAACTGGCGCTCCAACGTGTCGACATGCTCTTCCTCGCTCGCCAGGATACGCTGGAACAGATCGCGGCTGACATAGTCGCGGACCTGCTCGCAATAGGCGATGGCTTCCTTGAGCTGCGCCACGGCCTCGACCTCGATCGCCAGGTCGCCCTTCAGGACTTCCTCGACGGTCTCGCCGATGCGCAGGCGGCCGAGCAGCTGGAAATTGGGCAGGCCGTCCAGATAGAGGATGCGTTCGGCCAGCCAGTCGGCATGGCGCATCTCGTCGATCGATTCGTGATATTCAAACTGGGCGAGCTTGTAGACGCCCCAGTGATCGAGCAGGCGATAGTGTAGGAAATACTGATTGATAGCGGTCAATTCATTCTTGAGCGCTTCGTTTAGAAACTCGATGACCTTGGGGTCGCCCTTCACCTTCATATGCTCGTCCTCAATGATTTGGCGCACCCTAGAAAGGTGGAGCCCCGGACGGCAACCGGTTTTTACAGGTAAATTCGTGAAGGGTTGGTGGGCCCGGCAGGATTGCAATAATCTATTCAAATCAGTGGGGTAGGTTGTGTAACCTGACCCGGAGCGGTTCCATCGCCCCTCCGGGCCCTTGCCTCATTGTCTAACCATTTTGGCTCGACGAATCACCGACCCTATGCCGAGGCCGGGAGCAGCGTGCTTCATTTTCCTTCATCAATCTCGATCACGTCAGGCAATTCGAGATCTTCCAGCAGGTCGGGTATATCCTGACTGGACAGCCAGATCAGGAATCCTTTGTCGACAACGTGTAGGCTGGTGTTGGCTGTGTCGTAGTCGATCACCAATGGCCTAGTGCCCTTCTTATTCTGGAGGGAAGTTGCCGAGTTCAGAACCTGCGTGATGTTACCATTGTTAAGGGCGTTGCCTTTAGGATGGGCCCCTTTGATCAGCTTGCTGATCCGGCGAAGCCTTATGCCCTTTTCAAGTTGGTCCACAGAGCTGCACAGAACAGCGTAAATGATCCACTTCGGCATTTCCAAGTCAGTTTCTTGAAAGCCGTCTTTGAAGCGCTCGAGAAACCCACGATAACGTGCGGCCTGCTCATCAACGACGCCAGCAATAATCGCTGGAGTGTCCACATGACTGCCAATAACCTTGAATTCCCGCGCTGTCTCCATGACGCCTTCAGCGCGACATACCCTACGACAGGCTTCCTGGACGATGTGGACGCTGTCGAAGCACCTTTGCAGCAATTCTCCCACGAAATCCGGATGAAATTCTACGTTGAGTAGGCCGCCCCCTACGCGGATAACTTCGGCCAAACTATCGCTTGTCCATGTGTCGACATCGACTGACAGCACGCGATCAGTCAAATCGCCATTAAAGGCTATCAGACGATTTTCTTCTCGCCATACCCCCACGATGATAAAACTGATTTTCGACTTCTCGTGGAATGTCTTAAGCGCAAATGAGAAGTCCTTCTGCGTTTCATCCGGTAGATAATGGAAATCTTCCAAAACTATGTATTTTGAGAAAGATATTTCGGCCAGAGCCCGAATGATGTCGTTAGTATCCTCGGGGTCAAGTTCCAACGGGGTCCGAACTTCTTTCTCACCGGTCTCACGCTCATACTCGTAACCGGCTTTACCGCCGCCTTCGGTAAATAGCGGAATTTTTGCCTTGGCTTCGATCTCCGCCACCACCTTATGCTTTCCGGTAACACTTCGCTCGCTCGATTGACGAACGGTGAAGCCACATTCCTTCAAAATCGCTGCGTGCAGTTCGGCCAGTCCCCATCGGTTCTGACACGATATCACAACGTAGTCGCCGTCGTTTAGGCAGTTGCGCCGAAGTGACGTTTTCCCCTGCTTGGAGCTGCCATAAATTACGATATGCTGTTGTCGTGATAGGCTATCGACCAGCTTACCGTCCACGTCTTCACGGCTGATGTAGTTCAGCGGCAGGTCCCGGCTTACACCAAAAACTGCATCGGTTGTATGGACCTGTTCCATTGCTGCTCCTCCCGTCCTGCTGCGGAAGCTATGCGATGTAGGAGCTTCGCGCCAGATAGTGCGGCGCTGCGGGCCTGCCGAAGCTGCGCTTTAGCCGTGGACGCGGAATGTCATTTGTTATCAATGCCGTTTGCCCGGTTGGCCGCCCAAATCACCTCATTGAATTACAATGGGTTACGGGGGCAGGGGCAAAGCCCCGCCCCGCCACACTGGGAACGAATCGGGTCACTTAGCCGTCAGATTGGCCAGCGCGGCCTTGGCGCTGATCACCGGAGCAGCTGCGGCCTGCTGCGCTCCCGACCCTGGGTGCGTCCCGTCGGCGCTATTGGACGACGACACGATGGACCCCACGGCGTGCGCCCGCTTGATCGCATAATAGCCCGCCGCCTTCACCGAATAGGTCCCGTCACCGTTGTTGACGATCGACGTCCCGACCTGGGGACCGACCTCCATGTTTGCGGTCCCCGGCTCGAAGACGAGGTAATTCCCGCTAACCGGCGCTACGGTCGTCGTGATCCGCACAACCGTGTTACTGATGTCGGCTCCGACAGCCAGCGCGGCGGACAGCGGCGCGCCGCCAGCTGCGGCCAGCGGTGTTAGCTTCCATTTCGGAATGCCGGTGCCGTCGTCAGCCGCCTGATAGGCGGACCGGAGATCGACCGCGAGTGCCAGTGGCGCCGGGCGTCCCATGATCCAGTCGTTGACGGTCTGAAGGGGCTGCTGGCTATTCAGACCGTTGCCGGTCTGGGCTTGCAGCGTGGTCCTGCCGGTCGTGCTATCGACCGTGCGCGGGCTGATCGTGGACTGAATGAGCGGCACACCCGGGAAGGTTTGCGCAAGGAACTGCCACCACGCCGTGGAGCGCGCTTGCATCGCGGCCGTGACCGACGCGACCGTATCCCTGCTGTCATAGCCCATCGCAGAGAAGTCGTTGCGCAGCCCCTGCGACCAGATCGCGGTGAAGGGCCACACCTGTCCGGCGTTCAGCGTGTCCCGAATATAGGACAGGAGCTTGTAGCGGAGACCGAAACGGCCGTCCGCCAGATCCATGAAGTCGGCCATCTGCGCGCCATGGTGGCCAAAGTTTCCGACGCCAAAACGACCGGTCGCGCCGTCGTCGTCGAGACCGCGCGTCAAACCCCCGACCATGCCGCGAGCACTGGCCAGCTGGGGCAAGTCGTCCTGCTGGGTGATGCTGTCACCGATCTCCAGCACCGACGGCTGGCGCGACCATGGCACCAATACCGCAACGGGCGAATAGCCGTTGGTGGTGTTGGCGGTCAGCCCGACACTGGCGATCGATCCACCCGACGCATAGCTGGCATTCGGAGCCGCAAGATGCCGGCGCAGCTCGCCAAGCTGCCCCATGCTCGTAAACCCGCGCGGACGCGCCGCGCCCATGGCGGTACTGATCGAGGTACGCAGGAACCCGCCCGGCCAAGGCGTCGGAACCGGATCGCTGATTGCGAACCCGCCGTCCGCCATAACCACGGAGCCCGTGCCACCGAAGGTCAGCGCCAAGCGCGTCCCGCCACCGTTCGCTGCCGTGAAGGCGACCACATAGTCGAGCGTGTTCGTGTTGCCGGGCTTCTGCTCGCGCGCGGTCCCGGGCGCACGGTTGTTCGGGTCGAGCCCGAAATTCGTGAACACCACCCGCCAGCCCGCAGGCTGAGGCGGCAGGTAGAGGTCTGATAGCTCGGTCAGCCGGTTGGCGTCAGACGCGGCCATCCGGTAGAGGTCCGCGCCTGCCGTGCGGAACGACGAGGTGCCGAATGCCCACGCGGGCGCGGCGGGCGTGCCAGCGGGTTGCCCAGCGCCAAACGCAACGGGAGTGGCAGGGCCAACGACCTGGGCGAGCGCGGGGCTGACCAAGGCAAGTGATGCGGCGACCAACGCCAAGATACCGCGGCCGATCATTGCGGCACCCGCGTCAGGCTGACGTTGCAGCCAGTGGTGCCGCTGAGCGACACGTCGACGATCGCACCTCCGCCAAGCTGGACCAGCGTTCCGCCCGCGCTGTCGGCCGCCGTCTTCGCGACCATCGTCACCATCGCGGCGCCATCGGGCCCGCGATATCGAAGCGAGACCGAGCCATAGCCTGTGCAACTCTGCGCCAGGATGTAGCTGCCGCCGACGAGCGTGACCGGCGCGCTTGCCGTGTTGGCGGTCGCCAACTGGAACGACTCGACCCGGTTGATCGTCAACACGGGCAGCGGAGTGGCAGGGGTCGCAACGTAGGTCTGGCCATCCGCCCCGACGAAGGCAGCCCCGGCCGGCCGGGTAATAGTCGACGGCTCACGCATCGGGGGATAGCTGTTCTGCGCCACCCCAGGCGCAGAAAGACAGGCGAGCGCCACCGCGGCCGCCAACAGGCAGGATTTCATAATCAGTCCTTTCGCTTGAAATTCAGCAGCCCTCGGGGGGCGCTCCGGTCGACAGGATCGCACGCTGGCACTCGCGCTCCTGCGCCACCGCCACCGCGCGCCGGTTGCCGCGCTCCACCGCCCCGATCGCCTCGGCAAAGCGCGTGACGATTTCGAGGAAGACGGCCTGGTCAACCGTGATGCGCTTGCCGGACGGCGCGGCGGTCAGCGGCTCCAGATGCTCGGTTCTAGTCAGGTTACTGGGCAAGGCCGGAAGGATCGGCCGCTCGGTTCGCGCGGTCGGTCGCGGCGTTGAGGCGGTTCCGCACGCCGTCGACATCAGCGGGAGGCAAAGTGTCGCCAGCAGCAGCGGGCGCATCGGATATCGCATGGCGAAGGTCCTCTATCGTTTGACGGACATAGCGGTCGGTCAGGTCATCCGCCCGCGCCGCGCGGGCGGCGATGGTGGCGGTGCTGGCGGTCGCACGACGTTCATCGTCACGCGCCTCCGTTACGGTCGCGGCATGGGCATTGGCATCCTTGGCGACGATCCGGTCCGCACCAGAGCGCGCGCCGGTCTGATAGAACCAGACCAGCACCCCCAGGACCGCGATCAGCACCGCGCCGATCGCGACCAGCCGAAGCCGGGTCATAGTCCGGTCAGGCAGAGCCGACGCTCATACTCGCGTCGGTTGACCAGCCCCTGCACCACCCGGCCGCCAGCCCGGTTCCACAGCCGAAACGCCTCGCATCCGCCGCGCAGATCGCCCGCGTTGAAACGCCGCGCGGCCGTCGACCCGCAATAGCCCCCGCCACCGACGCGACCGACCCCGATATTGTAGGTCAGCAGCGTCGCGGCCACCAACTGATTGCCGGTCAGCGCGGGGGTGCATCGCCGCACCCCCTCCGCATGTTCGATCGCGCTGGCGCTATCCATCGCGTCGCACTGCGCGTCGGTATAGACCCGCCCCATCTCGACGCCCTTGGTGGTCCCCCGACACGCCGTGACGACACCCACGATATCGCGATAGGCGACGTTGCGCTTGCCTTCCCAGCTGGTCAGCCCCGCCATGGTCAGCGCCGCCAGCGCGGCCGATCCCAGCACGCCTGCCAGCGTCTTCTTACTGGCGGCCATCGCCCACCTCCTTCTGTCGCACGTTCCGCGCCACGAGGACGGCGATGGTCAGCACCAGCCCGATTTCCTTCGCATTGGGGATCAGCGCCTGGACATCGGCGGGCAGCGCCTGCCAGATCGCCAGCGCCTGGTCCGGCGCGACCAGCAGGAAGGCATAGATGGCCGCGCCGATCGCGGACACGCGCACCGACCACCAGCGCCACGACTGGCGCCAGTTCGTAATGAGTTTCATGGGTGTTTCTCCGTTGGGAGGGTCGACGGCGTCCGGCCGTCAGCGGTTACGCTTGGTCGTAAATCGCACCGATGGCCTTATGCGCCTGCGTCGACGCATCGCCCTCGAAACCGGCATCGATCGCCGCGACCAGTTCGATGAAGGAAGAAGAGGAAACGGGCGGCGGATACGCCTCCCGCAGGACCACGCCGATGACCATGGTTCGCGTGGCGCGCCGCCCTTTGACCAGTTTCTCGGCCGGACTGGCACAGGACAGGAACCAGCTGATGACGATCAGCACCACACCGCCCTCGATCATGGCCGTGCCTCCCCTTTTTCGGGAACCAGTACTTCCAGCTTCGCCTCGATCCGCGCCGTCCGCGTGTCGATCGAGCGCAGCAGTTCGACACGCTGTTCCAGCAATTCGATGCGACGCGTGTTCTCATGCACGTCACGGATGACACCACCGCCGGTCAGCAGCGCGCCACCGATCAGCACCGCGAACGTCAGGACCGGAATCCAGTCCTTCCATTTCAGCCCGCCGGGCGATGGATCATCCATGTTGCACGTCGATCCACGCGCGACCGCCGCGAATGGCCCAGACCTTGCCGATGCGACGGCGATACTGGCGGTCGGTCAGGCTGTCGTCATCCTTGACCGCGACGGCCTTGATGCCGTCCCCGTCCTGAACCGGGATGATGTAATCACCCACCGCGAAATCGCCGGAGACATTGCAGGGCACCTGTCCGCAGAAGGCGATGCGGTCGACACAGACGCGGGCCGCTTCCAGCTTCGCTTCCCATGCCGGAAGATCGCGCGCATAGGCAGCGGTCGCCGCAGCCCAGGCATCGTGATCAACGCGATACTGCGCGACCTGCGCCGGATAGGCTGCCAAGTTCTCTCGGTAAATTGCGACCTCGGCATCATCCGCACTTTCGCCAGGCACGGCGGGGAGCATGGGCGGTTGCGGCTCTGCGCCGGGGGCGTCCGGCCGGGGCGGGAGATGGGCCGCCCAAGTATCGCCACCGACCAGCGAAGGGTCGGTGCTCTTGATGACGAAGCTGATCGCATCCACCCAAGCCTGGGTCAGCTTTCCGTCGCGATCGACGCCGCAGACATCGCCCTTGGCGATAATTCCGCAGCCCGCCGCCTTGACCATGTATTCCGCATAGTCCGCGCCGCTGGCGTTGACCGTGCCGCTCGCGTTCAGCGAACGGCTCGTGGCGGTGCTATGACCCAGATATATGGCGGCTCCCGCCCCATTCGGGCTGTAAGCGCTGACGCTGGCGACGACGAAGCTGTCTAGTGCACCGGCCGCGTTCGAGCGAACCCGCAGGACAGCCGATCCCTGCCCCGCGCCCTTCGTGATCGTATGCTCTGGGGCCGAAGAGATGCCTACCAAGAGGTTCCCGCTGGGATCAAAGCGAGCATATTCGGATAGGCCTCCACCAAGCCCTCCCCCGAAGGCCATACCTGTGCCCAAGAACGACAGGATCGCCGGAAACCCATCACCGCGGATGCCGAACCCCAAACCGTTTGTATTATTGCCGACGAGGGCGAACGTCGGATCGGTGCTGGAGCTATTCACATGCAGCTTGTGAAGCGGGTTGCCGGTGCCGATACCGACATAGGTGCCCGCCGTCAGAATATCCTGCCCCCCCGTCACCAGCGCGATGACGTTATTGGCGACGCGGCGCAGGCCGGTATCCTGATCGGCCTGGAACCGCAGGGCGGGGGCGGCCGCCGAGCCATCACCGAACAGACCTTGCCCAACACCGTCACGAACCGCCGCGAACGCGCCAAGCAATGACGCCGCCGCCAACGCAAGATCGCGAGCAAAGCTCTGGGTCGGCTGAATGGCGTAGGTTTGACCGCCGCCACCTGCGGCCTGATAGGTCGTCACCAGCCGCAATTCGGTCGCCGAGACAATCTGCGCAATCTCATAGCTACGGCCGTCCTGACCGATGAATGCCTCACCGACCGACGCATTCGCGACGAAATCCGTCCCCGCACCCGTGACCACATTCGAGCCCGCCGCGACAGTGACGGAGCCTGCACGATACCAAGACATGATGTTTACTCCTCGATCGCAACGATGGTCAGGCGTTGGATGACGCCCTCGGAAAGGGTGAAGCCCCGCGACAGTGCGAGGCGAAGGGTTCGATTGGCGGTGGACTGGACGGGATCGAGCACGGTGAACCCGCCACCGATGGAGGCCGTGAAGGTCCCCCGGCCAGGCGCGTCGCCCGGTGTTGGCTTCAACCCGCGAAACGTGACCTGTTCGGTGGTGAAGCTACGCTGGTCCAGCTGCGCATAGGATGCGCCCGCGAAAGCACGGCTCAGCGTGATGGTCGAACCGGTGCGCTCGTCGTTCTTCGAGCCGAAATAGATGGCTCCGCCGTCATCCGTCGTCGCGTTGAAGGTCTCGACCGTCCGATTGAACTGGTCGAGACCGTCATTATCCGCAGCGAAAGTGCGAGTGTATTCGCTGTAGTATGACCAGCTGGCGACATAGCGCACCGGCTTCCCGTTCGACCCGAAGGCCGAAACCTCCGCCTCCGCATCGGCGGCTAGGCTACTGGAAGCGTTGCCGTTGCGCAGCGTGCCAGCCGAGAAACTGCCCGATGTGTACACGTCACCGTTCACGGCCTTGTACGTGATCGCATTGGCACGACTGCATTTATCGATCGGCATCGTCGGGCCGAACCACTCGATCAAATCCTTGGCGATGCCGAAACCAACACCCTGCACCTTCATGAACGTGCCGGTATCGAAGACCACGCGGCCGGTGCCGAGCTTCAGATCGGTATTGATCAGGTTGAAGGAGGCCGGTCCGGCCGCCGAGCCGATCAGCTGGATACCGGACAGGTTGCGGTTGGCGTCGATGACGATCGACCAGCGACCCTCCACCTTCCCCAGGCGATTGACCACCGCCTCGAAAGCCTGCTGAAGCCCGACATTGCCGATGCCGTCGAGATACGCGCGGACTTGCTGGATCGAACTGGCCAGCGAAGTGTCCCGGTCATTCGTGACCCGCGCCAGATCGGCAATGGCCCCGGTGGCCCAGGGCAGGCCGGTCGACGGGTCATTGACCTGCGCGCTCAACACCCGCCGCGCCTCCGCCTCCGCCGATACCGCATCCGCCCGCGCCTTTTCCTCGCGCGCGATCCGCGCCACCGCCGCGACGATATCCGCCGCCTGCGCCGCGAACTGCGCGTCCAGCGCTTGCAGCCGCGTCGCGGTCGAGGCGTCGAGCGTCGCCACCACCTTGGTCAGGTCGAGTGCCGCCCCCTCCGCCAGCCCCATCCGCGCCAACAAGGCTTGCCGCGCCACCGCGCTGGCGGCCTCATTGGCGACCATCGTCGTGGTCAACTCGGTCTGAATCTGCACCAGCTGCGCCTGACGCCGCTGGTCCGCCTGATCGCCCGCGATCAGCGCCCGCAAGGACGCTTCATCGGCCGTGGCATCGCGCCGGGCGATCTGGCGGATGGTGGTCTGTGTTCCCGCAATCCCCCCGGCCGCGTTGATAAGGGCCTGATCGAGCCGCCCGATCGCGGCCGACTGCGCATCCGTCGTCACCCCCAGCGCCGCGATCGAGCGCGCGGCGGTTTCATCCCCGGTGATCCGCGCCGTCGTCTCCGCGATGGTCAGCGCCCGGACGGTCGCCACCTCGACCGCCAGCGCCAGGCGATAGGTCGCCTCGGTCAGCAACCCCGCGTCCATCCGCGTGGTCAGTTCCTGACGCGCCTGCGCAACCTGCGCGATCTGGCGCTGATTGGCGTCATCGCCCGCCAGCAGCGCGCGCAGCGCGCCCTCCGCCGCCTTGTCCGCCACGATGCGCGCCTGTCGCACGCTGACCGACAGACCGACCGTATCGCCGATCGTGCCCAACTGCTGTTCGACCGCGCTCAGCGTGGCCCCCAACCGGTCGACCACCGTTTGCGACGCCTTCGTCTCGACCAGCCCCTGAACCGCGTCCAGTTCCTGCTCGACGGTCGACACCCGGCCGCCCACGCGCGTCAGCTCGATCAGGTCGGCTTTCTGGCGGACCAGCGCATTCAGGCCGTCGTACGACTGTTCGACCGATGCCAGCCGAGCGATGATCGGCTCAAGCTGCGCGGCCTGTGCAGGATCGAGGACCGCGAGCGCAATTTGTTCATTGACGTAATCGGTCGACGCCTTCGACGTGATCAGCGCCTTCTGCGCGTCGAGCGTCAGTTCGACCCTCGACGCCCGGTCCGTCAGCTGATCGACCGCATAGATCCGCACCACGCCGGTGACCGGATCGACTACGATCCCCGCATCACGCATCACGCGACGCGTCCGATCCGCCTCCGCCAACAGCCGCAACGTCGCCTCGCTCAGGCGACCGGCATCCCGCTCCATCTGACGCTGGACCGCCTCCATATCGACACGTGCGTCATCAAGGAGCGCCAGTTCGGTCGAATGACCGGCCTGAATATCCTTCAGCGCCGATACCTCGACCGTGATCGGTTCGATTTCTTCGAGCTGCGCGAGAACCTGCTCGACCGGGAGATCACCGATTTTCGTACCAGCCGGTGCGCCCACCGTCGCGCCGTTCTCCGGGCGATTGGGACCGGTGACGCCGTCGTAATCGATCGTCGGTCCAGCGGTGACGACAGGGCCGATGATCCGGCGCCCGCCGGTCACGCCATTGCGCTGGTAGGAGATCGCCACCTCATACGCGGTCCCGCTCCGCACGCTGGTGATTTCGGTCCTGCTCGCGCCCACCGACCACACCCCGGCCGAGGTCCACCCGGCGTCGATCGATTGTCCGGAGGCGAAAGGCCGGTATTCGATGACCACGGCATCGGCTGTGCTCGCATCGACTGAGCCGGACACGACCAGCGCCGGGACGGTCTGCGCCTGCGAAATCAGGCTGGTCGCGGTGATCGCCCACGCATTCTGCGCGGGCACCGGCACCACGGGCGGGCCACTGACGCCCGGCGTGGGCGGGGGTGTCGCCGTCTGGCCTAGCGCGAACGCGTGCTTGGCGGCCGTTTCCGACCGGGCAGACAGGGTCACGATCCCCGACGCCGCGCCCAGCGTTCGGTTAAGCAGAAGGATCGGCTGCGCGTTCAGGCCCAGCTCGGGGAGCAGCGCGGTCACGCAGTCGCCGGGCTTGTAACCCATCCAATGCAGCTTGACGGGCAGGGTGATCGGCCCGAACTCTCGCGCATTCTCGATATCGTAGCGGACGGCCGTACCGACCTGCTTTGAGTTCTGGATCAGCCAGTAATCCTGCGCGCGGGCGCGCTTGCCGCCATCTTCCGCCACATGCTCGGGCACGCTGATCGGCGCGCCGGGCAGGTGCTGCCAATTGTTCGCCTCCAAACGGAAGCTGGGCGTGATCGTGTTGATCCTGTCGCGACGCGGCTGGGTCGCGGCAACGCTCGCTGCGCCCACGACGTCCTCGACCGTGACCGTGGCCAAGCTGACCTTGGGCGCGTTGACGAAGCAGCTGATCCGCGCGCCCAGCGCCAGCGGCTCACCCATCCCGGCTTGCAGGATCTTCTTCATCGTGTCCCACTTGCCGTCGCCCGAATAGACCATGCCGCCGCAGGTCCACCCGTTCGCCTGGGCCACATTGGCGCCCTCGACAAAGGCCGCGACATCGATCGCCGGCCAGGGCGCGCCGATCCCCATCACCCGCTGATACTTGCTGTTCGGATCGCGGACGTCGCGCTGCCACAGGCCATGCGCCCAGCGCAGGCCGAGCAGATAGGGGTCCTCGGTCCACTCCCATGTCGCCATCGCCGCGTCATAGGCGGCGGTGTCGGCCGGATCGGCCATGCGGTGCGGGCCATTGCCGCCGGGATAGGTGCTGTCCTTGCGCGGGTCGTAGGCGAGGATGCCGCGAACCGTCCACATCGGGGCGGGAACCCCGTTCTGGTACAGCTTCGCTTTCGTGTCGAAGCGCAAGGTCCAGGTCGCGGCGGCCTTACCCGACAATGCATGTTGCGCGGTCCAGCCCGGGGGCGCGCCAGCACCCGCACCGAAACCCAGCGCAGCCGAGGCCAGGGCGCCGATCTGGGTCATCGACCACATGAAGCCCGCATAGGCCCCGATCGCCCCGCCAGTGCCGGTATAGGCCACCGGCACGCGGTCCACCGTCTGGCCTTCGACTGCGGCGATCGGGCCCAGCGACAGGACCGCGACGAAGGCCTGTCGATCATTGTCACCCGCGTCGCGCGTATCCCACCCGAAGCGCGCGACGATATCGCCCGCCGTGCCCGTTCGTCCGAGCGCAAGGGGTGCGCCCGCGTCTGGGTTGGCGGAGAAACTGGTTTGAGAGCCCGTCGCCTCCGCAGTGGGCTTCTTTGCGGTGAGGCCAGCGGCAAGGGACAGGGCACCTGCGGCAGCGGACGCGATCGAAGCAATGGTAGCAACAGACGCAATACCCGCGACCGTGGTGGTGGCTGCGGCGGCCGCACCAATGACGGCGCCGACGCCAGTAGCTGCGAGCGCAACCGCTCCCACGACTATTGCCGCAGTTTTCAAGACCTTTGATATGATGGCCTCCCATCGATTCGGAGGATCTGCACATGATCGGCGTTCTGCTCGCGGCACTGCTTGCCTCTGAGGGCAAGGTGGATCGCTATGCCGAGGTCGAGGGCGCCCGATATCGTGTGACGATCAGGGGGGATGAAGTCACAGTCACAAAGAAGGCTTTGGCGGTCACCCTCACTTTGAGAGAGCGCGACGCCCAGCGGCAAGCAGTTGTGATTGCGACAGGGTGTAGGTTGGTGGATGAGCTTCCAAACTCAGCGAAGCTCAAAGGACGATTAGAATGCCCCGCCGGGGCACCCACCCAGAGCCGCTAGGAGACTCGCCACGCCGCCACATATTCGATCGGTTGCAGCACGGCCGCGCCGATAGCCTCCTCGTGATAACCGACCACCCGGCCATTGCCGAGGGCAATCACCAGCGCACCGAGGCGATCTTCGGCCGGGAGCATCAGCACATCGCCGACGATCGCCGCAGCCGGGGCGATGCGCTCCAGGCCCATGGCGTCGAGCGCATCGGCAAGGCTTTGATAACCCCGGTCCTCCAGCGCCTTCAGCGCACTGCGGATCGTCCGGTAGGACCCCGACGCGGGCAGCTTCACCTGATGGCCAAGCCGGCGCAGATGCGATGCGGCCATCCTCAGCATCAGCCCGCGGCGGGAGGCGGAAATTTCGTTTTCGTTTCCGGGTGACGCATGGGTCCCCGTGGCGCTAAGAGCGCGGTCAGCCTGTTGCATCGGGTCAACTCCGATCTATGGGTCAGGGGCGGGGCAAGGGGCCTAAACCTTGCGCCGCTCCGCTTTTCTGATATGCCTAAATTATGACCGCGTCAATTACGGATAATCCTAAAAAGCGGGGTCGACCAGCGACGGGTCGTGATCCAATGATTGGCTTTCGATCGCCCCCAGAATTAACTGCGCAGATTGATGCATTTGCTGAACGAGAGGGCCTTGCGAGAGCGGGAGCCATCCGCCGTTTGATTGAGATGGCCCTAAAGGCCTAACCTGCCTGCCTCTTGGGAGGCGAATCATGGCAAACGAGAAAATGGAAGTGCCCGAGTCTGCGAAGGCTTGGTTTCGAGGTTTGGTTCTCGCTGCCGCAATCTTGGCATTCTGTACTCAGCCACTGATGCGATACGTTGATCCGGATTGGTATCTCGCAGGTGGCACCTTTGTTGGAGGCTCGTTCTTGGGCCTTTCTTTATTCATCGCTGAAGAAGAGCGGCGTCGGTCCATTTTTTGGGGGGTAAGCGGCGCAATCATGGCGTGCGTCGGAGTGTTTTTCTTGGCGGTTGGCGCTGCTCGAGCGGACACGGCGTCGATCGCTAACGACCAACGCTGCCTGACAATTCAAAATGATATGCTCTCGGCTAAGCCACAGCGATCAGATGGACCTGACCTATTTCAAGCTCTCGGATGTCGACCGCAGGGGAAAGGTAAGGTGGCGCTATAGTTATCGCCCTAAGCCAACAGAACTCCACGAAGGGCTGACGCACAACCGATCGCGAAGCAGGCGACCGAAGCGACCGCAAGGGTGAACGCTGCGCAATAGGCGATCTGTCCGAAGCGATATGCGCGCAGTTCCAGTACCGAATGGCCAAGTGCCACTCCGGTTAAAAGCATGGTCTGGTTGCGCAACACTTCGTGGATCGACTGGTGGTAGAACCGCTCCTGTGAGACGAACGCGAAGGCGTGCGTCAGGAGGGCCGCCACCAGGCCCGCTACGAAACAGGCGAAGGCGGTCCAAAGCGCGGAACTGTCGAACAGCGGCTTGGTAGCGGACTTTGCAATCAGATTGCCGACGAACGTGAAGAGTGCGACCATCGCACCGCCATTGGCCAGCATCAGGGCCTTCATCGTCGCATCGGCGATCGTCATCTGATTCTTGAGGCGATCAGTCGCCTCCGCTCGGGCGGCCGTGTAATCTTGCTCAGCCACCTTCAGAACGGCAGCGGTTTTTTCATCTTCGGTCATATCACCCTCCACGCTGCTACATATTCGATGGGCTGCAACACCACCGCGCCGACTGCTTCCTCATGATATCCGACCACGCGGCCATTGCCGAGCGCGATCACCAGCGCACCTAACCGGTCTTCGGCCGGCAACATTAGCACGTCCCCGACGATCGCGGACGCTGGCGCGATGCGCTCCAGCGCCATCGCGTCGAGGGCATCGGCGATGCTCTCATATCCCCGGTCTTCCAGCGCCTTCAGCGCGCTGCGGATCGTCCGGTACGATCCCGAGGCGGGCAGTTTCACCTGATAGCCCAGCCGCCGCAGATGCGACGCGGTCATCCGGACACAGTCGGACGTGCCCAGTCGCATCGGGCGGGTGCGCCACTGGTCCAGCGTCGCCTGGGCGGCGTTGGTGCGAATGATGAACGGGTCAACGCTCATTGCTGCACCTGCCCGCCGCCATAGCCGCCCGCGCCGCCATTGTAGGTCGACACCGCCCCTGGGACGCCGGGGACGCCCCAATAGATCGTCTGGGCGACGCCCGTCACGAAATCCATGCCAGCCTCGTTCGGGAAGACGCTGCGATGATGACCCGCGCTCAGACGGACGCTCTGGTCATCCTCGAAAAGACGCTCGAAGACGCTGACGATCTCGTAATCGAGCCGACGGCCATGCTCCTCGGAATGGAGCGTCGGCACGTCCAGCTCGCCAAGAAACACCAGATGCGGGTCGGGGATCGGCTGACCGGTCACGCGATCGATCGCGCCCAGCCACACCATGACCGGCGATCCCTGCATCGTCGGCGTCGCCAGATGCGCGGCCGCGGCATCACCGGAGGGAAGCAGGGTCAATTGGAACGCCGGGGCGCTATCGCCCACACCGTCCGTGAGATCTTCGACCGAGGAGATGGTCCCGAACGTTTCGTCATGCCCCACGAACGTGCGGCCGCTGAACGATAGCACGCCCGCGCCGTCGAGCAGGTTGACGGCCTGGTCGGGCAGGTCGATCGCAACCGCCCCGAACACCAGCGGCATATCGGCCTTCAGCGCGCCGTCGAGCGCGGGCGTCAGCAAGCTCATTTCATCTCCGTGATCATGAAGGTCAGCCCGACGTCGAGTGCGACGTCGAGCTTCCAGCTGCGGGTGTCGCCATCGAGGATGCCCTCGATCATCGGCTTGGCGATCTCGACGACCGCGCCGTCCTGCGGGTTGATCCGCAGCATCGGCGCGATCGGCAGGCGGATCTGGCCCGCACCATTGGCGGCGATCGTGTCGGCCGATTGGTGCAGGTAGCGCCGCCCGCCATGGATGATCGAGAAATACTGGCCTTCCTTGACCGTGTAGCCCGGCGCCAGGCCGCGCAGGGACAGGAGGGAGCCAGCCTGTCCCCCGCCATTGGCGACGGCATTACCCGGCGTGCCGGTCGAAAAGCCCGGCTGCGGCCAGGGCAGGATCGCACCCTCACGCTGGGCGCGGATCAGCCGGGCGATCCACAGCATGCCGAGATCCGCATATTCCAGCGGGGGCAGGGTCACCTCGACCGCGAACCGATCGCCCAGCCGGGTCAGCTTCTGGATCGCCCCGCCGAAGATCGGCCGCAGCGTGCCGCCATAGTCCAGATAGCTGGGCGTGGCGTCGGTCGGCTCGGGGGAGAGGGGAAGGGCGATGCTCAACGGACGATCCTCCGCCGCTGCGCGGTCGCGGCGTTGCGCGCCGCCATCTCGCTGCCCCCGGCCGCTGCCCGGACGCCCATCGCCTGCACCGACGGCTCGGCCGCACTGGCCGCGCGAACGTCGAACCAGGGCGACGGCTCGATGATGAACCGCCCACCGCCCGCGTCATTGCCGGGCTTGCGGATGTCGACCATCTCCCCCCGCGTCGCGCGGAAGGCGACGAGGTTCTGGTCGATCCCACCACGCCCCCCGACCCGGAAGGATCCGCCGGTCGCGAAGCCGGGCAGTGAACCCATGTCGGGCAGGGGGACCGTGCCCGCATCGCCCCAGCCGGAAATGTCGACCGGTGCGATCCGGGTGACGCTCGCCACCGAACCCAGCAGTTTGCCGATCGCCCCCAGCAGGCCACCCCCGCCATTGCTCTTGGCGCTCAGCGAGGAGAACAGCTTGGCGATCAGGTTGGTCAGGCTGTTCAGCGCCTCTTCCATTCCCTTGGCGATCCGGTTCTTCCACCAGTCTTTCATCCAGTCGCCAAGGTTCCCGTCCATGGCGGCCCGCAAGCCCCCGCGCAGTGTGTCGCGCCACACGCCGGTCTGCCGGGCCTTGTCCTCCTCGGTCCATTCCAACGCGGCGCGCTTCATCGCCGCATCGGGGGGGATACCCTGATCCTCCAGCTCGCGGGCCCGCTTGCGGACATCGATCTCGCGTTGCAGCTGGCGGATCCGCTCCTCGGTATCGCCGCGCAGCTGCGCCAGCCGGACCGCCCGGTCGCTCGCGTCGTCCTCCATCCAGCGCTGCCGGACCGCCAGGCGCGCAGCGTCGACCTTCGCTTGATCTGCTTCCGCCAGCAGGGTCGCCTGCGCCAGATCATGCGTCTGCTGATAGTAGAAAGCGATGCGCTTCTTCAGGTCCGCCTGACGCTCCAGGCTGTCCTCCAGCGCCCGGTTGCCGGTGATGCGCGCGACATCGATCGCGACCTCCGCCTGTTCGTCGCGGATCTCCTTGGCGACCGCCTGCGCGCGGGCCTGCTGGATCAGCGCCAGATCGCGGGCCGCCGCGACCTTGGACTGATCGAGCGTGAGGCCGGTGCGCTGATACGCCTCAACCTGCTTTTCCAGATCGAGCCGATCCTGAATGCGCTGTTCGGTCTCTCGGTCACCGCGCAGCCGTGCGGCCTCCAGTTCCGCCTGTAGCTTCAGCTCCTCGCGGTTGGCGGCGTCGTAGGTGGTGTTGCGCCCCTTCTTGGCCCTGCGCTCTTTCTTCGGTTCGTCGAGATCGACCGAGCGCTTCGGCCCGGCCGGGGCAGCCGGCGCGGCTGGCGGCGCGGCGGGCTTGGGAGGGGCAGGGGCGTTAGTCGCTTCACCCAGTCCCAAATTCTTCTTGATGGTGCCATAGCGGTCGGTGATCCACTTCACCGCCCCGCCGATCCAGTCCATGACCGCGCCGAACTTATCGACCAGCCAGCCCTTAACGCCCTCGTACACCGACTTGGCAGCCGCCACGACGTTGGGGAAGGCGCCCGCGACATAGTCGACCATCGACTTCACGACATTGCCCAGCCAGGTGCCGACCGACGCGAAGCCTTCCCCGATCCACGTCTTGGCGGCCTCATAGGCGGTGCGCAGCGGCAGTTCCATGTCCGGCACCATGGCCACCAGCGCATTGACGATCGCGTCACACGCGTCGGTCACGATCGACAGCACCGCGTCCCACGCACCCGAAAAATCGCCGCGCAGCAGCGCAGTCACCGCATCTACGACATCCTTGACGATATCGACAAAGCCGGAGAGCAGCGACGCTGCGGCTGATAGCGTCCGCACCAGCAGTTCCCCGAACACGGTCAGCACGCCCGCGACTACGGTCCCGATCACATCGCGCAGACCATCGAGCAGGCTGATCACGACCCCGAACGCGGTCGCGATCGGGCCGCTCGACAGGGTGGAGAAGATCACCCCGACTTTCGCGAAGATTTCCTCCAGCCTCGGACCCAGCGTCTCGACGATCCTGTTCCAGATCGCGGTCAACACGGGCAGGATGCTGTCGCGAAGCATGACGAATGCCGCGACCGCGATACCGACCGGCCCGAGGAAAGCCGCCAGACGCCCGCCGATGAAGGCGAGTGCTCGCGCCAGTCCCATTTCCCCCAGGATGCTGATCAACGTCGAGATCGGCGCGATGATCAGACCGATCGCGCGGCCGATCAGCCCGAAACGCGACGCCGCGAAGTTGGCGAGCAGGACCGCACCGACATGACCCAGCACAACCAGCACAGGGCCGATAGCAGCCGCCATCGCCGCGAAGGCCGCGCCAATCTTGATGATGAACGGCGGAGCCTTGGCGATCGTCTCCAGCACGGCCGCAAAGCCATTCTTGATGGCGGTCAGGGGCACCAGCAGGCCGCCATCGGTACCGAACGCGATCTTGACCGACTCCCAGGCGTTGGCGACCCGGTTGCTGGCGGCCTCAGAGCCCTCCAGGCGCTTGGCGATTTTGGCACCGACATCGCCCTTCTCGACGGTGTCCTGAAGCCTCTGGAACCCCTCGACGCCCTGGTTCATCAGCCCGATGGCGGTACGCGCCGCGTCTGCCCCGAAGATCTTGGCCAGCGCGTCGTTCTTGGTCGCGTCGGTCAGGTTGCCGAAGGCCTTGCGCAGGATCTGCGCCTGTTCACCCAGCGGCTTCATCCGCCCCTGCGCGTCATAGAATTCGAGGCCCAGCTGCTTCATCGCGAACTTGGCATCATCGCTGTTGCCGCGCAGGCTCTGGATATAGGTCTTGAACGAGGTGCCGGCGTCCGACCCGCTCGAAAACTGGGTACTGGTCGCGGCAACGGCGGTCGCGAAGTCCTTGAAGCTGACACCCGCCTCCGCCGCGATACCGCCGCCCTGGGCGACCGCCAGCTGGAAATCCTCGAAACCGAACTTGCTGGCGTCCATCGCGCCGACGACGCGGCGGACGACGGTTGGCAGTTCGGCCGCCGTCACCTTGAACTGACCCATCACGTCCGTGACCAGCCCGGCCGCAGGCGCGACCTTGACCATTCCGGCTGCCGCAAGGTCCAGCGTCGCCTTCAGACCGCCGCCAAGGATGTCGGAGGTCGACAGGCCCGCCAGGCCTAGCTCCTCGATCCCTTCCGCCGCCTCGGTCGCGCCCTTGCCGACCGCAGGGCCTAGATCCCGCGCCTGCGCGGTCAGCGCTGCCAGCTGATCGCCTGTGACGTTGTCGAGCGCCGCCTCGACCCGCTTCATCTGACCTTCGAAGGCGCCCGCACCGCGATCGACGCTCCGGACCATCGCCGCGAACGGCACAGTGATCCCCAGCGTGATCCCGGTGCCGAGCATCTTGAGACGCCGCTCGACCTCCTGGAACTTCTCGACCAGACGGCCCAGCACGCCCTCGACACCCCGCGCACCGGCATCGAAGTCGGACGTGTCCGCCCCGAATACGACGCGCGCCGCGCCGACGACTGCCATGTTCATCAGTGTCTCCGGTTCAGCAGGAAGCGACCCAAGCTTCAGCCTGGGCGAGCATGGAGGTCCAATCGCTCGAGGGCTTCGGGACCTTCGGGGCCGCAGATTGCATGAGGCTCGCGAGTTCGGGCATCTTCTGGACGCGCCCGAGTGCCGCGGTCATCCACGCCAGCGCCATGCGGTGGTCGTGATCGAGCGTGGCAGCACGGGCCGCACCCTCAAAGACGCGAGCTACCTCGCGCGGGGTCATACGCCAGAATTGCTCCGGGCATCGCCCGATCTCACACCATTCGGTGTGCAGCCGCCCCCAATCCCAGGGGCGACTGTCGTTTACCGAGGGCCCGGCTTGGCGCTTCCGGCCGCCTCCGGGAAGGCGTTGGTCAGCGCCTGCATGACCAGCTGCGCGGACGGCTCCAGGCCGCCGACCTCGTCCATGATCTTGCCCGCCTCGTCGTCGGTCATGTTCGGGTCGGCGTCGGTCAGGCCGATGCGGAACAGCGTGCGGATCTGGCGCAGGGACGGCTTGGCGCCGATCACCTTGTCCAGCTCGTCGATGCTGGTCAGGTTGAAGTGATCCTCGACGGCACAAAGCGCGTTGGTCGAGAACGCGAAGGTGTAGGTCTTGCCGCCCACCTCGAAGCCGAGGTGACCGCGCGCGACGTTTGCACCGCTTTTGGTCGGCTTGCGCATGATCAGGCCGCCGGGGTCAGCACAGGCTTGCCCGACACCTTCATGGTCGCGCTGCCGGTCATCTTGTCTTCCATCGGCGTCGCCCGACCATGCTTGGTCGCAAAGGCGTTGATGTCGAGCTTCGCCCCATTGGGGAACTGGATGCGCCAGGGCTCGACCGCCTTCGTCGCCAGATGCGCGCTGATCACCGCATCATCGGCCAGGCCGGGGATCAGATTGTAGGTGAAGCTGACCTCACCCGGATCGGACAGGCCGGGCTTGAACTCGCGGTAGCCGTCGGGGCTGCCGAAGTGCGTGAATTCTTTGCTGTCGCGCGTCAGCTCGGGGAGGTTGAGCTCGGTCACTTCCGCGAGCGGGGTGAAGACGTTGGCGACCATCTTGCCGAATACGGTCAGGAAACCGATGTCGGTCGCGGCGGCAGTTGCGGCCATGGGGGCGTTCCTTTCTTTCTGGTTTTACTTGGCCACGACGTCCGGGGCGGACGGCGTATTGGCGACGACGATGTCGACGCGCTGGGCAAGGCCCAGGTCGATCAATTCCTGTGCCCGCTCATCGTCGCGGGTAATGGGCGTTCCGGCCTTGATCGCCGCCTTTTCAGGATCGGGTTCCTGCCGGTCGATGAAGGTCGTGGTGATGCGAATGTTCATGGGTTCACTCCAGAGGGGTCGACCAGACAAGGACGTCGACGGATTGGCGAAAGACCGGCCCTTGCGCGTCGCTGTCGTCGAGCGAGCGGGCGGACAGGACGAAGGTTCGCAGGCGATAGCCAGACTGCTCCCCGCGCCAGGCCGTCAGCAGGCCGGCGCGCGGATCCGCGACGAGGCGACGGATGTCTCGCGCCGTCTTGAAGGTGCGGCCCCAGGCGTCGAGCTGGACCCGCGCCCGGTCCCAGCCGTCCGGACCGGCCATGTGCATCGTGGCGGCGCTGGTGATGATGTTCAGAGTGACCGCGGGCATCGGCGCACCTTGTGCACGCATGCCCCAATCGACACGGCGTTCAACGATCGCGACCATCCCGGCCGAGCCGAGCAGTCGCGCACGCAGCGCTTCTTCCATGACCGTCAGCCCCTTTTGGCGGCGTCAAGGATCGCGTCGATCCCGTCGCTGGCGATCCCGTCCACCGCGCGCTTGACGCCGCTGTCGAACGCGGGCCGGATGAACGGATGCGGCGCTTCGTGGACGTTGCCGAATTCTTCCTGAATGGCCTGGGGCAGGGGCCCCGGACCGGCATAGACCTCGACGGGTGCGATCGGCTCGACGATCGCGGCCTGATGCGGCGACAGCGTGGTCGACACCGTTACGCTGTTCGCCATTTCTCCGGAGCGGCGCCGCGCCATTGATCGCATGTCATCGGCGATCGGCTGGACATTATCGGAGATGATGGGGACCAGCGTCTTTTCGGTGAGGGCCTTGCCCATCGCCCGCAGCTTGCGCGCGATCTCGTCGGTCCCGGTGATTTTGATCGTCATCTTCATGACCGTGCGACCGCCGTCACTTCAATCCCGACACGACGCCCGCGCACTTCCTTGACGTTGACCACCTCATAGACCCGGGCATCCCGATCCACGATCCGATCCTTGTCGGACAGCGTCGCGGTGACGCTGTCCCAGCGCAGAAGGAACCGAGCGGTCACCGCCTGTCCATTCTGCGCCGCGCGGATGCGCTCGCCATCGCTGATGTCGGTCTTGCCCGCCCAACGTTCCGTCAGGGGCTGAAATTCGCCATCGACAGTGCCCAGGCCATCGTCGACCGGCGCGGCACGCATAAGCGTTACGCGACGATCCAACTCTCGGCTATGGATGCTCATCAGCCCATTACCGGGACGCGGTCGAGATCAATCAGCATGCCGATCGCGGGCGGGAGCGCGTCCAGATTGCCGCCATCGTAGAGATGCTGGATCATCATCAACGCGGCGGTCGTCAGGTTCGGGACATCGTTGAGCGCGTCGACATAGCCCGCCGTGAATTCGATCGTGACCGCGCCGGGCCCGCCAAGCGTCGCAGGCCACACCTGGGCAGCGACCGGGACCAGCAGGTTATCCGACAGACGCCACAGACCGGCCGCATCGATCGCGGCACCGGTCGGGTCGAGATAGGTCACCTTCTCGACGGTCGCGACGGGGGAGACTGGCAGGCGCAGCGTTGCCGAAAAACCGTCGAGCCGGACCGTCCAACCCCGCCGCTGGAGCGATACTGCGACGTGCTTCTCGATCCAGCGCAGCGCCGCGAGGCGATGGCTGTTCACGAGGGCTGTATCGTCATCGCTGTCGCGGCGCAGCTGCTGCGCCACCAGCGCATCGGGCAGCACCGCGCCCGCATCGAGCGGGGCGGTCGCACGGATCGTGATGGCCATGAACCGCCCCTTCTCTTACTTCGCGGCCTTGCCGCTCTTCGACGTGGCGCTTTCCTCGCTACCCTGATCGCCCGTCGGCTTCGTCGCCTCCGCCAACGCCGCCTCCAGTTCCACGATGTGGCCATTGGCGGTGGCCAGTTTGGCTTCCACCGCCGTCTTTTCATCGACGGCGTCGAGGACATTCTTCTCCGCGCGGAGGAGGTCATCCTGCATCAGCTTCATCTGGTCTTGCGCGGTCTGAAGGTCGGAGCGCACGCCCTCCAGTTCCTTTGCCAGATCATCGCCTTCGGCATTCGCGTCGCTCAGCTCCTGCGTCAGCCGCTGGACTTCAGCCTCCAGTGCCGGGGAGGCCAATGCCGTCGTGGTGAACAGATCGGACGGCAGCGGGCCCGAGGACGCATGAGGCGGCTGACCCTCGGTTGCCGGATCGGCCTGCCGCGCGGTCAGGTCGATCGTATCCCCGTCCTCGTTGCAGAGTTTGCCGTTGATAACGAAGCCCGCGAGACCCCGGCGCACGAAGTAGAGCTCGCTCGCCTCGGACCGCTCGACCTGCTGCCCGAGCTTGAACACCTCGGGAGGCGTCGCTTCGGTTGTGTAGTCTTGAAGAAACTCGATCATGGCCGGCCCCCTCAGACTATCTGCGCGACGCTGGCGGCGTCGTTCGCAGTGGCAGATCCGTACCGGAAATCGGCACCAAGAATGACGGCAGAGACCTGCGTCGCGGCACCGCCGACCGTGATGGTCAGGCGGAAGAAGCGATAGTCCGCATTGCGGTCCATATCCTCCTGCCGGTGATCGATCACGACCTGTCGGTTGTCGCCACCGGCCGCGAGGAGCTGTGCGATCTGGCTGCCGGGCACGGGCTTGGCGCCGGTGCCGGCCGCATCGGTCGCCTGCTCGATCTGCGCATCGATCGTCGCGCCGGCACCGAACGCGCCGACATTGATCGCCGCCATCGCGGTGAACAGCTTCTGCATGTCGAACCAGGGGCTCGACACGGCACCGACCGGCGCCGCACGCGGCGCAATCGCACCGATGATCCCCACCCGCGAGGACAGGTTCAAATTCTTAAACGACATGGGTCAAATCCTTCTGCTCCGGCCGCACCGATGCGACCGGCCCGCGCGTCGCGCGGGTCCGGGGTCAGGGTCAGGCGCGTTCCGCCAGCGCGACGAAGTGCGACTTGGTGCTGGCGCTGTTGGGCATCTGCACCGGCTTCGACAGCACGGGCTGGCCACCGACGCGGAACATCCAGCGGAAGGCGGTCAGCGCATAGTCGAAGTAGAGGTGGATCGATTCTGCGAACGACGCCGCATTCTGGCGCTTGAACGCCTCATACCCGTTCGGGTTGATGAACTGCAGATCGCCCTTCTGCCCCAGCGTGCGGGAATGCTCGTTGAAGATGATCGGCCGACCCAGCAGGGTCCCGCCCGGCGCATCCTTGTAGTTCGGGAACCACAGCGGCTGACCGGCTTCCGATGCGATCTCCATGAGCTGCGGCATGATATCGCTGTTCGCGAGCCAGCTGGCGTTGCTCGGCTGGATCATGCGCGCGAACATCTTGGCGACATTGAAGCGGCTGATCGTCGCGGCCGGCTGGTTCGGGTCCTTGGCCACCGTGATGAGCGCGTCCGATTTCATCCACCCCTGCGGCTTCTCGATACCGTCCGCGTACATGAAGGCGTCCGCCAGGGTCCAACGGATGGCCGCCGACGCATGCTTGGTCAGCAGGCTGGCGACACGGGGGGCGTCGGAAAGCAGTTCCTCGCTGGCCAGCACGAAGGCATACAGCTCGTTGAGCTTCGTCTCGCGCGGCGTCAGCTGCGCGCGGGTGGGGCGCATCTGCTCGGCTTCGACACGCCAGAAGGCGCGGATGCCGTTGGTCCCCCACGGCGTCGTCTCGTCCCCCAGGCCGATCGCGCGATTCGATCCGGTCGGCTCCGGCTCGATCAGGTCCATGATCGGGTCGTTGCCGTCGTTGAACACGAGGTCGGTGATCTGCTGGCGGAACTCGGCAGGCACGAGGAAGCTGCCCATTTCATCGCCGGTTTCCATCTGGACGTTGCTGGGGGCAGCAAGGCGATCGTCCATGCGGAAGGCCTGACCGGCCGCAGGGTTCGCAAAACGAACCGCCTGCGCGAAATCGGCGATGTCACGGAAGCCGCCGGTGTCCAGCTGCGCACGCGGCTGCCCCGGGACCGTAGCGGCGGGCGGACCGGTCGAGGGCGGGGGCGCGGCAGGGTCGGCACCGATCGCGCTGGCGGCTGCCATCGCCGCTTCTGCGCGCTGGATCTGCGCGGTCAGACGCGCGATCTTGTCGGCATCTTCCTTGTCGGCCGCCTCTTCTTCCGCCGTCAGGTCGCGGTTTTCGGTGATGGCCGTATTCAGGCGCTCCTGCTGCCGCTTTGCGACCGCACGCGCCTCCGTCTTCAACACTGCGATATTGATCATGATCGCTTTTCCTCTCGGGCGCGTGGCCCACAAAAAAGGGCAGCCGAAGCTGCCCGTATCGCCCCAGGTGGACGAACCTCGTCAGGTGACGGCCGTCAGATCGACAGCGCCATCTCCATCGCCGCTGCCTGCCGACGCATCAGCGCCAGGCGGTTGCGGCTCGAATTGTATTGCGACACGACATCGCGCAGCGTCGCGACGCCGTCGATCGCGCCGTTCGCCAGGGCCTGCTTGGCGGAGAAGGTCTTGCCGGTGCCGTGGATGGCGGCAACCTCGCTGGCCCTGATACCCCGCCCGCGCGCAATGGCCGCCGCGAACGCCGCGTTGCTCTCGTCGACCGACGCTTGGATATCGGCGCGAGCGGCATCGTCGAGCGGCGCGTAGGGGTGGCCGGCGATTTTGTCCTCATGCGACGCGATCAGCGTCGTCTTCATCCCGATCTTGTCCTCGAAACCGGACACGTCCGTGTGTCCCGAACGAACACCGACCGAGCCGACCTCTCCGCTGGTCGTGCAGTAGAAGCCGCTGCCTTGCGAGCCCAGCCAATAGGCTGCCGAAAAGCAATAGGGGTCGGACACGGCGATGACCGGCTTGGACTGGCGAACCTCATAGATCGCATCGCCGGCCTCGGCACAGCCCCACACATAGCCGCCGGGCGACCGGATCGCGAGAACGACGGCGCCGATCTTCGCATCGGCCCCGGCCTCACGCACCCGATCGGCGATGACGTCATAATAGGTCGAGCCGGACAGGCCACGCGGCGCCAGCGTGCCGGTGATCGGGATGATGATCGTTGCACCCTCGCGGATCGGATCCGCCTGCTTCGCCTGTTGCGGCTGGCCACCCATCAGCGAGGCGACGCCGCGCAGGCTGTCGGGCAGCATCGCGTCGATCGTGCCGGAGCGCAGCTGCGCCGCCAGGAAGTCGGGGTGCATCGCCCACAGGGCGGACGCGACGGTCATGTCCATCTCAGTTCACCTTGTCCTGCGGGGCAGTTTCCCCGCCCGTGGCGGTATCGGCCGCCCGATTGCTGTTCAGGGCGGCGCGCGGGTCGCGCGACCATTCTTCGTCGAGTGGCGCGAGCCCGAACCAGCCGGTGCGAATCTCGTCGATGCTCATGATCGACCCCGTCCGCGCCAGGACCGCGTTCTTCCACTGGGTCGCGGCATCACCCCGCAACATGCTGTCGAGATTGAACTTCGCGCGGATGCCGGCCGCGCGAATGTCGGGCGGCAGCATGCGAACCGTGATGGCCTGTTCGATCCGCCGCGTCAGCGGGCGCACAGCCCAGTTGACGAAGCTGCGGGTGTCCTGCTCGTTGTTACCGGCATTGCCGCCATCGTCCGACACCATGGAACGCGGGATCCGCCAGTAGCGCGCCAGTTCGAGGGTGCGCTGCTTGAAGAGGTCGACCAGCTCCGCGTCCTTGTTGGAGCTGGTGACGGCTTTGTAATCGACGCCCTGCTCGAACACGGGCGTGCCGCCACGCTTCCAGGCGTTGACGCCCTCCTTCAATCGGTCATGCGCCTCGTTGGTCAGCTTCTGACCCGTCGTCACGATCCCGCTCGGCCGCCGGTCGTTCTTGAAATAGGCGCGTGCGCCAACCTCGAGCGCCAGCTGGAAATCAATGGCACCCTTCGCCTGCTTCCACGGCACCATCGGTTGCAGCCGCCCATCGGACAGCGTCGTGAACCAGAACAGTTGTTGGGGCAACAGCCGGCGGGTGGTCGTGCCCGTCTGGTAGAGGACCGACATGCTGCGCTCTCCCCATTGCGACGTCGTGCGCAGCGGGTCGAGCAGCCAGACCTCGACGCCGTCATATCCCACCGTGGGCTCGGCAAACGCCTCTCCGCGCAGCACTGCACAGAAGGCCATGGCCGCCCAGAACTCCGCGCCGGTCTGGAGCGGGTTGGGTTCATAGGCCAGCGTGTTGGCCAGCGGGAAGTCGTTGCGCGGCCCCCGGTCGTCTCTGAAATCGAGACCCATGCTGCCGACCGCCTCGGCAATGATCGACGTGCAGAAGAATACGGCCGCCACGCGCGCGGCCGTCTCGGCCGTGTTCGCCTCGGTCGCCTGACCGGAGATGATGTTCCAGACCTCATCACCGAAGAACCGGCCATCGGTGACGTTCGACGGGGCCGGGCGGCCGGGCACCGGCGCGACCGCATAGTGTCCCTCAGAGGTGTTGAACCCGCGACGGGTTCGACGGTAATCGTCTGGTCCCATCACAAAATCACCATCCCGCGTTCATTGTAGACGAAGCCGCCAGCGGCCTCGGGGTTAAGGGTCATCAGCATCGCGGCGGAGAACATCGCCGCAGCCGGGTCGATCTTCGCGCTGGGCGACTGCTTGGTGATCGCGACGCCGTTGGCACCGCGCGGCTCCTGCTTCACGTTGCTGATGCACCACGTCATCAGCTGCGTTCCCGCATGGCGAACCGTCCGGGCGGCGCATTTACGCGCCAGCCCCTTGATCGCGCTGTTCAGCCGCCAGCCCTGCGGAATGGCCTTCAGCATCTCCGGCGGAAAGCCCGCGTCCGACAGCTCGTCGACGATTGCCGCGACGCCAGCCGGATCAAGGCCAATGCCTTCGGCGTCCGGCAGAAGGCCCGCATCACGGACCTTCACGAACACCTCTACGACGCCGCGGACGTCTTCCGTCAGGTCGTCATCTGCCGCGTCGGCATCGCCGATCGTCTCGTCTTCGAGATCGACGTCCTCGGGCAACTGACACTTGGTCAGCGTACCTTCCTTGACCAGCTCGTCGAGGATGGACGCGATGTCCTTCCGCCGGTCCCACACCACTGACCAGGCCCAGGCATGCGCCCAGATCAGCCAGCGCTTGCTGCCCTTCTCACGGCCGATCAGGCACAGGCCCAAAAGGTCGTCTAGACCACCACCGTCGACAGAGCCGACGATGACCTCGCTTCGGGCGATCAGGTCATCAAGCGTTAGGACCGGGATCGCGCAGCGTGGCCAGTATTGCGCACCCTGCCACCGATCCCGTGCCAGGCGCTGACCGATCTCGACGTTGAGATACTTCGCCAGGACGATCTGCTCGGACGTGTCACCGTCCTCACCGCGCCCTTCCTTCGCCAAGCGTAGCTTGCGCTGGATGAAATTCACCGACTGCGACCGCCCCAGATTGGGGTTGGTCACATAGAAATTCGTCGGGTCGAGATACGCCTCGTCCTCGCGCATATGCTTCGGCCACTCATAGAGCATTCCGAAGCTGCGAGGATCTTCGATCGTACTGTCGCGGACGCCCCGGAAATAGTCGAGCCGGTCCTTGAAGACCCCCGCCGGACGCTCGTCGCTATGCGTCGTCAGGTAGATGACGAAGCCTTCGGGACGCGAGGCAAGGCCGCCCGTCGCTTCCTCGAACATCGCCTCCGACCGGCCGCGTTTGCCAAAAATCCAAAGCTCGTCGATCAGGACGAACCCTGCCTTGCTCCCGCCCACCGTGTCGGTGTCCGCCGCGATCACGCGCAGTTCTGCCCGCGTCACCCGGTGCCGGATCATGCGCTGGTTATCGACGACGTGCAGCAGCTTCATCAGCTTGGGGTCGGCCCGCACCATCGAGGCGGCGGGGCCGAAGCTGTTGTTCGCGATCTTCTGGGTCGGCGCCAGGATGCTCAGCGCCGCGTCGTGCCGCCAGTTGCGGATGAGCGCGGTCAGCATGATCCCGGCCGCGATCGTCGACTTGCCGTTCTTCTTGCTGATGAGGAGAAGGAACTCCTCGATCAGCCGTTGACCTGACTGTGCGTCATAGGCCCCGAAGATCGCGGCCACGAGATCGAAAACGAAGGGTTCACAGGCCTGCCCAAAGGTCGGCTGGCCCGCCACGTCGACCATGCGCAGCGACTTGAACACGTCGAGCGCGGCAGCCGCCTCGGCAGGGAAGAGCGGGGCGAACGGGACCAGCGAGCGGCGCTCGACGATCCGTTGTTCCCAATCTGGACACGCGGTGGTCCAGACCGGCTGCTGGACGATCATGCGACCGTCAGTTCAGCAGGCCAGGCGGCGGGGGCGGGGGCTCGAAAGCGCCCCGGATGCCTTCTGCCGCCTCTTGCGCTTCTGCCTTCTTGCCTTTCTTCTCCGGGCGCGGGGCGGGGGCAGCCATGCGTTCGGACAGGGCGTCGAGCCGGGCCTTCTCCAGACGACGGCCTAATTCCTTCTCGGCCGCGACCGATCCGTCCTTGGCCTTGGTGTTTAGCCGGTTCAGCTGCACCATCTCGAACCGAATGGCCGCCGCGTCGCGCTGTGCGACCTCGGAAGAATAATGCTTGCGCAGCGTCGGGACCGAGACCCCGATCGCCGTTGCCGCCTCTTTTACCGTCATGCCTCGCGCAAAGGCCAACAGGACCTTGTTTGAATTTTCGCGCGACCAGACATGCTCCGGCCTCCCACGGCCTTCCCGGCGCGGCTGGACGGGGTCACCGAACAGGTCCACGTCCGAAAAATCCGGGTCAGCCAAAAAAAATCTCCAGATGGGAACACCTGCGGTCTAGCAGTCCGCTAGGGACACCAGATTTTACCCCCCCCCTTAGGCCCATTCGCGCTAAAGTCGCTCGGCGAATCGATAGGAGAGGTTATGGCTCGCGCACAATACGTCGTCGTCAGGCATGATGGGCAGTGGAAGATCAGCCACGAAGGAAAGCATTACGGACCGTATGATACCCAAGCCGCAGCTATCAGGACTGCGGTTGACGCTGCTCACTCAGCAGGAAAACAGGGTCATGACGCCCAGGTCTTGATACAGGGGCAAGACAATCGCTTCCGGACTGAGTGGACCTACGGGAACGATCCATATCCACCTAGGGGTTAATCCCCGCGGTTTTCCTCCCGTTGCTTGGCGCTGTCGTGGCACCGTTTGCACAGGCACCAGAGATTATCCTGGTTCCAGAATAAGCCTTCGTCACCACGATGCGCCTTGCGATGATCGGCGACCAGCTGCGAGGTCTCAAGCTCAACCCGACCGCAGCCGGGCCACTGACAGGTGAACCGATCGCGCAGCAGGATCGCCATGCGCAGCTTCTGCCAGCGCGATGTCTTGTACCAGCGACGCCAGGGACGCTGGTCGCGGACGCGGTCGCGCTCCTGCCGAGTGACCGGCGCACTCGCCAGCTTGGAGCGGAGCGTCGACAGACGCGGCCGCAGGCTGGTCAGCTTGCCCAAGTGCAGTTCTCTGAAAACGCGAAGGGCGCCGCGACCGAAGCCGCGACGCCCTTCGAGGGTAGGGGAGGTTCGCTATGACCGCCTAAAGGCCCGTCCCAGCGTGATAAGAAATAGGCCGATTTCGCCCGATAGACGAACAACAAAATGTTCGACCACCGCATATTCACCGACTTGACACGCTCCCGCCTGCTTTTCTGCGGGTTTGCGCCGCAACGATGGCAGCGAGGGCGCGGCCATACCGCATGCGCAGGCCGTCTGCGCCACGCTCCAGGCCCATCCGCCGCAGCAGCTTAACCCACGAGATCTCCCGCTTGCCCGCCGCCAGCTGGACCACAGCCAGCCCGACCAGCTTGCGATCATCGGCGTCGAGGATCGCCAGCCAGTCGAACGCCTCCTCCATCTCCGCCACTTCCTCGCGGGTCTGGGATGCCAGCCGCATCGGGACATCGGAACTGGTCCCGTCACCGCCGCGCGCGTCATAGTCCCCCAGCAGCGGATCGCGCATGATCTCCGGCCACGCCGAACGCAGTTGCTGCCACCCACGTTCGCGGTCCGGAGTCCGCCAGCACGTCAGCACCGCCTCGACAAGGCGATCTTCGACCGTGGCGAAGTCCATACTCACCATATCAGGGAGCTTAGGATTGTCCTTCCCAACAACGGGAGGTTCATTGGGAGGATAGAAGTCGCAGAAATCAGCCATTTTTGATACCTTAGGGAGCTTGGGAGGGAAATCGCGGAAGGTTTCTCATGTGCGCGCCTATGTGCGCGGGCGCGCCTGCACGCACGGCCACCTTCCTGAAACTGCCTCCCGACCCTCCCATCGCTCCCGGAATGGCGGAAAACCGCGATTTCTTGCCTCCCCGCACCCTCCCGCTGACCAGAGGGTGGGAGGATCAGAGCGGTTCATCGTCGGCATAACCGGCACCCGTGGAGGGGTTGGGGGAGGGGGGTGTCGCGCCGGGCGCGTCGATCACGCGCGGGGACGGCAGGTCGTCCGCGATCGGTTTGCCATGCTCATCGACGAAGTCGGATGGCGAATAGAGCGGGTGGACGTTGTCCCATACCATCGAGGAGGACTTGCGCTTCTTGAAGCCCTTCTTCTCCATCTGGCCCGCCAAATACTTCGGGGACCACGGCTTGCCGCTGGCGGCCAGCAGCTGCGCCCATGCCTGCCACGCCGCGAACAGCTCGTGCAGCGCCGTCGAGCCGATCGACTCGCCAGGGACCTTCTGGATGCACAGGTTGAGGAACTGGCCCAGCAGGTCGTTCTCCTCCTGATAGGAGCGCGTGGCGTCCTCCACAGCTTTAGGACGCGGCAACCCGCTATCGAGATAACGAAGGGCACCCGCGACCATTCGGTTGAGGATTCCGGACGCCTCCGCCTTCAGCTTGGCCTTCAGCAGCGGGTCGGCCCGCTCGCTCGGGACGATGACGTCGAACGGGATGATCTCGACACGGCGCTGGATGCCATGATCGGTGCCGATGCGCGGTTTGTGGTTGGCGGCCACCGTGTTGGTGAAGGTGACCTCCAGCTGAAAGGGAGGCTTCAGCAACTCGCGCACACCGCCAATCGGCTCGTCGCTGGTCATCGACTTGATCAGACCGTCAGAAAACTTGCTGCCTTCCTCCGGCTCGTTCGCATAGACCATGCGTCGCCCGGCCAGCGCCGCCAGATCCGGCGATGCGTCGGAACCCTTGCGATACTTGCCCTGATCTATGAAGGTCTCAATCGCGGCCGCCCAGGCATAGTCTCCCAGAATATGCGCGATGGTGTTGAGCCAGACGCCCTTGCCGTTCGATCCCTGACCATAGAAGATCGACATCTTCTGGGCGTCAGCCAGGCCGAGCGAATTGTATCCCGACCACACATCCAGAAATTCGCGCATCTCGGGATCGGGCTGCACCTCCTCCAGGAACGCGTCGTAGATTGGGCATGTGGCATCGGGCAGATACTCGGCCGCCGCCATCTTCGTGATCTTGTCCTTGCGGCTATAGGCGACCAGCTCGACACGCGCGGGCGCGCCGTTCTGCGGCCGGGTGAAGATCAGCGTGCCGTTGGCGACGTTCAGCCGCAGCGGATCCGTGTCAAAATCCTCGGTTCGCGCCGCCAATCGCGCTTCTGCCATCCCGGGAAGTGCCTTGATATGGCTCGCGCCCTCAGACGTGCGGCCCCACTTCGAAATGACGTCGGACAGCATAGTGATTGTCCCGTCGCGCGCGATCTTCACGATGCGGTCGAGCTTGCCCTTCTGCTGCGCCTGATGCGCGCGGATCTGCTCGGCATCCCAGCCGATTTCCTCCGGCTCCGGGACGCCCGTGCTCTTCACAAAATCGGCCTCCGCCTGAATGGCGCGCGTCGTGTCCTGCACCGCGCGGCCGAGCAGCGGCACCGCCATGTTCCGGCTCCACCGCTGCCCGTCCCAGGCCAACCATCCCCATTGTTCGACAAACAGGAAATTCGCGCCGTGACGCTTTAGGAAGCGCTCCAGATTGCCCAGGTCCGTCTGTGGCAGCAGCGCGCACCGCTGCGTCGCCTCGGCCCCACGATCGACGCCAGCCCCCGCTTCCCGCCGGTCCAAGGCAAGTGTTCCTCCCGCTTGGGAGGGTACATTATCATTCCCACCGGAGGAGGGGGTACGGGGACGAGAGGGGCTGCGATCGGCGCGACGACGCGCGGACTCGATCACCGCCGACAGGTCGCGCGGCGCGGCCATGCCGGCGGTCAGCCCGTTCTCGATCGTCCGATGCGCCAACGCGACATCGTTGAAACCCGCGACGGCGTTTTGCAGCAAGGCCCGGGCCATCGTCTCCGACAGCACCCCGGCGCCGACGAACTGGCCCACCGCATAGGCGGACGCGTTGGTCTGGTTATTCCGGGTGCCCCCGGGCGTGTTGCGCAGCTTCTCTTCCTCGGCCGCGACGGCCGACAACACATATTTGCGAAGCACCATCTCGACGGGATCATCGCCGCTCCCCGACGACCGGGGAGGCGTGGATGGTCGAGCGGACGCTGGCTGGTCGCCAGCGGCGTTATTCGCCTTGCTGGCCTTGGGGGCGCGCAGGATCGCGATCAGCTCGGCCGGGGCCTCGGCATAGGCCGCGGTGTCCCGCCAGTCGCCACGATCGCGCAGCCAGCGATAGTCACCCGTCGCGCTGTCGGCCGCCTCGATGCAGGTGCTGGGCGCGCCAATCACATAACCGCCCGCGCCGCGCACATCGACGTGCAGCGGCAGGGAGCCCTTGTTGCGGATGGGCTCTCCCTCCGGCTGGCGGAAATAGACGTGCACGCCACCAGACGGGGTGATCGCCGTCACCGATCGCGGCAACGGGACGCCCATCTGCGCCTCCAGCGCCGCCTTCAGCTCCTCGAGCGTACAGAGCCGCTTGACCGGATTGCCGTCATCGTCGACCTGCACCTCTCCGGTTTCCGGATCGATGACCTCCTCCCAGCGCGGGTCAAAGTCCACGACGAACATGCCGTTCGCGCCCTGCGGCAGGCCGATCATCGCCTCCGGATTGCGCCGCCACCATGCACGGATCTGGCCTTCGTCACGCGTCGCAGCCTTCAGGCCCTTGCCGATATAGGGCTGCTTCGCCTTCGACCGACGCTCTTCGTTCGTCTTCCGGTCGATATAGGGCGCACCGTCGCGCTCGCGGCACGGGAACACCGGCCAGCCGAGACGTGCGTATAGGAGCGCTGCCTGCCCCATGGCCGACAGCGAGGATTCTTGAACCACGGATGATGCCCCTGGGAGATGGATGTCACAGGCATTGCCCGGCCTGTGAGCGGGTCAGCCGCGCCGATCGGCGCGCATCCGACGTCAGAAGGGGACGTCGTCGTCCAGGTCGTCGGTGAAGCCGCCGCCACCGAAGCCACCGCCGCCGCCCGCGGCCGAAGACCTGCCGCCTTGCGCCCCGCCGGTCGACCGCCCGCCGCGCGGGCTATCGGCCCCGTCGAGCAGGACCAGCTTCGCGGAGAAGCCCTGCAGCGTCACCTCGGTCGAATAGCGGTCATTGCCCTGCTGATCCTGCCACTTGCGGGTGGTCAGCGCGCCCTCAACATAGACCTTCGATCCCTTGCGCAGATACCGCTCGGCCACACCGACCAGCCCCTCGTTGAGGATCTTGACCGTATGCCACTCGACCTTTTCCTTGCGCTCCCCGCTGTTGCGATCCTTCCAGCTCTCCGACGTGGCGATGCGCAGCTCGGCCACCTTGCCGCCGTTCTGGAACGACCGGACCTCGGGATCGCGGCCGAGATTGCCGACGAGAATAACCTTGTTGACGCTGCTCATGAAACCTCCTGCGCCCTCAGGCGAATGCCGCAGCGCTGCATGGCGCTGCTCTTGAAACTGTCGATGCCCATGCGCGTCAGATTCCGGCCGAAGCTGGTCATCGACATCGGGGGCACGCCCTGGTCCCGGCACCAATGGCGGAAATCCTCGAACAGCCAGGCCATCGGCGTCCGCGCGCCGATGGCCCACTCCAGCCGCTCGGTCGACCAGTCGCGGACGATCGATGACACCGCCAGATCGATGCCGATGATGGTGGGCGGCTGATCCTGCCCGAACACGTCGGGTAGACCTGCGACCGCCCAGGCGCGCCGCGCCACCGGGCACCGCTTCGCCATCTGCGCGGCACGCACGAAGGCGATCGCGTTCCGCATGCGGTCATGGTCCTCCATGATCGACGGGACAGGCGGGACCGCCAGCGCCGCCTCCTCGTCCGCCATCGCCGCCAGCCGCTGCTCCAGCTGCTCGAACGCGTCATAGAAGGCGATGCGGAAATCCAGCGCACGGTCGCCCTTGAAGCCACCGACCAGCACGACGAAGCCCTTGCGGGTCATCGTATAATAATGGGTGTCGCGCTGACCGCCCTTGCCCGTTTCGACCTGGGCGATCTTGCGTCCAAAAGTGGACGCAAGATCGGACCGCCGATCGCACAGGCCACGAATGTCTCGCAGCACGTGCTGATGTTGTCGACCGAACGCATCAGCCACATCACGGCTATCAGCAACGACGACGCCATCCTCGACCCGGACGAGGTCCGGCATAGCCGTCGTCACGACAGCCCCACCGCGCTGCGAACTTTTGCCAGCGCCTCTTCCGCGGTGATCGCTCGCTGTTCCAGAGCCGTGGCCTGCTGCGCCGCCGTGCGCAGCTGCTCTTCCGCCTGGGCCAACGCAGCGTTCGGCCGGTCCTCCGTTAGGCGCCGCGCCAATTCGCTGACCAGCTCATGGGCGTCGATATCCTCCAGGGCGGGGACCGACTGGGCAACGGGCGCAGGCGCGGCCTTGCCCAGCGCCTGCGCCAGCAGCTCCAGCGTGGCGCGGTTGTACGGGGTGCCGTCCGCCGTGCGCCGCTTCAACTCTTCCAGCACGTCACCGGACACGACGACGGTGACGGACTTCGACAGCGTTTTGGTCATGGGTTCGACTTTCGACAGGGCCGCCGGGCTGGCGGCCGGGGGTGGGGAAGGACGCTTGGCGATGGCCATGATCTTGGCGACCGCCTGCCCGACCACGGGGTCGTCCTTGACGATGCTCGGCATCGGCCGCGCGGCCGTCGAAGCGCCGGACCGCACGCGACCCAAGAGGATCCGGCGATCGGCGCCATAGCCGCCCTGGACGGTGATGCTGCCCGCGTCCGCGAGCTCGGCAAGCAGCGTGCGCGCATGCTCGGTCGAGGAGAAGCCGAACGCATGGCAGATTGCCGCATCGTCCGGCATGGCGATATCATCGCCGGCACAACGCTCGATCCAGTCGAGCATCTGCTGGCGATGGATTTTGGCGTGCCCCATCGCCTCACACCCGCGACGGCATGATGACGAAGACTGCGTTGGCGTCCTCGCGATCACGCCAGATGGCAGGAGCCGCCGGGTCGCTGAACATCGCCTCGACCGAGTCCGCCGTCAGCTGGCCGAGCGCATCGAGCAGATACTTGCTGTTGAACCCGATCTCCATCGGCTGTGCCGACCAGCTGCACGGCACCTCTTCGCGCGCCTCGCCTTTCTCGGGCGACGTCACCGTGATGACCAGCAGGTCGCGCGAGAACGCCAGCTTCACGACCCGCGTCTTGTCCGTCGCCACCGTGACCACGCGGCCGATCGCGGCGACCAGCGCGTCGCGATCGATATCCAGCCGGTGCGGATTGGCGACAGGGATGATCCGCGCATAGTCCGGGTACTGACCATCGATGACCTTGCCCGTGACGGTCGTATCGCCCATCTCGAATCGCAGCAGCCGCTGGGTGACGGTCACCAGGACCTCGCCTTCGTGGCGGTCGAGCAGCCCCGACAGCAGCTTGGTCAGCTTGCGCGGAATGATAGTGTCGGGCACATCGTTCGCACCGTCCGGCAATGCCAGGACGCCGCGCGCTAGGCGGTGACTGTCCGTGGCCACGAAGCGCAGATCCTGCCCATCGGGGGCATGCATGAAGATGCCATTGAGATAATAACGCGTCTCGTCCGTGCAGATCGCGTGGCTGACCAGTCCGATCGCGCCGCCCAGATAGATCGACTGCATGCTGAACTCGCACGCATCCCGTGCCACCGTCTGCATGATCGGAAAGTCATCGGCCGCCAGCGTCGGCAGTTGGAACCGCGACCGTCCGGCGGACACGGTCAGCTTGCCGTCCGCCAGCTTGATCTTCGCCTCGGCATCCGCCGGCAATTTGGACGCGATCCTGTCGAGGATCGCCGCCTCGACGGTGATGCTGAACGGTTCCGTCTGGGCAAGCGGCACCCGACGCTGCACCATCAGGTCCAGGTCGGTGCCCGTCACCGTCAGCGATTGATGATCCACCGTCAGCAGGACGTTGGACAGCACCGGAATAGTGCAGCGCGCCTCGACGACGCCGACGACATCCTTCAGGACGCCGCGCAAGGTCGCGACCTCGATCTCGAACGAACCATTCATTTCGCAAACCCCGTCATCGCGCCCGTCGCAATGATGTAGATCCGGCGGTTCGTCGGGGCGGGCGCGCCGATGATCCGGATAAGATTGCCCTCGACCATCGCCGCCAGGACGGCAGGGATGGCGTCCCGCGCGAGCCCCGCCCGCTCCGCCAGCTGGCGGTCGGTCGGGCAGGGCCGTCCCGACGAAGCGAATCGGGTCAGCACCGGCAGCAGCGCGTCGACGCTGGCGGCCTCCTGCTCGATTACCATGGCGGCGGGCGCGCGCAGGACGTCGCGCACCGGCCTTGTCAGGGGAGACGGCTTGCTCGTGCGCGTCGCGGTGTAGTTGAACAGCGTCGGGTCCAGCTTGGAGCGCGGGCGCGTCAGGCAGACCAGCTCACGCTCTGCCAGATCGAGCATCCGCTTCTTGCCCGCCGACCCGATCGGCAGGGTGGCGCGCGTCGCATACAGGAAGGTGTCCCCAGCCTTCGCCACGCGCATCCAGGCATCGATCCGTTCGGGGGAGGCGACCACGCCCGGCGCTTCGTCCAGCGCGTGGATCGCAGGATAGGTTGCCATCACGCCGCCAGCGCCTCCGGCACCCGGTCGAACCAGCCGGTGCGCGCCGCGCGCTGGAACATCGCGGCGGTCACGCCCATCAACGTCGACAGGCGGGTGCCGATGCGAAGGCCGGGGACGAGATCGCCGTCGACGATCCGCTGCACCCATTCCTCCGAGATCTCCAGCGCCTCCGCCGCCTGGGCGACGCCGCCCGGCAGCGTGATCACCCATTGCGCGACCCGGCGCGCGCCTTCGCTCGACGGCACCGCCATCAGATGCAACTTCCGCATCAACCCTCTCCCTCCAGAGTTTCAAGCGCCGCCCGCATCGTCATCGCGATGCTGACCACGTCATCCAGTTCCTTGATGGCCCGCCGCGCGGCCGCAGCGCGCACGGCGGGATTGTCGTCCACGGCCGTGCAGCACTCGACCGCGGCCTGGGTCAGCTCGCTGCTCTCGCGCGCCTTGGCGGCCAGCAGCATCAGCAGATCGTCACGCGTCGCCTGACGTTCGGGCAGCGGCACGAAGACGCCGCCCATCGCCGTGCACAGTTCGCGCGTGATATGCGGCCACCCGGTGCGGTCCCGCGCCAGCGGCTCCAGGTCGAATACGACGTCTAGCGCGATGAAGACGTCGGGCCGCCGGTAATTCTGTGCGTCCGACAGCGTCGACTTGCCGACCCGGCAGAAACCGGCCGCCGCCTCGACACCACCGACGCCCTTGATCATCTCGGCCGTTGCACGCTTCAGGTTCAACAGTTCGGGGGTCATGCGCGCGGGCTCCCGGCTTCGCTTGCGCCGCGCCGGATATTCGCCAAGAACAGCTCGGCGTGACCGGGGAACCGCGACCGCTGGAACAGCGCCCAAGCGGGATCGGTGAAGTCATGTTCGATGATGACGAAGAATGCGGCCCAATCGCGTGCAAGAAGTGCCGCAAAAAGTTCAGTGTGCCGTTCAGCTGGTTGGAACATGTCGCGGTCTACGACATCGACTGCCCCCATTGCTGGACCTGCAACACCTACGATCACGGGCCAGTAAAGCAGCAGCTCGACGAATTCGTGGAACGCAAGATACGGGAACGCGACGCCGCCGACCGAGACGCTGCCGCCTCCGACGAGGACGACATCGACGACGACGAGTAACTCGAATAGCGCGTCACCCAACGCCTTGGCGGGGACGAGATTGGGTGCATCGGGCTCGACGACGCGCACCGACTTGCCGCCCGCCATCCAGATCGGATCGACGCGTCCATGCTTGGGATAGGCCGTGGCATAGTCGGTGCGGATGCTCGACGCCGTGGTGATACGCGCATGCCGCGCACGCATCAGCGGCTCGATATGCGGCTCGCCATGCGGGGCTCGCACGACGTTCAGCGTCGTGGTGTAGTCCAGGTGACCGTCCGGCCGCTGGGCCGAGGGCAACACGCGTCCGCCCAGTTCGACGACATGGCGCGCCGTCATGCCGGCACCCGGCCGGAAAGTTCTTCCCCCTTTCCGAATGACGGCCGGTCGGCGACTGGCTTAACTGGCGACCGATGAATAGACACGAGTCCGTAAAAATCATTAGGTGCTACGCATCCATCCGTGATTGCGTGGATTCGTTGCATCATCTGACGGTCCGGGATGCGCGCGCCTTTCGTGTAGCGCCGCACCGCCTCACCGGTGCAGTCGAGCCTGTTGGCCAGGCCCGCAATGTCGAGGCCCTCTCTCCGCATCCATTCCAACAGCGTCATCTCGAACTCCATCAACAACACCGTAATGGTGTCATATGACCACCGAAGTCAACACCATAACGGAGGATGGTTCAATACCGCCAATTTGGTGCATGGCTTCCGCATGACCGTTGGTGAGCGCATTGCGACTGTTCGAGAGGTCCGGGGCTGGAAGCGTCCGGAATTGGCTCGGCGCATGGGAACAACCCCGCAGCAATTGGAGCGCCTTGAAAAAGGTCAGCGCCGCATATCCGAGGAGTGGCTCAATCGTGCAGCACAAGCGCTAGAAGTCAGCCCCGCTGAGCTCCTTCAGGATGGGGAGGTATCTTTGAGCCCCTCCCAAAATGCTCAGCCATTCAAGTACGAAGGGCCGTCGCTGCTGCGCGTTTCAGAAAGCCTTCCAATTTACGGCACCGCGCTTGGTGCCGAGAAGATTGTCGATAACGATGCCATTGAGCAGACTATGTTGAATACTGGAGAAATTGTCGGGTATCTGAAGCGGCCCGCAATTCTCAACGAACGTACAGATGTTTACGGGCTGTATGTGCAGGGCCACTCTATGGAGCCCGCCTTCTCTGCTGGAGCCACTATCGTCGCAGAGACAAAACGACCGCCGCGTATCGGAGACGATGTTGTCGTGTATCTTCGACCTGACGACCATGAAGATGATGGAAACAGGGCTCGGTGCGTTTTGGTTAAAAGGTTGATAAGGCGCAGTGCAAGCTTTGTCGAACTCGAGCAATTCAACCCCTTGCGTACTTTTCGTGTCCAAATGGACGATGTCGTTCGCATTGACCGGGTGATGACCCTTGGGGATTTGCTAACATGAATATCAAGCCAATCTTACTTGCTCTATTTGCTGTCGCTGGTTGTAACGCGGAAACGCAAACAGTTAAGGCTGGCGCAGAAGTTAATAGGACCGGCACTGAAGTCGCTAAAAACTTCATGGGAGAGCTAGAGTTCACCGTAAAAAATCGGGACGGGCAGACGATCAGCGCTCACTGCGGTTCGGACAATGGCTTTGTTTACGTTGACACCCTTCGGCCGGTTGCATCCCCTCCGCCGTTGCACGGCGTCTATGGGCAATTTATCATCGACGGCAGACGCGCCATACGCACTGAGTTGGGTTGGGGTTCGCAGCCCCCAAGTGCGTGGACCGCTCACGATCGAAATCCCGTGAAACCGTTGGTCCTTGATCTGATAGCAGCCAAAACTGTGAAGTTCGTCGGACCCGACCACTATGCAGCCGGCGCTCCAGTCGCATGGACGATCGACATCTCGGAACGTAATCGTGACCTGCTCAAGCGCTCATGTATAAAATGACACCATAATGGTGTTGACATAGCAGAACCAAAATGGTGTTTTGGTGTTCATGCGGGCATCCCGTCCGCCGGAGCACCTCCATGTTGCCTCGTTTTCCCGTCGATCTGTCGGCACGCGTCCACCGCTGGCGCGCCGCCCCGCATGCGCTCCCCATCATCGTCCGCGATCACCATGCGGCGCGCTCCGACGATCCGATCCTGCCGCCCGATCCCGACCACCACGACGACGGCCCGAACGGCGCGCTCCTCGGGCTGCTCTGTGCTGGGTTGGCGTACATCGCCGCAGGCATTGTCCTCGGCCTGCGCGCGGCAGGGAGGATCTGATGCCCCAGACCGTGATTTATGGGCCACCCGCCACCGGCAAGACCTTCCACGCTGCCGCATTCGCTAAGCTGTACGGTTGCGACTGTGTCGCAGACGATCACGGTGGGCGCGGTGGGAAGTCCTTCCGGCCCATAACGGCCGAAAGCGCTCTCATACTTTCGACTTCGGAGCCAGCCGACCTCCGGAAGCGCTATCCGGCCGCTACGCTGGTCCGGATCGACGCGGCGCGTTCTGCGCTTGGACTGGATCCCGCACCGGTCGATGGTTTCAAGCCGCCTTATCATGACAAGGCTGCGCGTCCGCCGGTAGAGAGCGCGATCCCCGAAATCGACTTGGATGCCGATACGGTCCGCAAGACCCTTGCTCAACTGCCCGGTGGCTTCACCTTGACGGAGGCGGCCGAAGCTCTGTCCATGAACGCTCCGCATCGAACGCTGCGCGATCTGGTCATGAACGCGGGCTTCCAACCGTTCATGGGGTGCCGTGGCCACGCCAACACGCGGTGCTACTATCCAATCAGCAAGGAAGCCCGGGCCGCTGCCGACAAGGCAAGGTCTGTGGTAGCCGCGATCCCCACCCCGGCCTGCACCGCGATGCTGTCTCATGCCCGCGTGTCGGAGCTGCTGGACTACGCCAGCGTCTATGGCGAATTCGACGAGAACACGCCGGTCGGCACGCGATCGAGCCACGGCACCATCCTGACCGAAGGACAGCTGCACGCGATCATCGCCTATCGGAAGGTGCTGTGCCTCATGCCGGTCGAAGCCGGAGCGCCGGCGATCACGGCTGAGCAGGATCTGCGCAATCGTATGGCGGCGTGCCCCTGCACCTGCCACGAAAGCCGGTGCGGCAGCGGCATCGAGGCGGCACGGTATACGCTCGCATTGCTGGAGCGGTGCCAAGATCCCGGCACGGCCGGGTTCATTGAAGATCTCGTGGATCAAGCCGGACCTTCGTTCGTCAGCGAGGCGCTGGCCCGGCTCGACCGCGCTGCCAAGCTGGACGAGAAGGTGCCGTTCTGATGCGCGCTTTCTACTACAGCACGACGCCCGCGTTCGAGGATGCCGAGTTCTGGTTCGGCCCGCACCCGACGCGAGAGGAGGCGGCCACCGCTGCTGCCGCGCGCTTCCCGGACGTCGGCTTCTGGACCGCCCAGGCGGAGCCCCAGGCTAATGAACTGGATATCTTCACGCCCGCCATGGCGGTGGAGGGCGGCGCCATTGCCGATGCCTTCACGGCCCGCAACGAACAGACGTTTGGAGAGGACGGGGAGGGCGGTCCGCTTTGGTGGACCGAAGACGCGATCGCAGTCCTGATCAAGCGCCTCAACTACCAGTTCGCGGCTTGGGCAATCGAGCACGGCTACCAGCGCGGCTGGATGCTCGACATCCACGACGAAGAGTGGACACCGCCCACGCCCAAGACGGCACCCGCGCGGCGCCCCGTCCTCACCCTTTTCTGCACACAGGGGCGCGCGGCATGATCGACCAGCAGACCCCGGCCAAGAAGTCCAAATGACGACGCAGGATCCCGCGGCCCAGTTGGTCGGCTGGCTTGGGCGGAAGGCGGCCGAGGCGATCGTTGCGCGCACGCTCGAGCCTGTGGCGGCACGCGTCAGTCAGCGATTGGCGCGGGGAGTTGGTCGTGCGGCGATCGTCACCGCGAAGCGCCGCATCAAGGATGCACGTCGATGACGCGGCCGCCCATGACCTTCGTCGGAAACGGTCCATACCCGCGCCGTCGTGGCGATTGGGCGGACCTTGGGCGCACTGCCGCGCAGCTGCTCGCGGAACGCGAAAAGGGCTATCCCGCCCTGATCGCGGCCGGGACGCTCGACCAGGCGCAGGCCGATGACCGCATCCGCGTGATGCGCGGGGTCGTCGCGATCTGGCGCACCGTCCTGAATGACGATCGCCTGCCCGAGCCAACCGACTTCCGCTCGCAATTCGGTGCGACTTGGGAGGAGATGCGCGACGACCTCGCGCGAGCGGCCATGCGGGCCCGGGAACTGGCGCGCCGCCAGCAGGGCAACCGCGACGCGGCCGTCCAGGCCGAGTTGGTCGAGGCGCTGGCATGGCAGCATCAATCGGTGTGCATCGGCTCGGGCCCGCACATCTGGCTGTCGCACGACTATAATCAGTGGGAAAAGAGGAGGGCGGCCGGATGACAGCGCCAGCCCGGTTCACGAAGACCGACGTCACGCGCGCCATGAAGGGGGCTCGCGAGGCTGGGTTCGGCCATGTTCGCGTCGCGATCGATGTTCATGGTAACATGGTTATCGACGCCAGCGATTCACCGACGATCGTTGCGCGCGCCAATCCGCTCGACAGGCTGCTCCCCAAGTGAAGACCCGCTATAAGAATGTAACGGTAAACCCCGACCGCCATGGGAAACTTCGGGCCCGGTTCCGTAAAGCCGGACGCAAGCCGGTCTACATGAAGCATCTTCCGGACGAGAAGGGGTTCAAGGAGGAATATCAGGCCTTGTTGGCTGACCGGCCGCTCATCGTCGTGCGACAGGCGGTGCCGGGCAGCGTGGGCGATCTCGTGTCTCGCTATTACGCGTCCGGTGACTTCAAAGGGCGCGGAACGCCGGGTACCCAGGCGCGCCGCAAGTATCTGATCGACAGCTTCCGCCAGGACTTCGCAGATGACCTCATATCCGACTTCGGCTTTGAGCATATCGAGGCGATTTTGCTGGCACGCACCGAGAAGCGCTGGGACGAAACCCGCAAGCGAATGATGGGCGGACAGGTCGCCGCCGTGAAACTGCGTAAGGAACTCCGGCGACTGTTCGCCTATGCAAAGAAGCTGAAATGGATCGAGCACAACCCGGTCGAGGACGCGGCAACGATCGGCAAGAGCAAGCTGACAGGCTTCCATACGTGGACGGAGGAGGAGATCTCTAAATACAAGTCGCGGCACCCGCTTGGCACGCGTGCCCGGCTGGCGCTGGAGATCATGCTTTGGACCGGCCAGCGCCGTGGCGATGCTCGGCTTTTCGGCCCGGCCCATGTTGTCCGGGGCAAGATCAACTTCACGGCGGCCAAGAACCAGGCGGACCTATGGCTTCCGATCGCGCCGGATCTGCGCCGGGCGATCGACGCCATGGACAGCGTGGGCCTCCGCTCATTCCTCGTCACCGCCGCTGGCAAGACCTTCACGAAGGACGGCTTCGGCAACAAGATGCGCGACTGGTGCAATGAGGCAGGTCTGCCACATTGCACCGCGCACGGTTTGCGCAAGGCGATCGGCCGCAGAATGGCTCAGAGCCAGGCGACGCAACTGGAGATCAAGGCGGTTGGCGGATGGAAGGGCGACAGCGAAGTCGCGATCTATACCGCCGCAGCGGAGCAGGAAGGGCTGGCGGATGGGGCTATCAGCCGCACCATCGGCCGATTCTCCGACGAGAAATGACCAGATTTGTCTAACCGTGGTCCGAAGGTTAGACAGAAAATAGAGATAAACTTAGCAATTACAGTGACTTAGTGGTGTAGTTGGTGGGCCCGGCAGGACTCGAACCCGCAACCTAGCCGTTATGAGCGGCCAGCTCTAACCGTTGAGCTACAGGCCCCACCGAAGATGTCCGTAGCGTGACGTCGGACAAGTTCGCAAGCGTGAAACGTCAAAGAAAAAGGGCACCTCCGCAATGGAAGGCGCCCTTTTTCCGACAAACAGTCGGCGCTTCGGACCCGAAGGTCCGAGGCGGCATTACTGCATGTTGTCAGCCTTGGCGTCGGCAGCGTCACGGACGTTGTCGGCAGCGGCGTTCATGTTGTCAGCAGCGTTCTCGAGCGAGGCAGCAGCAGCACCGTTCGAGGTGTTGTCGGCAACCGCTTCGAGGTTGTCGGCCTGCATTTCCATGTTGTCAGCCAGCATGTCCGCGTTGTTCTCAACAGCGGCAGCTTCAGGCGACTTGTTGCAGGCGGCCACGGACATCAGGCCGGCGGCAGCGAGAACGAAAGCGATCTTCTTCATTCGAATGCTCCCAAGCATAAGCAATCATCGCGGCCGACCCGAATGCCGTCGCGAAGCGGCTCAAATAACGCGCGGTTCATCGCGGTCAATCCGCAAAATTCACTTCCTGGCAAGGTTCGCGACGAACCGATGGCGGCTATCCGGCTTTTTCAAGGCGTTGGCGTTACCAAAAGGTTACCAATGCCCTTACGATTTAGCGCGGTTTCACGGCGTCGATCGCTTCCGGCGCGTTGGCAACGACCGCCAACATCGCGGTCCAGGCCGCGACATTCTGGCGCAGGGCGGCCGGATCGATCCGGTCGATCACGTCGTCGGGCGTGTGATGGGTATCGAAATAATCCCAGCCCGACTGGTTCAGGTCGATCGCCGCCGTCCCCAGCTTCAGCGTCGGACCGATGTCGGTGCCGTCACCGCCCAGGCCGCTGCCCCGCGAGATGCCCAGCGGCGCGAGGGCGGTCTGCAACCGATCGGCGACGGGCTTGGCCTCGGGGGGAAGGTTCACCTCGAACCGCCAGACCCGATCGGCGCCGAAATCGCTTTCCGAGGCGGTGGCATGGCGTTCGCCCGCATGGGCCTTGGCATAAGCCGCTCCGCCCATGCCGCCGACTTCTTCGGCACCGAACCAGACGACACGGATGGTGCGGCGCGGTTGGCCCGCGTCCATGATTCGCTTGGCGGCAGCCGCGGTGATCGCGATGCCGCTGGCGTCGTCGATCGCGCCCGTGCCCAAGTCCCAGCTGTCCAGATGGCCGCCGACCAGCACGATGCCCGCCGACGGATCGCTGCCAGGCACCTCGGCGATGACGTTGCCCGATTCGCGTATGCCGACCTGGCGCGGCGTCAGGACCAGCTTCATGCGGATGGGCGCACCGCGAGCCGCGATTCGCTCCAACTGTTCGGCGTCCGGGACCGACAGGGCGGCAGCGGGGATCGGCTTCACCCCGGCGGGGAAGTCGGTGGTGCCGGTATGCGGAAAGCGATGATGGTCGGTGCCGATCGAGCGGATGATGATCGCTGCCGCGCCGCGCTGCGACGCCAATGCCGGTCCGACGAAGCGCGCGGTGCCATAGGCGCCATAGCCCGACCCGTCCTGGGTCCGTGGCATGGCGTTGCCGATATAGACGATCTTGCCCCGGACCGCGTCATCAGGCGCCGACTGGAACGCCGCCATGCTGGGGAAGACCGCGACCTCGCCCGTCAGGCCACCGGCCGGTGTCGCACCCGAGTTGCCGAGCGCGGCTAGGGTCAGCTTTTGCGGGAAGGGGGCCAGGATCTCGGCCGTTTCCGCGCCGCGTTCCCAGACGGGCATCCGATAGGGCTCGACCCGCACATTCTTGAAGCCCAATGCGGTCAGCTTGGTGACCGCCCAGGTGCGTGCGCGCGCCTCGGCTTCGGTTCCGGCCAGTCGCTGCCCGACTTCGGTCGTCAGCCCCTCGATAATGTCCCAGGCGGTATCGTCCTTCAGCGCGGCATCGCGCAGTTGCGTCACCTGCGGATCGACAGTGGCGGGCATGGGCGGCGCGGTGCGCTGGGCCAGAACGGGAGAGGTGAGGGCGGAGGCGGTCAGGGCCGCGAGGATCAAGCGCTTCATGCGTCGGAGTGTTGCGCAGGTCGTCCCGTTTGCCAACGGGTCGCGCACCCACTACATGGGCGGGAAATTTCCACAGTCGCAAGAAAAGCACGGAGCCCCGCGCCGCCATGGCCGTCCAATATACCTATGTGATGAAGGGTCTGACCAAGACCTTCCCCGGCGCCAACAAGCCTGTCCTGAACAACATCCACCTCCAGTTCCTGCCGAGTGCGAAGATCGCGATCATCGGCCCGAACGGCGCGGGCAAGTCCACGCTGATGAAGGTGATGGCGGGGATGGACACCGACTTCACCGGCGAGGCCTGGGCGGCCGAGGGTGTCCGCGTCGGTTATCTGGCGCAGGAGCCGCAGCTCGATCCGTCGAAGGACGTGATGGGCAACGTCAAGGACGGCGTCCGCCCGGTCGCCGATCTGGTCGATCGCTTCAACGCCATCTCCGCCGAGATGGGCGATCCGAAGGACGACACCGACTTCGACGCGCTGATGGAGGAAATGGGCGATCTCCAGGCCAGGATCGACGCGGTCGACGGCTGGACGCTCGACAATCAACTCGAGGTCGCGATGGAAGCGCTGCGCTGCCCGCCGGGCGACGCCGACGTCACCAAGCTGTCGGGCGGCGAGCGCCGCCGCGTCGCGCTCTGCCGGCTGCTGCTGGAGAAGCCCGACATCCTGCTGCTCGACGAGCCGACCAACCACCTCGATGCCGAGAGCGTGTCGTGGCTGGAGAATTTCCTCAAGGAATATACCGGCAACGTCATCCTCGTCACCCACGATCGCTACTTCCTCGACAATGTCGTGAACTGGGTGCTGGAGCTCGATCGCGGCCGTTACTACACCTACGAGTCGAACTATTCGGGCTATCTGGAAAAGAAGGCCAAGCGGCTCGAGCAGGAGGAGCGCGAGGAAGCCGGCAAGCAGAAGGCGATCGCCGACGAGCTGGCGTGGATGCGGCAGACTCCCAAGGCGCGCCAGACCAAGTCGAAGGCGCGTATCCGCGCGTTCGACGAGCTGATGGCGAAGCAGGAGAATCGCGTCGCCGGCAAGGCGCAGATCCTCATCCAGCTGCCCGAACGGCTCGGCGGCAAGGTGATCGAGGCCAAGGGGCTGACCAAGTCGTACGGCGACAAATTGCTGTTCGAGAACCTCGACTTCACGCTGCCGCCCGGCGGCATCGTTGGGGTGATCGGGCCGAACGGCGCGGGCAAGTCGACGCTGTTCAAGCTCATCACCGGGCAGGAACAGCCCGACGCCGGGACGATCGAGGTCGGCTCGACGGTTCGACTCGGCTATGTCGACCAGAGCCGAGACGATCTCGATCCGAACAAGAACGTCTGGCAGGAAATCTCCGACGAGCTGGAGGTGTTCCGCTTCGGCAAGCAGGA
>CAJYRW010000013.1:0-50119 GCA_913777475.1 uncultured Sphingomonas sp. | reverse complement strand
CCACGATCACGCTCATCGCATAGTCGAGATAGCTCGACTTCATCTCGTCGACGATGGAGATCGTCGAAATATCGGAAGGTTCCGCGAGGGTCGTCTCGTCGGCCAAAGTCTGTTGCTTTCCGGCTTGGTGGTCAGATGGGAATTGTCGTTCCTAGCCCAGCGGAAAGCGCCTGACCACCCCCGCGCATCGCCATTCGCGAGAGGCCGTTTGGGAGGAACGGCGGAGGCGTGGAAACGCGGCGCAGCGGGGATGGGCCCGGCGGCTCTGCTCCCCCCTCGGCAGCATGTTCGCGGGACTTATCAGGCGCTGGCCGCCGACGGGAGTAAACGGCGACCAGCCCGGTTCTTATGCAATTCCAACGCTTTCGGTGGAATGTCTCGGATGTTACAATACTGTAATCTGAATGATAAGAACGGGTTGCCCGCCCCTCAGCGCCAGCCCAGCGCCGGGGCGATGTGGCGCAGGATGTTTTCGATCACACGCACGTTGTAACCGACGCCGAGCTGGTTGGGCACGGTGAGGAGCAGCGTATCGGCCTCGGCAATCGCCTCGTCGGCGCGTAGCTGCTCGATCAGGCGTTCGGGCTCGGCGGCATAGGAGCGGCCGAAGACGGCGCGCATATTGTCGATGACGCCCACCTGGTCCTGGCTGTCGTCGCCGCCGAAATAGGCGCGGTCCTGATCGGTGGTCAGCGCGAAGATCGAGCGGGAGACCGAAATCCGCGGCGTGCGGCTATGGCCCGCCGCCGTCCAGGCTTCACGATAGGCGCGGATCTGCTTGGCCTGTTGGACATGGAACGGCTCTCCGCTTTCGTCGGCCTTCAATGTCGAGCTTTGCAGGTTCATGCCCTGCTTGGCCGCCCAGATCGCCGTCGCGTCAGAGGCCGAGCCCCACCAGATGCGGTCACGCAGGCCCGCCGAATGCGGCTCCAGACGGAGAAGGCCCGGCGGGTTGGCGAACATCGGGCGCGGATTGGGCTTGGCAAAGCCCTGCCCCTTCAGCAGGTGCAGGAACACCTCGGCATGGCGGCGGCCCATGTCCGCATCGGTTTCGCCCTGCGCCGGGCCATAGCCGAAATGTCGCCAGCCCTCGATGACCTGTTCGGGCGAGCCCCGGCTGATGCCGAGCTGCAGCCGCCCGTTGCTGATCAGGTCGGCGGAGCCCGCATCCTCGACCATGTAAAAGGGATTCTCGTAGCGCATGTCGATGACGCCAGTCCCGATCTCAATGCGAGAGGTGCGGGCCCCCACGGCGGCGAGCAACGGGAAGGGAGAGGCAAGCTGCTGCGCGAAGTGATGAACGCGGTAATAGGCCCCGTCCGCGCCCAGTTCCTCGGCCGCGATGGCAAGGTCGATGGACTGGAGCAACACGTCCTGCGCCGAGCGCGTCGCGGACTGGGGCGAGGGCGACCAATGGCCGAACGACAGGAAACCGATCTTCTTCATGGCCCCAAGATAGGGGCAATCCGGACGCGCCGCACCTGCCGCTGCGGAAACGCTTGCTTTCCGAAAAGTGGCGCGGCCTTTACTTGCGCCAGCCCCGGGCGATCGCCGCCTTCTCGCCCGCCGCGTCGAGCGGCATGTCGGCCATCATGTCCTGCGCCGCCGCCATCAGTTCGGCGTCCGATGATCCGGCCTGCGCATAGCCGCCATGGGCAGCCGGTGCGGAGCCGGGCATCGTCCGCCGGAGCGCCCAGCCCTTGGGATCGCGACAAGCGATGCCGTCGGCTTCCGCCGACTGGAACACCCGGCAAAAACCGTTGTCGCGGGCGCGGAAGCTGACCGCGACGCGGACCGGGCCGCTCCCGCCGCTCGCCTGATCGTCGAGTGCGCGGGCGAGCGACCCGGTGGCATAGAGCCCCTTGCCGGTCGCCGTGATCGGTCCCCGATCGACACCCTGGCCGACCAGCACGCCGACGACCAGACACGCCGCCATGGCCGCCGCCGCCTGCCAGGAAGGCATCGCAAAGCGCGACTTGGGGCGAGCGGCGCGTACCGGCATCGGCACGACGTTGCTGGCGGCGCTGCCGGTCAGCAGGGCCGCGAGGCGATCGGGCACGGCCTCTTCGGCCAGTGGGGCATAGGCCTGGGCGAGCCGGGCCTTCAGGTGCCGATGGCGTGCGACCTCTTCGGCCAGCGCGGGGTCCGCCGCCATGGCCCGCTCGACGCGCTTGGTCGTCAGAGGGTCGAGCGCGCCGTCGGCATAGGCCATCAGGATTTCTGGTTCGATCGTCATGCCGCTTCTCCCAGCCGCGCCATCAGCGCCTGTCGCCCGCGCACCAATCGCGAGGTCAGTGTTCCCATCGGGATGTCCAGTATCTCGGCTGCTTCCTTATAGGCTAGCCCCTCGACCAGGACGAGCGCGACCGCCTCGCGCTGGTCGGCGGGCAGCGCCTGCATCGCGGCGTCGACTTCGCCCAGAGCGACGCGCGCCTCGGCATTGCCCTGGGCGCCGACCGTCATTCCGGCCTCCTCGCCCACGAACGTCTCCGCCGCCCGGCGACGCGAGCGGGCGGTGTCGATCCAGGCGTTGCGCATGATCCGGTACATCCAGCTGTCCAATCTCGTCCCCGCCTGCCACGAGCCGCGCGCCATCAGCGCCTTTTCGACCGTGACCTGGCAGAGATCATCGGCATCCGCTGCATCATGGGTGAGCGATCGCGCAAACCGTCGCAATCGCGGCAGCAGCGCCAACAGCTCATTCTCGAATGCGGCCAAGCCAATTTCCTTCTTGTGGGGATGAAACGGATGACGAGTTTCGTTTAATCCATGTCAGGACGATTTTTGGCAATGGGAGACGATCGATGAAGTGGCGCGCTCGCCGATACCTGACGCTGCTGATGGCGACTGCCGGGATCGCGGGCGGGGCTGGCATGGTGCGCGCCCAGCTGGGTGGTGCTTTGCCCAATCTGCCGCAGGGCGGGGCGCCGGGCTTGCCCATGCCGGGGCCGCTGTCGTCGATCGGACTGCCCAAGGCGCAGGACCTGCTGGGCCCGGTCGATAATATGGCACGGCGGGCAGCGGCACGGCTGGACGGCTTGCGTCGCCAGACCTTCGCCCAACTGGTCCGCGAGCATCCCGATGCCATCGTACTGGACCCCCAAGGCTTTCCCGCGCGCGTCGGAGAGGTGGTGGTCGACGCCCCCAGCGATATGCTGATCGCCGCAGCGACCAAGGCGGGCTATGCGATCATCGAGCGCGATGACGTGCTGGGCGTCGGTTTCGCCCGGTTGCGGGTGCCCCAGGGTGTCTCGCTGAAAACGGCGCTGGACCAGCTGCGCAGGCTGGGCGGCGAAGTGAGCGCGGATCAGCTGCATCTGGCGAGCGGCGGTGGGGTTGCAATGATCGCGCCGCCGCTTGCCGGACAGGCGGCGAAGACCGACACACTGGTCGGCGTGATCGATGGCGGCGTCGAGGGAGCTGCGATGCTGCGTGGTTTTGCCAGCGGTGCGCCGCGCCCCAATGATCATGGCACGGCCGTCGCGTCGCTGATCGCCGGGGGGCACGGCATTCGCGGCGCCTTGCCCGGTGCGCGGATCGCTTCGGCCGATGTCTATGGCACCGATCCGGCGGGCGGCAATGCGACCGCCATCGCCAAGGCGCTCGGCTGGTTGGTCGGTGCGCGGGTGCCGGTGGTGACGATCAGCCTGGTCGGACCGTCGAACCCCTTGCTGGCGCGGGTCGTCGCGGCGGCGCAGGCGCGCGGCACGATCATCGTCGCAGCGGTCGGCAACAATGGCGCGGCCTCGCCGCCCGCCTATCCTGCGTCCTATCCCGGCGTCATCGCGGTCAGCGGCGTCGACCGCCGCAACCGTCCGCTGATCGAGGCGGGGCGGGCCGAGCATCTCGATTATGTCGCCCCGGCGGCGGACATGCTGGCGGCGGGCGTGAACGGTCGACGCTTTGCGGTGCGCGGCACCTCCTTTGCCGCGCCCTTGGTCGCCGGGCGGATCGCCGCAGTCTATCCGACGCCCGACCCGGCGCAGCGTCGTGCCGCGCTGGCGAAGATCGATGCCGAGGCGCGTCGATCGGGGCTGCGCGGGCCGGAAAAAAGCATCGGTCGTGGAATGGTTTGCGGTGATTGTCGCACCGATCTCCAATAAAAATCGAAAAATCGGGATTAAACCCATCACCCGTTTCGTTGTCCCAACAGAAGTTAAGGAGAACGAAGATGAAGAACATTCTGTCTGGCACCGCGATCCTTGCCATTGCTCTGGTCGCAAGCCCCGCATCGGCGCAGCTTCTTGGTGGTGGCGGCCTGACCGGTGGTCTGGGTGGTCAACTTGGCGGCGTTGCTGGCGGCGCGACCGGTGGCCTGACCGGCAATCTCGACAGCGCCACGCGGTCTGGTCGGGTCGGCACCGAGAATGCGACCCGCGCCCGGGGTTCGGTGCGCGGCGACCGGAATGTCGACCTGCGCCGGGGCCGGGTCAGCGCGTCGGGTAATGCCTCTGGTGGCTCGACGCTGGACAGCGCGACGCGGGTCGGGAACCGGTCGGGCGGCGCCAATGGCACGACCTCCGGCTCGGTCGGTGGCGGCGTCGATGCCCAGTTGATCGGCACCGATGCGGTGCGCGACGCGGCCGGGCGCGGCGTGAACACGGTCGGCAACGTTGCCGGACGGGTGCGTGATACGGCTGGCGCGGTCGGCAACCGGGCGCGGGGTGCCGTCTCCAACCTGACCGGGCGCGCCGCCAATGCAGCCGGAAATGCTGCGGGTTCCGGTTCGGGCTCGCTGTCGGCGGCGGGTGGCAATGGCGCGCTGTCGGGGAACCTGGCGCTGGCCGGTAGCGGTGCGGCGCAGGGCGGTGCCTTCCCGGTCAACACGGGCATGGTCGTCAACGATGCGCAGGGCCGGGTGATCGGCGCGGTTCAGTCGGTCCGCACCAATGCGCAGGGCGCGGTCGAGCGGGTGCTGGTGAAGGTGGGTGACCGGATCGCCAACCTGCCCGCCGCGAACTTCTCGGGCTCGGGCAATGTCCTGGTCTCGGCGATGGGGCAGGGCGATGTGAGCAGCGCCGCCAAGTAATGGCGGACAAGGGAATGCGCCCGACCCATCATGGTCGGGCGCATTTTTGCGTTCAACGGGCGGCGAAATACCGCTCCAGCCGCGTGGCCTCGGCCGGGCTGATCGCCACGACCGCGCCATGCTTGGGCCGGGCGAAGTTGGTCGCCTTCATCGGCGATCCTGGCTCGTTGAAGCGACCGATATTGCGATAGGTCACGAAGTCGGTGGTTTCCGAAAAACCCATATTGTTCGGGTTGATACCGAACACATCGTACATCAGGACATAGGTGTTCGTGCCGCTGCGCTTCCACAGGGTCGGCGCTTCCGTCCCCACGGTTTCGGGATCGACCTTGCGCAGGTCCTTCGTCCAGCCGCTGTTGATGCTCGACGATTCCGAGTGGCGGATATTGCCGGGTGCCTGATGCGCCACATAGAACATATGGTACTTGTCGCCGACCTTGGTGATGTCGGCATCGATCACGTTCACCTTGGGATCGGGATAGTCGAACAGCGTCTTGGGCTCTTCGGTCAGCGTGCTGAAATCCTTATCGGCATAGGAATAGACCAGATAGTTGGGCCCGTTGCCGTCGCGGGTGGTGAAATAGACCATCAACGCCTTGCGCTTGGGATCGTAGATCGTCTCGGGTGCCCACATATTGCCCGCGTTGCGGTAGCGCGCGAACATGGCCGATGGCGTGACGCGGGACCGTGACCAGTGGATGAGGTCATAGGACTTCATGAAGATCATGTTGCGGTTGTTGCCCCAGCTATATTGCTCTTCGGGCCGTTCCCATTGGGTGTCGCGCAACCCTTCGCGCATGGCGAAGATGTGGAGGTCGGTCATCGACATATAGAAGCCGCCATCGGGACCGCGCATGATATGGGGATCGCGAATGCCCTTCTGCTCGGCTGCTTCGCGCCCGCTCATCACCGGCTTGCCACCATTGACGTCGGTGAAGCTGTAGCCGTCGCGCGACGTCGCGAAGTGAAGCGAATGATCCTCGTCGGTGAAGTAGGTCATCAGATACGCCGTCCGCGCGTCGCGGGAGGCGGGCGGCTTGGGCAGGCGATTTTTTGCCACGATTTCCAACTGACGAGGCGCCGTGGCAGGCGCCTGTCCGCTGGCATGGATCGCCGTTGTTGCCAGGAGCGCGCCGATGGCAAGGCAACTACGAATCACGGTCTTCATCAATCTCTCCCCTTTTCGGAAGAGGCTATGTCAACTGTCAGACAAATGCCATAGACCGACCGTGACAAAATATGTCGGGACGAGCGGCGCTATGGCAGTCTCCGTCGTGGATGCTAGCCGTGAGCCGGAACGCCCTGTGCCGCTGGCAGCTCTGTAATGTCGGAGGATTCCGCCCATAGGTTGATCCCGCCATCCATGGCCGCCTGGTCGATCGCCGCCAGTTCCTCGGCAGTGAAGTCCAGCCGCGCGACGGCATCGAGCGAGTCGTCCAGCTGCTCGACCGTGCGTGCCCCGATCAGGGCGGAGGTGACGCGGGGATCGCGCAGCACCCAGGCGATGGCCATCTGCGCCAGCGTCTGGCCGCGCGAATGGGCGATGTCGTTCAACCGCCGGATCGCGCCGACATTCTGTTCGGTCAGCAGCGACTGCGACAGCGATCCGCCCCGGCTGGCCCGTGCATCCTGCGGCACGCCGTTCAGATACTTCTTGGTCAGCATGCCCTGGGCGAGCGGCGAGAAGGCGATGCAGCCGATCCCGAGGTCCTCCAGCGTCGCCAGCAAGTCGCGCTCGATCCAGCGGTTCAGAATCGAATAGCTCGGTTGATGGATGAACAGCGGCACCTTCTCCTCCGCCAGGATCGCGGCGGCCCGGCGGGTCAGGCCAGGATCATAGGAGGAAATGCCGACATAGAGCGCCTTGCCCTGCCGGTGCAGCTGGACCAGCGCGCCCATTGTCTCCTCCAGCGGCGTGGTCGGGTCGACGCGGTGCGAATAGAAGATGTCGACATAATCGACCCCCATCCGCTTCAGGCTCTGGTCGCAGCTGGCGATCAGATATTTCTTCGATGAGCCGATATCGCCGTAAGGGCCGGGCCACATGTCCCAGCCCGCCTTGGTCGACAGGATCAGCTCGTCGCGATGCGCGGCGAAGTCGCTGGCGAGCACTCGCCCGAAATTTTCCTCCGCCGAGCCGTAGGGCGGGCCGTAATTGTTCGCGAGGTCGAAATGGGTGACTCCGCGATCGAAGGCGCGGCGCAGGACGGCGCGACCGGTCTCGAACAAATCGCTGCCGCCGAAATTCTGCCACAGGCCCAGGCTGATCGCGGGGAGCTTCAGGCCGCTACGCCCGGTGCGGCGATAGGGCATGCGGCCGTCGTAACGCGCGGGGTCGGCGGCATAGGGAGCGGGGAAGGGCATGCACTGTTTCCTCTCGTATCGGCGGCGATCTTTACGCGCTGCTTCCGCGACCGCCAATCGAAGAGGTTCGATCCGTCGAGATCTCGATTGGTTCCACGCCAACTCAAAGACTTATTGGTCATGGTCGGGGGGAACCCGATCGGGCGGTCGGTTCTTCATGCCGCAGATTATTGATCCGCGTGAACGATCGGACTGACCGCCTATGCCTCGACCCACCCTGTTTCTGCTCCATGCGCTGGGTGGCAGCGCAAAGGCCTGGAATGAGGTGATCGATCGGCTGGACGACCGTTTCGATTGCGTGGCGCTCGATCTGCCGGGTTTCGGCGATCGTGCGGATGAGGGCTATGTCGATGTCGCAGAGATGGTCGACTGGCTGGCGGCGGAGGTCGCGGCGCGGCGGCCCGAACGTTGGTTCCTGGTCGGGCACAGCATGGGCGGAAAGTTCGCCACTTTGCTCGCCGCGCGCGAACAGAACGGCTCCGGCCTGGGCGGCGTCGTGTTGCTGGCCGCCTCGCCACCCGCGCCCGAGCCGATGGACGAAGATCGTCGGGCGGCCATGCTCGACTGGTTCCGCGACGGCCCCGCCAACGAGGCACAAGCGGCAAGGTTCGTCGATGAAAATAGCGCGGAGCCCTTGCCGTACCCCCTACGCGCGGTCGCGATCGCCGATGTCCGACGGTCCTCGCCGGATGCGTGGAGAGGCTGGCTGGAGCGTGGCAGTCGCGAGGATTGGCGCGCGGCAGTGGGCGTGATCGCCACGCCTGTGCTGATCGTGGCGGGCGGCGAGGACGGCGATCTGGGTGAGGCGGCGCAGCGAAAGTGGAACGCGCCCCATTATGCCGAACCGGAGGTCGTGACGGTCGAGGGCGCCGCGCACCTCCTGCCGCTGGAGGCACCGGACGCCGTCGCCACGCTGATCGCGGACTTTGTTGACCGACATCACGCCTGACAGGATTTCGAGGAGAGAGACGATGGATCTGGGTATCAAGGGCCGTATTGCGCTGATCAGTGGCGCGGACTCCGGCATGGGCAAAGAAACCGCCCGCCTGTTGCTGGAGGCGGGGGTGCGTGTCGCGCTGACCGACAAGCCGGGCGGCTCGCTCGACCAGGCGGTCGAGGAACTGACGTCGCTGGGCGAGGTGATCGCGGTGACGGGTGACGTCACCAAGTCGGAGGATGTGACTGCGCTCTGGGCCGAGGTGCGCGAGCGGCTGGGCGAGCCGGATATTTATGTCAATTCGGCGGGCGTCACCGGCGCGACCGGCGATTTCCTGGAGATCGACGACAAGGGCTGGCAGGAGACGCTGGACATCGACCTGATGGGCGCTGTCCGCATGTGTCGTGAGGCGATCCCGGCGATGCGCCGCAAGGGCTGGGGCCGCATCATCCTGATGGCCTCCGAGGACGCGGTGCAGCCCTATGTCGAGGAACTGCCCTATTGCGCGGCGAAGGCCGGTATCCTCAGCCTCGCCAAGGGTCTGTCCAAGGCTTATGGCGGCGACAATGTGCTGGTGAACACCGTGTCGCCCGCCTTTATCGCCACGCCGATGACCGACGCGATGATGGAGAAGCGCGCCAAGGAAAAGGGCGTCAGCTTCGACGAGGCGATCGAAAGTTTCTTGGACGAGGAGCGTCCCGGCATGGAGCTGAAACGGCGTGGCCGTCCCGAAGAGGTCGCCGCCGCCGTCGCCTTCCTGGTGTCCGAACGGGCGAGCTTCATCAACGGCGCGGGACTGCGGGTGGATTCGGGATCGGTCTTCACCATCGCCACCTGATGTCGGATCGGGACGGCGTGGCGTTCGGCATCGTCGCACGCTACGCTGTCCCGAACGACAAAAGGGGTGGGGATGAGATATTCGACATGGTGTTTGGCGGGCGGGGCACTGCTGGCCGCGGGAACGGCTCTGGCACAGCAGGCCGAGACGCCGTCGCTAGGCGCGACCAACTATGCCTATACCGGTGCGATGGCCACCCCGACCGGGCGGCCGAGTTTCGGCGACGAGTTTACCCGGACGATCGATAAGAGACGGTGGCGTTGGGATACGGCGCAGAACAAGCATGGCTGGCCCAATAACGAATTGGAATATTATGCCGGGCCGGAACGGACCAACGCCCGCGTCGAAAAGGGCACATTGGTCATCGAGGCGCGCGCCGAGACACCGCGCGACGCCGCCGACTGGGGCGGACAGCACTATACCTCTGCCAAGCTAGTGACGCGTGACCCGCTGGGTTACGGATTTTACGAAGTTCGCGCGCAATTGCCGTGCGGGCGTGGCATGTGGCCCGCCATCTGGCTACTCCCCATGGATGGCTCGCGCTGGCCGGATGGTGGTGAGATCGACATCATGGAAATGGTCGGCTTCGACCCCGATGTGATCCACGCGACGGTCCACTCCGCCGCGTTCAATCACCGGTTGAAGACGCAGCGCGGGGCACAGCTTCGTGTGGCGGGCGCGTGTACCGGCTATCACCGCTATCAGCTGGAATGGACGCCCGACACGATTACCATCGGCGTCGATGGTCGTGCCTATATGCGGGTGAAGAACGACCAGCCCGGTGGCGCGGCGGCGTGGCCGTTCACCCGGCCCTATTCGCTGATCCTGAACCTGGCGGTCGGCGGCGACTGGGGCGGGCAGAAGGGTGTGGATGACGCCGCCCTGCCGCAGGTGATGAAGGTCGATTACGTGCGCTATTGGAAGCGTTGATCATCCTCCCCGGCACCGGGAGGGGGAGCGCCACGACAGACGACCTTTGCGGAAGCCCCCTCCGTCATCGCTTCGCGCTGCCACCTCCCCGTGCCGGGGAGTATCTCACAGGAGCGTGCCCGACAGGATCGCTAGCGCGATGGTGAAATAGATCACCAGCCCGGTGACATCGACCAGCGTCGCGACGAACGGTGCCGAGGCGCTCGCCGGATCGAATCCGAGCCGTTGCAGAACGAAGGGCAGCATCGATCCCGCCAGCGAGCCGAAGGTGACGATCCCGACCAGCCCGGTGCCGACCGTGGTCGCGACCAGCCCCCAGTGCGGGCCGTAATCGTAAAAGCCCAGGGTCTGCCACAGCGTGATCCGCGCCATGCCGAGTACGCCCAGGATCGCGCCCAGCGTCAGCCCGGCGGGCAGTTCGCGCAGCGCGACCCGCCACCAGTCGCGCAGGCGGACCTGGTTCAGGGCGAGTGCGCGGATGATCAGCGAGGTCGCCTGGCTGCCGCTATTGCCGCCCGAGCTCATGATGAGCGGGATGAAAAGGGTCAGCACGACCGCGCGCTCCAGCTCGGACTCGAAATGCTGCATCGCGCTGGCGGTCAGCATTTCCGAGAAGAACAGGATGCTCAGCCACCCTGCCCGCTTGCGGATCATCGCGAGGAAGCCGGTTTCGAGATAGGGATCGTCCAGCGCCTCGACGCCGCCGAACTTCTGCGTGTCCTCGGTATGCGCGGCGACGAGCGCGTCGAGCACGTCGTCGACGGTGACGATGCCCATCGGCCGCCCCTGTTCGTCGACGACCGGCAGCGCGAGCAGGTCGTGGCGACGGATCAGATGCGCCACTTCCTCGCGGTCGGTGGTCGGTGCGACGGTTATCGGATCATGACCGCGCGCCAGATCGATCGCGGGCGACTCCGGCTCGGCGGCGATCAGCTGGCGGAGTGAGACGGTCGCGACCAGCCGTCCCTGCGGCTCCAGCAGGAAGACCGAATAGACCGTTTCGCGGCTGCGCTCGACGGTGCGGATATGCGCCAGCACCTCGGCGACGGTGGCGTCGGCGGAGGCGGCGACATATTCGGTCGTCATCATCCCGCCCGCGCTGGCGGGGGGCCAGCGGAGCAGCGTTTCGATCGAGGCGCGAACAGGGGCAGGCAGCCCGGCGCGCAGCGCGGCGGCGTCCTCCTCCTCCATGTCGGACAGCACGTCGGCGGCGCGGTCCTCCGACATTTGCGAGAGGAGCGCGACGGCGCGGGCCGGGGCCAGGCGCGACAGGATATCGGCGGCCGAGCGCAATTCCGGGCTGTCGAGCACGGCGACGGCGCGGGCGTCGGGCATTTGCGTCAGGGCGTCGGCCGCTTCCTCGATGGGGAGCGACTGCAGCGTGTCGACGAGATCGGCGATGGACAGGCCGCGCCGGGAGGAACGGAAACCGGCGGTGACACCGGCAATCAGATCGTTGACCATTTCAAACCTTTCGTCCGCACGACCCGGGGCGGACGAAAGCCAGTTTCGCGAAACTAGCGGACGACCCCGAGGCGTGCGGCGCTACTGGAACTGTCGCTGGACATGTTCTCGCTTTCTGGAACGACGCGGGGGCTCCCGCGTCTGATCCGCCCTCTGATCCCGCGAGGCGCGATCGTCAACACCGCGGCGGCACCTGACAAATATTTAATGTGGCCATCAAGGTTTCGGCGCGGCGGCTCCGTCTGGAGGGGCAAAGGCATATCCAAGGGGACCCTATTCGTGCATCGCCTGCTCTTCGCCTCGACCGCCACGCTCGCCCTGGTGGCGGGGACGGCCGCTTCGGCCCAGACCGTCATCGATACCAAGCGGACGACGCCGGTCCGCACCGCCACCGTCAACAACGGCGCAGCGGCCGATATCAGCATCGCGGCGGCGGGCAGCGTGGTGACCAGCGGCAGCGGGGCCGCCGTCACCATCGACAGCAACAACAAGCTCGCCAATGCGGGGACCATCCAGACGACCGACGCCAATGACGCGATCGGCATCGGCGCGGCGGCGGGCGTAACCGGCGACATCGCCAATAGCGGCAAGATCATCCTCGACGAGACTTATACGCCAACCGATATCGACAAGGACGGCGATCTCGACGGCCCCTTCGCCCAGGGCGCGCGGCGGACCGGCATCCGCACGGCAGGCGGCTTTACCGGCAACATCGCCAATAGCGGCGAGATCACCATCGAGGGCAATGATTCGGCGGGCATCTACCTGAACGGCCCGCTGACCGGAAATCTGGCCCAATCGGGCAAGATCAACGTGCTGGGCGACCGCTCGGTCGGCGTGCGGACCGCCGCCGTGTCAGGCAACGTGACGCTGGGCGGCAGCATCGTCGCGGTGGGCGAAGGTGCGGTCGGCGCGCGGGTCGATGGCGATATCGGCGGCGCGCTGACCATCGAGGGCGGGATCGGTTCGACTGGCTATCGCTACACCACGCCGCCCGCCGACGTGTCGAAGCTGGACCCCGACGATCTGCTTCAGGGCGGATCGGCCCTGGTGGTCGGTGGCAATGTCGCGGGCGGCATCACGCTGGGCAATGCGACCGGCAAGGTGGCCGATATCATCTCCAACGGTGCCGCGCCCGCGATGCAGATCGGGTCGGCGACGCGGGCCGTCGTGATCGGCGCGACCGGGGGCGCGAGTCCGGCGGCGGGGCTGGTGGTCAACGGTCGGATCACCGGTGCGGGTGTCTATAGCGGTGTCCGCGCGACCGCGCTCTCGATCGGCGGGCTTGGCGGCATCGTGCAGATCGCGCAGGGTGTGTCGGTCGGGGGAACGGTGCAGGCGACCGCCAATGGTGCTGAGGCAACCGCGATCCGCTTCGGTTCGGGCGCATGGACGCCGAACCTGACGGTCGGCGGCTCGGTGACCGCGACCGGCGGCGGTGCGCCGACCGCTCTGACCACGGCCGTGCTGATCGACACGGGCGCGTCGGTGCCGACGATCCGCAACACCGGTGCGATCCGGGCAAGCGCGTCGGGCGCGAGTGCCACGGCGATTTTCGACCGCAGCGGTGGCCTGACCCTGGTTGAGAATGCCGGGATCATCGCGGGCGCAGGCGCGGACAGCTCGCGCAGCACGGCGATCGACCTGTCGGCCAACAAGAGCGGCGCGGTGGTGCGCCAGATCGCCCCCGCGACCGGCGCCGCCGCGCCCAGCATCACCGGCGCGATCCGCTTCGGCAGCGGCGACGACCGGCTTCAGATCGGTGCGGGCTCGGTCAGCGGCGACGTGACCTTCGGCACCGGCAACAACCGCCTGGAGATGAGCGGCACCGGCACCTATGCGGGCACCGCGACCTTCGGGACGGGCGCCGACACGCTGACCATCGGCGACACCGCGCGCTTCAACGGCGTGGCGGACTTTGCCGGGCTCGGCCAAGATGTCGTTGCGATCACCGGCAAGGGCATCTTCGCCGGACGCCTGACCAACGCCTCCCATGTTGCGGTCACGGTCGCCAGCGGTGGCGGCACCTTTGCCGCCAATGGCGTGACCAACATCGCTTCGCTCAGCCTGGGCGACCAGTCGATCCTGAGCGTCGCGCTCGACAAGGCGAACCCGACAGGCAACCTGATCCAGGTCGGCGGCGCGACGACGATCGGCGCGAACAGCCAGCTGGCCCTGCGCGTATCGGGCGGAACGGATGTGACGGGGCGCTATGTCGTCCTGCGCTCGGGCACGCTGACCGGCGCGAGCAACCTGACGCTCGCCCCCTCGGCCATGCCTTTCCTCTACAAGGGCGCGATCGTCGCGGGCCAGCTGAACGAGATCGCCGTCGAAGTCAGCCGCAAGGCCAAGACCGAACTGGGCCTGAGCAATGCGGGCGTCAGCGCGTTCGATGCGATCGACACCGCGATCGGCAGCGACGCCAAGCTCTCCGATGCGATCCGCGGCATTTACGACGGTGCGGCCTTCCGGGGGGCGGTGGAGCAGATGCTGCCCAACTATACCGGCAGTGTGTTCGAGGGCGTGACGCTCGCCTCGCGCGCCGCCGCCGCCCAGCTGCGCGAACCGGCGGGTGAGTTCAGCGAGGAGGGCAAATGGGGCTATTGGTTGACCCCGCTCGGCTGGGATGCGTCGAAGGGGACGCGTTCGACTCGCAGCTATGACGTGCGCGGCTGGGGCGTCAGCGGCGGGATCGAGCACAAGACCGATGCGGGCAATTTCGGCGCCTCGCTGTCCTACATGAGCGGCCGCGATAACGAGGGCTCGGCCATCAATCGCGTCAACCACAACCAGTATGAGCTGGCCGGTTTCTGGCGGGCCCGCTGGGGCGCGCTGGCGGCGCAGGCGCGCGCTTCGGCCGCCTTCCTGTCCTTCGACTCGCAGCGCCAGTTCGACGGCGTCGTCGGGACCGAAGCGGTCCAGCGCCGTGCGACCGCCGACTGGAACGGCATGCTCTATTCGGGTTCCGGTTCGGTCTCGTGGGAGCATTGGGTCGGGCAGTTCAACGTGCGACCGATCCTGGCGGTCGACTATTACCGGTTGAACGAGGACGCTCACCGCGAGAGCGGCGGCGGCACCGGATACGACCTGACCGTGCGCAAGCGGACCAGCGACGAGCTTGCCCTGACCGCCAGCGTCGCGGCGGGTATCAATTTCGGCGGCGACAATCGCTATGCCCAGTGGAGCCGGTTGGAGATCGAGGGCGGTCGGCGTGAGCGGATCGCGGGCACGCTGGGCCGCACGATCGCCAGCTTCGGTGACGGCACGCCCTTCATCCTCAATCCCGAGGCCCGCGACGGCGGCTGGGTGGGCCGCGTCCGCGCGATCACCGGCACCAGCGAGATTCGCCTGAGCGGCGAGGTCAACGCCGAACAACGTCTTGGCAACGTCGCGCTGTCGGCGCGCGCGGCCCTTCAGTTCGCCTTCTAGGCGAGTTCGGTCGCGTGAATCCCCCCTGTAGCGCACGCGGCCGTTCGGAGCCCCACCACGCGTCCCGGTGGGGCTCCTTTTCATATCAGGGCGGTTCGGCTAAACGCCGATGTTCCCCGCCCATTTCGCCGGTTCACTCCATGTCGCCCACCGGGATCGAGGCCGTTTTCCTCGCCAATCGCGAAAAGCTCGTCCGCTTCTTGGGCGCGCGCGGCGCGGGCGATGCGGCGGAGGACTTGGTGCAGGACCTGTGGGTCAAGCTGTCGGGGCGGATGGACGGGCCAATCGCCAATCCGCTGGCCTATCTCTACCGCGCGGCCGACATGCTGATGATCGACCGCTATCGCTCGCGCAGGCAATCGGAGCAGCGTGAAAAGGATTGGGCCGAAGGGCATGACTCCGAAACTCCCGAGGCCGAGCGGACCCTGATCGCCCGGCAGACCGCCGAGCGGATCGCCCAGGCACTGGCGGCGTTAGGCGAGCGGCCCGCCACCGTCTTTCGCCGCGTGCGCATGGAGGGCGTGGCCCAGAAGCGGGTCGCCGAGGAACTGGGGATCAGTATCAGTACGGTCGAAAGCGACCTTCGCCTGGCCGCCCAGGCCATTGCCGCGCTCAAGGAACAGATCGGATGAGCCAGGACCGACATACCGCCTCCGGCATCGACGCCGAAGCGCTCGACTGGGCGCTGCGCATGGCGGACCCCGCGCGCGCCGACTGGGATGCGTTCACCGACTGGCTGGAAGCCGACCCCGGTCATGCCGAGCGTTATGACCGGATGGCGGCGACGCTGCTGGACGCGGAGGAGGCCTTAGCGGCGCACCCCGAGCTGCTGGCAGACCCTCAGCCGATCGCACCCCGGCGCGGCGCGTTGCGTTGGGTCGGTGGAGCGGTAGCGGCGGCGCTGGTGGGTGCCATCGGGCTCCAGGCCTGGCAGGAGCGGCCGCAACCTTATGCGGTCGAGACGGCGGCGGGGGAGACGCGTGTGCTAGCCCTGTCCGATGGCAGCGCGATCACGCTGGCGGGCGCGAGCCGGGTCGCGCTGGACCGCGCCGATCCGCGCCGGGCGAGCCTGGAGCGAGGCGAGGCGCTGTTTCGGGTGAAGCATGACGACCGGCATCCCTTTGCGGTGCAGGCGGGCGGTGTCGCGCTGGTCGATCTGGGCACGGTGTTCGACGTGCGGCTGGGCCAGCGGCAGACCAGCGTGGCGGTTGCCGAGGGCGCGGTCATGGTCGATCCCAAGGGGGCCGCGATGCGCCTCGACGCCGGGCAGGCCGTGGTGGTCGAGAAGGACCGGCTGGTCCGCGCGTCGGTCGAGCCGGAGGATATCGGCGGCTGGCGGGACGGGCGGCTGGCCTTTGACGGCGCACCCCTGCGTGAGGTGGCCGAAGATCTGTCGCGCTTCCTGCAACAGCCGGTCTCGGTGGCGCCCGCCATCGCGACGCGGCCGTTTCGCGGCGTGATCGACCTTCAGGCCGTGGGCCGCGATCCCGCCTTGTTGGGAGCGCTGATGAATGTGCGGGTGCGGCAGGACGCCGCTGGCTGGATGCTGGAACCACGCGGGTGAAACTAGCCGGGGGCGGCATCGTCGGGATCGCCCTGTTCGCTGGCGCGCCTGCGCTGGCGGCTGAGCGGTTGCCGGTCGACTTGCCCGCCGGGACCGTGGGCACGCAGGTCATGGCGCTGGGCCGTGCCTTGCGGGCGAATATCACCGTGCCGGATGCCGGGCTGTGGCGCCGCCCCGTACCAGCCCTGCGCGGGCGCTTGTCGGTCGAACAGGCGCTGGCCGCCATCGCGCGGGGCAGCGGCGCGCGGGTCGAGGCGCTGGGCCCTGGTGCCTGGCGGTTGACCCCGCGGCTGCGAACGCCTGCTCGCCATGTGGTGCGCCGCTCCCCCAAGCCATTGCCGCCCGAAATCTCCAGCGACGATATCGTCGTCACCGCCAGCAAGCGTGACACGACCCGCGACCATTTCGCCGGACAGGTGGTGCAGTTGGCGGGGGCCGACCTGGAACTGGGCGGGGCGGGTGGCACGTCGAAACTGGCCGACAGGATGACGGCCATCGCGTCCACCTATTTGGGCGCGGGGCGCAACAAGCTGTTCATCCGGGGCATTGCCGATTCCAGTTTCACCGGACCGACCCAGGCGACAGTCGGGCAATATTTCGGCGACCTGCGGCTCAGCTACAACGCGCCCGACCCCGATCTGCGGCTGGCCGATCTGGCGGCGGTCGAGGTACTGGAGGGACCGCAGGGCACGCTGTACGGCGCGGGGTCGTTGGGTGGATTGATCCGGCTGGTGCCCAATGCCCCCGATGCGACGCGCGCCGGGGGATCGGTGATGCTCGGCGGATCGGCGACGACCGACGGTGCGCCGGGTGTGGATGCGCAAGCGGTGCTCAACGTGCCGATTATCGACGACCGGCTGGCGATCCGCTTGGTTGCGGACAGCGCCAGCGAGGGCGGTTATATCGACAAGCCGCTTCTGGGCCGCACCGATGTCAACCGGACCCGGATCGCGGGCGGCCGGGCGGCGCTGAAGGCCGATCTGGGTGGCGGTTGGACCGCCGAGGTGATCGGCATCGGCCAGCGCATTCGCGGTGCGGACAGCCAATATGCTGATCGCGATGGCCCGCCGCTGACCCGCTCGTCCCCCGTTACCGAAGGCTTTTCGGCCGATTTCGGCCAAGCCCAGCTGGTCGTCTCAGGGCGGTTGGGACAGGTCCGCTTCCGCTCCAGCAGCGGCATCACCGCGCATGATCTGATGGAGCGTTACGACGCCACCCCGCCCGGCGGCCCGGTCCAGCTGTTCGCCCAGGCCAACGCCACGCGGATGCAGGCTAACGAAACGCGCGCCTGGCATTCCGCGCCGGACGGATCGGGCTGGCTGGCGGGGTTCAGCTATGTCCACAACCGTACCCGCCTGACGCGCCTGTTCGGTGAGCCGGGGCAGCTGGTGCCCCGCACCGGTGTCGTCAACACGGTGGAGGAAGCGACACTCTACGGCGAGGCGAGCCTGCGCCTGCTTCCCGGCCTGCTGACCACCGGCGGGCTTCGCGTGACCCGTTCGGTGCTGGATGGGGCGGGGGAGGATTTGCCCGCCGCCTTGTCCTTCCAGGCGCTGGCGCGCCTGCGCGAAGTGACGGCACGCCGCGCGCAGACGATCCTGTTGCCCTCCGCATCCGCGCTGATCGACCTGACACCGGGGGCGCAGCTGTTCCTGCGCTATCAGCAGGGGTTTCGGCCCGGCGGGCTGACGATCGAGGGGCCGCTGGTGCGCCGTTTCCGCAACGACCGCGTGTCGACGATCGAGGCGGGGCTGCGCACCGGGCAGCCCGGGCGCGACCGGTTCGACGGATCGCTGACGCTCGCGCACACGTCATGGCGCGATATCCAAGCCGACTTTATCGACGCGACGGGCCTGCCCAGCACCGCCAATATCGGCGATGGCCAGCTTTGGACGATCGAGGCACTGGCGGGCTTTCGGATCGCGCCGGGACTGCGGGTCGAAGGCGCGGTGTCCTATAATGACAGCCGCATCGATGAGCCCTCCAGCGCGCAGGTCTTTGCGCTGATGGATGGGCAGACGGCGGACCGCGCCGCGATCTTGGCGCGGCTGAGCCAGATTCCCAATATCGCCCGCTTCACCGGTCGGACGGGCCTGGTCTATCGGCGGGTGCTGGCAGACGGGCGTGACCTGCGCGTCGATGGCTGGATGCGCTATGTCGGCGCATCGCGGCTGGGCGTCGGGCCGATCCTGGGCGAGCGGCAGGGCGAGTATTGGGACAGCGGGATGACCGCGCGACTGGGGCTCGGCGCGTTCGGCCTGACGGCGGGGATCACCAACCTGGCCAATGTACGCGGCAACCGGTTCGCGCTGGGCACGCCCTTTGCCACCGGTCGGGATCAGGTGACGCCGTTGCGCCCGCGCACGCTTCGCATCGGCCTCGACGCGGCGTTCTGATCAGGGTTTGGTGAACAGGGACAGCGGCACCGCCTCGGCCATCGCCTGATATCCCGCCATGCTGGGGTGGAGATGGTCGCCGGAGTCATAGGCGGGCAGCAGGTGGTCGGGCCTGGCCGGATCACGCACCACCCGGTCGAAATCGACCACCCCGTCGAAGATGTCCGCCGTACGTATGAAGCGATTGATCGCCTGGCGATCCGCCTCGGTCTCGGGGCCGGGATGGTAATAGTCGTTGCCCTGAAACGGCGTGATCGTCCCGATGATCAGGCGAATGCCATGCGCGTGCGCCCGCTCGACCAGCTGGCGATAGGCGGCGATGATCTGGCGCACCATCGCCTGATGCGTGGCCGCGTCGACGGGGTGCTCGCGGGTCAGCACGCCCAGATCGTTCACGCCCTCCAGCAGGATCACATGGCTGACGCCGGGTCGGGAGATCACGTCGCGATCGAACCGCGCCATCAGATTGGGCCCCAGCCCGTCGAGCAGCACCCGATTGCCCCCGATCCCCGTATTGACGACCGAAAAGCTGCGCGTGGCGGGGGAGGCGGCGAGCCGCCGGGCCAGATCGTCCGGCCAGCGCCGATTGCTGTTATCGGCGATGCCATAGCCATCGGTGATCGAGTCGCCGATCGTTACGATGGTACGGCGCTGCACCGCGTCCTGCACCTCGACGTCGGACAGGCTCCACCAGCCGCCAATGGCCTGCGCCTCGGGCAGGGTGGTGCGCGCGGTGGCGTCGCCCGCGATCAGGAAGGTCGTGCCCCGCGCCGCGGAATGGCCGGTCGGCGTGGTGACGGTGTCGGGGAAATAAAGGCTGACCGCGACATCGCTCCCCGCCTGGACGGGCAGCGCGATCGGATCGGAGTAAAGCTCGGCTCCGGGCGGCAGGATGACGTCCGTCCGGCCGTCGAAGCGGACCGGCAGCGGCGCCGCGACGTCCGACCGGCCGGGTGTGGCGAGACCGATACTCGCCGCGCCGATGTGCAGCGGTGTCGAGCCGGTCAGGTTGGAGAGGCGCAGGCGAAGGACCTTGCCCGTCGCGGTCAGGTGGACGAACTGGCGGATGGTCGCGGGCCCGGCCTTGGCGAGCTTGTCGGCGGGCGCACCCTCGACCCGCATCTGCGCCGAGCCCCAGGCGGGCGTCCAGCGGACCTCCCGCGCCAGCGCCGGAGCGGCGACCAGAAACGACAGCGCGAGCAGCCCCGTCAACCGGTGCGGAAAGCGGCGTGCCTTCATCTCCATCCTCTCAATTCCATCGATCGGCGCTTGCGGCCATGGCTTATGGTAGCGATAACGTGGCTCAAAGCAAACGAGAAGGCTCTTGGCAAAATGGCCAGAGGGTCAGGAGAGAGACGATGCGCCATTTGCTCTTGTCCGCCGCATGGCTGGCCTTTTTGCCGGGTGCGGCCTGGGCCGCGCCGGACTGTGCGGGGCCGGTCGTGGCGTGTGAGCGGGCAACGCCCGGCGCACTGAGCCTGTTGGCGCCCGCGCGCTCCACCGGCGTGCTGGTCGATCAGCAGGACGAACCGGGCGTGCGCCGCGCCGCGACCGATCTGGTCGCCGACCTGAAGGCGGTGAGCGGCGGCGATGTCCGCCTGACCGATAAGCCGGGCGGCGGTGTGGCGATCATCGCCGGAACGCTCGGCCATAGCGCGGTGATCGACACGCTAGTGAGGGCGGGCAAGATCGACGCGCGGGGCTTGGCGGGTCAGTGGGAAGGCTATGTCGAACAGGTCGTCGACAACCCCCTGCCGGGCGTCACCCGTGCCTTGGTGATCGTGGGGGCGGATCGGCGCGGCACCATCTTCGGCCTCTATGACATCAGCGCCAAGGCGGGGGTAAGTCCCTGGACGTGGTGGGCGGACGTTCCGGCGCAGCGCCGTCCGACGCTCTATCTGACGGCGGGCCGGGTCGCGGACCATCCGGTGGTCAAGTATCGCGGCATCTTCATCAACGACGAAGAGCCCGGTTTCGGCGGCTGGGCGCGCGCCAAGTTCGGCGGGGTCAATCATCTGGCCTATGAGAAGGTCTTTACCCTGCTGCTGCGCTCCAAGGCCAATTTCCTGTGGCCCGCCATGTGGGGCAAGTCGCTCTGGGAAGACGATCCCGCCTCCGCCCCGCTGGCGCAGCAGATGGGGATATTGCTCGGCACCTCGCACCATGAACCGATGCAGCGGGCCCAAGCCGACTGGAAACGCGAGGGGACCGGCCCCTGGGACTATCGAAAGAACGGCCCGGCACTTCGCGCCTTCTGGCGCAAGGGGATCGAGCGGCGGGGCAAGGCGGAGGACCCCGTGACCATCGGAATGCGTGGCGACGGTGACGAGCCGATGACCGAAGGCACCGCGATCGACCTGCTCCAGGGGATCGTGCGCGACCAGCGACAGATCATCGCCGACGTGACTCACCGTCCTGCGTCCGAGACGCCGCAGGTATGGGCGCTCTACAAGGAAGTGCAGGATTATTATGACCAGGGGATGCGCGTCCCCGACGACGTGACCCTGCTCTTCGCCGACGACAATTGGGGCAATATCCGCCGCCTGCCGCCCGTGGGTGCGCGCCGCGCCGGGGGTGCGGGCGTCTATTACCACTTCGATTATGTCGGCGGTCCGCGCAACTATAAGTGGCTGGACACCAACGCGATCCCGCGGGTGTGGCAGCAGATGCGGATGGCGTTGGACTATGGCGCGGACCGGTTGTGGATCGTCAATGTCGGCGACCTGAAGCCGATGGAATATCCGACCAGCTTCTTCCTCGACATGGCGTGGAATCCGGCGCGCATGGATCTGGCAGCGATGCAGGCTTATCCGACCCGCTGGGCGACGCAGCAGTTCGGCGCGGCGCACGGGGCTGAGATCGGTGCCCTCCTGACCCGCTATGGCCAGCTCGCCAGCCGTCGCAAGCCCGAGCTGATCGATGCGACGACCTATGGCCTGGCGAATGGCGAATGGGCGCGTGTGCTGGGCGAATGGAACGCGCTCGACACCGCCGCGCGTAAGGTCGGGGCCGCGCTCCCCGCCGCCCAGCGCGATGCCTATTACGAGCTGGTCCTCCACCGGATCGAAGCGATGACCAACCTCCATCGCTTGTATCAGGCGGTCGCCGCCAACCGAGCGGCGGCACAGGCCGGGGATGCGAAGGCGGCGGCGCGTTTCGCCGAGGCGGCGCGCGGCTATTTCGCGCAGGATGCCGCGATCCGGCGTCGCTATGAGGTCGATACGGCGAGTGGCAAGTGGACCAGCATGATGGCCCAGACCCATATCGGCTATACCGGCTGGCAACAGCCCGATAGCGATGTGATGCCTGCGCTGGCGACGGTGGAAAAGCCGCTGCCGCTTCCCCTGATTGCCGCCGTGCCACGCTTGCGGATCGCCGCCGATGCGGGACGCGCGATCAATGGGCGGGGTGTCCGGTGGCAGCGTGCGGCAGGCTTCACGGCGGACGGCGCGGCGATGGTCGCGACTCCTACCACTGCCCCGGTGATCGAGCGACCGGGTGGTGACAGCCCGCATATCGTTTATGACGTGGACTGGGATCGCACTGGTCCGGTCACGCTGGGCGTCGTCACCGCCCCTGGGCTGGACGTGCGGGGTGGCGGCAAGCACCGTATCGCGCTGTCGGTCGATGACGGCGCGCCCATCATGCTGAACCTGATGGCGGGGGAAAGTGAGGCAAGCTGGGGCCGCGCTGTGATCGAGAACCGCCGCGTCGCCACGACCGTGCTGCCGTCACTGGCGGCGGGCAGGCACCGGCTCACCCTGTGGCTGGTCGATCCCGAAGTGGTGGTGGAGGGCGTCACACTCGACCCCACCGGTTAGGCGTTATCCGCCGCGCAGCATCCGCATGGCGTGGGCGCGGAGCATCTTGGCGTTCTCCGGTCCGTCGCCCAGTACGCCCTGTCGCGCCTCCGGCAGATGGGCCAGGGGATGGCCGTCGGGCCGGAACACATAATGGTCAAACCACGCCCGCCATGCCGCGCGTTCCTCCGGCGGCCGACCCGCGATCGCGCTCATCGCCAGCAGCATCGTGGGAAAGGGCTGGTCGGGCGCGACGGGAAAGGCGTCCCACCAGTAATTGACCAGCAGGTTGAACGCGCCGCGCGCCTCGACCCGGTGCCACCAGAGCTTGGGCATGTAGAGCGCATCGCCGGGTTCCAGGTCGATGGTGATCGCCCGGTCTCGCGCCTGGTCGAACCGGGGATAGCGCGGATCGCCCGGCTCGGCCTCGGCGGCGAGCGCTACGGGCTGTCCGGCCATGCTGTGGTCGATCGGCCCGACATAGAGGTCGCCGATCGCATCGGGAGGATAGAGGGTGAAGCGCCGCCGTCCCGCCACCGCGCAGGCGAGATTGTCCATCATGTCGTAATGACACGCGACGGTCGACGCATGGCCGATCCAGATGCGCGGGGCCATGGCTGGCGCCATGAAGTTCAGGCGATTGGCTTCGCCAAGGCCCGGCAGCACGACGGGCATCGGCAGTGACCCGACATAGAGCGTATCGCCATCGCCCTCTGCTTGCGTGATGCGCCGGATCGCTTCGCCCAGCGGCATGGACTCGCGACGGAAATTGAAGCCCGCCAGATCGTCGGTGTAGGTGTAGCGGCCCCCGATCCCGGCCGCGCCGACAAAGGCCTCGACCTGTCGCCCGACATCGAAGCCCGCGAGATAGTCGGCCAGCGATGCGCCGCCTTCCGCCGCAGCCCGCGCCAGCGGCCAGTGCGACACCGCGCCGCGCAGGACGACCGGGCGGCACGGTTCGACGACCAGCCGGTGGAAGGCGTCCGAGTCGGCCAGCAGCGACGGATCGACCGCGTTCGCCGACTCCGTCATTCGGCCAGCCCGCTCAGCCGGTCATTGCGCCGCCCGGCCAATTGCGGGATGTGCCGCACCGATCCCGCCACGGCATAGATGAGTTGCAGATCGCCGCTACGGAAAAGCGCCAGGGCCGCCTGGTCCGACAGGGCGTGCAGCGCATCCAGACTGATCGTGTAGAGCGAGTCGAGCCTCAGGCTCTCGCCATTGTCGAACTGAAAGCTCAGGTCGATCGGCTCGACCAGCTTGTGCTCCAGCAGCCGGGCGATGAAGGCCTCAGTCTCGGGCAGGCCGCTGTGAAGCGTGCGCAGTGCTGCCTGGACCCGGCGCAGGGCGGGGGCGGGGCTGCCGTCCGCCTCGAACAAGGGGGTACCGTCTGCTTGGGTCAAAGCGGGGTGGGCGGGGTCGATCGCGATATTCTCGCCGGAGACATAGAAGGCCTGTCGCTCCAGATCGGCCGGGCGATAGCCCGCCAGCGTGCCCTTGGCCCCCAGGCAGAGATTTTCGTCCGGCACCAATCCCATCAAAGCGCCGGGATAGAGATCGCCGGTTTCCGGGTTGCGCGCGAAGAGGATCGGATAATGGAGCGCGGCGGACAGGAACTCGCCTGCGACCAGCTGGACGAAATGCCGTGCCGCATCCGGGGTGGAGGAGACCCGCAGGGACGCATGTCGCGCGCTGTCGAGCAATTCCATGTCGGCCATGATCGTCATTCCCTCCGTTATCGTCTCCGGTCACCCGTCTTTGCGACGTGTTGGCCGATGCTGGCGATGCCATCGGTTCTTTTGACCGTAGCCATCGTCCTGTCGTCAAGACATGGCGATAGCGGAACAGGAACACTCCGACAAACGCCTTGTTCTGAATCAATTATAACGCTAACATCGCTTCATCGAATGGGCGGTACGGTGATTCAACACCGATCGCTCGGGAAAATATAAAACCGAAGGAGAGGGGAAGATGGTGTTACGCCCTGCTTTTGTGGCTGCGTTTGTTTCACGCCATGGCCTGATGGTCGGAGTCTCGCCGCTGGTGGCGCTGGCCCTGATGACGCCGGGCGCTGCTTTTGCTCAAACCAGCTCCGCCCAGCAGGCCGGAACGCCACAGGATCAGGCGACCGACCCCGCTGCCCAGAACAACAACCCATCATCGTCTGGCGAGGCGTCCGAGGCCGAGATCATCGTCACCGGCCTGCGCAATTCGCTCCAGCGTAACCTCGACATCAAGCGGACCGCGACCGGCGTTGTCGATGCCATCTCGGCGGAAGACATTGGCAAATTTCCCGATTCCAACGTCGCAGCGTCGCTCCAGCGCCTGCCCGGCGTCTCGATCCAGCGCTCGGGTGCGCGTGGCGAGCCGACCGGCATCACGGTGCGCGGCTTTGGCGGCGACTTCAACACCACCCTCTATGACGGCCGCCGCATCTCGACCGCGACGGGCGGTCGCCAGATCGACTTCAGCACGGTCGGCTCGGACTTTATCGGCCAGTTGAGCGTCCTGAAGACGCCCGATGTGACGCTGGCGTCCAGCTCGATCGGCGCGACCGTCGATATCCAGTTCCCCAAGCCGTTCGACCATCCGGGCTTCCGCGTCGCCACCAGCGCGTCGGGCTCGCTGCAGGATCGGGCCGGGCATATCGTGCCGACGCTGGGCGCGCTGGTCAGCGATACCTTCGCCAATGATACTTTGGGTATCCTGTCGAGCTTCATCTACACGCGGCGTGATACCGATACCAACCGCGTCTTTGTGTCGGGTTGGCCGGGCGGCAATTTCTCGCCGTGCCAGTTGCAGGGCAGCACCGCCACCGTTTGTAAACCCACGCTCGACCCCAACGCCGACCCCAGCCAGCGCCGCACATTGACCGGCTGGTTCCCGCAGCAATATGGTGCCGAGCAGCAGCGTACACAGGACGAACGCGTCGACGGCCGCATCGCCCTGCAATGGCATCCGTCCAACGACCTGATGGTCACGCTCGACAACAATTTTTCCCGTCAGACCATCTCGACGGACGTATATGGCTTCGGCGTGTGGTTCAGTCAGGATGCGCTGCGCAACGTCCAGCAGGACAGCAACGGCACGGCGGTCAGTTTTACCCAGGCGGGTTCGCCGACCGACTTCACGGCGGCGATGAACAAGCAGATCCTTCAGACCAACCAGACCGGTCTGAACGTGAAGTGGGACGTCAACGAGAAGCTGACCGTCGAGGCGGACGGTGCCTATGCCAAGAGCTGGTTGAACCCCGGCAACACGATCGGCAGCAGCAACGGCGATATCGGCTATGGCGGAGCGCTGGGCACCAATCTGGGCTTCAACATCACCGCCGATAGCAACAAGGCGTTCCCGACGATCAGCAATTTCGGCCCCGCCGGCAATGCCGGGCGCTGGGCCGATCCGACCGTCATCGGCTCGCACGTCACGGTCCTCCAGACCCAGAAGAACACCGACGAACTGAAGCAATTCCGCGGCGTCGTGACGTGGAAGGCGGCCGACGACATCACGCTGAAGGCCGGTGGTCAGTATACCGACGACACGTTCAACCTGCTTAACCGCAGCACCTTCACCAATAATTTCTGGCAGGCCTATGCCGGTTATGGCGGGCCGTCGGGCCAAGGTTCGGGCGTCTCGCCGCTGCCGTCGAGCCTCTATCAGGGCACGATCAGCCTCAACAATTTCATTCCCGGTTTCGCGGGTAGCCTGCCACCTTCGCTGCTGATCTACAGCCCGCAGGCTTATCAGAATTACCTGACCAGCCTGGGCAATCCGCAGGCGCAGAATGTGCCGGGCTTCAACTATAATGGCGGCGTCAACGGCTTTACCGGCCAGTTCGTCGAGGCGGTCGATCCGGGCAGCATCCTGTCGGTCAACGAAAAGACGCTGTCGCTGTTCTTCAGCGGGGCGATGGAGGGTCGGATCGGCAATATGCCGCTCCATGCCGCCTTCGGGGTACGAACCGAGAATACCCGCCTGCTGTCGATCGGTCAGGGGCGTGCCCCGACCCAGATCACCCGCAGCGCCGCCGACCCCACGCTGCTGTCGATCGCCTTCACCGATACGCAGCCGATCGCGAACCGCAGCAGCTATACCTATGTGCTGCCCTCGGTCGATCTGCGCCTGGAGGTGACCGACAATCTGCAGCTGCGTTTCGACGCGTCGCGCACGCTGACCCGTCCCGGCCTCAGCCTGCTCAACCCGGTCGTCGGTATCGGGAATGGCCAGCGCGTCGGCGCCTTGTCGGGCAGCGGCGGCAATCCGAACCTGAAGCCCTATCTCGCCAGCAATTTCGACGTTGCGGCGGAATGGTATTATCAGCGCAACTCGTATCTGGCGGTCGACTTCTTCCTGAAGAATGTCAGCAACTTCATCGTCGGAGGCGTCACCAACCAGACGGTCAACGGGGTGATCGACCCGACGACCGGCAACCCGGCGGTCTTCGCCATCTCGGCGCAGGTCAACGGTCCCGATGCAACGGTGCGCGGTGTCGAAATCGCCTGGCAGCAGGTTTTCGGCGACAGTGGCTTCGGCTTCCAGGCCAATGCGACTTTCGTCGATACGAACAAACCCTATGATCCGAAGATCGTCGGCCAGAGCGGCTTTGCGGTCACGGGCCTGGCCAACTCGGCGAACTTCGTCGGCTTCTATGACAAGAACGGCTTCCAGTTCCGTACCGCGCTCAACTGGCGTGACGAGTATCTGGCGGGCTTCGGCCAGAACCAGAATACCGGGTCCTACGGCGCCGAGCCGACCTTCGTGAACCAGAGCTTCCAGGTCGATCTGACGAGCAGCTATGACGTCACGAAGAACTTCTCGATCTTTGCCGAGGCGCTGAACATCAACAAGAACAAGCAGAGCACGCATGGCCGGTTCAAGAACCAGCTACTCGACGTGTTCGATTATGGTCGCCGCTTCACCCTGGGCGCGCGTTACCGCTTCTGACGATAGGCGGGGATGTTGGGCTTCGGCTTGACATCCCCGTCGCTTATCGGACTGTCTTGCCATCATGGTTCAGCCTGTTCAGCATATCGTGATCGTTGGCGGCGGGACGGCCGGGTGGCTGACGGCGGGCGTCATCGCCGCCCGGCATCAGGGGCGGCGGCCGCATGGCTTTACGGTTACACTGGTCGAATCTCCTAACGTGCCGATCATCGGCGTGGGCGAGGGCACCTGGCCGACGCTGCGCGCCACGCTGAAGACGATGGGGGTTTCGGAGACGGCGTTTTTCCGCGAATGCGACGCCTCGTTCAAACAAGGTGCGCGGTTCAATCGCTGGACCACCGGCGAGGCGGAGGATGGCTATTACCATCCGCTGATGCTGCCGCAGAGTTTCGGGCAGGTGAATCTCGCGTCGCACTGGCTGGCGGGCGAGGGCGAGGCGAGCTTCTGCGATGCGGTGACGCCGCAAGGGCGGATTTGCGACGCTGGACTCGCCCCCAAGACGATCGCCACCCCGGAATATGAGGCGCTGGCCAATTACGCGTACCATCTGGATGCGGGCAAGTTCGCCGACTTCCTGCGCCGCCATTGCTGCGAGCAACTGGGGGTGCGGCATGTGCTGGCCGATGTCGAAGAGGTGTTGCTGGCCGAGAGCGGCGACATCCGCGCGGTGCGCACGGCCCAGGCGGGGGAGGTGGCGGGTGACCTGTTCGTCGACTGTACCGGCTTTCGCTCACTCTTGCTGGGTGAGGCGATGGGGGTGCCGTTCCGGCCGCTGAACGACGTGCTGTTCTGCGACACGGCGCTGGCGATCCAGGTGCCTTATGACGATCCCGAGGCACCGATCGCCTCGCACACCATCTCCACCGCCCAGTCGTCGGGCTGGATTTGGGACATCGGGCTGCCGACTCGGCGCGGCGTGGGGCATGTCTTTTCCAGCAGCCATATCGGCCGTGACGAAGCAGAGCGTGAACTGCGCGCCTATCTGGGCGAGGCGGGGCGTGACCTGCCGGTGCGTGAGTTGAAGATCTGCGCCGGTCACCGGGCCCGCTTCTGGGAGCGCAATTGCGTCGCAGTGGGCCTGGCGGCGGGTTTCCTCGAACCGCTGGAGGCCTCGGCCATCGTGCTGATCGAGCTGTCGGCCAAGCTCATCGCCGAACAGATGCCCGCCTGTCGCGAGGTGATGGACACCGTCGCGCGGCGCTTCAACGATACGACGCTATATCGCTGGGGCCGGATCGTCGATTTCCTGAAGCTGCACTACGCCCTGACGCAGCGCACCGACAGCGACTTCTGGCGGGACAATCGCCGCCCCGAGACGATGCCCGGCCGGTTGCGGGACCTGATGGAGCTGTGGCGCTACCAAGTGCCGTGGATGCATGACGAGTTCGACCGGGTGGAAGAGGTCTTCCCCTCAGCCAGCTATCAATATGTCCTCTATGGCATGGGGCAGCGGACGGAGATCGCACCGGGGAGCCTCGCCGCCGAGACCATCGCGGCGCAACGGGCGCGACGGGAGAATGACGTACAGACCGGGCGGTTGCTGGCGGGCCTTCCGCGTCACCGCGACCTGATCCGCAAGATTGTCGAGCGGGGACTGCCGACGATTTAGGCCAAGGGACGACCTTCAGCGCCCCGTCAGCGTGAAGCTGTCGACATCCATCCACCCGCCCGTTGCGCCGGAATTGTAGCAGAACAGCGCATATTGCTGCCCCTGGAACGTGCCCGTCCGCCAGTCGAACGCCAGCGGGAAGTCGCCGCCCAGCATCCGCCAGTCGTGGCCGTCGCTGCTGTAGGCAACGCTCGCCCGGTCGGTTTTGAAGTCCATATCGGTGCGCAGGAACAGGCGCTCTCCTGACAAGGGCTGTGCATCGACGCGGACATCGGTCTTCTGACTGGTGGCCTGGTCCTCGATCACGCGCATGGTCAGCGTCAGTCGTCCGTCGCGGCCCCGGCCGACCGCGATATGGCCGCTATATTTGCCGAACGTGCCGAACCCGCACTGGTCGCCCACTCGGATATGCGAGGCGTCGATCGCGACCACGCCCCGGCTGAATGGCCCTTGCCCTTTTTGCAGGAGGGTGTTGCGGGCGTTCCACAGCGCGGGCGCCTGGGTCGCGCGCAGGCGGAGATAGCCGGGACGCTCGGTGAGCGACCAATGGTCGGGCAGGGGATTGTGGTTCCATTGCCATTGCAGGCCGAGCTTGCGCCCCGCAAAATCGTCCGAGGCGGGGAGCAGGGTGACCGGCTGGCCCTGGATCGGCTTGGTCGCGGTGGCGGGGACACGACCGGGGGCTTGCGGCGTACCCCAGACGGGCCAGCCGTCCTTCCAGAAGACCGGGCTGATATTGGTCATCCGCCCGACCGCACCGGCATCGGTCATGACGAAGCCATAGTCGGTGCCGTCGGGCAGGTCGACGATCGCGCCCTGATGGCCGCCCGTCGTGTCGTCGATTTGGTCGCGGGTTTCCCAGGGCCCGAACAGGCTTTTGGCGCGGGAAACGGTCATGCCCAGTCGCCGGGGAATGGCGTTGAACATGTAGTAATAATCGCCGCGTTTGACGATCTTCGAGCCCTCCGCGCCCTTGTTGTAATAGACGATACGCTTGTCGATGACGCTGCGCAGGTGACGGTCCAGGCTGAGCAGCGTGTTGGTGCCGTCCGAACCCACCGAGGTCATGATATAGCCGCTGCCATCGGTGTCGAAGAACAGGCCCGGATCGAACGCCGCCTCGCCGATCCGGTTCATTTCCCACGGCCCGCGAATGTGCTTCGATCGATAGATGCGGGTCTTCTCGCCGACGGGGGTCACCGCGATATAGAAAATGCCGTCACGATAGCGCAGGCTGGGGGCGAAGATGCCTTTCCGATAGGCGCCGCCCTTCTTCAGGTCATATTCGGGCAGGCCGTCCAGATGATCGATGACATGCCCGACGAAGCGCCAGTTCACCAGATCACGCGAGGTCATGATGGTGAGGCCGGGCACGTTCGCGAATGTCGTGGTGATGAAATAGAAATCGCGCCCGACCCGGATGATGTCGGGATCGGGATAGTCGGCGTAGAGAGGGGGATTGGCGTAAGTTCCGTTCCCCTTGTCCGATTGCCAGGCCTGTGCCCCCGCCAGCGATGGCACGGCGAGGAGCAGCGCGAGGGACAGCCCCTTCATCGCGGCGTGTACGCATAGGGGCCGATGACCGTCCCGACAAAGCCGCCCGCCCGCGCGGTGCTGAGGAAGCGGGTGTCGAGATCGTTTTTCAGCGTCATCGTCTTGTCGCCGACCCGATAGTCGAAGGCCATAGTCCCACCCTTGGCATGGATGGACAGGGTGACGGGGCCTTTCGCATTCAGGGGTGCCGAGGCGACCAGCGTCTCGGGCGCTGTCTCGTCGCGGGTGTTCCGGCCCGAACGGGTGTAGAGTGCGATGCGCGGCTGGCCGTCGATCCGGGTCAGGCCGAAGAACAGATAGGCATAGTCGTTCTGCATCGCGACCAGCCCAGCCCGCGCGCCGTCCTTGGCGGGGGTGAAGGTCAGGGTGGTCGAGACATCGGCCATCGCGTGTTGCTGCCGCCGTCCGACAAAGCCCGGCACACCCTGCCGATCGCCCAGCGCGTCACCGCCTCGCATCGTCAGCGATCCGTTCGCGACCGTGTAGAACGGCGTCTTGGGCGTGCGGACGCCGATCCACTGCATGGCGAGCTTGGTGCCGTCGAACTCGTCCGTATAACCGAAATCGCCGCTGGTCGGCAGCTTGGGGGCGGCGCTGGCGGGCAGGCGGGGCTTGGCGAGCGTCCAGGGCACGGTCTTGCCCTTGTCCAAGATGATCGGCCAGCCGTCCTTCCACGTCACCGGCAACAGGAAGGTCTCGCGTCCAATGTTATAATAGTCGTCGGCATAGGGCCGCGTCGCCAGGAAGGTCGCCCACCAGTCGCCATTCTGAGTCTGCACCAGCTCGGCATGGCCCGCTGCGCTGATTGGATGCGGCCGCTTCGGATCGAGATCGCGCTGGGTCAGGATCGGGTTGCCCGCGAAGGGTACATAGGGGCCGCGCAGTTCCTTCGATCGCAGCACGACCTGCGAATGGTTGACGCTGGTGCCCCCTTCGGCGGCGGTCAGATAATACCAGCCGTCCTTCTTGAAGATATGCGGCCCCTCGATCCAGACGGGCTTTTTCGACAGGTCGACGCCGCCATTGACCAGCTGCGTGCTCTCGCCGACCATCTTGCCCGCGCGCCAGTCATATTCCTGGACCCAAATAGCGCGGTGGCCGTCATAGCGCGGCGTCTCATCGGGGGCGCCGTTATTGACGATATAGGCGCGGTCGCCCTCCCAATAGAGGGACGGGTCGATCCCCTCGAAGGGCAACCAGATCGGGTCGGACCAGGGCCCCGCCGGGTCCTTGGCGGTGATGACGAAACTGCCCCGGCACTGGACGCAGGTGTTGACGATGTAGAAGGTGCCGTCGTGATAGCTGATGTCGGGCGCGAACACCGCCTCGGACACCGACCGGCCGCTAAAGTCCAGCTGTCCCGGCCGGTCGATCGCATTGCCGATCTGGGTCCAGTGAACGAGATCGGTCGAGTGGAAGATCGGCAGGCCGGGGAAATGCGCGAAGGACGAGTTGACGAGATAATAGTCCTTGCCGACCCGCGTCACCGATGGGTCGGGGTAATAGCCGGAGATGATGGGGTTCAGATACTCACCCGCCTGCGGCTTCACCTGTTCGATCGAGCGACCCTGATAGGTGAAACGTTCGAACGTCGCGGTCTGGGCAGCGGCGGTTCCGGCGGTCGACAGGGCCAGTGCCAGCGCGGTCATGCTGCGGATCATGCGATGCCCTTTCGGACCGGCGCGGCGCGCAGGGCATCGGCGATGGCTGCGCGCATCGGCTTGGGGCGGAGCGCATCGTCATAGGGCAAAGGGCGCTGCGGAAGACCATCGGCGCGCGGGGCGAAGCCGTTCAGCCAGCTATGCTTGTCCCACAGCCCCCAGCAGAGAAGCTGGTCGAGCTGCGGATAGGACAGCATCAGGTCGAGATAGCTTTTGGCGACGGCGGCGACCTGTGCATCGCGCTGGGCGATGTCCTTGGGCATTTCGCGGTCGTTGATGTCGAACTCGGTGATGAGCAGGCGATAGCCCATGGCGGTGACTTCATCGAGGAAGTGCTTCCATTCCGTATGCTGGGCCTTGGAATGGCTGCCGTCATTGCCGAGATGGCTCTGGATGCCGAGCGCGTCGACGGGGACGTTCTCCTTGCGGAACCGCTCCAGCAGGCGGAGGACGCCCGCGCGGTGCGTCTCGTTGCCGACTTCCCAGGACATATAGTCGTTATAGACGCGCTGGGCATGGGGGGCGTGCTCGCGCGCGGTTTCATAGGCGATCTTGAACACGTCGAAACCCAGCGCCTGGTCGAACACCGTGCCGCGGACCTCGCCGGTCTTGGGATCGATCGTCTCGTTCACCACGTCCCAGCTATAGATACGGTCGCCGAAATGCCCGGCCACGGCAGCGATGTAGCGGCGCAGCCATGTCTCCGCGCCGGTCGCGGTCACCGTCTGGGCCAACGCGGGCGAGATATATTTGCTGTAGTTCCACAGCAGGGTGTGGCCGCGCAGCTTCATGCCATTGTCCTGCGCGAAGCCTGCAATCCGGTCGGCCGGAGCGAAGTTCAGATGCGCCGGATCATTGCCTAGCACATAGACCTTCATCTCGTTCTCGGGGACGAGTACGCCGCATTCGCGCGCGACGATCGCACCATAGCCGGGGTCGTTGATCGGCGATCCGCGCCCCGCATTGATGGCGGTGCCGAAGAGAATGCCCTTCTGCGCCGCCAGATCACGCAGGCTGGCGCGATCATCCGCCGCCCAGGCTACGCTAGGTAGCGCTCCCATCGCCAGGCCGCCTGCTATGCCGGCCAGCTGCTGACGACGAGTCAGCACCCGCCCTTGCCAATCGGGTTTCATCACCCTCTCCCTATGATTTTCACCGACTTTTGCATGGGGGCCGGGAAACGGCAAGACCATGACGATCCACGCTAATCCAAGTCAGTCGGTCAGTCGCGCATCGCCCCATACGACAGGCAGCGGGGCGTCGGGAGCGCTATCGGAGCGGGCGACCAGTTCGACGATCTGGCGTCCCCGCACATCGGCCTCGATAGTCGCGGGCGCTTCGTTCAAGGCGACGGGGCGCGAGCGGGCGAGCAGCTGGCCGTCGCCATAAACCTCGAACACCACGCGCCGTCCGCGCGCAGTGGCGGAGTCGTCGATGCCCACCGTCGCGGCGAAGCGGGACCGACCGCGATTGCGCACCTCCAGCCGGGAATTGGCGAGTATGCCGATGCCGGTGTCATACACCTTTCCCATCAGGCGGAGCGGTCGCCCGAACGGCGTGCGGTCGGCTTGCGCGCCGCCCCAGCCGCCATATTGCGGGAAGTCGCCCGGCCCCTTGCTGCCGCCCCAGGGGCTGAGTTCGTGATGGATGGTCGGGTCACCCTCGGGCGTGGCGACGCCGTCCTCAGCCGGGTTCACGTCGCTGGGCGCTTCGGACAGATAATGACCGTTCGCCAGCCGGTGTGCGCCGGTGACGCGGTAGATCAGGGTCTGATGCGGCGCGAGGGTCAGCTTCGTCTCACCCGAAAAGTGGCTCTTCGCGCCGGTCCACAGGTCGGTCAGCTCGACCTCGCCGCGCAGCTTCAGATGGTCGGTGGTCAGTACCGGCTGGACGGGCGCGGCGGTGCGGTTGAGGATCGCCACCGCCTTGTCGCCATTGGCTAGGCTCTTCACGAAAATCTGGACGTCATCGGACAGATAGGCGGGCACCGCCTGGTTGCCGCCCGCATCCTGGTTCAACGCGATGATCGCCCGGTTGCCCAGCAGCGCGATCTGCTCGGCATTGGCCTTTCGCAGGTCGAAACCGATCAGCAGTGGCGCGTTCATTATCGCCCACATGGCGAAGTGCGAGCGCGCTTCGGTCATGTGGTTGGCATCGAAATCGCCCGAGCCGACGAACAGCATGTCCGGGTCGTTCCATGTGTGCGGATGGGCATAGAGCGCGCGGGTCGCGCTGGTATCGAGATTGGTCAGCATCCGCGACCAGTGGGCGGTGATATCGTCGCTGGTCCGCGAGACATTGCCGATCTGCTTGCCCCAACTGCGCACGTCCGACGAGCCCCAGAGGCAGAGCGAGAACAGATAGTCGCCGTCCGGGTTCTCGCGACGCAGGGCGGTGGCGACCTGTTCATAGAGCGCGCGGACGGCGGGGATGTCGGTCCGCGCCAGCGAATTCATGTCGATCAGCGGGGTCAGCTCGCGATAGTCGCCCTTGCGGACATGTTCGCTGTCCTTGCTCAGCCCGCGAATGCCGCAGCCATCGACCTTGATGTAATCGAAACCCCACTCACGGAAATAGAGCGCGATATCCTGATCGATATGGCCGTATAGCCCGACCTCGCGCTCGGCGATCGTGCCCTCGGGCTGGTTGGCGAAATTGGGAGTGTAGACCTGGCCGCAGCTGTTGCGGCCGATATCGGAATAAATCCCGGCCTTGAATCCCATGGCGTGGAGCTGGTCGGTCAGCGGGCGGAAGCTGGTCTGCTGATTGAGGCCCGCCGCGGCGGAGGGGAATTTGTCGGCGCGGATGACCATCCGTCCATCGGGCTGGCGACGGCGCAGCCACCAGCCGTCATCGATGTTGATGTAACGATAACCCGCCTCCCGCAGCCCCTTGTCGACGATCAGCCGGGCCGAGGCCATGACCTTGTCCTCGTCGACGTCGCTGTTGAACGCGTTCCAGCTGTTCCAGCCCATCGGCGGCAGGGCTGCCTGCCCCTCCTGATTGGCGCTCCAATGACCGGTCGGGGCGAGCGGGTCGGCCTTGTCCGGCGCGGCGCTCGCGGCCATGGGCAGGGCGACCCAGGCCAGCGTCGCGGCTGCCGTCCATAAGGCGCGTTTGGTTCGTCGCATGGCTCGCCCTTCCCGCATGGGTTTCGCTCTCTCGGTCACTTCGACGCCAGGGCGCGGCCGAAAAAGGGCAGGACCTGTTCCTGGAAGCGGACCCCGATGCGATTGACGTGATCGCCGTCGTAAATCTCGAACCGGTGCGCGATGCCATAGCGGTCCAGCGCCTCGTGCAGTGCCTGGGCATCGGCTTTCAATCCGTCCTGCGAGCCCACGTCCAGAGCGATCGCCCGGTAGCTGCGCAGCGGCGCGATATACTGGTCGACAAAGGCCAGCGGCGTGTTGGCCAGCCACTTGGCGGTGATGTCATCGCGCATCTTGCCGTCCTTGACCGGCAGGTCGAGGTAGAGCGGCGGGTTCTTCGGATTGGGCGACCAGGCGGCGGAGGCGGCCAGCATCGCGCGCTGGCCCCAGTTGAGTTTGGCGGACTCGCTGGGCGAGGCGAGGCTGGTCAGCAGTTTCTCGTCGGTGCCCTCGGGCCGGGCCATCATACGCGGCGACAGGCAACACGGGCTCATCATATAGATCGCGCCGTACATATCGGCATGTTTCATGCCGATGCGCGCCGTGCCATATCCGCCCATCGAGTGACCGGCGAGACCACGGGCTTCGCGCTTCGGAATGGTGCGGTAGCGCGCGTCGATCGCGGCGATCAGGTCATGGCTAATGAACCGCTCGAAATCGCCGACGGTCTGCGAAGAGGAATACATCGACCCGTTGTGCATCGTCTTGCTGTCGGGGAAGACCAGGATCATCGGGGGCACCCCGCGCGCAAAGGCACCCTCGACCGAGGCGGGGACATGGATTTCCTTCGTCCACTGGTCCGCGCCGATCGAATAACCGTGGAGCGCGTAGACGACCGGATAGCGGCGCGCCTTGTTCCGGGCATAGTCGGGCGGCAGGACGACGATGACGTCCCGATCGGCGCTGTTGCCCTCTAGATTGCCCTCGATCGCGGCGGAATGGACCTTGATCCGCTCGACCGTGACGGGTCTGGCGCCGGGCACCGTGGCGGGCGACTGAGTGGCCATCTGGGCCGGCGCGGCGGCCAGCGGCGCGAGCGCCAGACCGGCGGCGAACAGCCAGCGGGTGTGCGAGAAGCGAAGGGCCATGCGGGTCATCCTCTGTCCTGGGTATCTGCCGACATAGGGTGTCGGTCTTGTCGTGATGCGAGCCCTGCGATGGTGAGCGAGGGGCCAGATATCGTTACCAACAATGTACGGCCGCCCTTTGTCAAGCAATGCGACGTCTCCCGTGTCGGCAAAAACGAAAACGACGAACCGACCTTGCATCCCGCCAACTGATAGCGCTATCGTGCGATCAAAGCTCCAAAGATGGAGCGCATGGGAGAGGTAAGCGATGAAGCGCTTGATGATGACCAGCGTGGTCGTGCTGGGTCTTGGCACGGCGGCCTGTGGTGGCCCCAAGACGGCCGACAATGCGGCGCAGGACAATACGGCCGTCGCGGCCAACGATCCCAACCCGACCGCTCCCGATGGCCGTCATTACTTGTCACAGCCGCTGGTTCGCGACATCTTCACCGCCGACCCGTCCGCCCATGTCTGGGGCGACGGGAAGATGTATATCTATCCCAGCCACGACATCCCGACCGAGACGAAGGACGACGATCTCGGCAACCAATATGCGATGCGCGATTATCGCGTGCTGCGCATGGACGAGCCGGGCGGGCCCGTCACCGTCGGTCCGGTCGCGCTCGATGTGAAGGACGTGCCCTGGGCCTCGCAGCAGATGTGGGCGCCCGACGCCGCCTATAAGGACGGCACCTATTATCTCTATTTCCCGGCGCGCGATAAGACCAAGGACAAGAACGGCCTGGGCGCGTTCCGCATCGGCGTCGCGACCTCGAAGAATCCGATGGGCCCGTTCAAGGCCGAACCACAGGCGATCCCCGGCAGCTATTCGATGGACCCGGCCGTGTTCCAGGACGCGGACGGCAAGGCCTATATGTATTTCGGCGGTATCTGGGGCGGTCAGCTTCAGCGTTGGAAGGACGGCAAGTACGATCCCAACGGCAGCGACACCGACCTGAAGCAGGACGACCAGCCCGCGATTTCGGGTAAGATCGCCCGGCTGAACCCCGACATGAAGACCTTTGCCGAAGCCCCGCGCGACGTCGTGATCCTCGACGAAAAGGGCAAGCCAGTGCTGGGCGGCGACCATGATAAGCGCTTCTTCGAGGCGTCCTGGGTCTTCAAGCGGGACGGCAAATATTATTACACCTATTCGACCGGCGATACGCATTTCCTGAACTATGCGATCGGGACGAGCCCCTATGGGCCGTTCACCTATAAGGGGCATATCCTGAGCCCGGTGCAGGGCTGGACCACCCATCATTCGATCGTCGAGTGGAAGGGCAAGTGGTGGCTTTTCTACGCCGACACGCAATTGTCGGGGAAGAACCACCTGCGTAACGTCAAGATGACCGAGTTGAAGTTCAACCCGGACGGGACGATCCCGACCATCGACCCGTTCGTGAAGTAAGGACGCGGTATGTTCCTGGGCATCGATATCGGTACGTCTGGCGTCAAGGCCGTCGTACTGGACGAGCATGGCGCGGTCGTGGGGCAGGGGACGGCGGCGCTGACCGTGCAGCGTCCCCACCCACTCTGGTCCGAACAGGACCCAGAGGCGTGGTGGCAGGCGACGACCGCCGCCGTCCGCGCGATCGATCCGGCCGTGCGCCGCGCGGTGCGCGGCATCGGCCTGGCAGGGCAGATGCACGGCGCGACGCTGCTCGGCGCGGACGACCGGCCGCTTCGGCCCGGCATCTTGTGGAATGACGGGCGCAGCCATGCCGAGTGCGTCGAACTGGAGGCCAAGGACCCTGATCTCCACCAGATCGCGGGCAACCTGGCCATGCCGGGCTTCACCGCGCCCAAGCTGCTCTGGGTCGCGCATCACGAGCCAGAAACGTTTTCGGCGATCCGCACCGTCCTGCTGCCCAAGGATTATGTCCGGTTGCGGATGACGGGCGAGAAGGCGTCGGACGTGTCGGATGCGGCGGGCACGTTGTGGCTCGACGTGGCGGCGCGCGAGTGGAGTGACGACATCCTCGCCGCCACGGGGCTGACCCGCGAGCAGATGCCGCAGGCAGTCGAGGGGACGGCGCAGACCGGTCGTCTACGTGCCGAGGTGGCCGAGGCCTGGGGCATCGACCAGGTGCCGGTCGCGGCTGGCGGTGGCGACAATGCCGCCGGGGCGGCGGGCGTCGGCGTCGTCAAGGACGGCGACGCTTTGCTGTCGCTGGGCACGTCGGGCGTCATCTTTGCCGCGACGAAGGAGTTTCGTCCCAATCCGGCGGGCGCGGTCCACGCCTTCTGCCACTGTCTGCCGAATATGTGGCACCAGATGTCGGTGCATCTGTCGGCGGCGTCCTGTATCGATTGGGTGGCACGGCTGACCGGCATGCCCGGCGCCGCCGAACTGTTCGCCCGCGCCGAAAGCGTCGGCCCGGCGAGCGGCCCGGAAATCTTCCTGCCCTATCTGTCGGGTGAGCGGACGCCGCATAACGATGCCGAGGTTCGCGGGGGCTTTCTGGGGTTGGACCATGACACCACGCCGGAGCGGTTGGCGCAGGCGGTGCTGGAGGGCGTGGCCTTTGCGCTGGCCGACGGCCTGTCGGTCTTGCGCGACGCCGGGACCGAGCTGTCGCAGCTGTCGGTCATCGGCGGCGGGGCGCGCTCCTCCTATTGGGGCCAGACGCTGGCCGCCGCGCTGAATGTCGAGCTGGTCTATCTGAAGGGCGGCGAGGTCGGACCCGCGCTGGGCGCGGCACGGCTTGCGCAACTGGCGGTCGATGGCGGTTCACCGGAAGAGGTCTGCGCGCCCCCGCCCGTCAGCCACATCATCTCCCCCGACGCCGCACTGGCCGAGCGTTTCGCCCCCAAGATCGCGCGCTTCTGCGACAGCTATTCCCGCATCACTCCGAGGAATTCGTAACATGGCTACCGACTTTTTCGCCGACATCCCGACGATCCGCTATGAAGGCCCGGACAGCGAGAACGAGCTCGCCTACCGCTTCTACGACAAGAACCGCGTCGTGCTGGGCAAGACGATGGAGGAGCATCTCCGCTTCGCCGCGTGCTTCTGGCACACCTTCTGCTGGCCCGGCTCGGACGTGTTCGGCGGCGGCACGTTCAACCGCCCCTGGCATGCGGGTGCCAATGACAGCGCGGCCGCCGCGCAGAAGCGCGAGGTGGCGTTCGACTTCTTCTCGAAGCTCGATGTGCCCTATTACTGCTTCCACGACGTCGACGTGATGGCCGATGCGCAGGGCGTCGCCGAGCATCGCCGCTATTTCGCCGAAGCGGTCGATCACCTCGAAAAGCTGCAGGCCTCGTCGGGCCGTAAGCTGCTCTGGGGCACCGCCAATCTGTTCAGCCACCCGCGCTTCGCCGCCGGTGGCGCGACCAACCCCGACCCCGAAGTCTATGCCTTCGGCGCAATGCAGGTCCGCGACGCGCTGGAGGCGACGCACCGTCTGGGCGGCGCGAACTACGTCCTGTGGGGCGGTCGCGAGGGTTACGAGACGCTGCTCAACACCAATATGAAGCGCGAGCTAGACAATCTCGGCCGCTTCCTGACCCTGGTCGTCGAGCACAAGCACAAGATCGGCTTCACCGGCACCATCCTGATTGAACCGAAGCCGCACGAGCCGACCAAGCACCAGTATGACTTCGACACGGCCACCGTGTACGGCTTCCTCAAGGCTTACGGCCTAGAAAACGAAGTGAAGGTCAATATCGAGGCGAACCATGCGACGCTCGCTGGCCACACCTTCGAGCATGAGATCGCGACCGCTGGGGCCCTGGGCATCTTCGGATCGATCGACGCCAATCGCGGCGATCACCAGAATGGCTGGGATACCGACCAATTCCCCAACTCGGTCGAGGAGCTGACGCTGGCCGTGCTGGAGATCATCCGCGCGGGCGGCTTCACCACGGGCGGCTTCAACTTCGACGCCAAGGTGCGTCGCCAGTCGATGGACGCGGTCGACCTGTTCCACGGCCATATCGGCGGGATCGACGTGGTGGCCAAGGGCCTGCTGAACGCCGCCGCGCTGATCGAGGACGGTCGTCTGGATGCGATCAAGACCGAGCGGTATGCCGGTTGGGACGGTGAATTCGGCCAGAAGATCGGTGGGCTGGACCTCGCCGGAATCGCGGACCTTGCCGAAGAACAGGCGATCGATCCGAAGCCCCGCTCGGGCCGTCAGGAGCGGATCGAGAATCTCGTCAACCGCATCGTCCATTCGGGCAAATAAGGGCAGGGGGCCGGGATCATCCGGCCCAGCCCGCTAAACGAAAAGGGCGCGCCCGGCGATCCGGGCGCGCCCTTCCCGTATCGTCTTACGCCACGCCGTTTGCCGCCATGTCCCGCAGCGCCGCATGGAAGCGGCCGATCGCCGTCGTGTTGAACCCGGCGATGTTGATCCGGCCGGACCCCGCCATATAGATGCCGTGCCGGTCGCGCAGCCATTCCACCTGCGCAGGCGAGAGCGGCAGGGTGGCGAACATGCCCTTGCCATGCGCCACCGCGCCCAGATCGATCGCGCCGATCCGGCCACCCGCCGCCAGCGCCGCGCGCAGGCTTTCCAATCGCTGGCGCATCGTCTCCAACTCGTCGCGCCATTCGGCGGTCAGGCCTTCGTCTTCCAGGATGATCCGCACGATCGCTGCGCCATGATCGGGCGGCATCGACCAGTTGGCGCGGGCGAGCGCGAGCAGGTTCGAGAAGACCACGGCCCCTGTGTCGTGGTCGGGCGACAGGGCGAACAGCGCGCCGGTCCGCTCGCGATAGAGCCCGAAATTCTTGTCGCAGGAATAGGCCAGCAGCGCCTCCGGCACCGCCGCCAGGATCGTGCGAGCGCCCTCCGCATCGACATCGAAACCGTCGCCCAGCCCCTGATAGGCCAGGTCGACCACGGGCAGCAGGTTGCGGGTCGCCACGTTCTGCGCGATCGCGGCCCAGCCCGCCGCATCGGGATCGATCCCGATCGGGTTGTGGCAGCAGCCGTGCAGCAGCACCGCGTCGCCAGCCGCCGCGCCGTTCAACCCAGCCAGGAAACCGTCCAGGTCGAAGGTCTGGCTGGTCAGGTCGAAACAGGGGATCAGCGCCGGTTCGACGCCCGCCTGACGGAAGAGCGGGGCGTGGTTGGCCCAGCTCGGGCTGCCGATCCAGATTTTCGCTACGCCCGCGCGTGCCAGCACTTCCGCCGCCAGCCGGAGCGCGCCGGTGCCACCTGGCGTCTGCAGCCCGACGATGCGTTCGGCGGCCACCGTGTCGCCGATGACCAGTCCGGCGAGTGCACGGACAAAGCCGATATCGCCTTCGGGACCGAGATAGGATTTGCTCGACTGTTCGGCGAGCAGGCGGGCCTCCGCCGCCTTGACCGCGGTCATCACCGGGGTGTGCCCGGCCTCGTCGCGAAAGACGCCGACGCCCAGATCGATCTTGTCGGGCCGGGGATCAGCGGCATGCTGGCCGATGATCCGCAGCAAGGGGTCGTCGGGCTGGCGGGTCAGGGTCGCGAAACGCATCGTGGAAAAAGCCTCTTCAACAGCAAGGCGCGCACCATAGGGTTTCGATCGCGAAAGGGAATGTCCGATGACGTGTCCATCGGTGGCTTCCCCAGAGGCCGTTTTGCCGAACCCCGAAACCAGCCTGAATGGCGCAGCAATAGTGTCGCGCCATACCCCGGAAATCCAACACCCTGCCCTGTTTATTCAAATAAGACCCGAAAAATAGACGATATTGATGTGCATTATGGAGCGTCGGCAACAGTTGTTCGTAGACCGTGGGAACGGAAGATGCCCCGGTTACGCCCGGCCCGTTCGCGATCATCGTGACGGCAAGCGAACCCGGGACTGACCGACGGTTCGGCCCGCTCGAACCTCCAATGATGAAATGCCCGGTGACGTCTGTCGCGTCATCGCTCTCGCCGTTCGACCACAATCGGTTGTCGGCCCGATGAGGATTATCCGCGATGAATGTGTGTCGTAACGCACCGCTTTCCCGAGGAATGGGCCATGTCGGCATGGCATGGACGATCATGTCCACGAAGGATGCGGCGGGGACCCTTCCGTGAGCGTTCTTTCCCATGTTCCGCCAGCCATTCACCGCCTGTCGCGGTTGGCGCCGCTGGACTCAGCGGCCGTCGTGGCCCTGACGGAGGCGATGGGGCGGCCGCAACACTATCGGCCGCGTCGCGATCTGATGGTGGAGGGGCGCGACATCGCCAGCCCGCAATTGATCCTGTCGGGCTGGGCGGCGCTCGTTCGCATTCTCCTCGACGGGCGGCGGCAGTTCCTGAATTTCCTGCTACCCGGCGATGTCGTCGGTCACTATCATCATCACAGTCCGGTCGCGCCGACCAGTGTCATTACCCTGACAGAGGTGACGACCTGCGTCCCGCCCGACTGGGGCACGTCGCCCAGTCTGGACGAAGCCTATGCGGTCGCGCATGCCCTCGACGAGGCCTATCTGCTTGCCCAGATCGCCCGGCTGGGCCGGATGAACGCGATGGAGCGGATCGGCGACCTGATGCTGGAGCTTCGGGAGCGCCTGGCGATGAGCGGGCTGACCCAAGGGGCGAGTTATGACCTGCCGATCACGCAGGAAACGCTGGCCGATGCGCTGGGGCTGACGGCGGTGCATGTGAACCGGATGCTGCAGGCCGCGCGGCGGGCGGGCGACCTCATCTGGTCCTCACGTTCGATGACCATCCCCGATCCCAGGGCTCTGTCGCGCAAGGTCGGACGGGCGCAGGTGCGGGTTTCTAGCGGCTGACCCAAGGCTTCTTGTGCTGTATCATTGATGCTTATCAAGATATTGTAAAAACGTCATAAAATAAGGAACAAGCCGTCTTCTCCATCGCTGTCCGTGCAAGGAATGAGGAGAGAGGTCCATGCCCGACATCGCCGACAGACCCTATGACGACGCGCCGCTTGCCACGTCAAAGGACAGCAGGGCCGCCGTCCGTATCGCCACCCAGGAAGCCGTCGAGGACCGGGGAGACAGCCTGACCGGTTGGGCGGTGACGATCAACCGCCCGGTGGCCGAACTCTACGCCTGGTGGCGCGATTTCGCGAACCTGGCGACGGTCATGGAGAATGTCGAGTGGATCGAGGTGCTTGATGACCGCCGTTCGCACTGGGTGGTCAAGGCACCCGGGGGCACGACCGTCGAATGGGACGCCGTCGTGACCGAAGAACAGGAGAACAGCCTGATCGCCTGGGCATCGGCCGAAGGCGCGGACGTCGCCCATTCCGGCCGTGTCGCCTTTCGCGATGCCGGACCGCGCGGGACGATCGTGACCGCCACTATCCTCTATGATCCGCCCGCCGGCATGATCGGCAAGCTGGTCGCCAAACTGTTTCAGCGCGAACCTCGTATCCAGCTCCGTCGCGACCTGGCGCGCTTCAAGCAGCAGATGGAGACGGGCGAGGTCGCGACCAATGCGATGAACCGTCGGCAATATGAGGAGCAGGCCGCATGAAAGCGCTGACCTGGCACGGCAAGCACGATGTCCGCATCGACACGGTCGACGACCCTGAAATCATCAATCCGCGCGATGCGATCATCAAGGTAACGGCGACCGCGATCTGCGGCTCCGACCTTCACCTCTATGACGGCTATATCCCGACGATGCAGTCGGGCGATATCCTGGGCCATGAATTTATGGGCGAGGTGGTCGAGACGGGATCGGGCTCGACCCTGAAAAAGGGGCAGAAGGTGGTGGTGCCGTTCACCATCGCCTGCGGCTCCTGCTATCATTGCGGCAAGCATCAATATTCGGGTTGCGAGAACGGCAACCCCGCCGACAATCAGGATATCGCGCGCGAACTCTACGGCCATCCGATGTCGGCCCTGTTCGGCTATAGCCACATGACCGGTGGTTATGCGGGCGGGCAGGCGGAATATGTCCGGGTGCCGTTCAGCGATACCGGCCCCATCGTCATTCCGGACGGCGTGGACGACGAGAAGGTGCTGTTCCTCTCCGACATCCTGCCCACTGGCTGGATGGCGGCCGAAAATGCGCAGATCGAGCCCGGCGATACGGTCGCGGTCTGGGGCTGCGGTCCGGTCGGGCTGTTCGCGGTCCAATCCGCCTTCCTGATGGGCGCCGAGCGGGTGATCGCGATCGATCATTTCCCGCATCGGCTGGAATTGGCGCGCAAGTTTGGCGCCGAGACGATCAATTTCGAGCAGAGCGCGACCTATGACGCGCTGATGCAGATGACTGGCGGGATCGGTCCCGATGCCGTGATCGACTCGGTCGGGCTGGAGGCGCACGGTATGTTCGTCGACAATGCGATCGACCAGATCAAGGCGTCGACCTTCCTCGGTACCGATCGCATCCACGCCATCCGACAGGCGATCCTGGCCTGTCGCAAGGGCGGCCGTGTGTCGATGCCCGCCGTCTATGGCGGCTTTGTCGACAAGTTTCCGCTGGGTGCGGTGATGCAGAAGGGGCTGACGCTCAAGACCGGGCAGACGCACGTCCAGCATTACCTGCCCGGACTGCTCGACGCGATCATGGAGGGGAAGATCGACACGACCTTCCTCATCTCGCACCGAATGCCGCTCGACCAGGCACCTGAGGGCTACCGGATGTTCCACGACCAGCAGAACGAGGTCACCAAGATCGTGCTGAAGCCCGGTCAATAAGGAGACGCGCCATGGCAGAGAAATTCGCAATCGTGACCGGTGCCTCGACGGGTATCGGCTATCATCTGGCGGCCTGTGCGGCGCGCGACGGCTATGACCTGCTGATCGTCGCGGATGAGCCCGCCATCCATGTCGCGGCCAGCGATCTGGCGGCGCTGGGGGCGCAGGTCCAAGCCATCGAGGCCGATCTCGCGACATGGGAGGGCGTCGACACGCTGCTCTCCGCCGCCGATGGGCGTGCCATCGACGTGCTGTGCGCCAATGCGGGCAACAGCAAGGGCGGGTCCTTCCTCGATCAGTCGGTGGAGGACTGGCGGCGCTCGATCGACACCAATGTGACCGGCACGGTGCACCTGCTCCAGCGGGTGCTGACCGGCATGGTCCGGCGTGGCGAAGGCAAGGTGCTGGTGACCGGATCGATCGTCGGCTTCATTCCCGGCCCCTTCAACGCGATCTACAACGCGACCAAGGCGTTCATCGACAACTTCACCGAGGCGCTTCGCAACGAGTTGAAGGAGGATCGGGGCGTTACCCTGACTACCCTGATGCCCGGCCCGACCGACACCGCCTTCTTCGCGCGGGCCGACATGCTCGATACCCGGGTGGGCGCGGGCGAGAAGGCTGACCCGGCCGAGGTGGCGCGCAAGGGCTGGGACGCCATGAAGGCGGGTGAGGGCCATATCGTCCCCGGACTGGCGAACAAGGCGCAGGTCGCGGGCGCGGGCGTCGTGCCCCAGTCCGTCCTGGCCGAGGCACACCGCAAGATCGCCGAGCCCGGCTCGGCTGACCGCTGAACATCATTTCATAAAGGAGACGATCATGGGCTTGTTTTCCAAGGATATCGCGACGCTGAACGACCTATTCGTCCACCAGCTTCAGGACATTTATTACGCCGAGCATCAGATCACGAAGGCACTGCCCAAGATGATCGACAAAGCAACCGACGCTCAATTGAAGGCGGGGTTCGAGCAGCACCTGCGCGAGACCGAAGGCCAGATCCGGCGGCTGGAACAGGTGTTCGAGATGCTCGGCGAAACGCCCAAGGCGGTGACGTGCCCAGCCATCGACGGCATCATCAAGGAAGCCAATGAGGTGGCGGGCGAGGTCGCCGACAAGCGCGTCCTGGACGCGGCGCTGATTGCGGCGGCTCAGGCGGTCGAGCATTATGAAATCGCTCGCTATGGAACGCTCGTCGCCTGGGCGCGTCAGCTGGGGCGCAGCGATTGCGCGGCGATCCTCGATGAGACGCTGGCCGAGGAAAAGGCGACCGACGAAAAGCTGACCGGCTTGGCCGAGGGCGGGACCAATGCGGCGGCAGAGGCCGTCCAGACCATCTGAGGCGGTGGGCATCGCCGCCAGCCCAAACTCAGGTGGCGACGGTGCCCTTTACCTCAATGCGCGAAATGGGTGACGGCGAGCATCAGCACGATGCCCGCAAGGGTTCCTATGCCCGTCCTCAGCCGGGGATCGAGGGACTGGCTGCGCGGCACCAGTTCGCACGCACCGATGTACAGGAAGATGCCCGCGAACAGCGCCATCAGCGGGGCGAGCATGGTCGAGGGGATCGAGATGGCCAAGCCGATGACGACGCCCAACATCGGTGCGATTCCGTTCAGCACCAGCCAGCGCCGCGCGGCCGCCTCGGACCGCGCCGCGAGGCTCAGTGAGACGGTGTTGACCCCGTCCGCCACGTCATGGGTCAGGACGGCCAGGGCGATCATCCAGCCCGCCGCCGTATCGATCTGAAACGCGACGCCGATGCCCAGCCCATCCATCAGGCTGTGCAGGCATAGCATCGCCGGACCCAGGTCGCCGCGCCAAGATGCGGCGGCGGCTCGCGGGATTTTCGCCAGCAACCGGTCGAGCAGCATATAGCCCGCCAGCCCCAGCGCGGTGAACGCCATCAGCGCCCGCACCGGCCAGCGATCCGCCGCCAACTCCAACGCCTCGGGCACCAGATCGAACAGCGCGACGCCGACGACGATCCCGGCGGTCAGGCCGAGTACCAGCCCGATCCGGTGCCGCAAGCGCAACGCCAGCAGCCCGCCCGCCAACGTCGCGACCATGGCCGCCAGTCCGAAGGCAAGGGGAATGAGCGTCATCGGCGACCCATGAACGAGGGAATGAGACGTTACAAGGTCACATTTCCGAAACCTGTATCAGCCCCGGGCAATCGCTTCCAGCACGGTATCGGCGACCTCCCGGCGGCAGATCAGCAGGTCGGGCAACAGGGGGTTCTCACAATTATAGACAAGCGGCGAACCGTCGATCCGCGAGGCGTGGAGCCCGGCCGCGAGAGCGACGGCAGCAGGAGCGCAATTGTCCCATTCATATTGACCGCCGTCATGCAGATAGACATCGGCGCGCCCCTCCACGACCGCCATCGCCTTGGCACCCGCCGACCCCATCGGGATCATGATGGCCCCCAGCCGATTGCCGACGCACGTCGCAATATCGGGCGCGCGGCTACGGCTGACGACGACGCGCAGGCCCGCCGGGCAGGGGGGATGTTGGGGGGGCAGGTCGTCGGTCGCGAACACCTGATCGCGGTCGGGCACCGACACCGCACCCAGTGCCGGACGGCCGTCGATGGCTAGGCCGATATGCACCGCCCACTCGCTCGACCCGCTGGCATATTCGCGGGTGCCGTCGAGCGGATCGACGATCCAGACCCGGCTGGCAGCGCACCGCGCACGGTCGTCGACCGATTCCTCCGACAGGATGAAGTCTTCGGGCCGCGCGGCGCGCAGCCGGTCCAGGATCAGCGTATTGGCCTCTTTGTCGCCCAGCGCGCCAAGGGCCGCGCCCTCCAGCCCGCTCGACGCGCGGAGGGACTTAAGTAGTTCGCCCGCCTCGATAGCGACCAGGCGAGCCAGTTCGGCGTCGGTCACAGATCGTAACTCCAGATGCCCAGCACATGCTCGACGATCCGCGATGCGGCCTGTTCCGCCGTCTCCTTCGTCGTGTCGATCCGGATTTCGGGCCGTTCGGGTGCTTCATAGGGGCTGGAGATGCCCGTGAACTCGGCAATCTCGCCAGCCCGCGCCTTGGCATAGAGGCCCTTCACGTCGCGGTCTTCGGCGACATCCAGCGGGGTATCGACGAAAATCTCGACGAACTCACCCTCGGGCAGCAGGGCACGAACCATGTCCCGCTCGGCCTTGAACGGCGAGATGAAGGCGGTCAGCACGATGAGGCCCGCATCGGCCATCAGCTTGGCGACCTCGCCCACCCGGCGGATATTCTCGACCCGACCTGCTTCGGAGAAGTCGAGGTCGCGGTTCAGGCCATGGCGGATATTGTCGCCGTCCAGTAGGAAGCTGTGGCGGCTCATGCTGTGCAGCTTCTGTTCGACCATGTTGGCGATGGTCGATTTGCCCGAGCCGGAGAGGCCGGTGAACCATAGGACCTTGGGGGCTTGGCCCTTTTGCCGCGCATGGGCCTCGCGCGTGATGATGGCCGACTGCCAATGCACGTTCTGCGCCCGGCGCAGCGCATGGTCGATCATGCCCGCCGCGACCGTGGCATTGGTCGCGCGGTCGATCAGGATGAAACCACCGAGCGCACTGCCCTTCTCATAGGGCTCGAATACGATCGGGCGGTCGGCATAGACTTCCGCCAGTCCGATATCGTTGAGCGCCAGCGTGTCGGCGGGCCGCTGTTCCTGGCTGTTGACGTCGACGACATGGCGCGGCGGCTGGACGGTCGCGCCGACCAGCTGCGTGCCGAGCTTCAGCGAATAGCTACGCCCCGGGACCAAGGCTGCGTCGGCCATCCAGACGATGGTGGCGACGAACTGGTCAGCGATCTCGGGCGGGTCCTCGGCGGCGGCGATCACGTCGCCGCGCGAGCAGTCGACCTCCTCGGCGAGGACCAGGGTCACCGCTTCGCCCGCAATCGCCTGTTCGCGGTCGCCGTCATAGGTGACGATCCGCGCAATGCTGGTGGTCTTGCCGGAGGGTGCGATCCGTACCCGGTCGCCGACCGATACCCGGCCGCTAGCGATCAGACCCGCAAAGCCTCGGAAGTCCAAGTCCGGCCGATTGACCCATTGCACCGGCATCCGGAACGCCGCGTTGACTGCGCGGTCGCCATCGATCGTCACGGTCTCCAGATGCGGCAGCAAAGCGGGGCCGTCATACCAGGGCATGTCGGGCGACGCGGTGGCGACGTTCGCGCCGCTCAATCCCGACAGCGGGATGGCGGTGAAGCGTTCGATCCCGATGGTCTTCGCGAAAGCCGCATAATCGGCGACGATGGCGTCGAAGACTGACTGGTCATGACCGACCAGGTCCATCTTGTTGACCGCCAGCACGATCTCCTTGATGCCGACCAAATGTGCCAGATAGCTGTGCCGCCGCGTCTGGGTCAGCACACCTTTCCGCGCGTCGATCAGGATCACCGCCAGATCGGCGGTGGACGCGCCGGTCACCATGTTGCGCGTATATTGCTCGTGGCCGGGCGTATCTGCGACGATGAACTTGCGCTTCTCCGTCGCGAAGAAGCGGTAGGCGACATCGATGGTGATGCCCTGCTCACGCTCGGCGGCGAGGCCGTCGACCAGCAGCGCGAAGTCGATATTCGCCCCTTGCGTGCCGACCCGGCGGCTGTCCGCCTCCAGCTGGCTCAGCTGGTCCTCGAAGATCGTCTTCGAGTCGTAGAGCAGCCGCCCGATCAGCGTCGACTTGCCGTCATCGACCGAGCCGCAGGTGATGAAGCGCAGCATCGACTTGGCGGCATGGGTGGCGAGATAGGCGTCGATATCGGCGGCGATCAGCGCATCGG
>CAJYRW010000012.1:0-29864 GCA_913777475.1 uncultured Sphingomonas sp. | reverse complement strand
TGGCGCGAGGAGCCGGTCCAGGCGCGGATCGACGCGCTGGAGGCGGAGTGCCGGGCGGGTGCGGCGGCCTTCATCGTCGAGCCTTTGGTGCTCGGGGCAGGGGGCATGTTGCGCTACGCGCCCGAGACGCTGGCCGCGATGCGCGACATTTGCGCCGCGCACGGCGTGCTGTTCATCGCCGACGAGATCATGACCGGCTGGGGCCGCACGGGCACGCTGTTCGCCTGCGAACAGGCTGGCGTGGTGCCCGACATTCTCTGCCTGTCCAAGGGGCTGACCGGCGGCGCGGTGCCGCTGGCGGTGACGCTGGCGATCGAGCCGATCTTCCAGGCGCACTGGTCCGAGACCGACCGGTCGAAACAGTTCTTCCACTCGTCCAGCTACACCGCCAACCCCATCGCCTGCGCGGCGGCGGCGGCCAATCTGGCGATCTGGCGCGAGGAGCCGGTCCAGGCGCGGATCGACGCGCTGGCGGCGGCGCAAGCGCGGCATCTGGCGACCGTGGCAAGCGAAGCGTCGGTCCACAGCCCCCGTCAGCTCGGCACCATCGCCGCGTTCGAGCTGGGCGCGGGGCAGGATTATCTGTCCGACCTGGCCCCCCGACTGCTGGCGCACTTCAGGGAGCGTGACCTGCTCGTCCGGCCGATGGGCAACACCATCTATGTGATGCCGCCTTATTCGATCACGGTGGAGCAACTCGGTAAAGTCTGGACCGGAATTCACGAGGCGATCGACCGCTTCAGGCGTTAAGTGCACGCCCTTTGACTTTAGGGCTTTTCATTTGCTTTATCCCGCGGCGATTCAAAAGGAGCAGGCATGAGCGTGGCGGCGGCAAGAGCGATGGGGGCTCTGGCATCAGTGACGGCGCTCATGTGGAGCCTGGCCGGCTCGGCGCAGACGAGTGCGCCCGTGCCCGCGCAACCCCTGGGCCCGATCAACGCCGATCTGCCGCCCGGTGGCGATTCCTACGCCCGCGCCATCGTCACGTCGCCGGTCGTCGCTCCGAACTGGACGCTGTCCGCCTGGGTCCAGCCGCGCAGCGTCATGGGCAAGGGCACGACGATGCTGATCGGCGGCTTCGGCAACCCCACCGGGGGCCCGCGCCGCTATCTGGCCCTGGTCGACGGCCAGCCCGCGCTCGTCACCGAGGCGGGGGTGGTCCAGGGCGGCGGCGATGCCGATCGCAACAAATGGACCTATATCGCCGCCAGCTATGACGGAAAGATCGTCCGGCTGTTCGTGAACGGCCGCCAGGTGGTGCAGCGCGGCCTGTCGCTGGAGCCCGTGACTGGCGTGGCGACGCTGGCGCCGCGCAGCTATCAGCCCGTCTTTTCGGGCAAGGTCGTCGATTTCCGCATGGTGCGCGAGGCGGTCGATCCGCTGGCCATCCGGGTCGCCGCGCGTCGCGCACCCGATCCGGCGAAGATCGCGCTCCAGACCGGCAGCCCCAGCTGGCCCTATCAGACCCGCCAGATGCAGGGGCAGACCACGCCGCAGGACGCCTGGACCCTGCCCCAGTCCAAGGCCCCGATCCCGACCAGCGGCACGGCCAAGCCCGAATCCAAGGCGCCTGCGCTCGTCTCGACTGCGACCGGCCAATGGGCGGTCAATGGCTGGCGGCTGATCGAGGCGGCCAAGGTCGGCCCCGGCGGCGGAGACCTGTCACAGGGTAATTTCGACGCGAGCAAATGGTATGCCGCGACCGTGCCGGGCACGGTACTGACGACGCTGGTCGATCGCGGCGTCTATCCCGATCCCGCGATCGGGCTGAACAACCTGTCGATCCCCGAGACGCTGGCGCGGCAGGATTACTGGTATCGCACCGAGTTCGATACGCCCGCCGAGACCGCCGGGCGGACGATGTGGCTGACCTTCAACGGGGTGAATTACTCGGCCGAGGTCTGGGTCAATGGCCGGATGGCGGGGACGATGAAGGGTGCCTTCATCCGGGGACGCTTCCCCGTGACGCTGGTCGCCGGGCGCAATGCGATCGCGGTGCGGGTGTCGCCGCCGCCGCATCCGGGCCTTGCGCATGAGGAATCCATGACGGCGGGCGTCGGAGAGAATGGCGGTGTCCAGATGATGGACGGCCCGACCTTCGTCGCGACCGAGGGCTGGGACTGGATCCCCTCGGTCCGCGACCGCAATACCGGGCTGTGGCAGGGCGTGACGCTGGCCGCGACCGGCCCGGCGGTGATCGGCGATCCGCAGGTGGTGACGACGCTGCCCAAGCCCGACAATTCCGTCGCCGATGTCGAGATCGCGGTGCCGGTCACCAATAACGGCCAGGCGCCGGTGACGACGACGGTGCGCGCGGTGTTCGACGATGTGGTGGTCGAAAAGCCGGTGACGGTCGCGCCGGGCCAGACGATTCGCGCCGTCCTGTCGCCGTCCGAGTTCCCGCAACTGTCGGTCAGGAACCCGCGCCTCTGGTGGCCCAATGGTTATGGCGACCCCGCGCTGCATAACCTCGCGCTGACGGCGGCGGTCGATGGCGCGCTGTCGGACAGCAAGGCTTTGCGCTTCGGGATGCGGCAGGTGACCTATGACCTGTCGCTGTTCGACGGTGACGGCGATCTGGAGCGGGTGACGCTGGACCTCAACCGGGTGCGGGGCGGACCCAGGATCGTGGACACCAGCCATGCGGGCATCCGCAAGACGGCGGGTGGCTGGGCGATGAGCTTTACGCCGGGCGGCGACCAGTCGGCGGCGGTCAGCAAAGTCACCGACGATCCGCGACTCGCGCCGTACCTCGTCCTGCGTATCAACGGCGTGCGGATCGCGGCGCGGGGCGGCAATATCGGCATGGACGATTTCATGAAGCGCGTCGACCGCGCGCATCTGGAGCCGTTCTTCCGCCTGCACCGCGACGCGCATCTCAACATCGTGCGCAACTGGGTCGGCCAGAATACCGAGGACAGCTTCTTCGACCTGGCCGACGAATATGGCCTGATGGTCCTGTCCGACTTCTGGGAGTCGACCCAGGATTACAATATGGAGGCCGAGGACCCGCAGCTGTTCCTGGCCAATGCGACCGACGTGGTGCGTCGCTATCGCAACCACCCCTCGATCGTCGCCTGGTTCGGGCGGAACGAGGGCGTACCGCAGCCGATCCTGAATAGCGGGCTCGACAATCTGCTGCGCGCCGAGGACGGGACGCGGCTCTATATGCCCTCGTCCAACGCGGTGAACCTGCAAGGCTCGGGCCCCTATAACTGGCGGCCGCCGGTCGAATATTTCACGACGCACGCCAAGGGCTTCTCGGTCGAGGTCGGCACCCCCTCGCTGCCGACGCTGGAATCGTGGAAGCGAACCATCCCGGCCGAGGCGGATCGTTGGCCGATCGGCGATGTCTGGGCCTATCATGACTGGCACCAGACCGGGAACGGCGCGGTGAAGACCTATATGGACGTGCTCGAACGCCGCTTCGGCCCCGCCACCGGGCTGGAGGATTTCGAGCGCAAGGCGCAGATGATGGAGTATGAATCCTATCGCGCCATCTTCGAGGGGATGAACGCCGGGCTCTGGACCGAAAATTCCGGCCGGATGCTGTGGATGACCCAACCCGCCTGGCCGTCCTCGGCATGGCAGATCTTCTCGTCCGACTATGACACGCACGCCGCCTTTTACGGTGTCAAGAAGGCCGCCGAGCCGATCCACGTCCAGATGAACCTGCCCGACCACCGTGTCGTGCTGGTCAACAACACCCGCGACGCGCTGAAGGGCGTGCAGGTGCGCGCGAAGGTCGTCGGGCTCGATGGCCGGACCGAAAGCGAGCAGGAGGCGAAGATCGTCGCGGGTGCCGAGGGGGTGACGCCCGCGCTCGCCCTCGACCTGGCACCCGCCATGAAGCGCGGGCCGGTGCTCGTCCGGCTGGAGGCGACCGATGCGGGCGGACAGGTCCTGTCGACCAACAGCTATTGGGAAGCGGCGGACGATGCGGGTTACCGCGCGCTGACCGCCATGGGGGCGGCCCCCGTCACCGCGACGGCGACGACGCAAGCGCAAGGCGAGGAAACGCTGGCCAGTGTCACCCTGACCAATGGCGGCACGACCCCTGCGATCGAGACCAAGCTGACCGTGATGAATGCCGACGGCAGCCAGGTGCTGCCCGCCTATTTCAGCGACAATTACGTCACCCTGATGCCCGGAGAGACCCGCGTGATCGAGATTCGCTATCCCACGGCCAAGGCGGACAAGCCGATGGTCGCCTTGCGCGGCTGGAACGTCACCGCGACCGCCACGGACCTGCGTCCGTGAGCCGGGTGATCCTGACCGCGCTGATGGCGCTGACGCTTGCCGCACCCGCCGCCGCGCAGACCGCGCCGAAGGAAACCGACTCGCAGCGCTGGACCCGCGAATGGGAGGAGCGGTTGCACAACGACTTCGCCTATCTGGCGCGCTACCGCGAGGATAATGCGAAGCTGCCTGCGCCGGTGGCGGGGCAGCCGCGCGTGGTCTTCATGGGCGATTCGATCACCGAGGGTTGGGTCGGCAAGATGCCGCAATTCTTCACCCCCGGTCGGATCGGGCGCGGGATCAGCGGCCAGACGACCTCGCAGATGCTGCTGCGCTTTCGCCAGGACGTGATCGACCTGCATCCGGCGGTGGTGCAGATCATGGCGGGCACCAACGATATTGCGGGCAATACCGGCCCGACGACCGACGCGCAGGTTCAGGGCAATATCATGTCGATGGTCGAGCTGGCCCAGGCGCATGGCATCCGCGTGATCCTGGCCTCGATCCCGCCCGCCGATCATTTCGAATGGAAGCCGGGCCTGGCCACCGCCCCGCGCATCGCGACGCTGAATGCGTGGCTGAGGGACTACGCCAAGCGCGTCGGCGCGACCTATGCGGATTACTGGTCGGTCCTGCATGTCGGGGACGCGCTGAACCCGGCCTATGGCACCGACGGGGTGCATCCCAATGCACAGGGCTATGCCGCCATGGCGCCGGTCGCCGATGCCGCGATCAAACAGGCCCTGGCGAAACCTCAGCCGCGCAGGATGCGGTAATTCAACCGCGCGGTCGCGATCGGCTTTTCGCGATCCTTCTGCCAGGCGGTCACCTCGACATTGGCGGTCCGCTGGCCGAGGCGCAGGATGGTGCCGACCGCGCGGGTGGGATGGTCACGACCGGTACGCAGATAATCGGTCGTGACCGTCACCGGCTTGATCCGCGTCGTTCCCTCGTTCGACAGGCGGTGGGTCAGTGCGGCGATCCCCGCCACCTCCAGCAGCCCGGCGATCGCCCCGCCCTGTAGCAGGCCCGGCCAGCCCATCACATGCTCGCCGAACGGCATGATCAGCTGCGGCAGCCCGTCGACCCATTCGATCGAACAGCCAAGCCATTCCGCATAGGGGGGCAGCACCATCACCTGGCCGATGCCGGTACGGGGGGCGCTCATGCGGTCATGCCGATAAAGGTGCCCGCGACATGCGCGACCGGATCGTCGGGGTCGCCGTCATGCGCGATGCCCCGGACAAAGGCGATGCTGCGGGTCAGGCGATAACACTCCCCACGTCCGATCACGGTGCGTTCGGGGACGGCGGGGCGGAGATAATCGACCCGCAGGTCCAGCGTCACATGCGGCTCGAAATGCCCTCGCTTCAGCCAGACGGCGACGCTGGTCGCCATGTCCATCATCGCGACGATCGGTCCGGAGGCGATCACGCCGCTGGTCGGATCGCCGATCAGCCGGGCGTCGTAGGGCAGCGCCAGCTCCGCCCAGTCTTCCCCGTGCGCGCGGTACGCGATGCCCAGATGCTGGCCATGCCCGCCGCCCAGGCCGCCCATCGCGACGAAGCGTTCCATGTCGAACCCCATGATGCGATGCTCTACACGAGCCACGCGCTGGCGCAAAAGGAGAGAAATATGGACGGCCGGGTGACGATCGCGGTGACGGACGGCGTGGCCGATGTGCGTCTGGCGCGCGGGGAAAAGCTGAACGCCATCGACCGCGCGATGTTCGATGCGCTGGCCGAGGCGATCGACGCGCTGTCGTCGCGGTCCGATCTGCGCGCCGTGGTGCTGTCGGGCGAGGGGGAGGGGTTCTGCTCCGGCCTCGACATGGCGGCGATGGCGGGAGGCGATCTGGCGGGGCTGGACCTGTCGGCGCGCAGCCATGGCCTGGCCAATCCGGTGCAGCAGGTCGCCTGGGGCTGGCGGACGCTGCCGGTGCCGGTGATCGCGGCCGTCCACGGCGTGGTGTTCGGCGGCGCGACCCAGATCATGGGCGGCGCGGACATCCGGCTGGCGCATCCCGCCACCCGCTTTGCGATTCGCGAGCTGCATTGGGGCATCGTCCCCGACATGGGCGGCTTCGCGCTGTGGGGCGGGGTGCGTCAGGATGTGCTTCGCGAATGGGTCTATACCGCGCGCGAATTCGATGCGGTCGAGGCACAGGCGGCGGGATTCGTCACCCGGCTGGCGGAGGATCCGCATGCCGAGGCGCTGGCGCTGGCGCGGAAAATCGCCGGGCGAAGCCCCGATGCGGTGCGGAGCGCCAAGCGGCTGTTCGCGGCAATGGGAAGCGAACCGGAGCAAATGCTGGCGATGGAGAGCGCCGAGCAGGTGGCGCTGATTCAGGGCGCGAACCACCGGGAAGCGGTGCGGGCGAATATGGAGCGGCGGCTGCCGGTGTTTCGGGACGTTTGATGAATTCCCGCCATCTCCCACCGCGATAGCCCCTCTCCCGGCAGGGGGAGGGGTTGGGGAGGGGTAAGAGCCGCAAAGGTCGGCCTCTGTGAGACTCCATACCCTCCCCCATCCCCTCCCGTTTACGGGAGGGGTGTGCCTGCGGGCAGGAGGGGCCAAACAAAAAGGGGGAGCCCCTTTCGAGACTCCCCCTCCCTTCAGCTCTCGCGGAAGAATTACTCCGCGGTCGCCTTGATGATCTTGCCCGGATTGCGGGGCGGCTCGCCCTTGGGCAGCGCGTCGACATGTTCCATGCCGCTCTCGACCTGGCCCCAGACGGTGTACTGGCGGTCGAGGAAGCGCGCGTCGTCGAAGCAGATGAAGAACTGCGAATTGGCCGAGTTCGGATCGTTGGTCCGCGCCATCGAGCAGGTGCCGCGCACGTGCGGCTCGGCGTTGAATTCCTGCTTCAGGTTGGGCTTGTCCGAACCCGACATGCCGGTGCCGGTGGGGTCGCCGCCCTGCGCCATGAAGCCGGGGATCACGCGGTGGAACACGACGCCGTCGTAAAAGCCTTCATTGGCAAGGCCGCCGATGCGCGCGACATGCTCGGGCGCCAGGTCGGGGCGCAGGGTGATGACGACATCGCCGCTCTCGAGCGTCAGGGTCAGCTTGGAAAAGGTCTCGGCCATAAGGGTTCTTCCTTGGTTGATGGTGCGCAGGTAGGCGTTCACACGCCCGCTGGCAAATGCCGCCGTCGCAGTTTAGAGGCGTGACACAGCGTTCATGATCGATCGAGGGAGGCCGAGATCAGCGACACCGAACTCCCCGAACTCGAAACCGAAACCCCGCTGCCCGAAACGCAGCTGGACGAGGATGACCGGCTGAAGCCCGAATATGTCACCAGCGTGCTCGCCGCGCTGGAGGATGGCGACGACGAGGGCGCGCGGGCGCTGGTCGAGCCGCTCCACCCCGCCGACATCGCCGACCTGTTCGAGCTGGTCGGCGACGAGGAACGCGTCAACCTGGCGCGCGCGGTCACCGACCTGCTGAACGGCGACGTCTTCGCCGAGATGAACGACTATGTGCGCGAGCAGCTGATCCAGGCGCTCGAACCGCATGAAGTCGCCGACATCGCGTCGGAACTCGACACCGACGATGCGGTCGCGATCATCGAGGACATGGACGAGGACGAGCAGCGCGCGGTGCTGCGCGCGCTCGACCCCGACGACCGTGCCGCGATCGAGGAGGCGCTGTCCTTCCCCGAGGAGTCCGCCGGTCGCCTGATGCAGCGCGAGCTGATCGCGGTGCCCGAGCATTGGACGGTCGCCCAGACGATCGAATTCCTGCGCGACGACGAACAGCTGACCACAGACTTCTGGGAAATCTTCGTCGTCGATCCCGGCCACCGACCGATCGGCACGTGCCAGCTGTCTTGGATTCTCCGCGCGCCGGGCGGCATCGCGATCGGCGACGTGATGAAGCGCGAACAGACGCTGATCCCGGTCGACATGGACCAGGAAGAGGTCGCGCTGCGCTTCCAGAAATATGCGCTGATCTCGGCCGCCGTGGTCGATGCCAGCGGACGGCTGGTCGGCATGATCACCGTCGACGATATCGTCCACATCATCCAGCAGGAGGCGGGCGAGGACGTGCTGCGCCTGTCGGGTGCGGGCGAGGGCGACATCAACGAGCCGATCCTCGACAGCTATAAGAGCCGCGTCCGCTGGTTGATCGCCAACCTCGTGACCGCGATGGTCGCCTCGTCGGTGATCGCGGCGTTCGAGGGGACGATCGCGCGGATGGTGGCGCTGGCCACGCTGATGCCGATCGTCGCGGGCGTCGGCGGCAATGCGGGCACGCAGACGCTGGCGGTGACGGTCCGGGCGCTGGCGACCAACCAGCTGACCCAGTCGAACACGGCGCGCGCGATCATGCGCGAAATCCGCGTGGCGATGATGAACGGCCTGACCGTGGCCGCCGTGATCGGGATCGGCGTCAGCCTGGTCTTCGGCAATCCCGCGCTGGGCATGGTGATCGCGGCGGCGATGCTGACCAACATCATCATCGCGGGATTGGCGGGCGTGCTGGTGCCCGTCACACTGGACCGGTTCGACGCCGATCCGGCGGTGGCCTCGTCGGTGTTCGTGACGATGACGACGGACTCGATCGGCTTCCTGGCGTTTCTGGGCCTGGCCACGGCGTCGGGTCTGACGGGCTGATCCTCCCCGGCACGGGGAGGGGGACCATCCGCAGGATGGTGGAGGGGGATGTCCACACAGGCCGCCCTTTGCGGCACGCCTCCACCACCACCGCTTCGCGGCGGTCCCCCTCCCCTTGGCAGGGGAGGATTTTACCCTCCGATCAAAACTATGGCGGTCGCGCGTGACCATGCTTATGATCGTCCCCCGCGCAGCCGGGGGGCCGCGTCCGTTCCACCACCCGCCCCAAGCGGTCTATTTAAGCAGCGCGCATGAATCGTTTTGCCATCGGTATCGCAGGCATAGTTGTCATTCTGGCCATCGCGGTGGCCCTGTCGACCGACCGGCGCGCCATCCGGTTGCGCGTCGTCGGCGCGGCCTTTGCGCTGCAGGCGGGGATCGCGGTCCTCATTCTCTACGTCCCCTGGGGCAAGCATGTGCTGCAATGGCTGTCGGGCGGGGTCGCAGGGCTTCTCGGCTATGCGAATGAGGGGACCAAGTTCCTGTTCGGCGCGCTCGCATCCGATCCGCTGGGCCGCAACTTCGCGATCCAGGCGCTGCCCGTCATCATCTTCTTCGCCGCGCTCGTCTCGATCCTCTATTATCTGGGGATCATGCAGCTGGTCGTGCGCTGGCTGGGCGGGGCGATCGAGAAGGTGATCGGCGTGTCGAAGGTGGAGTCGCTCTGCGCCGCCGCCAACGTATTCGTCGGCCAGTCCGAATCGCCGCTCGTCATCCGCCCCTATCTGGCCGGTCTCACCCCGGCGCAGCTGTTCACCGTGATGACCAGCGGCATGGCGGGCGTCGCGGGCACGATCCTGGCGGCCTATGCCTCTATGGGCATCTCGATCGAATATCTGCTGGCGGCCAGCTTCATGGCAGCGCCGGGCGGCATCCTGATGGCCAAGATCATCATGCCCGACCGGATCGAACCGCCAGCGGGCCAGCTGCCGCTGGGCGATGTGATCGAGGACGAGAAGATCGCACTGGCCGAAGCGACCCATGACGAGGAAAAGCCCGCCAACATCATCATGGCCGCCGCCCAGGGTGCGCAGACCGGCGTGAAGCTGGCCGTCGCGGTCGGCGCGATGGTGCTGGCGTTCGTCGCCTTGGTCGCGCTGGCCAACGGCCTGCTCGGCAGCCTGGGCAATCTGGTCGGCATTCCGGGGCTGAGCTTCCAGGCGCTGCTCGGTTATGTATTCCAACCGATCATGGCGCTGCTCAACGTGCCGTGGAAGGAAGCGGGCATCGCGGGCGGCCTGTTCGGCGAGAAGATCGTGCTGAACGAGTTCGTCGCCTATATCGACCTGGGCAAGCAGGCCGCACAGCTGTCGCCGCGCACGGTCGCGGTGGTTACCTTCGCGCTGTGCGGATTCGCCAATTTCTCGTCGATCGCGATCCAGATGGCGGTGACGGGCAGCCTCGCTCCCAACCAGCGGCCGACCATCGCCCGCCTGGGCATCCGTGCGCTGGTCGCCGGGAGCCTCGCGAACCTGATGTCCGCGGCGCTGGCGGGTCTGCTGATCGCGTAAATTCCTCCCCTGGAAGGGGAGGTGGCAGGGCGAAGCCCTGACGGAGGGTGACATCCCCATAGGACTCCCTTTGCGGCCCGCCCCCTCTACCATGCTACGCATGGTCCCCCTCCCCGTGCCGGGGAGGAATTGGGGGTTGATCCCCCTTACAAGGGCGTTATGGCGCGCCTTGTCGGCCGTAAGAGCCGACTCACACTTAGGATCACAATGCCCCGATCTAGTCCCTTGTCCGGCGACGAGGACAGTAGGCGCTTCGGCGTCCACATCCTTGCCGACCGTCTGACGGGCCTGACGGGGTCGCCGAGCGCGGCCCGCTAGAGCCGTATCTCGCCGACCTCCGCCGGGCTCGACCACATGAACCCGAAGGAGGTCTATCATGACCCGTACCCTGTTCCGCGCGCATGTCCGCGCCCATTCCCTCGCCACGCTGATGGCGAGCGTTCCCCTCGAGCGGGCGCGGCTGCTTCGCGCGGTCGCCACCACCCGTCCGCAGGCCCTGCGCCGCGAGCGTCCGTCGGCCTGATCCAGGGGGACCATCAATGATCAAGATCGTGTCGCGGGCCGCGCTGTGCGGCCTGTTCCTCGTCGCGCGTCCCGCCTTCGCGCAGGACGCCCCGCAGCAGGATGTCGCCATCCATGGCCAGGCGACCTTCGTCGCGCAGGGCGTGGGCGGCTTCGCCTCGCCCTATGTCGGCGACAACAGCCTGACCCCGCGCCAGCTGAAGGAAACCGCCGACGTCACCGCCTTTATCGGCGCGCGGACATGGAAGGGCGGCGAGCTGTGGGTGAACCCGGAGATCGACCAGGGCTTCGGCCTGTCCAACACGCTGGGCGTCGCCGGTTTCCCCAGCGCCGAGGCGTATAAGGTCGGCAAGTCCGAACCCTATTTCCGGCTGCAGCGCGCCTTTTTCCGCCAGACCATCGGCCTGGGCGGCGCGTCCGAGACGGTGGCGGGGGTGGCCAACCAGCTGGGCGGATCGCGCTCGGTCGACCGGATCGTCCTGACCATCGGCAAGTTCGGGGTGGGCGATGTGTTCGACACCAACGCCTATGCGCATGACCCGCGCGGCGATTTCCTGAACTGGTCGGCGGTCGATACCGGCAGCTTCGATTATGCCGCCGATGCCTGGGGCTATACCACCGGCATTGCGGGTGAACTCTATCGCGGCGCCTGGACGCTTCGTACCGGGCTGTTCAACCTGTCGACCATTCCCAATGGCGAGCGGCTGGAACATGGCTTCGGCCAGTATCAGATCGATGCTGAGGTCGAGCATCGCCATCAGATTGCCGGGCGGCCGGGATCGGTAAGCTTCGGGTTCTTCCGCAATCGCGGCAAGTTCAGCCGCTTCGACGAGGCGCTGGCCTATGCCGCGGCGACCGGCGGCGCGGTCGATCCGTCGGTCACCCGGCGGCGGATGACGCGGGTCGGCGGCTATATGAACATGGACCAGGCGCTGACCGATACGCTGGGCTTGTTCGCCCGTATCGGGGTGAGCGACGGGTCGATCGAGCCCTATGACTTCACCGATATCGATCGTACCGCCCAGATTGGCGGGTCGCTGAGCGGGCAGGGCTGGGGCCGGGCGCAGGACCGGGTCGGGCTGGTACTGATCGCCAATGGCATCTCGGCCGAGCATCGCCGCTATCTGGCGGCGGGCGGCCTGGGCGTGCTGGTCGGTGACGGCAAGCTGCCGAATGCGGGCGCGGAGGAGATTGCCGAGGCCTATTACGACGTCGCGCTGTTCCGGGCGCTCGCGGTGACGCTGGATGCGCAATATGTCCAGCATCCGGGCTACAACCGCGACCGTGGCCCGGCCCAGATCCTCGCGGTGCGCGTCCACGGCGCGTTCTGAAATCCTCCCCGCTCGCGGGGAGGTGGCAGGCCGAAGGCCTGACGGAGGGGGGCTTGCCACATCGGTCGTCTCTTGCAGCAATCCCCCTCCACCATGCTTCGCATGGTCCCCCTCCCCGTACCGGGGAGGATAGGGGTTACCGCGTCGGCACGGGCTCCGCGCCCGAATAATCATAGAAACCGCGCTTGGTCTTGCGGCCATACCAGCCCGCTTCGACATATTTGATCAGCAGCGGGGCGGGGCGGAATTTGGGATCGCCCGTCCCCTCGAACAACACGCGGGTGATCTCCAGGCAGGTGTCGAGCCCGATAAAGTCCGCCAGCGTCAGCGGCCCCATCGGATGGTTGAGCCCTAGCTGGCACGCGGCGTCGATGTCCGGGATGGTCGCCACCCCCTCGCCCAGCGCGAAGATCGCCTCATTGATCATCGGCATCAGCACGCGGTTGACGATGAAGCCCGGCGCGTCATTGGCATGGACCACGCGCTTGCCCAGTTCCTGCGCGAAGCTTTCGACCCGGGCGACCGTCTCGTCCGAGGTGGCAAGGCCACGGATCAGCTCGATCAGGCCCATGACGGGTACGGGGTTGAAGAAGTGGACCCCGACGAAGCGCGCCGCGTCGGGCGCGGCCTGCGCCAGTCGGGTGATCGGGATGGACGAGGTGTTGGTCGCCAGGATCGCAGTCTCGGACATCCCCTTGCCGACTTCCTCGAAGATGGCGCGCTTGATCGCTTCCCGCTCGGTCGCCGCCTCGATCACCAGTTCGCATCCCGCCATGGCCGACAGGCTGCCCACCGGCTCGATCCGCGACAGCAGCGCATCGGCGTCGGCGCGGGTCGTCTTTTCCTTGGTCACCAGCCGGTCCAGCGCCTTGGCGATGCCCGCCTTGCCTGCTTCGGCCCGTTCGGCCGAGACATCGGCCAGCTTGACCGCATAACCCGCCGCCGCCGACACCTGGGCGATGCCTGCGCCCATCTGTCCGGCCCCGATCACGCCCACTGCCTTCATCACGAAATCTCCTGTTTTCCGGCCCGATTCTTTGGCCCATATCCTCGGTCGCGTTGCCCTATCCGGTTCGGAACGGGACCGCCAGCAAAGGGGTTGATCGGGAATGATGCGCTTGAACCCGGGCCTATGGATCGCACTGGTCGCCGCACCGGCCATGGCCGCCGTGCCTGATACGCCCCGGCCGGAAAAGCTGAAGCTGTTCCGCGACTGGATCGTCGCCTGCGACAATGGCGGGGCGTGCGAGACGGCCTCGCTCGCGACCCAGGATTCGGCGCTGCAGGATGTCGGGCTGATCGTGGCCCGTGATGGCGCAGGCCAGGTGACGGTGCGCGTACGCGACATGACCGGTACGGCGAAGACGGCGAGCGTCAGGATCGATGGTCGGACCATCGCATCCACCCCGCTCGATCGCGATGGCGAGGGCATCTGGCGGGGCGCGCACGCCACGGCCCTGGTTGGCGCGATCGGCAAGGGGCGGCGCGCCGTGCTGATGACCCCGACCCATCACCGCGTCTCGCTCAACGGGGCCGCCGCCGCCCTGCGCTATATCGACGCGCGGCAGAAACGCGCGGGCACGACCACCGCGCTGATCGCCCGCGGCGCGGCGCGCTATCGGGGCAGCCCCCCGGCGCTGCCCGTGGTGCAGATCGTTACGCCGCCGCCCGGTGCCGCGCCCGCCATCCCCGCCACCGCGATCAGCGAGGCCCGGCGTCGCTATGGCTGTGTGGTCGATGACGGCAGTCCGTTCAGCGCCGACGCGCATCGGCTCGACCGGCGGTCCACGCTGGTCCTGATGTCGTGCGGGGCGGGGGCCTATAATTACCTGGTCAAGCCGCTGATCTGGCGCGACGGTCGGCTGAGTCCGGCGCGCTTCGATTTCACCTATCAATTCGGCGAGAGGCCCGAACCCGGCCAGCCCGAAATTCTGGTCAATGTCGAATGGTCGCCCGCTGGTCGCCTGTCGAGCTGGGGCAAGGGCCGGGGGCTGGGCGATTGCGGCGACGCGCAGACCTTCGGCTGGGATGGCACGCGCTTTCGCCTGCTCGAGGCGGCGCAGATGACCGAATGCCGGGGGGCGATCGACACGTTGACCGTGTGGCGTACACGAGTGGTGCCGGTGACCGCACGATAGGAGACACGCAATGCTCGAACATCTGCCCGCCTGGCTGGGCAAAGCGATGAGCGGCTGGCGCGCAGGCGTCGAGTCGCTGGCGATCGTGCGGACCGAGCTGGCACCGCCCGCTGCGATGCGGCTGAACAGCCCGGCCTTTGGCGACATGGCGCGCCTGCATGAGCGGTTCACCGCCGATGGTGCAGGCGTGTCGCCGCCGCTGGTCTGGGGCGATCCGCCCGAGGGCACCGCGATGCTGGCGCTGTTGGTGGAGGACGCCGACGCGCCGACGCCGCAGCCACTGGTCCATGGCATCGTGTGGAACCTGCCGCCCGTTGCCGGCAACCTGGCCGAGGGGACGATCGTCGCGGACGGTGCGGGCACGCCGGGGGCCGGGGATGTCGGGCGCAATTCCTATTTCAGCGAAGGCTGGCTGCCGCCCGATCCGCCGCGCGGGCATGGCGAGCATCGTTATGTGTTTCAGCTGTTCGCGCTGGATGCCGTGGTCGATATCGGCGGCGCTACGCCGGGCCGCAGCGCGATGGTCGAGGCGATGGCTGGGCATGTGCTGGCCGCCGGGGTGCTGACGGGCACCTATTCGCGGGAGGAAGAAGCGCCGGTCGGGCTGGTCGGGGCCGTCGCAACCGCTTGAGCGGCGGCTTGGGAATCGCTCATCGGGCGGCCGGGCATCGGACAGCCCGGCCGGGGTAGAGCGGGGTCATATTCAGGCGATCGGGAAGATCGGCGCGGCGGAGGTGATGGCAAGACCGGCAAAGACAAGCGCGCCGACAACCGAAACGAGGATCTGGCGGGTTTGGAACGAAGCGAACATGATGGAACTCCCTGATAAAGCCGGTCGCCTATCCATTGGGTGACCGATGCCAGGGACTTTGCAGAGAGCGTGCCAGTTTCTTAAGGTATTGAATTGTAGGGTTATTATTCTCTGCCGCGAGAAAAGTGGGAAAATGCGCCATTCGCTGTGCGCAATTCCCACCATCCCATGGCGAAAAATCACTAGTCGTTGAAGGCGCGGTCGCGGCCCTCGTTCTTGGCACGATAGAGCAGCGCATCGGCGCGCGCGAACAGCGTTTCCTGCGTGTCGCCAGGGCGGAAGGCGGTGATCCCGGCGGAGAAGGTGATCTCACCGATCATGGCCCCCGTCTCGCGTACCCGCAAGCGCCGCTCGCGCACCGCGTCGCGTGCGCGCTCGATCATCGCGGCGGCTTCTTCGTTCGACAGGTTGGACATCAGGATGGCGAATTCCTCGCCGCCATGCCGACACACGACATGGCCTTTGCCCTCTTCAGCCAGGATCGCCCCGATCGAGTGGAGCACGCGGTCGCCGACCGCATGGCCCAGTTCGTCGTTGATCCGCTTGAACCGGTCGATGTCACACAGCGCCAGATGACAGCTGCGCGATGCCTGGAAGCACTGGCCCAGCGCCTCGTTGAACGCCAGGCGATTGGCCAGCCCGGTCAGCGGGTCACGCCGCGCGGTCGCCCGCGCCTCGGCCAGCTTTTCGCGCAGCGTCTCGGCCTCGGCCGTGGCCTGTTCCAGCCGTAGCTCGGCGGCATTGACCCGTTCCAGCATCGCACCAGTCAACCGGGCGAGCGCCGCCAGGCCAATCGTCTCGCCGCGGGAAATCACCTCGGCATTGCGCGCCAGGTCGGCGCCGAATTCGGAGGTGTCGGCCTGGATTGCGCGGATGACCGCGGCAAAGGTCTCCACTTGGTTCTGGGTCTGCGCGGCCAGCGCGTCGGACTGCGCCTCCGGCGGCGGTGTGATCGTGCGGGGGACGGCGGTCCGTGCAGGCTGAGCGGGGGCGGGGGCAGGACGCGGCGCGGGCGGCGGGCCACCCAGCCGGACGATATCGTCCTGATGCAGGCGCACCCCGTCATCGACCAGCGACGCCACCGCCTTGGCCAAGGCGCCGTCCGGCTTCGTCAGGATCGCATGCACAAAGGCATAATGCGTCGGATCGGGCGACAGCCGATGGTCATCGAGAAAACGACCGATCCTGTCGAACAGGCGGTCGGATGTCGCGACCGCCTCCTGAATATCCCCCTGCATTCGATTGTCCGTATGGCCCCCCCAGCTCATGTCCGCGCCCCGAACAGAGAAATCAGCGACGGTTTTTCAGGTCGCGCACCGCCGCCAGCGTGGTGGCGACATGCTCGGCCGGATTCATGTCATCGTGAACGAAGACCACGCGGCCACGCTGATCGATGACGTAACTGGTGCGCGAGGTGATGTCGCGGCCTTCGATCTGGCGGCCCAGCGCGACGTCGTAATCCTTGACGATGGCCGGTCCGGCGCTCGCGACCGGGAACTTGCCCGCGCATTCGGCCTTGGAAAAGGCGGCCAGCTTGTCCACCGGGTCGGCCGACATGCCGATCACGCGCGCGCCGGCGGCCTTGAACGCGTCGATCTTCTCGGCAAAGGCGCGCGCCTCGGCGCTGCAGCCGCTGGTGAAGGCGGCGGGGAAGAAATACAGCACGACGGGACCGTGGCGCAGCTGCTCCTTCAAGTGCAGCGTAAAGACCTTGCCCGCCACCGCGCCGCGCGTGGTGAAGTCGGGCGCGGTCGCGCCGGGGCGCAACGCAGCTGTCGCAGGCACAGCCGCCGCAACCGCCAGAAGAACGCCTAACCAAGCCTTCATCGCGTTAGTCCTCTCGATAAACAAGGTTAACGCCTATCCTGTAAGCGGCGCGCCGTCCATTGCCGATCATTCATGGCTACCCTATTCGGGTTAACATGTCCGTACATGTCACCGATATCGATCTGGCGCTGCGCCTGGCCGACGCCGCCGGGGCCGCCATCCGCCCCTATTTCCGTCGCGAAATGGGGCTGGAGATCAAGGAGGACCGGTCGCCGGTGACTCTGGCCGATCGCGAGGCCGAGTCGGCGATGCGTCGCATCCTCGACGCGGAACGCTCGGGCGACGGGATTCACGGCGAGGAATTTGGCGTGAAGGACGGCGTGACCGGGCGGCAATGGGTGCTCGACCCGATCGACGGCACGCGCAGCTTCACCGTGGGGCGTCCGATCTTCGGCACGCTGATCGCGCTGGTCGACAATGGCTGGCCGGTGCTGGGCATCATCGACCAGCCGATCGCGGGCGAGCGCTGGCTGGGCGTCGCCGGGCGGCCCACCCTGTTCAACGGCCAGCCGACCCGCACGCGGCCCTTTCGCGACCTGGACGGCGCGACGATCGCGACGACCAGCCCGCATCTGTTCGACGATGATGACGTGCCGCACTTCATGGCGCTGGTCGCGGCGGTCAGCGGCAACAGCCCCCGCCAGGGGCCGGTTTATGGCGGCGACTGCTATAATTACGGCCTGCTGGCGAGCGGGCATATCGATATCGTGTGCGAATCCGGGCTGAAGCTCCACGACTTCGCCGCGCTGGTCCCGGTTGTCGAGGGGGCGGGCGGGCGCATGTGCGACTGGAACGGCGATCCGCTGACGGCCGACAGCGCGGGGCATGTTCTGGCGATCGGCGACCCGGCGCGCACGGACGAAGTGCTGGAGGCGCTGCGCAACGTGCCGCATGGGGATCACCATCACGATCATTGATGGGAGGCGAAAAGCCGCCTGTCGGATCGGTCGATGGTCGAGGCGAAACCGATATGGTAGGCTTTTCCCATGCGAACGCTGGCTGCGCTTGTTTTCCTGCTTCTGACTGCGTCGGCGGCCCCGGTGCCGTCCCGCGAGCAGCGGAAATTGATGGACGATATCGAGCGGACGATCATCTTGCCGAAAGGCGCGCAGCCTTTGTCCGCTTATGGCAGGAACTACGCGTTCGATGGGGACGGCAGGGTCGTCGCTCGATATCTTCTACCGTTCAATCCGCCGAAAACCGACGAGGGGTGCGAGGTTCTGCTCGAGAACTTCGAGTCGCGGCCCTGCACGAAAAGGGAGATCGCCGCATCCGCTCGATCCCGCGCGCGACTTCGTGCCGCGGAGACGCCAGCGGGGCAGCGGCGTTGGTATTCCAACGTGCGGAGCCTGCCTTTCATTCACGACGGCGGATGTATGCAGGTCAATGTCGAATATGATGTCGCCGCACGTCACATCGTGACGGTTTCCTGCAACGGCTACGCCTAGTTTCCATCAGCTCGGATCGAAATTGGCTCACCTCCTCCCCTTCATGGAGGGGAATGGACGGTATCGTCACACTGCGCTGGGCACGGGTCAGAAAATCCCCAAAAACTTCTTCCGCTGCGCCTTGGCCTCACCCGGATTGCCTTTTCCGTCCTCCGCCTTGGCCGTCGTGCCGCGCCCGACATCGTCGCGCTTGTCGCCCTTGACCGTCCGTTGCGCGCTGGCCCGCGCCCCTGACAGCACCGGGCCGCACGCCGCCGCTTTCGCGTCCCCCACATCGACGAACGCCAGCACACCCGCGAGCGGCGTCGCGACCACCGCCAGCCCCAGTCCCGCACCCGCCCGCGCGAGCAGGTCGCCGCTGATCGGGTTGATGCCGGGATGCGCGAAGCTGCCGGTAATGCCGACCGGAGACTGACCCGAGAACAGGCTGAAGGTCTTGGCGTCGGCGCGGACCGCCATGTCGAGCGCTTCGTTGCGGAAGCTGAAGCCACCGCGCCCGGTGATGACGTTCTTCGACGTGTCGATCAGGATCGGGTCCGCCGCCGCCACGCCGCCGCGCACGGTGAAGGCGATCAGGCCGCAATTGATCTGGACCGGCTCCTTCAGTTCCTTTTCGAACATCTTCTGGACGAACGTGCCGATGTCGAGTTCGGCGAGCTGCGCATTCTTGGTCCATAGCGAGCCCGCCGGCAGGATGAACGCCATCCGTCCGTTCGCGCTGGCCAGCGAATCGTGGATGGTGTCGCCGCGCCCGGTCAGCTGGACGCGGCCCTTGACCGTGCCGGTCGTTCCCGCCTCCGCCACGCCCCAGCCCGCCAGCAACCGCCCCAGCGGGGTCGGCGACAGGCGTATGTCGTAGCGGACGAGACTGGGCCGCTGGCGCGTGTCGAACAGCAGGTCGGAGGACACGTCGCCGCGCGCCATCGCGAAGCGCAGCGGCGACAGGGTCAGCTTGCCGCGATCCAGCGCCAGCGTCAGGTCGACGTTCGAGATCGGCACCCGGCGCGACCGCACGGTGCGGATCGTCCATTTCAGGTCGGCATCGAACCGCTGCATCGTCGCCACCGGCAGCGCGGCATCGGGCAGCAAGCGCTGCGGCCCCACGCCGGTCGCGGCAGCGGCGGCCTCCGCGCCCTTGGTCGCGACGATATCGGGGTTGTAGCCGATGAACGGCGCGGCATCGATGATGTCGAGCTTGTCGGTCGCCAGCGTCGAATCGAGGTGCAGCCGCTCGCCATGGGTGACGGTCAGCTGGCCCGCCAGATCGCTGTCGCCGAACGTGCCTTTCATCTTGGTGAAGCGATAGACGTCGCCGTCCTTCACCAGCTGCGCGCGCAGGTCATAGGCGCGGGTGCGCGGAATGACGACGCCGATGACCTCCAGCAGGGTCGACAAATCATTGCCCCGTGCATGGGTGCGCAGCGGCACATTCTCGACATCGGCGATCGAAGGCAGGGTGCCCGTCACATCGACGACATTGCCCGCCGCGCGCATCCGCGCGACCAACTCGTTCTTGCCGCGATTGGCGGTGGCGTCGGGTGAGAGCAGTTGCGCGTTGAGCACGAACGGCGTTTCGCGAATGATGCCCTTGCCGCGCACCCCGACCGCGCGGCCGATGCGGGCGTCCTGCGACCGGAAATCCTCCAGCGCCAGATCGGCCGTCACCTGCATCCGGGGATCGCGGTAGCGGACGGTCGTTCCCTTCACCTCGGCCACGTCGATGCGCGGAAATTCGAGCCGCTTGCCGCCCTTCTTCTCGCTGAACGTCCAGGTGTTGCTGCGGTGGTCGGGCGTCCATTCCAGATCGACCGCGCCATTGGTCAAGGCCAGCCAGGTGAAGCGCCTTTTGCCGAACAACAGCGACAGCGGCGCGATGCGCGAATCGATCCGGTCGGCGGTGAACAGATTCGGCCGCGTCGCCCAGTCGGGGTTGGAGATGGCGATCTTCTCGGCGACGAACTTGATCCGCCATGGCGCGAAATAGAGCTGGAAGTCGCCGCCGACTGTCACCGTCCGATGGGTGAGCTTGCCGACGATCGACTCGAACGGATGGCGCAGAAAACGTCCCTTGGTGACGAACAGGACCAACCAGATTGCGGCGAGGACGGTCAGCAGGCCGATGAGAAGGCGAATCGCCCAGCGGCGCCACCCGGCACGGGCAGCGGTGGGACTTGCAGGGCTGTCGGCCGCTTGCGCCTGATCCATGGAATAGCCAAGCGCCCGAGCGGAGCGGCGGTTCCGCCCGCGCGCATCGGTTGCATTGCGGCGCGGCTTCGTCTATGCGGCGCGCTTCCCGAGCGAGGTGACACGAACGGCCCGGCCATCAGGGCTGCCGCGGCCGTTTCTGCCTTAGCTCTAGCGAAAGGAAAAAAATGCCCAAGCTCAAGACCAAGAGCGGCGTCAAGAAGCGCTTCAAGCTCACCGCGACCGGCAAGCTCAAGCACGGCGTCGCCGGCAAGCGCCACCGCCTGATCAGCCATAACGGCAAGTATATCCGCCAGAACCGCGGCACCTCGGTCCTGTCCGATGCCGACACCAAGACCGTGAAGGCCTGGGCGCCTTACGGCCTGAACTGATTTCTGGAAGGATAGAGAGATATGGCACGCGTCAAGCGGGGCACGACCACCAAGGCGAAGCATAAGCGGATTTTGGATCAGGCGAAGGGCTATTATGGCCGTCGCAAGAACACCATCCGCATCGCGCGCCAGGCCGTCGAAAAGGCCGGACAATATGCGTATCGCGACCGCAAGGTTAAGAAGCGGACCTTCCGTGGTCTGTGGATTCAGCGCATCAACGCGGGTGTCCGGGCCGAGGGCCTGACCTATTCGCAGTTCATGCACGGCCTGAAGCTGGCGGGCGTCGAACTGGACCGGAAGGTCCTGGCCGACATCGCCATGCACGAGGGCGAGGCCTTCAAGGCGATCGTCGCTCAGGCGAAGGCCGCTCTGCCGCAGGCCGCGTAATTCGCGACTGACGGACTAGCGCCGGAAATCAGAAAAGGGCGTCGGTGGGTCTCCACCGGCGCCCTTTTTGTTTGTAAATATTCCTCCCCGGTACGGGGAGGGGGACCATGTGCAGCATGGTGGAGGGGGCTCTCCACATAGGTGGTCCTTGGCGGCGAACCCCCTCCGTCAGCACTTTGTGCTGCCACCTCCCCGTGCCGGGGAGGATTGTATCTCTCAATACCGGACCGTTACCGTCCCCAGGATCGAGCGCGGTGCGCCGTAATAACCGCCGTCGAAGGTCAGCGCGGTCAGATATTTGGCGTTGGTCAGGTTGCGCAGGTTCGCCGACAGCGCGATTCGCGACGTGATGTCATACTTCGCCATCAGGTCAACCAGCGCATAGCCGTCCTGCCGGACCGAGCGGGTCTGGGTATAGATCACGCTCTGATACTGGGCCGACGCACCCAGCTTGAGTTCAGGCAGCGCGGGCGGCGAATAGACGATGTTCAGGCGCCCGGTGTTGCGGGGCACGAACAGGCGGGCGGGGTCGCCCTTCTGGTCCTCGACCCGCATCAGCGTATAGCCGCCGGTGACCTGTACGCCTTCGGCCAGACGTCCGCCGACCTCCAGTTCGATCCCTTCCGACTTGGCGTTCACCCCGCGCGAGACGAAGCGGCCGTTGACGAAGCCGATGCTCTCGGCGGTGTTGTTCTGGTGGACGCGAAAGATCGCCGCGCTGGCGTTCAGCCGTCCGCCGAACCAGTCGCCCTTGATCCCGGCCTCGATATTCTTACCGCTGACCGGGTCCAGGATACGGCCGTCCTCGCCGATCGCGTCCTGCGGATTGAAGATCGTCGTATAGCTGGCATAGGCGCTGAGCGACGGGCTCAGGTCATAGGTGACCCCGGCGAAGGGCGAGAAGCGCGTCGTATCGTAATTGGTGTCGACGTCGTAGGAAAAGCCTTTGCTGCGCGCATGGGTGACGTTGCCGCCCAGCATCAGCTTCAACGGATCGGCCAGGCTGAAGCGGACCAGGCCATAGGCGGTCTCGCGCCGGGTCTGGGTGTTCTGGCTCGATGCATAGTCTGTCGAGAAGGTTGTCGGGAAATTGACCTTGGGGAAGGTCCCCTGGAACAGGTCGGGGAAGGGCAGCAACAGGTTGACCTGCGAATAATCGTAGGACGAACCCTGCTTATAGTCCTGCGCGCTGCGGTTGATGCCGAACATCAGCTGATGCTCGCGCCCGAACAGCGTGAAGGGACCGGTGGCATAGGCCTCCATGGTCAGGTTCCGGGTCTGCGCGCGGAAGGCGCCGGGATAGCTCCTGATGCCCAGAAGCTCGTTGGGATCGTTCGGGTCCGGAGCGATGCCGTTCGGGGCTCCGCGCACCGGATTGCCATAGACGTAGAATAGCTCGTCCGCCTCACTGGTCGCGCGGCGCACCGCGCTGATCCGCGCGACCCAGTCCCCGGCGAAGTGATGCGTCAGGTCGCCGAAAATCTGCCGGTCGATCACGTTCCAGCCCGCCCATTCGGGCGCGACATTGGTCGATCGCGGCATGTCGATGCGGGTGCCGTCGGTATAGGTGAGTGGTAGGGCACCCCACATCGCGCCATGGCTCTGGTGATCCTGATGCCCGTAACCGCCGCTCAGCACGGTGTCGGGGCCGAGGTCCGCCTCGACCACGCCGTACCCGGTCCAGCGGCGCAAGCTGTAGCGATCCAGATAGCTGTCGGCGTCCGACAGCACCCCGACGACACGCGCACGGACATGGCCGTCCTTGGTCAGCGGCGTGCTGACATCCGCATCCAGGCGCAGGCTGTTGAACGAGCCGTACTGGACGCTCGCCGTCGCCTGCAAATCCTTGGTCGGGCGCTTGCGGACGAAGTTGATGACGGCGGACGGGTTGCCGGTCGGCGACAACAGGCCGGGCGCGCCGCGCACCACCTCGATATGATCGTAAATGGCGGTGTCGATCGACCCGGTCTGGATGCCGAAGGCGAAAGGCACGCCGATGCCGTCGATCTGGAAGGTCTGGATGTCGAAGCCGCGCGCCGAATAATAGACGCGGTCGGTCTCGTTCGCCTGGACGTTGATGCCCGGCACCGTCGTCAGCAGCTGGTTGACGTCGTTCAGCTGGAAATCGGTGATCTGCTGCCGGGTGACGATGCTGACCGACTGCGGCGTCTCGCGCAGGGTCAGCGGGATGCGCGTCGCGGTCGTCTGTCCATCGATCGTATAGTCGTCCTTGCCCTCGGTCCGCTGGCCGGTGACGATGATCTCGTCACGCGCGGCTTGCTGCGGATCGACGGTCGGGGTGGTCGACGGTGCGGTCACGGCGGCGGCGTTCGCCACCAAGGAAATCAATAGCGTCATGAAACGGCTCCCTTTGAGGCGCCCCTATGAGCGAATTGATGTTATTGCAAGTCAGTATCGAAATCAAAAACGGAATGGCTCAGCCATTCCACGGCGTAACTCTAGCGATCCCAGGGCTCTACCCCCACATGGGCGGCGACATGGCGCTTCATCTGACCAAGGTCGCGTTCGGGGCGGCCAGCATCGATCATCTCGCGGAACGGCTGAAGATTCGGGCGCAGGAGGGGCCGGTCTTCCTGACCACGCGCTATCTGCCCAAGCGGCATGAGGAAGTGGCGGGGCAGGGATCGCTCTTCTGGATATTGAAGCACCAGCTGGTCGCGCGCTCGCCGATCCTGTCGTTCGGCGAGGCCGAGGGCGGGCGCTGCGCGATCCATATCGATCCCGAACTGGTGCTGGTCCAGGCCCTGCCGCGCCGCGCGCATCAGGGCTGGCGCTATCTGGAGGCGGCGGACGCACCGCCCGACCTGAGCGGCGCGGCAACGGGGATCGAGACGATGCCGCCGGTGCTGGTCGGCAAGCTCGTGGAACTGGGGCTGATCTAGCTTTCTCCTCCCCCGTGGGGGAGGAGAGAAGAATCTCAGAATTTCGGACCCGCCACGGCCGCGCGGGTCTTTTTCGGTGTATCGGCGAACAGCTTGGCGATGGCGGTGTTGCGCGCATCCTGCTGGGCATAGTCGCGTGCGGTGAGGCCGGCGATATTGTCGGGCTGGTCGGGATCGGCCCCGGCGGTCATCAGGTCGCGGACCATGCCGATCTCGTGGCGCTGCACGGCGCGGATCAGCGGGGTCTCGCCGCTGGAGTTGCCGAGGTTCGGATTGGCCTTGGCGGCGGTCAGGATGCGAATCATCTCGGGCTGGCCGCCCGCCACCGCCAGCAGCAGCGGCGTGTTGCCGCGCCCGTCGCGCAGATTCGGGTCGGCGCCCTTTTGCAGCAGGAAGCGCAGATAGGTCTCGTCGCCGCGCTTGATGACGATGTGCAGCGCGCCTTCGCCGGTGCTGACGTCGCGGGTGTTGATGATGTTGGCGCCGGGCTTGTCCAGCATGTTGGTCACATCATTGCCCTTGGCCTCGCGCACCGCTTGCAGAAATTTATAGCTTTCCGACTGCATCATCTGGGCGAGCGCCGGGGTGGCGACCGCGCCGGTCAGCGCGGAGGCCAGAAGCGCTGCGGTGAACAGGGGGCGAAAGGTCATGAAGGGCATTCCTGAATGGGGGACCATGGCTTGCAACGGGCGATTTATCACAGCAAGGCTGTCGGCGTCATGACCCGATTGCTCCTGTCCTTCCTGGCCCCGCTAGGCCTGATGCTCGCCGGTTGCGGCCCGACCCAGCCCGAGGCGAAAGCGCCGCTGGCGGGCGCGAAGATCGGCGGGCCGTTCCGGCTGACCGACGGCAAGGGGCGGACCGTCACCGACCGCGACTTCGCGGGCAAGTATCGCGTCATGTATTTCGGCTATACCTTCTGCCCCGATGTCTGCCCCACCGACATGCAGGCGATCGCGGGAGGCCTGAAACTCCTCGACAAGAGTGCGCCCGCCAAGGCCGCGAAGATCGTGCCGATGTTCATCACCGTCGATCCCGAACGCGATACCGCGCCGGTCGTCGGGCGCTTCGCCGCCGCCTTCGACCGCCGCGTCGTCGGGCTGACTGGTACGCCCGCACAGATCGACGCGGTGAAAAAGGCCTATGCCGTCTGGTCGGCCAAGGGCGATCCGTCGCCGGGCGGCGGTTACCTGGTCAACCATAGCCGCCAAGTCTACCTGATGGACCCGGACAACAAGCCGTTGGCGCTGGTGCCCGCCGACGAGGGCCCCGAGGCGGTGGCCCGGACGCTGGACCAGTGGGTCCGCTGATGGAGCGTTTCTGGGAAAAGCCGATCGAAAGCCTCGACCGCGCCCAGTGGGAGGCGCTGTGCGACGGCTGCGGCAAATGTTGCATTCACAAGCTGGAGGATGAGGAAACCGGCGAACTGGTGCCGACGAACGTCGCCTGCCGCCTGCTCGACCGGCGCAGCGGGCAATGCTCCAATTATCGCCATCGCCGCGCCTATGTCAGCGAGTGCGTGCGGCTGACCATGGGCAATGTCCGGTCGATCGACTGGCTGCCCACCACCTGTGCCTATCGCCTGCGGGCGGCCAACGAGCCGCTGCCCGACTGGCACTACCTCGTCTGCGGCGACCGCGAGGCCGTCCACCGCGCCGGGCAGTCGGTCCGCGGCTGGACGATCAGCGAGGATGATGCGGGCGATTTCGAAAACCATATCGTGGACCGAGAATTGTGATCGACGAAGTCGTCCGTCATCCGACTGCCAAGACCATCCGCCTCAGCATCGACCCCGCCACCGGCACCGCGCGGCTGGTGGTGCCCAAGCGCGCCGGGTTGAAAAAGGCGCTCGCCTGGGCCGAGGACAAGAAGGAGTGGATCGCCGAGCAGCGCGCGCGCCTGCCCCGACCCCAGCCGTTCGTGCCGGGCTGCGAGATTCCCTTTGGCGACGTGACGCTGTTCCTCGAATGGGTCGAGGGGCGGGCGCGGGTGATCCAGCGCGAGGGCGACCGGCTGATCGCCTCGGGCCCGCTGGAGACGCTGGGCCGCCGGGTCGAGGCTTGGCTCAAACGCCAAGCGCTGGAGATCCTGGCGCGCGAGACGGCAGAAGTCGCGCGGGCGGCCGGGGTGCTGGTGTCGAAGGTCAGCGTCGCCGATCCCAAGGCGCGCTGGGGCAGCTGTGCCTCGACCGGGGCGATCCGGTACAGTTGGCGGCTGATCCTGGCGCCCGATTTCGTTCGCCGCGCGACGGTGGCGCATGAGGTCGCGCACCGCGTCCATATGAACCATGCCCCGGCCTTTCACGCGCTCGTCGCGACGCTGCTGGGCGAGGACCCCGCGCCCGCCACCGCCTGGCTGCGGCAGCATGGCGCGCAGCTTCACTGGTTCGGGCGGTCGTCCTGACGCTCGCCCTGGCGGTCACGGGGTAGGCCGCGCGGCGGGGTATTCGACCGCCCCTCGCGCGGAGCCGCGCCATTGCCGCGCCCGGTCACCCGGTCGATCCACGCCTGGTCCAGCCGCTGTTGCGGTGCGGCGGGCGGGACGGGCGCCGGTTGCGGCTGACCGGCACCACCCGGCTGCTGGATCGGGGCGGGCCCACCGGGTTCGCGGCGAGTCGGGATTTCGACCGCCTCGCTGCCATCCTCGGGCGCAATCGCCGTGGGGGAGGGCAGCGGATTGCCATCGGCATCGACCGCCGCGACGCCATTGTCGGGCTCGCCGAAATAGCTCTCCTCATCCGGCTCCAGCTGCCATTCGGGCAGGGTGACCTGGGTCTCAAACTGCTCGATCGGACGGTTGGCGACGGCGACCCTCATATAGTCGGCAAAGGCCTTGGCGGGCGCGGTGCCGCCATGCAGCCCGGCGACCGGCTTGCCATTGTCGCGGCCCATCCAGACGCCGGTGGTGATCCCGCTGGAGAAGCCCAGGAACCAGCCATCCTTGGAACTGGTCGTCGTGCCGGTCTTGCCTGCGACCGGCCGTCCGATCTGCGCGGCGCGGCCGGTGCCGGTATTGACCGCGGTCTGTAGCAGGTCGGTCATCTGCGCGGCGACATAAGGGGCCACCAGCACCCGGCTGCGATCCACTTCATGGGTGTAGATGGTCTGGCCGTTGGCGGTCACCTTGGTGATGCCATAGGGGGTCACCTTCACGCCCTTGTTGGCGATGCTGGCAAAGGCGCTGACCATGTCGATGACATGCACCTCCGACGTGCCCAGCACCATCGAGGGGTGGGTGTTGACCGGCGTGGTGATGCCGAAGCGGCGCGCCATGTCGGCGACCGTCTGGAAGCCCACTTCCTGGCCCAGCTTCGCCGCCACCGTGTTCAGCGAATAGGCAAAGGCGGTGCGAAGCGAGACACTGCCCGAATTGCGCCGCGAATCGTTACGCGGGCTCCAGCCGTCGATGGTGACCGGCTCGTCGACCACCTGGTCCTCGGGCTTGTGACCCGCTTCCAGCGCGGCGAGATAGACGAACAGCTTGAACGCCGATCCCGGCTGGCGGACCGCCGTCGTCGCGCGGTTATAATTGGTGGAGACGTAATCCAGCCCGCCCACCATCGCGCGTACCGCGCCGTCGCGGTCCAGGCTGACCAGCGCGCCCTGCGTCCCCGGCGGGGCATCGGCGCGAATCGCCGAATCGGCGGCGCGCTGCATGCCCAGGTCGAGCGTGGTCCAAACGTCGAGCGGCGCGCTCTGCTCGTCGATGAGCAGGTCGAGCTGCGGCAACGCCCAGTCGGTAAAGTAACGGACCGAATTCTGCTTGGGCTCGGGCGCGAGCTTCAGGGCTTGGGGATTGGCATCGGCGGCCTGGGTGGCGGTGATGAAGCCGTTACGCTCCATCTGCTCGATGACCACGCCCGCGCGGCCCACGGCGGCCTCGGCATCGGCGGTCGGCGAGTAGTTGGAGGGGGCCTTGACCAGCCCCGCGATCACCGCCGCCTCGGACAGGCTCAGATGCTCGGCACCGTGCCCGAAGAACTTCCGGCTGGCCGCGTCGATGCCGTAGGCGCCGCCGCCATAATAGACCTTGTTCAGATACAGCTCGAGAATCTGGTTTTTCGAGAATTTCAGCTCCATCGCCAGCGCCAGGATCGCCTCGCGGAACTTGCGGCCGAACTTCTTCTGGTTGTTCAGGAAGATGGTGCGCGTGATCTGCTGGGTGATGGTCGAGCCGCCCTGCTTCCACCGGCCCTTTTCCAGGCGGACCTGGACCGAGCGGGCGATGCCGATCGGGTCGACGCCGGGATGCTCGCGGAATCGGCGATCCTCGACCGCGATCGTCGCGTCGCGCATGACGATCGGTATCTGGTCATAGGACAGCCACTGGCCATAGCTCGGCCCGAGCGAGACGATCACCGATCCGTCGGCGGCGTGGACGCGAATCATCTGCCCGTTGGGCGAGGATTTCAGCTCCTCGAAGCTGGGCAGCTGCGACTTGGCGACGAAGACCGCGATGGCCAGCGCGCCGACCGCCAGCACGGCCAGGCCGATCAGGATCTGCAGGGTTACGACGATCCGGCGCCGCCAGGGAGAGCGGGGCTTGGAGGAGCGGGGCCGGGTGGACCGGGAAGACGACGCGCGAGGCATGAGACGGCTCGCGAATTACAGGGCTTTGGACATGACCACAAGCGGCCGATGCCTCAGCGCCGCTGACCGGGTGATGAACCGATATTGCACACGCGCAAAGTTGTTAATTTTTTAGAGGTGTTGCGCTAGTACCCGGGAAGACGCCGGATATCGCATGGGGGCGATCTTGGCCGAAAGGACGGGAATGGAGCAGGTCGAACAGCAGCAGGGGACGTCCGCCGAGCGGCGGTCGGGCCAGCGGCACTCGGCCGTCCTCCTGCTGGGCAAGGTTTGCGGTGACGTGCCCGGCGTGTGCCTGGTCCACAATATCTCGGCCAACGGCCTGATGGCGCGATTCGTCGACGTGCCGCGCGTCGGTGATTCGCTGTCCGTCGAAGTGCGCGGCCTGGGCCCTGTGCACGGCACGGTCCGCTGGGTGAAGGGCCAGAAGGCGGGCGTGCAGTTCGATTCGCCGCAGCCCTATCAAAGCATCTTCTCGACCGAGAACGAAGACGGCACGATCCCGCGGCCGCCGCGCTTTCCGGTCACGCTGTCGGCCGATGTCAGATTGGGCGACCGGAAATTCACCGCCGCGATGATCGACGTCTCGGCCGGTGGCGCCAAGCTGGAGGCGGCGGGCGCAGTCCAGCCCGGCCTGGCAGGGCATATCGTCGTGCGGCCGCTGGGCACCGCGATTTCGGGCACCATCTGCTGGGTGAAGGACGGGCGTTTCGGTTTCCGCTTCGTCTCGCCGCTGCCCATCGACACGCTGGCGGCGCTCGTCGGCCTGCGATGACGGCACGGGCGCGCGCCCGGAGGGCGTTCGCCGTCATGATTTCCGATTGTTCTGAATGATCTGGTGCGGTCGAGAAGACTCGAACTTCCACGGCCTTTCGGCCACAACGACCTCAACGTTGCGCGTCTACCAATTCCGCCACGACCGCACTCGATAGTCACCACCGGCAAGCCGGAGGGCTGGTAGGC
>CAJYRW010000011.1:0-12931 GCA_913777475.1 uncultured Sphingomonas sp. | reverse complement strand
TGAAGGCGGTGGTCGACAAGGCTGCACAGGCCGTCTTCGCCGAGCGCGGCAAGACGGTCGAATATCTGGTCGGCACCATGATCGAGCTGCCGCGTGCCGCGCTGAAGGCAGGCGAGATCGCCGAGGTGGGCGAGTTCTTCTCCTTTGGCACCAACGACCTGACCCAGACCACGCTGGGCGTCAGCCGCGACGACGCGGCGCGCTTCCTGAGCGCCTATGTCGAGAAGGGTATCTACGCCAAGGACCCGTTCGTCAGCCTGGATGTCGAGGGCGTGGGCGAACTGGTCAGCCTGGCCGCCGAGCGCGGTCGCGCGACGCGGCCGGGGATCAAGCTCGGCATTTGCGGCGAGCATGGCGGCGATCCGGCGTCGATCGCGTTCTGTGAGTCGGTCGGATTGGATTATGTCTCGGCCAGCCCGTACCGCGTGCCGATTGCTCGGCTTGCGGCGGCGCAAGCGGCTTTGAAGGCGCGGTGATTGGGGGAGGGGATGTCGCCTAGCGCCTTTCCCTCCCCCATCCCCTCCCGCTTGCGGGAGGGGCGTGCTGCTGGGCGCGGTTTCGCGTCACCATCGGCCGCGTTGCCCAGTACGGCCTGATCTCACAGGCTAACCGCTACCCTGGGTATCTCCCCTCCCGCAGGCGGGAGGGGCTGGGGGAGGGCGGGGTGTCTCACCGAGCCCGCCCACCGACCCCATTTACCCGTGCGTCGTCACCCGGTTGCCGAAATCGAACCACCCACGACGCTCCCCTGCCGGATAGGCCGGACGCGCGGCGCTCGCGGCGACCGTACGCGGGGCCGCACGCTCCACGACCGGCACCGCGGCAACCGGCTGCGCGGTCGCGAGCCGCTGGTTCTCGCGCTCCAGCTCGGCGATGCGGTCTCGCGCCGCCGACAGCTTGGTTTCGGTGTCCTTCACCTGCGCGGCATGGGCGTCGCGTTCGGTGGCATAGCGGTTGCGCCACTTGCCGCCGCCCGGATGGCTGGCCAGGCCGAAAAGCCAACCGGCGATGAGGACCAGCCCCAGCACGGCGAATTGCGTCGTCGAAGTGAACAACATCGCGTCGATCCCTATCTGTTACGATGGACCAACGACTGGCGGCGCGGCTGGTTGCGAAGCCGGGTGAGGGGGCGTCAGTGCCCGGTGATCAGCGTATCCTTGATCGAGCAGGCGGCGGGGCCCAGGATCACGACGAACAGGGTCGGCAGGATGAACAGGATCAGCGGCACCGTCATGATGGCGGGCAGGCGCGCGGCCTTTTCCTCGGCGCGCATCATGCGCTCGTTGCGGAACTCGGCCGACAGGACGCGCAAGGCGCTCGCGAGCGGGGTGCCGTATTTCTCCGTCTGGATCATCGTGGTGACGACGCCGCGCAGCGAGTCGAGATTGACCCGCGCCGCGAGATTCTCCAGCGCCTGCCGCCGATCGGTCAGGAAGCCCAGCTCGACCGAGGTCAGCTGGAATTCATCGCCCAGTTCCGGATAGGCGCGGCGCAACTCGCGCGACACGCGGGCAAAGGCGGCGTCAACGGTCAGACCCGCTTCGGCACAGATCACCATCAGGTCGAGCGCGTCGGGCAGGCCCTTGCGGATGGCGGCGGTGCGCTTGTCGATCCGGTTCTTCAGCGCCAGGTCGGGCGCCTTGTAGGACAGCAGCAGCGTGCCCGCGACCAGCATATACCGGCTGAACCCGCTCCAGGTCGCAAAGCCGTTGGTCCCGTAGACCCACAGGGCCATGCTGCCGCCGAGCACGATCGGCAGGGCGAGGCGACCGAAGATCACCGCGACCGCCATTTCCTTGGACCGGATACCAGCCTGCAACAGGCGAATCTGCACCGCCTTGACCTGTTCGTCCTGCAGCATCTTGAGCGAGCTGAGCACCCGGCGCATCCGCTCGAGCATGTCGGCACGGTCGATCAACTGGGCGCGACGCCGGGCGGGGGCGGCGATACCGGCCTTCAGTTCCTCGCGCCGTTCGTTCAGCGCACGTACCCGCCTGGTCATCGGGTCGCGGCTGCCGAGCAGGATATAGCCGACGACCAGCAGCGCGAAGACGCATACGCCCCAGAGCAGCGGAACGATCGCGGACGCATCGAGGCCGAGGATGGTGGGCGTGCTCATTCAGATTTCGAAACTGATCATGCGGGACATGATGAAGGCGCCCAGGCCCAGCCAGATGAAAGCGCCGACCCCGACGATCATCAGGCGCGGATCGACGAAGAAGCGCGCCATGTAGGAGGCGTTGATCATGTAGATGATGCCGAATACCAGGAAGGGCAGCGAACCGACGATATAGGCCGATGCCTTGGATTCCGACGACATCGCCTTGATCTTCAGCTTCATCTGGGCGCGCTTGCGCAGCACGTCGGCCAGGTTGGACAGCGTTTCGGCCAGGTTGCCGCCCGTTTCGCGCTGGATGGCGATGGCGATGACGAAGAATTGAAATTCGGGAATCTCCAGCCGGTCGGCGGTGTCCTGAAGCGCGGCGTCCATCGTTCGGCCGATCCGCATCTTGTCGGCGACCGAGCGGAATTCCTCGCCGATCGGACCCGGGATTTCATGGGCGACGACGCTCATCGTCTCGGCGATGGGCAGACCGGATCGCAGGCCGCGCACCAGCAGCTCGATGGCGTCGGGAAAGCGCGCGACGAACTTGGTGACGCGCCGCGTGATCGTGCGCTGCACCCACATGTGCGGCAGCCAGAGGCCCAGGCCGAGGGCGAGCAGCAGCGCCAGGAAAAAGGACAGGTGCAGGATCAGGCCGAGGACCAGCACGGCCACCGCCACTGCAGCACACGCCATGCCGAATTGCCCCACCGTCCAGTCGCGCCCGGTCCGGTCGAGCATCTTGGCGAGTCGCGCGGGGTTGGGGAGCAGGCGACCAAAGGCCTTGTCCATCCTGGTATCGCCCGCCAGCGCGATCCCGCGCGACGCGGCGGCGACGGCCAGGGCTGGCTTGCCCAGGTCCAGGGCGACGCGCTCGCGCAAGCCCGACAGCCGCCGTGCCTGCGCGCGCGACCGCTTGGGCGGCGAGAAGGCCGCCACGCCCAGCAGAATCGTCAGGAAGACGCCCATCGCCAGGATCAGGGTCGCGAGCATCGACATGGGTATCAGTCGGCCTTGGCCCGCTTGGCGAGCAGCGCCTTCAGGTCGAACCGGTCGAGCAGGCCGCGCCGCGCCGGGGCGACGATCGCCTCGCCCTCGGCCGAGGCGCAGATACGCTGCGACAGTTCGAGCAGCGGCACGATGGTACGCGACGTGCGGCCCAGTTCGGCGATCGGCTTGCCGAGCTTGGCGGCCTGGACGACCAGCTTGGGGTCATAGGGGATAGCGAAGTCGACCGGCCGCTCGATCGACCCCTCGAAATCGCTTTGCGCGATCTCGCTCTGGGCGGCGGGCTGGACGCGGTTGGCGACGGTCAGCACGGTCGATTGCGGGGCATGGGTCTTCAGCCAGGCGAGCAGGCGGATCGTGTCACGCGCGGCGGCCAGCGTGAATTCGGTGACCAGAATGATGGTCTGTGCCGAGGAGACCAGCACCGGTTGCTGGATCATCATGCCGCGCGGGAGGTCGACGATCGTCGTCTCGAAATTCAGCCGCATCTCGTCCTGCAACTGGGCGAAGGCGAGGCCGTCGGTCATGATCGGCGCGCTGATCGGCGCTTCAGCGGACAGGATGGACAACCGCTCCGACGCCTTGACCATGGCGCGTTCCAGGAACAGTCCGTCGATTCGGCTGGGATTGTCGATGGCGTCGACCAGCCCGCGTCCCGGCTCCAGGTCGAGCGAGAGGGCGGCGGTGCCGAAATGCACGTCGAGATCGAGGATCGCGGTGCTCCGCTCCAGCCGGTCGGCCATCAGCCAGCCGAGCGAGGTCGCGATGGTCGAGGTGCCGACACCGCCGCGCGCGCCGACGACGGCGACGCTGCACGGTGCCTTTTCGGGGCCGGTGTCGAGGATGCGGGGCGCGTGCAGGATCGCGCGCGCCTGGGCGATCGTGTCGCGCAGTTGGTCCGCGCTGATCGGTTTGAGCAGATAGTCGTGCAGGCCGCTGCTCATCAACATGCGGTACAGGCGCACGTCGTTGACCTGACCCACCGCGATCACGATCGTGCCGGGTTCGCAGACCTCGGCCAAATTATTAATTTCGGTCGCGGGATCGGCCGAGTCGCTCAGGTCGACCAGCAGGATCTGGGGGCTGGCGGACACCGCCAGCGACTGGATCGCGCCGCGCAGGCCGCCCTTGACGACCTTTTCGGGCGACCAGCCCTGTTCGACGACCAGCGGCCGGATCGCCTCTGCGGTCCAGTCGTCGCAGGCAAAGGCCTGGAACGGTTCGCGCGTGGTCATCATACCGGGTTTCCAGGGGGCGTTCACTGCGGCGCCCCCCCGCCGCTGGCCGCGCCCGCGCCGCCACCGCCGCTGCTCTTGCTGTTGGGATCAAGCAGCCGGGTGCCGCCACCGCCGGTCGGCGGCGCGGCGCGCAGCGCGTTGATCGCGCGACTGCCGGTGGCCGGATCGCTGGTCGTCGGCCCATCGACGCCGCGGACGAGATCGGTCGGGTTGGCGATCATCGCGGCCAGGTTGCGATTGACCGCGCAACCATAGCCGGACGAGGTCTTGCCCTCCAGATCGGGCGAGGTGTCGCTGCGCAGGTCGGGGCAGCCCCGCACGAACGCCCGCGAGCGGGTGACGACGACGCGGATCGTCGCGGGGGCCACGGGCGTGCGTGGCATGGAGGAGGCCGGACCCAGGATCAGGCCATAGCGACCGACGACTTCCGCCACGTCGCGGTACGCGCCGGGCCCTTCGCCCGCCGGGTCCTCCACGCTGACGCGGTCGCCGTAACCCAGCCGCAGATTGCGCGCCCAGCCGTCGAGCCGCCGATCCTCATCGGCGGCCAGTCGCCCGCCCGACACGGCGAGGTCGAGCGCATAGTCGCGCTGCGACACGACCGGCTGGTGCGAGGATTCCAGACCGGGCTGGCCATGGCCCATGCAGCCGCCCGTCATCAGCAGGAGGCCGATCGGCACCAGGGAAAACGGGGAAGCACGCATGGGACGCGATATCCTTGGACGAGCGATCATTCGGAAAAGCCCGGGGTCGGGGCGTTGCGGGTGCGGCGCGGGGCGATCGGTGCGCCTGTCGATACCGGTGCCTGGGCGCCCGCCACCGGACGGCCCTGTGCCGGCAGGGCCATGGTCGGCACCGGACGCGGCGCGCCGTCGCCCGCCCCCATCCGGCCCAGCAGGACGCGCTCTGCATCGTTGGGCGAGCGCGCGCTGTCGGTCGGCAGCGCGATGTCGGAGGGCGCGTTGACCGGCTTGACCAGATAGGGGGTGATGATGATCACCAGCTCGGTTTCGCTACGCTTGAAGGCGTTGGACCGGAACAGCGATCCGATCAGGGGCAGGTCGCCCAGCCAGGGCGTCTTGTCGATCGAGTTGTCGCGGGTGTTGGACAACAGGCCGCCGATCATCATGCTCTGGCCCGATCCCAGCTCCAGCGTCGTCTCGGCGCGGCGGGTGGTGAGCGCGGGAATGCTGGTCCCGCTGACCTGCACCGCGCCCACCGACGAGATTTGCGAAACCTCCGGCCGGACGCGAAGCGAAATGCGGCCATCGGCCAGCACCGTCGGTGTGTAGGACAGGCTGACGCCGTAAGGCTTGTACTCGACCGAGACCGTGCCGAAGCCGCTCGACAGCGGAATGGGAATTTCGCCGCCCGCCAGGAAGGTCGCGGTCTCGCCCGACAGCGCGGTCAAGTTCGGATTGGCCAGTGTCGACACCTGGCCCAGCGTCTCGCCCAGGTCGATCGCGCTCAGCAGGTCCATGCCCAGCACATGTCCGGCCAGGCCCAGTGTGGTGTGGGCCGTACCGGGGTTGAAGGTATATTGCGTGCCGATCACCTGCCCTGTGCTCGGGTCGGTGATGTTGCCGATGGTGCCCGCCGTGCGGCCCGACGACACGCCGAAGATGAACCCACCGCTATTGTCGCGGCTTAGCAGGTTGACGCCGATCTGCTTGACGAAGCTGCGATTGACCTCGGCGATGCGGACCTGAAGATTGACCTGCAGTGGAGTCGCGGTCTTCAACCGGCTGATGATCTTGGTATCCTTGCCGACATAGGCCTGGACCAGCCGCTCGGCCTCCGCTGCGTCGCTGGGCGCGGCGATGGTGCCGGTCAGCAGGATCAGGCCGTTCATCGGCGTCGCGACGATCGTCGCCTCGGGCATGGCGAGCTTCAGCATCCGGCCGATCGAATCGAGATTGTTGCCGATCCGCACCGTGGCTGCATAGACGACCGCGCCGCCGCGCCCGGTCGCCGAGACGGTCGTCTCGCCGGGCTTCTTGCCGAAGATATAGAGCTGGGTGGGCGAGCGGACCTGGACATCGGCGATGCTGTCATCGGCGACGAACAGGTCGGTCATCGGCCGGGGCAGGGTGATCAGCCGTGCGCGCCCGGTGTTGATCTCCAGCGCGCCCGAACCGTCGCTGGCGCGCGGCGCGTCGTCCGGTCCGGCGGGGGCCGCCAGCGCGTCGACCGGGGCCAGGATCAGCGGCGCCAGAATCAGGGCGAACACGGAGGCGCGCAGTGCGCCCGACAGGATGGATCGGCTCGACATCGTCAATTCCTGACCCCCACGGGCATTTCGGTGACGGCATTGCCCCGCGCGACCCGGATGACGGGCCCCTTGATGGTGGCGGGCTGCCCTGCTTGCGGTCCTGTGCCCGAATTGCCGGCGGGCATACCGCCATTGGCGCCCCCCGCCTGACGGCCCGGTACGGTGCTCCGCTGATAGCGGGACACGTCGCCACCGGTCACGAAGGACCCGCGATCGGCCTGGGGCTGCGCGATCGACGCCGTATCACCCGACGCGAGCCGGGCCATGTCGTCGGGCCGCTCGGCCAGCGAGCGTAGCGACAGCGACAGGGTGCCGACCGTCTGCGCGACCGCGAGCTGTTCGGCCATCTTGGGCGTTGCCTCGACGGTGACGGTGGTGAAGGTGTGGACGGGCGTCTTGCCGTCGTCGCCCGCCTGGTTGTCGGTGCGCTGGTCGGTCGCCAGCACACGCACGTTGCGCAGGATCGTCTCCGACGCCTTGAGCGGGGGGCCGTCACCGCCGCCCGCGACATCCTGGGTCAGGACGACATCGATCCGGTCGCCCGGAAAGACGAAGCCCGCCACGGCGGTCTGGGCGGAGACGGGCACCGTCACCGCGCGCATCCCCGGCGTCAGCGCGGCGGCCAGGAAGCCACGGTCGCCCGGCTGGACGACGGCGCCCTGGGTCAGCGGCTGCCCGGCGGTGATGGCATAGCGCAGGACCGTGCCCTGCAACTTGGCCATGTCGGTCTGGCCCTTCAGATAATAGGCACGGGCGACCATGTCCTTCGGCCAGGGCTGGAACTTCAGGGCGGTGGCATCGATGATCGTGCCCACGGGCAGGGTGCGGGTGGCGACCAGCACCTCGGTCTGCGGCGCGACGGGCGGAGTGACGACGGCGGCCTGGGCCTGGGGCACGCTGCTCCCCGACGTGATCGTCCGGGCGAATAGAGCCGTGACCCCTGCAATCAGCAGAGCCCCGACCAGCAGTAACACTTTGCGACTGTCCATCCTGCGTTCTTCGGCCTTGGCGCCAAGCCCGTTGCTTAGCTGTATGCGCCGTTAAGTATTCGGGAATGGGTTAAATATCGGTTCCCGTAGGATCAGCAGCGCGGCGATGGCGATGGCGACGCCATATGGCACCTCGATGGCGGGGGCGTCTTCGTCCCTTTCGTCCCTTTTTCGATGGCGCAACCGATGGTCGACCAGCATCACGACCGTGACGATGCCGCCCGCGATCGACATCAGCAGCATCATGCGGAACAGCGGCGGCACCGGCAGCCAGAGCGCGATGGCGGCGATCATCTTCACGTCGCCGCCGCCCATCATGCCGATGCGGAAAGCCTGGGCGAACAGTAGGAAGACAATGATCGCGACCGCGATCCGTATCGCCATGTCGGGCCAGACCGGCACGCCGCTGGCCCACCACCAGAGCGGCGCGATCAGCGCGATGGCGATGTTCTTGCGATCCGCGATTTCCCGCGTCCGCGCATCCTCGATCCCCGCCGACAGCAGCAGCAGGACGAAGGCGCTCAGGATCGCGATGCGGACAATGGTCCATTCCATGCCACAAGCACCTAGACGGCGGGGCTTTCAAAACCGTAACCGGGACGGGAATGACCGATAGCCTTGCCCTTCGCCGCCAATTTCCCGTTGGTGCGACCCTGTCGCGCTGGCAGGCCCCTGATGGCTGGGACCATCGGCGCTTCGACTGGCGGGCGGAAGCACCGGTCGGGCGGCTGCTGTTCCAGACCGGTCGCGCCGATGTGATCGAGAAATATCTGGAGGTCTTCGCCCATCTGGTCGCGCAGCGGTGGAGCGTCACCGCCTTCGACTGGCGCGGGCAGGGGGGATCGGGGCGGCTGCTCCGCGATCCGCATGTCGGGCATGGCGGCAACTTCTCCGGTCTGGTCGAGGATCTGCGGGCCTTTTGGCGCGAATGGCGGGCCGAGGAGCCGGGCGATAGTGTGCCGCATGTCCTGATCGGGCATTCGATGGGCGGCCATCTGGCCCTGCGCGCGGCGGTGGAGGGGGCGGTCGATCCCGACGCGCTAGCTCTGGTCGCGCCGATGCTTGGCCTCAACCTCCCCACGGGTGCGCTGCTGGGCGCCGGGATTATTCGCCTGATGACGATGCTGGGGCGGCGCGAACGTGCCATCTGGGAGGCCAAGGAGGGGCCTGGCCTCCACACCCGCCAGCGAAACCTGACCCATGATGTCGAGCGGTTCGAGGACGAAGGCTATTGGTATGCCCGCCAGCCCGAACTGGCGCTGGGGCCGCCAAGCTGGGGCTGGCTCGACTCGGCGATGCGCTCGACCCGCGCGCTGCTCCGCGACCCGCGACTGGACGGGCTGCGCCTACCGACGCTGATGCTGGTCGCCGAGGCCGATCGGCTGGTCGATCCGCGTGTTGCGCTGTCCGTCGCTGCGCGCATCGGCGCGCGGGTGGAGCGGTTCGGGCCCGAGGCGGCGCATGAGTTGCTGCGCGAGGCGGACCCGGTACGCCTGCGTGCGCTGGCGGCGATCGACGGCTTTCTGGGCTCGGTGGCGGCGTGATCCACGACGTCGCGATCATCGGCGCAGGCATGGCGGGCGCGAGCCTGGCCGCCGCCATCGGGACGCGCGCGCGGGTCGTGCTGATCGAGGCGGAGGATATGCCCGGCCGTCACGCGACGGGGCGCTCGGCGGCGTTCTGGTCGGAAACCTATGGCGGCCCGGCGGTCCAGCCGCTGACCACTGCCTCGGGCCCGACCTTGCGGGCGGGGGGGTATCTGACGCCGCTCGGTTCGCTGCATATCGGCCGCGCCGAAGACTCGGGGCGGGTCGAGCAGCTGCTGCGCGATTTCGCCGATACCGGTGTCGATCTGTCGCGCGTCGATCCGGCGCAGCGTGTTCCGGGCCTGCGCCCCGAATGGGTGCACGGCGTGTGGGAGCCGAGCTGCGCCTATATCGATGTCGCCGCGCTCCATGCCGATTATCTGGCGGCGGCCAAGGCTTCGGGGGCAGTTGTGGTGACCGATGCCGCCCTTTTGTCGGCGGTGCGCCATGCCGGGCGCTGGCATCTGGACACGCGCGCCGGACCGGTCGAGGCGCGGGTGCTGGTCAACGCGGCGGGGGCCTGGGCCGACCAGGTAGCGGCACTCGCGGGCGCCGCGCCGATCGGCATTACGCCGTATCGCCGGACCATGGTACAACTCCGCACCGATCCCCCCGCGCCGGAGGGTCTGCCGCACGTCGTCGATGTGGCAGGCGGCTTTTACTTCAAGCCCGAGGCGGGGGGGAAGCTCTGGCTGACTCCGCATGACGAGACGCCGAGCGTACCGTGCGACATCGCGCCCGAGGAGTGGGACGTCGCGGTCGCCATCGACCGGCTGGAAAAAGCGGTCGACTGGCGGGTCGAGGCGGTCGAGCGGCGCTGGGCGGGCCTGCGCAGCTTCGCGCCCGATCGCGCGCCGGTCTATGGCTATGACGTAAAAGTGCCCGGCTTCTTCTGGTGCGCAGGCCAGGGCGGCTTCGGCATCCAGACAGCGCCTGCCGCCTCCGCCATGGCGGCGGCGCTGCTGCTGGGCGAGGCGGATATGCCCGGCGGGGTGGATGCCGAACGCTATGGCGTAGGGCGATTTTCTGCTAAGCAATGATCGCCCTTTTCGAGGAGAGATCATCATGGCCCACAGCTTTGCGATCGAGAAGAACAAGGCGGGCGAGTATGTCGCCAAATTCCGCTACAACAGCGAACTCATCTGGTGGACCGAAGGCTATTCCAGCAAGGCCGGGGCCCGCAACGCCATCGAGTCGGTTCTGAAGAACGGCCCGAACGCGCCGATCCACGAACCGGAATAGCGGCGCTTGGCGGCGGAGGATTCGTAGCTTTCTATCTCCGAAAGGTCTCCGCCGCATCACTCGCCAGCTTGTCGGCGCGTTCGTTGTCGGGGTGGCCGGCATGGCCCTTCACCCATTTCCACTCGATCTGGTGGCGCTCGGCTGCCGCCAGGAGGGCCTGCCAGAGTTCGGCGTTCTTGACCGGCTTCTTGTCCGCCGTGCGCCAGCCATTGCGCTTCCAGCCGTGAATCCACTTGGTCAGGCCGTCCATCACGTACCGGCTGTCGGTCGACAGCGTGACGGCGCAGGGGCGCTTCAGCGCGTTCAGCGCTTCGATCGCCGCCATCAGCTCCATGCGGTTGTTGGTGGTCAGCGCCTCGCCGCCCGACAATTCCTTCTCATGCGTGCCGGAGCGGATCAGCGCGCCCCAGCCGCCGGGGCCGGGATTGCCCTTGCACGCGCCGTCGGTGGCGATCTCGACCGGGGTCACAGGCCGGCCTTTCCGTCGCGATAGGCGATGTAGCGCCGCCAATAGGCGAGCGGGTCCTTGCGCGTCACCAGCGCATCGGCGGGGGTGTTGAGCCAGTCCCAGGCGCGCGACAGGGCGAAGCGCAGACACGCCCCCATCGCCAGCCGGGCAAAGGCCGCGCGTTCGGTGTCGGATAGCGGGAAGTGGCGCGTATATCCCTCGACCAGCGCCGCACCGATCTCCGGGGCATAGACTTCGCCGGTCGTGTCGAAACTCCAGGCGGAGTGCATGATGGCGAGGTCGTAGACCCGGAAGTCGGTGCAGGCGAAATAGAAGTCGATCAACCCCGTCACCCGGTCGCCGAGCACCAGCACATTGTCGGGGAATAGGTCTGCATGGATGACGCAACTATCCAGCGGCTGGTCGTCCCAGCCGTCCAGCACGGCATCCAGCGCCTCGGCCATGGTGTCATGCAGGCCGGGCTCGATCCGGTCGAGGTCGCGCCCGCATTGCGTGAACAGAGGCCGCCAACTGGCATGACCCATCGAATTGGTGCGGGTCTGCGGGAAGTCCGTGACCGCGCGGTGCATCGCCCCCATCGCGTCCGCCGCAGCCAGCGCCTGCGCCGGGGTGGGGTGCGACAGCGACACGCCGGTCAGGAACTGGATCAGGCAGGCGGGGCGGCCCGCCAGTTCCTGAATCTCGACGCCTTGCCGGTCTTTGATCGCGGGCGGCACCGGCAGGCCCTTGTCCGCCAGATGGTCGAGCAAGGCGAGGAAGAAGGGCAGGTCGCCCGCCGCCACGCGCTTTTCGTACAGCGTCAGGATGAACCGCGCGGTCGTGGTGTCGACCAGGTAATTGCTGTTCTCGACGCCCTCGGCGATCCCCTTGGCGGAGATCAGCTCGCCCACGTCATAGCGTGCCAGAAACGCCGACAGCGCCTCGGCCGAAACCTGCGTATAGACGGCCATGGGTCAGGCGGCCGTTTCCAGCCCGCGGGGCAGCTTGAAGGCGATGGTCTCGCGCGTCGTCTCTTCCTCGCGCTCGGAAACGGTGAAGCGTTCCGACAGGCGATCGACCAGTTCGCGGACCAGCAGCTCGGGCGCGGAGGCCCCGGCGGTCAGGCCCAGCGTTGTCACGCCGTCCAAGAACGCCCAGTCGAGATCGGCGGCGCGCTGTATCAGCATCGCGCGCTTGCCTGCCCGCTCAGCCACTTCGACCAGCCGCAGCGAGTTGGAGGAATTGGGCGCGCCGATCACCAGCACCGCGTCGCACTCGGCGGCGATCGCCTTGACGGCGGCCTGACGGTTGGAAGTGGCGTAGCAGATGTCCTCGCCGCGCGGCCCCTGGATCGTCGGGAAGCGGCGCTGCAACGCCTCGATCGTCGCGGCGGTGTCGTCAACCGACAAGGTGGTCTGGGTCAGGAAGGCGAGATTGTCGGGATCGGCGGGCGTGAACGCCTCGACATCTGCAACCGTCTCGACCAGCGACATCGAGCCCTGCGGCACCTGGCCGAGGGTGCCGATGACCTCGGGGTGCCCGGCATGGCCGATGAAGACGATGTGGCGGCCCATTTCCACCAGCCGCTCGGCCTGGCGATGCACCTTCGACACCAGCGGACATGTCGCGTCGAAATAGGCGAGGCCCCGGCTCTCGGCGTCGGCGGGCACCGACTTCGGCACCCCGTGCGCGGAAAAGACGACATGCGCGTTGGCGGGCACTTCGTCCAGTTCCTCGACGAAGATCGCGCCCTTGGCCTTCAGGCTGTCGACGACGAACTTGTTGTGGACGATCTCGTGCCGGACATAGACCGGGCTGCCATGTTTCTCGAGTGCCAGCTCGACGATGCGGATGGCGCGGTCGACGCCCGCGCAGAAGCCGCGCGGGGCGGCGATCAACAGGTCGAGCGGCGGCTTCATGGCATCGGTCATGGATGCGGCTCTACGCCATTGCTTGCGCGCGTCCAACCCGGTTCCTATGCTGGCGGCCAAACCGGCATCCTGCTTCGGCATCCAGAATAGGCGTTTCGACCTGTGAAAGCACC
>CAJYRW010000010.1:0-48145 GCA_913777475.1 uncultured Sphingomonas sp. | reverse complement strand
ATGAAGATCGTCGTGCCCGTGAAGCGGGTGTTGGATTATAACGTGAAGCCGCGCGTGAAGGCGGACGGGACGGGCGTCGATCTGGCGAACGTGAAGATGTCGATGAACCCGTTCGACGAGATCGCGGTGGAAGAGGCGATCCGGCTGAAGGAGAAGGGGGCGGCGACCGAAGTGGTCGTCGTCTCGATCGGCGAGCCCAAGGCGGCCGACACGCTGCGCACCGCCCTGGCCATGGGCGCGGACCGGGCGGTGCTGATCACCGCGGACCAGCCCGTCGAACCGCTGGGCGTCGCCAAGCTGCTCGCCAAGGTGGTCGAGGAGGAACAGCCGGGTCTCGTGATCCTGGGCAAACAGGCGATCGACGGCGACAACAACCAGACCGGGCAGATGCTCGCCGGGCTACTCGGCTGGGCGCAGGGCACCTTTGCCTCGAAGGTCGAGATCGAGGGTGAGACGGCGAACGTCACCCGCGAGGTCGATGGCGGGCTGGAGACGGTGGCCCTGACGCTCCCCGCGATCGTCACCACCGACCTTCGCCTCAACGAGCCGCGCTATGCGTCGCTGCCTAACATCATGAAGGCCAAGTCCAAGCCGATGGCGACCAAGGCCGCCGCCGACTATGGCGTCGATGTCGCCCCCCGCCTGACGATCACGCATGTCGCCGAGCCCGGTAAGCGCCAGGCGGGCGTCAAGGTCGGCTCGGTCGACGAACTGGTCGAGAAACTGAAAGCACTGGGAGTGGCCAAGTGAAGACGCTGGTATGGGTCGAGCATGACGGCGGGGCCGTCAAGGATGCCACGCTGGCGACCGTCACGGCGGCGGCCAAGCTGGGCGAGGTGCACCTGATCGTTGCAGGCCAGGGCGTCGACGGCGTGGCGCAGGCCGCCGCGAAGATCGCCGGCGTGGGCAAGGTCCATGTCGCCGACGACGCGGCCTATGCCAATGCGCTGGCCGAGAATGTCGCGCCGCTGATCGCCGAGCTGATGGGCCATCACGACGCCTTCCTCGCGCCGTCGACCACCACCGGCAAGAACATCGCACCGCGTGTCGCCGCGCTCATCGACGTGATGCAGATCAGCGACATCCTGTCGGTCGAGGGGCCGGACAGCTTCACCCGGCCGATCTATGCGGGCAACGCGATTGCCACGGTGAAGACCAGCGACAAGAAGCTGGTCCTGACCGTCCGCACCACCGCTTTCGAGAAGGCGGCGACCGAGGGTGGTTCGGGTACCATCGAGGCAGTCGCCTCGACGGGCGACGCGGCCAAATCGCGCTTCGTCGGTGCCGAAAAGGCCGAGAGCGCCCGGCCGGAGCTGACCAGCGCCAAGACCATCGTCTCGGGCGGTCGCGCGCTGGGCTCGGAGGAGCAGTTCCACGCGCTGATCGACCCGCTCGCCGACAAGCTGGGGGCCGCCGTTGGCGCGAGCCGCGCGGCGGTCGATGCGGGCTATGCCCCCAACGACTATCAGGTCGGCCAGACCGGCAAGATCGTGGCCCCGGAAGTCTATGTCGCGGTCGGCATTTCGGGCGCGATCCAGCATCTGGCGGGGATGAAGGACTCCAAGGTCATCGTCGCGATCAACAAGGACGAGGATGCGCCGATCTTCCAGGTCGCCGATATCGGTTTGGTCGGCGACCTCTTCACCGTCGTGCCGGAACTGACAAGCAAAGTCTGATCGGCGTCGCCCCCGGCGGAGACCCGGGGGCGGCTCTCGATTCAGAAATTGATTTAAATCAGGATTAACTTCTGCGAGCCTATGACGATAGGCTTCGAGGAGTGTCCGATGAAACCCGCCGAACCGCTCGCGTTGAACCATAGCTGGCCCCTGTTCGAGCGCGGACAGCATTTCGATCTGGGCCGCCTCGATGCGCCGGATGTCAGCTATGCCGAGGCGGATGACGAATGGCTGGCCGCACGGGGTATCGGGCGCTGGCATTGCGATCTGTCGACGCTGCGATTGAGCTGGTCGACCGGCGTGTATAACCTCTTCGACTGGCGGCGGGATCAGATGCCCGAGCGTTTGGCTGTCCTGCCTCTCTACCAAAGCGAGTCGCTTTCCGCCGTCGAGCGGCTGAGGTCCTATGCGATCCGCCACCGGCGCGGGTTTACGATCGACGCTGGTCTGCGCATGGCGGGTAACCAGCGCTGGATGCGCGTGATCGGCGTGCCCGTCTGCGAGAACAAGCGGGTGGTCGCGTTGCAGGGCTGGAAGATCGACGTCACCGCCGAATATCGTTGATCCATGTAAGGAAAGGGCCGGATTTTCCGTTGGCTGCTTGTCCGGCGGCAAAAGGTCCGGTTAGCACTCGCTCATGACAGACAATATCACGGGCGGCGGTGATCGTCGCGTGCGAACGATCGCGGATCTGGCGCAGATGGCGGGCGTGTCGCCCGGCACGGTGTCGCGCGCGTTGGCGGGCAAGGCGCTGGTCAATCCCGAAACGCGGGCGCGGATTCAGGCGCTGGCGGACGAACATGGCTTTCGCCCGAACCAGATGGCCAGCCGATTGCGGACCCGCCGTACCGGGGTGATCGGCATCGTCGTCCCGCTGGGGCATGACCGGCGTCAGCATTTGTCCGACCCATTCTTCATGACCATGCTCGGGCATCTCGCCGATGCGCTGACCGAGAATGGGTACGACGTGATGCTGTCGCGCGTGATCCCGGAGGCGGCCGACTGGCTGGATCGAGTAGTGGACAGCGGCATGGTCGACGGCGTGCTGCTGATCGGCCAGTCCGACCAATATGACGCGATCGAGCGTGTCGCGCGCCGCTATCGCCCGCTGGTCGCCTGGGGCGTGACGCTGCCCGATCAGGTTCATGCGGCGGTCGGCACCGACAATGCGCTGGGCGGCTATCTGGCGGGGCGGCGGCTGATCGAGCGTGGGTGCCGCCGCATCGCCTTTCTGGGCGATATCGGTGCGCCCGAAATCCGCCAGCGGCATGACGGCGTGGCGCGGGCCATGGCGGAGGCCGGGTTGGAGGGCGGCCCCGTCCGGCTTCCCACCCATCTTGCCTCCGATGTGATGGAGCAGGAGATCGGGGCGCATATCGACGCCTTGTTGGAAGAGGGAGCGCTGGAGGAGGGAAGCCGCCGCCTGTCGATCGACGGCATGGTCGCGGCGTCCGACATGATCGCGATGACGGCGGTGCGGGTGCTGGCGGACCGGTCCATCGCGGTGCCCGACATGCTGCCCGTCATCGGCTATGACGACCTGCCGCTCGCCGCGCAGGCGGTGCCGCGCATCACCACCATCCGCCAGGATATCGCCGCAGGTGCCCAGGCGATGGTCGAGGCGCTGTTCGCGCGCATCGCCGGGCGTGAGGCGGGGTCCGTGGTGCTCGACCCGGAACTGATCCCGCGCGAAACCGCCTGAGCGCCGCGGGCAGGGGCCGTATCCGGCCGGTTTTGACCATGGTCAAACCGGCGCTTGTCCTTCGTCAAAGGCCGCTCCCCGCCATCGACCTAACCTGTCTCCATCCCATTCGGACAAGGAGACTGAGCGATGAACACCCCCATGAAGGCCGCGATGGTGCTGGCCGTGCTGGCGGGGCCCGCGATGGCCACGCCCGCCTTGGCGCAGAGCGCTGATACGACCCGCGTCGGCATTCGAGCGGGCGACGTGTTGCTGCGCGTCCGGGCCATCACCGTCGTGCCCAATGAGGATTCGGGGGGCATCACGCCCGCCTTTCCGAACGAGCGTCTGGCGGTCGGCAATGCCGTAATGCCGGAAGTCGATGCCACCTATATGGCGACGGACCATTTCGGCTTCGAGCTGATCGCCTCCACGACCAAGCATAGCGCCAACGGCACCAGCGGGACGACCGGCGGCATCGGCACGCTGGCGACGACCTGGGTGCTGCCGCCGACGCTGACCGCCCAATATCATTTCACCCCGACCGCCCATGTCCGCCCCTATCTCGGCGCGGGGATCAACTACACGGTCTTCTGGAACGAAAAAGCCTCGGACGGGCTGCAGGCGGCCGTCGGGCGGACCCATGTCGGGATGAAGGACAGCGTCGGATGGGCGGCGCAGGCCGGGGTGGATGTCGACATCACGCCCAAGCTGTTCCTGAACCTGGACGTCAAATATATCGACATGGGCACCACGGTCCGCCTGGATACGGCGGCGGCGGGCACGCAGCAGGTGAAGCTGGACCTCAATCCCCTGGTCTTCGGGGTCGGCATGGGCCTGCGGCTCTGAAGCAGCGGCGGTAGGACTGGAAGTGTCCGGTCCAGCCCCGCCGCCTGAGGCCGACCGTCAATGTTCCAACGGCGTGGCCGGAGTTTACGCGATCGTCACCCGGTCACCGTCGAAGTTCAGGCGGAACCAGGGCGCGGCGGTGCCGCCGAAGCGCTCGCGGCGCAGCGGCACGTCGTCGCTCGCGTCGCGGCCGTTCATGCCCCAATAGTCGACGAAGCTGATCACATCGCCTTCGCCCGTCACCCACCAGCAATAGGCCTGGGTGGGCTCGGCAACCGGATTGCCCGCGACCAGGCCGGTGCCGTTGACCGGTCGCCACGGCCCGGCAAAGCGGTCGGCGACCATCGCGTAAAGCCCGGTCGGCGCGCCCAGGCCGGGGGCGAAGCGCTTCCCTTGCGTCGACCAGAAGCAATAATAGCGGCCGTCCTGCATGACGATATGCGGGCGCTCCAGCTCGCTATTGACGTCCAGCGCCTCGATCAGCGGCGGCTGGATGGCCCAGCCATTGCCTTCGCGCTTGGCCACGCCGACGACGCCGTCGATATCCTGGTTGACCCAGCCGGCCGAGCCGACGAACAGCAGATACTCCGACCCGTCCGCCGGATCGCGGAAATAGCCGGGATCGCGAAAGCCCTTGATGCCGCCATTCTCCGGCTCGGCCTGATTGGCGACGATATAGTGGTGCCCGTCCGCCGCGACGCTTTCGACCGGTTCGCTCCAGCCTTCGGTGCGCGCTTCGTCGGGAAGGAAGCGGCCGATCGTCTCGAACAGGCGCTGCTCGAAGGTGCGGGGCTGTCCGCGCCGCCCGGAGGCGGTGAAGTACATGGTCAGGGTCGTGTCGTCCTCGCCCAACACTGCCGAGCCCGACCATTCACGGCTGCCCGGCGTGAAGTCGTCGGCAAAGGTCTCCCCATGATCGCGCCAACCGTCCGCGCCGTGGCTGGTCAGGCGGATGCGGGCGGCGTCATGCCGCAACTCGGGATCGTCGAAGCGCGGCGTCGCCAGGAAGAACCACCAGCTCCGTCCGCCGAAAAAGGCCGTGCGCCCATCGGCATAGGCGATCTGCCACATGTCCCATAGGTCGTGGGTCGGCAGGATCGGCACCACGTCGGCGGGGCCGAAGACGGACAGGCGCGCGTCGTCCTGCGCGGCAATCCCGGCCAGCGCGTCGGCCGACCAATGGGCGGGAGTGATCGTCATGAAACCTCGGGAAAACAGGAGGGGAAAGGGGTCAGGCTTGCGGCGCCGCGCCGAGCGGCAGCCCTCGGGCATTGCGGGCGCGCACCGAATAGACGGAGACGGCGGCCAGCATCATCAGCACGCCGCATAGCGTCAGCACGTTGCGCGGATCGCCGCCCAGCCAGCTTTGATAGAAGAGCGGCAGCGTCACGCCGAAGATTAGCATCGGGATGACGATCATCATGTTGAAGATGCCCATATAGACGCCGGTTCGCTCGGGCGGGATCGATCCTGCCAGGATGACATAGGGATTGCCCATCATGCTGGCCCAGCCCAGGCCGATGCCGATCGCGGGCAGGAACAGCATCGCCTTGCTGGTCATGTGCGGCATCACCATCATGCCGATGCCGGTGATGATCAGGCATAGCGCATGGAGCGGCGCGGCCCCAATCCGCTTGGCGAGGGGCACCATCGCAAAGGCCGCGACAAAGGCGACGCCGTTATAAAAGGCGGCGACCTCACCATTGGTCAGCACCGCGGCATGGAAGCCCGACGATGTGGCGTCCGCCGTACCATAGACCGACCGTCCGATCGCATAGATGACGTAGTTCCAATAGGCCATCATGGCATACCATTGGAACAGGCTCATCAGCGCCAGCTTGCGCATCGGCAGCGGCATGTCGCGGATCGCGCCGCCGATCTCCGTCAGTGTCGCGCCGATACCCTTGGGCGCAGCGGCGATGCGCGCGCGCTCCTCGGGGGGCAGCGGCAGTTCGGGCACCCGCTTGATCGACCAGACGATCGTGACGAAGGACAGGACCGCGCCGATCATGAAGACCACGCGCGCCGTATAGGGAATGTTGTGCCCATCCACCCAGTCCGGGTTCATCCCCGCCCAGACCAGCATCGAGGGCGTGAGGAAGGCGAGCATCTGCGCCAACCCGGTAAAGGCGCTCTGTGTCAGGAAACCGACATTGTGCTGCGTCCCGTCCAGCCGGTCGGAGACATAGGCGCGGTACGGCTCCATGGTGATGTTGTTGCCCGCGTCGAGAATCCACAGCAGCGACACCGCCATCAGCAGCGACGAGCTGAGCGGCATGAAGAACAGCCCCAGCGCACACAGTACCGCGCCGATCAGGAAATAGGGCGTGCGGCGTCCCCAGCGGCTGTCCGTCCGATCGCTCATCGCGCCGATCAGCGGTTGGATCAGCAGCCCCGTCATCGGCCCGGCCAGCTGAAGCAGCGGAATCTGCGCCTCTGACGCACCCAGATAGCTGTATATCGGGGCCATGTTGCCCTGCTGCAATCCGAAGCTGAACTGCAGGCCGAGAAAGCCCAGATTCATCTCCAGGATGCGGACGAGCGACAGGCGCGGCTTGAACGGAGCGGCTTGGCCGGCGGCGGGGGTGGACGGGGTCATGCGGGTCCTCTCGCACGCGGGGGTGGGCCATGGTCTGTCGCTGGCTTGCCGCGTCGAGGGGTATCATGGAGTGGTCGAACGACAATTGCAACAAACGATTGCAATGGCGTTGATGAGTCCGAGTTAGCGCCGTCCAGCGAAGGAGTTAGGGCTGTTTGCCGTCCTTCTGCGCCAAGGCGGCGCTCTCGCGCTTGAGCGGACGCGCGACCGGGCAGACCTCCTGCACGAATCTATGCAGTGTATTGGTCAGGCTTTCCGGCACCAGCCGGTAGAAGACGAATTGGCCACGCTTCTGGCTGGTGACGAGCCCGGCCGACTCCAGGATCGACAGATGCTGGGAAATGGATGGTTTGGCCATGTCAAAGCGCGAGGCGATCTCGCCCGCGCTCAATTCGGCATGGGACAGATAGGCCAGGATGCGGCGGCGGGCCGGATTGGCGAGAGCCTCGAACACACGTTGCATGGATAGACATTTAGGCATTTCGCTAACCGTTGACAAATGGGGTTCGGCATTTAGGAATATACCTAATTATATAAGGAGCGCTGCATGACCTGTCGTTCGACGACCCGGATGATCGCCTTGCCCGACAGCGATGCGCGAGAGGGAAGGGTGCGATGGGCACCGGTGCGGTCGCTCTGGATGATCGGCATGACCGGATCGGCGCTGCTGCTGGCCCCATTGTTCGTCACGCCGGGCGCCGTGCTGCTATGGCTTTTGACCTCGGCTGTGACCCTGTGCCTGGGCCATTCGATCGGCCTGCACCGGCTGCTGATCCATCGCAGCTTTGCGGCACCGCTCTGGTTCGAGCGGGTGCTGGTCTATCTGGGCACACTGGTCGGGATGGCGGGGCCGCTGGGCATGGTACGGCTGCACGACATGCGCGACTGGGCGCAGCGTCAGGTGGAATGTCACGATCTCCACGCACATCGGGCACCCTTGCTGCATGATGCTTGGTGGCAGATGCACTGTCGGCTCGATCTCGCCCATCCGCCGTGTTTCGAGCCTGAGGCGCGGTTGCGCGACGACCGTTTCCTGATTTGGCTGGAGCGGAGCTGGATGGCGCAGCAACTGCCCTGGGCCGTGTTGTTTCTTTGGCTGGGGGGCTTGCCTTGGCTGGTCTGGGGCGTGCCGGTACGGGTGACGGTCGGCGTCACCGGGCATTGGTTGGTCGGTCACATCACCCACAGGCGCGGCCCGCAGGGCTGGAGCGTCGATGATGTCGCGGTACAAGGCCATGATCTTCCCGCCGCCGCGCTCATTACCTTTGGCGAGGCATGGCATGGAAACCATCATGCCTGGCCGGATTCCGCGCGGCTTGGGATAGAGCCTGGCCAGCCTGATCCGGGTTGGTGGGTGCTGCTGGGGCTGCGCCGCATCGGGCTGGTCCGCGATCTGAAGGAGCCGTCGATGCTGGCCCCGCGTGACGGGCTGCGTCGGGTGGCAGGGAGTAGCGCGACGGCGGTTTAGCGTCGTTGTGCCGGACGGCGGTTCGAGCCAAAATCGGGGATGGGGGATTGCCGATGGTAATGATCATGATGGGCGCGCTCATGATGCCGATCGACGCGCCTCTGGCACCGCTGAGTGACGCCTGCGAGAGCGGTCGCTTGGCCGTCGCGGACTACGCCCAGCCGCGTCTGGCGAGACCTATCTGGAAGTCGACCCCGCGCACAGCGAGCTAACGAAAATTTGCCCGGCGCTCGGGCAGCAACTTCCCAAGGGTATCGCGGCCGCAAATGCCCGTGCGCCCCAACGCTACGGGCAAAGGACCATGGCGGGGTACGCGCGCCACGGTCTACACGATCGAAATACCTCGACTGGTCACGGGTCGCGATCATGCGGCTGCGGAGGTGTGGCTTCGATGCGGGGGACTGTGCGGACGCGGTCATATCCGCTTTTACGTCCGCACGACCAAGGGCTGGCGTCGGGATGGAAAGCCGACGCCCTATTGGGTTTCCTGACCCCGGCTCACCGCCCGCCGGGCGGCAGGTTGGTGTCCAGATACCGCGTCATCAGCGAATAGAGGTGGATGCTGGTATTCTCGCCCTCATAGATGCCGTGGCTGCGGTCGGGATAGGCCATCATGGTGAACGGCTTGTTGAAGTGGATCAGCCGGTCGACCAGCTGGTCCTGGTTCTGGTAATGGACATTATCGTCCAGCGTGCCGTGGATCAGCAGGAGGTTGCCCTTTAGCCGGTCGGCGAAGGTGATCGGCGAGCCGTTCTTATACCCTTCCACATTGTCCTGCGGCAGGCCCATGTAGCGCTCCTGATAGATGGTATCATAGAGCTTCATGTCGGTCGGCCCCGCCACCGCCATGCCGGTCTTGTAGAGGTCGGGATAGCGGAACAGCGCGTTCTGGGTCATCGCGCCGCCACCGCTCCAGCCCCAGATGCCGATCCGGGCAGGGTCGATATAGGGCCGTGTCGCCAGCATCTTCTGCACGCCTGCCGCATAATCGGCCGAGGCGAGGATGCCGACCTGGCGATAGATGATCTTGCGCCAGTCGTGCCCTCGCGGGGTGGCGGTGCCGCGCGGGTCGAGGCTGGCGACCAGATAGCCCTTTTGCGCCAGCATCCGGTGCCACAGCCCCTGCGACCCGGCCCAGCGGTCCGCGACCGTCTGGCCCCATGGTTCGCCATAGACGAAATAGAGGATCGGATAGCGCTTGGCCGGATCGAAGCCCGGCGGCTTGATGAGCCAGCCGTCCAGCTGCGTGCCGCCGCCGATATCGACGCGGAAGAACTCGGTCGCGGGCAGGCCGGTGGCTTTCACCACCTGCGCCAAGGGCGCGTTCGCGGCCAGCGTGCGCAGTGGCTGCTGGCGGGTCATGTCGAGCATGTCGGTGACCGGCGGCGCGTCGAAGCGCGACACGGTGTGCAGCGCCCAATGCTCGCCCGGCGCGATGTCATAGCTGTGTGTGCCCGGCTGGTTCGCGGGCGTCAGCCGCTCGACCTTTGGCGTACCCGACAGGGTGGTGCGGTAGAGGTAACGCTGGGTCGGATTGTCGGGCGAGGCGATGAACCAGGCATAGCCCGCCTTTTCATCGACGTTCAGCAACTCGACCACGTCGAACTTGCCCGGCGTGCGGAGCGTCGCGCGGCCGCTCGCGCGGTCGATGGTATAGAGGTGGCGCCAGCCGTCGCGCTCGGACAGCCAGGTGAAGCTGCGCCCGCCGTTCAGCCATTCGGGGGCGACGTTGGCCTCGACCCAGGCGGCGTCCTTCTCGACCATGATCGGCTTAACCGCGCCGGTCGCGGGATCGCCGAGCAGGACGTTGTAGCTGTTCTGGAGCCGGTTCGACTGCTGGATGAACAGCGCGTCGGGGCCGCCCGCCCAGCTGATCTGCGGCACGTAATTCTGGCGCGGATCACCCGTCAGCTTGAACCAGCGGGTCGTGCCATCGGCGACATCGATCACGCCGGTCGTGACCGCCGAGTTGGTCGTCCCCGCCTTGGGATATTGCAGCGGGATCACCTGCGAATATTGCCCGCCGGTGTTCTTGATCATGTCGAAGGTGCCGACGCCCTTCGTATCGAAGCGCAAAAAGGCGATGCGCCGGGAATCCGGGCTCCATTCGAAGGCGCGGTGGACACCGAACTCCTCCTCATACACCCAGTCGGCCAAGCCGTTGACGACATAATCGTCACCGTCCCTGGTCAGCAGGACGGGGGCACCGCCCGCGATCGGTTCGACATAGATGTTGTTGGCGCGGACATAGGCGATGCGGCTACTGTCGGGCGAGACGGTGGCATAGAGAAGGGTAGAGGGCGCGGCGTCCGGCCCGACCTTGTGCAGGCGGCGGTTGGCGACGTCGTACAGCCAGTAGTCGGACAGCGCGTTGGTGCGGCGGAAACGCTGGCCATTGGTTTGGATCAGCAGCCATTTGTCGTCGGGTGACCATTCATAGCTGTCGATGGTGATCGGCGCGCTGGCCCCCGGCGGGACCAGATCGGCGGCGGCGATCACCACCTGACGCTGGCCGTCGGCGATGCGATAGCGGACGATATCCTGCCCGCCCTTGGGTCCGTTCTCGAGCGCCAGATAGCTTTCGCCGTCCTTGGTCCAGCGGCTGGAGCGCACCGATTCCGTGCGCACGGCACCCCGGCCGAAAATCCCGTCGACCGACAAAACGCCGGAGGCCTGGGCGGGGGAGCTGGCCGATGCGGGTTCGGACGGCGGTGTCGGCACGGGCGTCTGCGCGATCAGCGGCGTCGCCAGCGCGATCGAGGATAGGGAAACCAAAAGCCCGTAAATTCGCCAGCACGACCGCATCGACCCACCCACGCGTGAATTGCAAAGGAGCAGCGTAACGACGCGCCTTAAAATCGTATACCGAAATCTTCGTGGCGATCGTTTCCGATGCGACTAAAGGATGGCGGACCGGCGATCAGGAAAGGACGACTGGCAGATGACGGCAGGGATCGAGCATGTCGCGATCATCGGCGGCGGCTTTGCGGGCACGTTGTTGGCCATCAATCTGGTTCGCCATGGCGGCCCTCGCGCGACGCTGATCGAGCGGCGGGCCAACCAGCTGGCGCGGGGCGTCGCCTATAGCGCGGCGCATGCCGAGCATCTGCTGAACGTGCGGGCGGGCAATATGAGCGCGCTGCGCGACGATCCCGACCATTTCGTTCGCTGGCTGGTCGCGCGCGGGACGGGGGATGCCAAGACCTTCGTGCCCCGCCGTGTCTATGGCGACTATCTGCGCGACCTGTTGATGGAAACGATCGCGGCGGACCCGGCCCGGCTGACCTTGGCGAGCGCCGAGGTGGTGGCGTTGGAGCAGGCCGGGCAGGACTATCGCCTGAAAATGGCGGAGGGCGAAGAGCTGGCGGCGGATGCGGTGGTGCTGGCGCTGGGCAACCTGCCGCCGCACACGCCGCCGGGGATCGATCCGACGTTGCTGGCGGACGGATGCTATCGCGAGGACCCGTGGGCGGGTGATATCGCCGAAGGGCTGGGCGAGGACGACCGCGTGCTGCTGGTCGGTAGCGGGCTGACCGCGATCGATGCGGCGTTGCTGCTGGATGCCAGCGGCTTTGGCGGGCGGACCATTGCGATTTCGCGCCGGGGGCTTGCCCCGCGTCGTCATGCCGAGACGCCACCGGTCACGCCGCTGCGCGAACGCCCCGCCGCCAGCCTGTCGGCGCTGGTCCGGCACGTTCGCTGTGCGGCCCAGGAGCAGGGTTGGCGCGGTGCGGTCGATGCGCTTCGCCCGGTGACGCAGATGATGTGGGGCGCGGCGGACGGTGCGACGCGGGCGCGGTTCCTGCGGCATGTGCGGCCCTATTGGGACGTGCACCGCCACCGCCTCGCACCCTCGGTCGCGGACCGGGTGGACGGGCTGGTCGAGGCCGGGCGGCTGTCGATCGCGGGCGGCAAGCTGGTACGGGTCGAGCCGGACGGGCAGGGGGCGCTGGTCCATTGGCGGCCGCGCGGGAGCGATGGCGTCGAAACCTTGCGGGTCGCGCGGATCGTCAACTGCACCGGGCCGCAAGGTGATCTTCTCCGCTCGCGCGAGCCGCTGATCCGGCAGTTGATCGGTGAGGGGATGATCCGCCCGGATGCGCTCCGCATCGGGCTGGAGGTCGATGCGCAGAGCCATGTCGTGGCGGCGGATGGCGGGGTGGACGACCGGCTTTACTGCATCGGCCCGATGACGCGCGGCGGGCTGTGGGAGGTCGTAGCGGTGCCGGACTTGCGGCAGCAGAACTGGGAACTGGCGCGGCGGCTGGCGCATGCGCAATGGGTCGGGGGCGAGGGGCTTTAATAATTCCTCCCCTGGAAGGGGAGGGGGACCATGCGTAGCATGGTGGAGGGGTGTAACCCTATCGAGAGCGGGACACCCCTCCGTCATGCCTTCGGCCTGCCACCTCCCCTGCAAGGGGAGGAATTATTGCGTCGCTCCGATCTTCTTCAACCAATCGCCATGGGTCGGCATCGACTCCGCCATTTGCCCGATCGCGCCGGCCAGTTTTGCCACGAAACCACGGCTCTGCGCGGGATCGCCATAAGCCAGTAGCGGGTCCAGCCCTTCGGGCATGTTGAACTGCCCGATATGCACCGCGGCCCAGCTAGCTGGGCCGAACAGGTCCATGTCTCGCGCGACCAGCCGTCCGGCGGAGCGGAAATGGTCGATCTTCATCGCCAGCGTGTCGGGAATGTCCATCGCCGCGCACTCCCGCCACAAAGCCGAATCCGTCCGCTCGGTCAGCTTGTAGTGCAGGATCAGGAAGTCGCGGATGCGCTCATATTCGGTGATCGCGACGCGGTTATATTCCGTAATCCCGGCAGGCTCGAACGCTTTTGTGGGGAAATAGGCGAGCAGCTTGGCGATGCCCGCCTGGATCAGGTGGATGCTGGTCGACTCCAAGGGCTCCATGAAGCCGCTCGACAGGCCGATGGCGACGACGTTGCGGTTCCACATCAGCCTGCGCCGCCCGGTGGTGAAGCGCAGGAAACGCGGATCGCCCAGCGCTTGGCTGTCGAGGTTCGCGATCAGCGTCGCGGCGGCCTGATCGTCCGAGATATGGCGGCTGCAATAGACATAGCCATTGCCCGTCCGGTGCTGGAGCGGAATGCGCCATTGCCACCCGGCCTCCCGCGCGGTCGAACGGGTATAGGGCGTCAGCCCGTCGCCGCCGGTTTCGCACGGCACCGCCACCGCACGGTCGCAGGGCAGCCAGTGAGTCCAGTCCTCATAACCGGTGCCCAAGGCCTCTTCGATCAGAAGGCCCCGGAAGCCCGAGCAGTCGACGAACAGGTCTCCCGCCAGCACCCGGCCATCGTCCAGCGTGACCGAGGCAACATGGCCGCGCGTGTTCTCCAACGCATGATCCGCGATCTTTCCCTCGACCCGCACCACGCCTCGCGCTTCGGCATAGCGGCGCAGGAACCGCGCATAGAGTCCGGCATCGAAGTGGTAGGCATAGTCGAAGGTCGAGGCGACGCTGCGCGGATCGGCCATGGGCTGGGCAAACCGCCCGCGCTTCCCCGCGCCCCAGGCCATGGACAGGTCGTCGAAGGCGATGCCGCTGTCGGGGCCGCCCGCCGCCAGCCAATGCTGGTGCACCGCGACCAGATCGAAGGATTTGCCGTGCGTGCCGAAGGGGTGGAAATAGCGATGGCCCGCGCGTCCCCAGCCGACGAACTCGATGCCCAGCTTGAAGCTGCCCTTGGTCTCGCGCAGGAACTCGGCCTCGTCGATGCCCAGCGTCTGGTTGAACAGGCGGATCGGCGGAATGGTCGCCTCGCCGACGCCGACCGTGCCGATGGCGTCCGACTCGACCAGCGTGATCGACAGGCCACGGGGCATCGCATGGGCCAGCGCGGCCGCCGTCATCCAGCCCGCCGTGCCGCCGCCGACGATCACGACCGACCGGATCGCATCGGGGGAAGGGGTCGTCATCGCCATCTCTCCTTCGGGCGCTTATGGCCCTCCACTCTCTTAGCCGGTCGGCGGCACGCGCGCCGCTGTGCTTTCTCGATCACAGATAGGTAAATTTCTTTGCAATGGTTTGCAATGATCCGTTGCAAACGATTGCGCGTGTGTTATCCAGGATGCACGACATCCCGGACACCGGGGCGAATCAGGAGAGGGTTATGACGACGAACGTTCTGCGTTCCTGCGGATCGATGGCGGCCTTGGCGATGGCGCTGGTGAGTGCACCGGCCTTTGCACAGACGGCCCAGGCTCCGACCCCGGCCACCCAGGAAGGGGCCACCCCCGATGCCGGTGCGTCCAGCGAAGACATCGTCGTCACCGCGACCAGCGGCGAGCGGTCGCGTTTCCGCAGCTCGATCTCGGTGTCGCAGGTCAGCCAGGAGGCGATCCAGAACTTCACCCCTCGCTCGACCGCCGAAATCCTGCGCAACATCCCCGGTCTCCAGCCCAGCGATACGGCGGGTCCGGGCGGCAACGCCAATATCGGCGTGCGCGGCATCCCGGTGTCGACCGGCGGTTCGGAATATGTCTCGCTGCAGGAAGACGGCCTGCCCGACGTCCTGTTCGGTGACATCAACTTCGGCAACAACGACTATTGGCTGCGCTTCGACCAGAACATCAAGACGGTCGAGGCGGTGCGCGGCGGTTCGGCCTCGACCTTCGCCAGCCAGGCGCCGGGCGCGGTCATCAACTTCATCAGCAAGACCGGTGACGTGAAGGGCGGCCAGATTGCCTATTCCAACGGCCTGGGCTTCCGCGAGCACCGCGTCGACTTCGACTATGGCGGCCCGATCGACGAGACGACTCGTTTCCACATCGGGGGCTATGCGCGCGACGGCGGCGGCTATACCAACGACAATTTCAACATCCTGCGCGGCTATCAGATCAAGGCGAACATCACCAAGGATCTGCCCGACAATCGCGGCTTCATCCGCCTGTACTTCAAGCGGCTGGACGAGCAGGCGCCGACCAACACCACTACGCCGACGCTGGCCACGCTGGACGGCAACAAGGTGACCGGCTTCACGCCCTTGCCCAATTTCGACGGGCGCTCGGGGTCCGCCTACACGATCTACAACCGCAACTTCCAGTATCTGGACTATGACAATGGCGGCGTGAAGACGGCCGAGGTTCAGGGCATCCACCCGCGCGTCACCGGCATCAGCGGCCAGATCCATTATGATTTCAACGACAATATCTCGCTCGACGACACGATGCGCTATCAGTGGATCAGCGGGAATTTCACCACCCAGTTCATCAACGTTCAGACGCTCACCGGTACGGGCGGGTTGATCGGTTCGACCGTCAACGGCCAGACGGTGGGTTCGGTCCGCTATGCGGCGGGGCCGAAGCTTGGGCAGTTGTTCACCGGTCCCTACGTGAACAACAATCCGAACATCAACGTGTTCATGAAGAACATGGACAATTTCGCCAACAACCTGACGCTGAACGGCAAGTTCGATGTCGGGCCGGGCAAGGCGCGGCTGACCGCCGGTCTGTTCGTGATGCGGCAGAACATTGTTCAGGACTGGCACGTCAACCGTCAGTATAGCGAGCTGAACGGCAATAATGCCGCGCCGCTCGACCTGTTCTCGACCACCGGCACGCAGCTGACGGCGGCGGGCCAGGCCGGGTTCAACGACAATTGGGGCAGCTGCTGCGCGCGCCGTGTCGACCTGACCTATACCGATGTCGCGCCCTTCCTGCAGGCGGGTTACGAGGTCGGTGGGCTGAATCTCGACGCCTCGATCCGCTATGACAGCGTGCATGGCGAGGGCACCGCGCAGGGCGGCGTCGCCGGTCCGACGACCCGCGTGACCGACGCGCTGGGCTCGGCGCTGATCCCGTCGCTGGTGCTCAGCCCGACGGCGGAGAAGATCAACTACACGGATGGCTATGTCAGCTGGTCGGTGGGTGCCCTCTATGCCTTTGACAGCAAGACCAGCGTCTTTGCCCGCGCCAGCCGTGGCGGCCGCTTCAACGCCGACCGTCGTGTCCTGTCGGGCAACTTCAACGCGGACGGCTCGCTGAATGCGCAGGGGCAGGCGACCTCGGTCAACTTCCTCAATCAGCAGGAAATCGGCTTGAAGCAGCGCGGTGGCCTGGGCGGTGCGTCCTACTCGGTCGAAGTCACGGGCTTCCACTCGACCCTGACCGAGAATAATTACGACTTCACCCGGATCAACAACCCGGCGCCGAACAACAATCCGAACATCTCGAATGGCTATCGCTCCTACGGTATCGAGTTCACCAGCCGCGTGACGTATGGCGACTTCCACCTGGCGGTCGACGCGACCTATGCGAACTCGAAGATCACCAGCAGCGCGACGCCCGGTCTTGTCGGCAAGAAGCCCGGCGGCCTGCCCGACTTCCTGTTCGTGGTCTCGCCCTCCTATGATGCCGGTCCGATCGCGTTCGGTGTCAGCATGAACGGCCAGACGAGCACCAAGTCGGACGACTTCAACCTCTACACGATCAAGGGTTCGACCTTCTTCAACGGCTTCATCACCGTGCGGCCGATGGACAAGCTGGAGCTGGGCCTGAACGCCAACAACATCTTCGACAAGCTGGGCTTCCGTGGCGGCGGCGGCATCTTCCCGGTCCTGTCGTCGACGCAGGGCGTGTTCAACAATACCGCGCTTTACGGGCGCACGGTGACGGCCTCGGTCCGTTACCGCTTCTGATCCACTCCCCTTGGGGCGGGTGCCACTTGGCATCCGCCTCATTTCTGTTTCAGGAGGCTGGCCATGACCGATGCGTCCCCACCCGCCCGCACCCTGAAGGACATTGCCCGGCTGGCGGGCGTGTCGCCCGGCACCGTCAGCCGTGCGCTGGCGGGCAAGAGCGTCGTCAATGCCGAGACGCGGGCGAGGATCGAGGCGCTGGCCGCCGAGCATAATTTCCAGATCAACCAGATGGCCCGCCGCCTGCGCGCCCAGCGGACCGGCGTGATCGGCGTCGCCATTCCGCTGGGCCATGAGCGGCGCCAGCGTCTGTCCGATCCCTTCTTCATGACGCTGCTCGGTCATCTCGCAGACGAGTTGGCCGCGCGCGACCATGACGTGATGCTGTCGCGCATCATTCCCGACGACGACGACTGGCTGTCGCGGATCACCCGGTCGGGCATGGTCGACGGCGTGCTGCTGATCGGCCAGTCGGATCAGCTGGCGGTGATCGACGCGGTGGCCGAGACCTATCTGCCGCTGGTCGTTTGGGGCAGCACGTTGCCCGGCCAGCATCATTGCGCGGTGGGCGTCGACAACCGGCTGGGCGGGCGTATGGCGGGCGAGCATCTGATCGCAACCGGGCGGCGGCGCATCGCCTTCATGGGCGAGATCCGCACGCTGGAACTGGCGCAGCGCCATGCGGGGCTGTGCGACGCGATGGCCGATGCCGGACTGACGCCACCGCAGCAGCTCGACGTGGCGCTTGCGCCCGAATTGATGCCCGATCAGATCGCCGCCAATCTGGCGCGTTTGCAGGGGGAAGGGCAGGCAATCGACGGCATCGTCGCGGCCTCCGACATGATCGCACTGGCCACGATGGCGGAACTGGTCGCGAGCGGCCGGTCAGTGCCGGGCGATGTCGCGGTCACGGGCTTTGACGACCTGCCATTGGCCGAGCGGGCCATCCCCCGGCTGACGACGATCCGACAGGATCTGGAGGCAGGGGCCAGGGCGATGGTCACCGCGCTGTTCGAGCGGATCGACGGGCGAGCCGCACCCGGGCTGGAGATGCCGCCGGGCCTGATCCTGCGCGACTCCGCCTGACAAAAAAACGGCGCGGTCTTAGGGAAGATCGACCGCGCCGTAAGGTTCAGGGAGTTCGAGGTGGGGGTCAGGCGAGCGTTAGACCGACATCCACATTGCCGCGGGTCGCGTTCGAATACGGGCAGATCTGATGCGCCGCCTCGACCAGCTTTTCGGCCTCGGCGCGATCGATGCCCGGCAGTTCGACGGTCAGGTCGGTGGTGATGCCGAAGCCGCCCGCCGCGCGCGGACCGATGCCGACCTTGGCCGACACGGCGACATCGTCGGGAATCTTCACCTTCAGCTGCTGGCCCGCGACCTTCAGCGCGCCGATGAAGCAGGCCGAGTAACCCGCCGCGAACAGCTGTTCCGGATTGGTGCCGTCACCGCCTGCGCCGCCGAGTTCCTTAGGGGTCGACAAGGTGACGTCTAGCGTCCCGTCCGCCGTGCGCGCATGGCCGTCTCGACCACCGGTGGCACGCGCCTGGGTTTCGTATTTTACATCGATCGTCACATCGTTTCTCCGATAATGTTTATCGCGATATATTTATGGGAGGTCCGATGGCTCTTGTCCAGCGCTTCTTTTATCGCGATATGTTTTTCCCTGTAACGGGAGATAGCGGATGTCGGCCCCTTGGCCGCTCGATGAACAGCTGTGTTTTGCGCTCTATGCGGCGAACATGGCGATGCAGCGCACCTACAAGCCCATGCTGGACGAGTTGGGCCTGACCTATCCGCAATATCTGGCGATGCTGGTGCTATGGGAGGAGGATGGCCGGACGATCGGCGCCATCGCCCAGCGTCTGGGGCTGGAGTCCAGCACGGTCACGCCGCTGGTCAAGCGGCTGGAGGCCAGTGGCATGGTCGCGCGCGAGCGCGATCCGCAGGACGAGCGTCAGGTCCGGGTCAGGCTGACACCGGCGGGATCGGCGTTGCGCGACCAGTGCGGCTGCCTGGGCGAGGAGATCACGGCGCGGTCGGGCATGAGCGTCGAGCGGCTGATCGGTTTCCGCGAGGACATGCGCGCCCTGCGCCGCGAACTGGAGCGGAGCGAGGAGGAAGGCGGGCGCGCCACGATCGCCGGTTCGGTGGATTGAGGCGCTGTTCCTACCTGGGATGACGACGGCCTAGCGCTTCTCCGCCATGGTGAACACCACCCCCGGCGCATCGCGCAGCGCCAGATAGAGCATCCCGTCCTTCGGCTCCGGCACGGTCAGCCGCGCGGCGGTGAAGCCCGCCGGCACGCTGGCCGCGCCCGCCATATCGGCCGTCGCGGCCACCCGGTCGATCAGGAACAGGTCGCGCCCCTCGATCCAGCATCCGCCCGCCTCGCATCCGCCGCCGTCGATCCGGGGCAGGCGGACCAGCGTCGCAAGCGGGCTCCAGTCGCCCTTGATGCTCCCGCGTACGATCCGGTAGCGCAACCCGCCCGCCGCCGCCGGGCCCAGCCTGGCGGGATCGAGCGTCGCCACCGCGATCTCGGGCGACGACAGCCGGACATCGCGCCCGCCCTCTAGGGTAACGGTGGCACTGCCGTCGGCGGTCGCGACCTCGATCGCGTCGGTCGGGGCCAGCCGCGTGCCATCGGCCGCGCGGACCGAGAAGGTCAGACGGGCATTGTCGGGCAGCACCGTCTCGTCCCGTGTCGCCAGCGCGACGGCGGCCGCACCGCTTTTGGGCGACAGGCTGCGCGCGATCAGCGTGGCGGACGGGCGCGGCGGGGCGGCGGTGATCGGCACCGACAGGCTGCGTCCGTCGGTCAGTCTGATCCGGGCGCTCGTCCCGTCAGGCACGCGATTGTCGGCGGTGGTCGCAACCAGCCGGTCGGTATCGCCATCGCGGGTCAGGTCACCGGGCGACAGGCGAACGTCGCCGATCTCGACCCCGGCAATCTCATCCAGCCGCTGGCCGGTCAGCGTGACGAAGCGGTCGCCCTTGGCCAGTGTCACCGTGTCGATCCGGCTGGCGGGCGAATAGGCGCGCAGGGTCGTGGTGCGGGGGGCGGCATCGCCGACCTGCTGGATTTCCAGCGTGATCTCGCCCGCCCGCGCACCCTTCAGCGGCAGGGTGGCCGTGATGCCGTCCGCACCGCGCAGGGTGAAGGGAACCGGCTGCGGCGCGCCGCCGCCCATCCGCATCGTGACACCGGTGACGCAGGCCGCCGCCGGTCCGTTCAACGCAACGCTGTTGTCGCGCCCGACCACCAGGCTCTGCCCCGCATCGACCGCACGCCAGTCGCCGCCGCCGGGGAATTGCAGCGTGAAGCTCGGCCCCTCGAAGCTGTCGAAGCCCCATTGGCCATGCAGCTTGGCCGAAACCTTGCCCGACAGCATGCCCGCAGGCAGTGGCTCGGTCAGGACATATCCGCCGCGATCGGCGCGCGCGCGGATGGGCAGGTCGATCGTCTTGCCTTCGGGACCGGTGATCGACACCATCATGTTGCGCGCAAAACCGGTCGAATAGATCAGCGGCGCGCCCTCGACGGGCAGGACCAGGCCCGGCCGGGCCCCGCACAGCGGCGCATCGGCGGTCACGCGCAGGCGCGGCGGGCTGGGCGCGTCGATCGCGGGCATGGCGGCGACCAGCACCGATTTGGGCTTGGCGAAGGAGGGCGCAGCGTTGAGCAGCAGCGACAGCTTTTCGCCATCGCGTGTGGCCAGCGTCGGCAGATAGCCGAATTGCGGGTTGCCGAACGCGCCGAATACGCGGGCGATGTCGCGGATGACGCCGATATAGGGGCTGTAATAGCCCAGCCCCGCCTCACGCGTGTAGCTGAGCTGAAGCGCCAAGTCGGTCGGTGCGCCGACCAGCGTATCGGTCATCGAACTGCTGTGAATATCCGCCAGCACCAGCGAATCGCGATTTTCGAGCAGACAGGCCGCCTGCAGCTCGATGACCCGCGCCAGGCAATCGGGGTTCAGCTTGATCGCCAAGCTGTTCGACAGAGCGGGGGCCAGGGTACGGAGGAATTCGGGGTGGCTGTTCTCCTGTGCCCGAATCGCCGCGACGAAGGCGTTCAGCCGCGAGCGGTCGAGCGAGGCCTGGTTCAGGTCCTGCACCGCACGGACGAACTCGCCAGGCCGGTCGCGCACCGCGTCGACAATGGTACCGGATGCACCGCCGGTCTCGGGCACCAGGAACAGCGCCATCTGCCGCGCGCCCTTGGGCACGGTCAGGGTCAGGCGACGATCCTTGTCCTTGGGCTTCCAAGTCTCGGCCGACTGCACCCAGTTCTTGGGCGGCGGGTTGGTCGCGCCGCTGAGAAAGGCCGAGAACAGGATGTAGCGGGCGCGCTGGTCATTGGGCAGGTCCGCCTCGATCACCAGCTTGTCGCCGGTGGCGAGATTGGGAACCTCGGCGATGGGCAGCGTCCGGTCGCCGCGCGTCACCGCAATGCGCAGCGAAGGCCCCGGCAGGTCGAACGGGGCGGGGTCGGCGGCGCAAAGCGGGCTTTCGACCAGGGCGGCGGCGGCCAGCGCGAGCGCCATGACCGGGCGGGACAGGAGGAAGCGGGGGAGCATGGTGGCGACTAAGGCCCAGACCGCGGCGAGGATCAACCCTCTCGCGGCAGATGACATCCGGGCGTCATGAAATCCTCCCCGGTCCGGGGAGGATCGATGGGTCAGAGCTTGTCGGCCGTGCGCAGCGCGAAGTCGCTGGCGTCGTGCCGCTCGAGCAGCTGCTCGGCAGGCTCGCCGAAGGTCCGGTTGACCATCCGTCCACGCTTCACCGCCGGACGCTCGTCCAGCTCGCGCGCCCAGCGCAGGACGTGGGTGTATTCCTGCACCTGCAGGAACTCGGCGGCATTATAGAGGCGGCCCAGCACCAGCTGCCCATACCAGGGCCAGATCGCCATGTCGGCGATGCTGTATTCCTCGCCCGCAACATAGGCATTCTGGGCCAGCTGGCGATCGAGCACGTCCAGTTGGCGCTTGGCCTCCATGGCATAGCGGTTGATGGCGTATTCGATCTTCACCGGCGCATAATTGTAGAAATGGCCGAAGCCGCCGCCCAGGAAGGGCGCGCTGCCCATCTGCCAGAACAGCCACGACATCACGCGCGCGCGGGCGGCGGGCTCGGTCGGCAGGAATGCGCCGAAGCTCTCGGCCAGATGGGTCATGATCGCACCGGACTCGAAGATGGCGAGCGGTTCGCTGCCCCGGTGGTCGACCAGCGCCGGGATCTTGGAGTTGGGATTGACCGCGACGAAGCCGCTGCCGAACTGATCGCCGTCCGCAATGCGGATCAGCCAGGCATCATATTCGGCGTCCTTGTGTCCTGCCGCCAGCAGCTCTTCGAGCAGGATGGTGACCTTCACACCATTGGGCGTGCCCATCGAATAGAGCTGGAACGGATGCTGGCCGACCGGCAGGTCCTTGTCATGGGTCGGCCCGGCGATCGGCCGGTTGATGGAGGCGAACTGGCCGCCATTGTCCTTGTCCCAGGTCCAGATGGCGGGGGGAGTATAGGCGTCGTCACTCATGGCTTGTCGCTCCATCACGGTTCGGCGGCGCAGATGGGGCGCAGGGGATGCTAAAACAACCGCGACCGTGCTTTTATTTCACAGGCGGAACGGCCAGATCGCGCCGGACATAGAGCAACTCATGCCGCCCCTCGCGCGGGACCGACAGGACCAAGCGATAGTCGCTGGCCAGTGCGCGACGCATCTGGCCTTGCGTGGCCTCGTTCCAGGGCGAGAAGGGATCGTCCAGCGTGACGATGGCGGGCGGACGGCGGGCCAGGATGCGGGCGACCTCGGCCGCCTCGTCGACGCCGATCGCGCCACGCTCGGCCTCATAGGCGAGCGAGGAGGGAAAGGCGTAGGGCGTGGGCACGCACCCGCCCGACAAATGATAGAGGCTGGAATCGCCCGCAAAGACGTACGGGCATTCGCGCCCGTCGACCGCCGCCATCACCCGCGCCATGCGGCGGATGCCGTCGCCCTCGCTCGGATCGTTGGTCGCCGCGTGAAAGACGAACAGCCCCGCACCGATCGCGAAGACCGCGACCACCGCCCGGCGGCGCATCGCAAAGGCGGGCGCGGCGGCGAGCGCCAGCGGGGCGACCAGCGGCAAAGCGTAATGGTCGAAAAAGGCCCCGATCATGGCAAAGGCCACCAGTGCGAAGGCCAGCCAGATGCGGGTCAGCGTCAACCCCTCGCGCTTCGGCCCCTTGGCCCAGGCGAAGACCGCGCAGGCGATCAGCGGCAGCAACTGCCCGCCGATCCCCGCCAGCCTTCCGATGATCTTGGCCGCCGGATAACCGCGCCGCAGCGTGATCGAGGTGAAATTGGCGAACCAGAAGGCATCGAAGGCCGCCGGTGCGCTCATCCAGAAATAGCCGATGACGAGCAACGTCGGCAGCAGCCCCATCGCCATCCAGGCGAGCGCCGCCAGCAGGATCGCGGCGACCCGTGCCCGCGCACGCCAGAGATACCAGAGATGCGCCAGGCCGAAGAACGCACCCTCGACCAGCGGCGTATATTTGATCTGTATCGCGATGCCTGCCAGCAGGCATGCTACCGTGCCGCTGAGGATGATCGGCCCCACCGCGCGCCGCTCGGCCCAGCGGGGCAGCTCCAGCGTCAGGACGGCGGCGGCCATCATCGCCAGATTGTAGAAGACCGGCGACTGGCCGCTCCCCCCGCTGAGCAGTGGCAGCCAGAGAATATAGGCCGCGCCCGCCGCCAGCCCGGCGGGCGGGGTGAGTGCCATGCGCCGCGCGGCGAACCAGATCAGCCAGGCTGTGGCGACGGTGCAGGCGGTGCCGACCAGCTGATAGGCGAGGAAGCCGTCACCCGGCAGCAGGCGGAAGCCTGCGAACAGCAGGAACAGCCCCGGCGGCTTGCGATCCCACAAGTCGATATAGAGGCGCGTGCCGTGCAGCAGGCGGTCGCCGACCAGCAGATAATATTGCTCGTCGACATGCGCGACCGGATTGCCGAAGTCGCGCATCCGGGTCAGCACCGCAAAGGCGAGCAGCATCAGGGCAACGGCCATCGGCCGGTCCGGGATCGGCCATGACCATCGGCGAAACGGCGGGGCAGGGCGGGCGGGTGTCATGTCCGTCACGCGTGCCCCGTGCCATCGACCGATCCCCCTCCGCAAAGGAAATCGGCAAGGTTCCATGGCTCGTTAAAAAATTTTTACCGTGATGTCCGGTTGGGTGCGGGCGGCGGCGTCCTAGCCATGGAACCTCCGGGATCGGGCGATTTGGCACCGCCAACCCGGGGGTTTCGGCAACGGGGGTTGTGGAGAGTCCAGTGGGCGGGGAACGGTAATGCTGCTCGATGCGGAAGGTGCGGCCTGGCGCAATGCCAAAGCCTGTGCCGAGGCGGGGAAGACCGATCCGGCGAGCGCCTATGTCGCGCCGTGCTGGACCGTGATCGTGCCCTTCTTCAACGAAGAAACGCATCTGGCCGCAACGCTGGCGGGGCTGGCGGCACAGACGGTGCGGTTCCGGCTGGTGCTGGTCGACAATGGCTCATTAGATGGCAGCGTACGTATCGCGACCGAGGCCTGTGAGCGGCTGGGCCTCGACCATATCCTGCTGCATCAGGGATTGCCGGGCAAGATCAACGCGCTGCGGCTGGGGCTCGATCACGTCCACACCCGCTTCGTCGCGACCTGCGACGCCGACACCTATTATCCGGCCGATTATCTGGCGCAGGCGCAGGCCCTTCTGGAAAAGCCCGGCTGCGTCGTGGCGGGGGCCTATTTCATCGCGCCGGGGGACGGCGAGGACGCGCGTCGCCGGGAGTCCGCCGCGATCCGTCTGGCGGCGCGGTTCCTGCCCCGCCAGTGCCATGCGGGCGGCGCGGGTCAGGCGTTTCGGACCGAGGCGCTGAAGGCGGCGGGCGGCTTCGACCCACGTCATTGGAACTATGTGCTGGAGGATCATGAGGTCATCCACCGCGTGATGCGCCATGGCCGCATGGCCTATGCCGACGGTTTCTGGTGCGTGCCCTCGGACCGCGAGCGCGACCGCGAGTCGATCCGCTGGACGCTGACCGAGCGGCTGGTCTACAGCGTGGCGGCGCCGTTCGCGGGGGATTGGTTCTTCTACGATTTTCTGGCGCGGCGGCTGAAGGCCCGGCGTCTGACGACCGAGCGGATGCGCGAGACGGCCTATCAGCATCTGGCGGGAGTCGTGGGTGAACCAGCTTATTCTCTGCGCTGACGATTTCGCCTTTTCCACCGAAGACAGTCTGGTCATCGCCGAGCTGCTCCGCTCGGGAAAACTGAACGCGACAAGCTGCATGACCCTTCGTCCGAACTGGACGGAGGACAGTGCGATGCTGCGCGACATGCCCGATACGGCGCAGATCGGCCTGCATCTGACGCTGACCGAGGAAGCGCCGATCCATCCCAACGGCTTTACGCAAGATGGCGTGATGCCCGGTATCGACCCGCTGACCCGCATGGCGGCGCGCGGGCAGCTCGATGCGGGCGAAATCCGGCGCGAGGTGGAGGCGCAGTTCGAGCGGTTCGAGGATGCAATGGGCCGCCCGCCCGCGTTCGTCGACGGACATCAGCATTCCCATGCGCTGCCCGGCGTCCGCCCCATCGTGCTGGAGATCACCCGCCGCCGCGCGCCGGGGGCGTGGCTGCGCACCTGCGAGGACCGGGTGAGTGCACTGCTCGGCCGACCGTGGCGTGGCAAGGCGATCGGCAGTGCGTATCATTCGCGCGGTCTGACCCGTGCGGCGGAGGCGGTGGGGCTGCGCTGCAACCAGGGTTTTGCCGGGCATTATGGCTTTGACGGCCGCTTTGCCGAGGCGCTGCCGCGCTTCTTCGACAAGCCCGGGCCCTTTCATCTGGTGATGTGCCATCCGGGGGCGGGGCGGCGTGCGGGTGACGTGATCGCGACGGCGCGGCGGGACGAGGCGGATGTCTTGCGCATGGTTTCGGTGTCTGACATGGCGGCGCAAAAGGGGCTGGCCTTCGCCGCCTGACGCGAGGGCGAGTGATTGGGTAGCGGGGGTCTGGAGGGCCGGTTCATGGAGGCGCGGCCGCTGCTGCGTCGCCTGCTTTCCGCCCGGCTCGGCTCGGTCGAGGATGCCGAGGATGCGCTGCAGGACCTGTGGTTGCGCGTGGGCGATCTGGACGCGAGCCAGATCGACCAACCCATTCCCTTTCTCTGTCGCATGGCGACCAATCTGGCGACCGATCGCCGTATCGCCGCCGCCCGGCGAGGCGCGCGCGACGGCGCTTGGGAAGAGGTGCAGCCGCAATCGGGCGAATATGCCGATCCCGAACGCGTGGCGCTGGGCCGCAGCGAACTGGCCCGCGCGCACCGGCTGATCGCCGAGATGCCCGACCGGATGCGCGAGGCCTTCACCCTGTTCCGCTTCGAGGAGCAGCCGCAACGCGTCATCGCCGAGCGGATGGGGATCACGGTAAGCGCCGTCGAGAAGCTGCTGCGCCGCGCCTATCAATTTTTACAGGATAATCGTGAAGCCGGGGGTGCGGATCGGCTGTGTCGGCGTCGTCATGACGATGAAGGGAGCGTTGGCGCGTGACGCTGGAGGAACAGGCGATCGATTGGCACATCCGGCAACGCGACATGAGCGCGGCCGAATGGGATGCCTTTGCGACGTGGCTGGAGGACAGCCCGGCCCATGCGCGCGCCTATGATGCGGTCGCCATGGCCGATGCGCAGCTGACCGCGCAGGAGACCATGGCCGAGGTCGCGCCCGAACCGGTGGCCGCGAACGACAATGCGGGCTGGGGCCGTTGGTGGCTGATGGGCGGCGTCGCGGCGGCGGTCGCGCTGGTCGCTGGGCCGATCGCGTTGCGCTCGCGGCCCGACATTCGCATCGAACAGACCCGGCCGGGCGAGACGCGCCAGATCGCGCTGAACGACGGCACCCGGATCGAACTGTCGGGTGGTTCGCGCCTGCGATACGACAGCCATGACACGCGGAGCGCGACGCTGGAGCAGGGGCAGGCGCTGTTCCGTGTCCGCCACGATCCGTCCGCGCCGTTCGAGCTGCATGCGGGCGATGTCGCCATCCGCGACATGGGCACCGTGTTCGACGTCCGGCGACAGGGGGATCGGCTGGACGTGTCGGTCGCCGAGGGCGCCGTGTCGCTGGCGCCGCTGGGCGAGCGCATCGCGCTGACCGCCGGGCAGGGCATTCGGCTGGACGAAGGCGGTCATTGGCTCAACCGCGTCACGGTCGATCCGGCGATGGTCGGCGGCTGGCGCGAAGGGCTGCTCGATCTGGACGGCGAGACTGTGGGGACGATTGCCGCTCGATTGCAATCCGCCTATGGCATGCGCATCGCGGTGGAGGGGCCATTGGTCGATCGCCCTGTCACCGGCGTCGTGCGGATGACGGGCGATGCCGACAAGGACGTTCCGCGTCTCGCGAAACTGATCGGAGCGGGGTGGCGCCAGAGCGGTGGGGACTGGATTTTGCGGGCGTCGAACGAGGATCGTTGAACGCGGCCGGTGGGTCGCGCCCGTTCTGCTGGCCGCTGTCCTGATCGCGCCTGCCGGCGGGGTGGCCCAGGGACGGGCGGTCGTATCGCCGCGCCGCATCGTCCTTGCCCCCATGACGCTCGACATAGCGCTGCGCGAACTGGCGCGGCAGGGGGGGATCACGGTCGTAGCGACCGATGGCGGACTGGGCCGGGTCCGCACCCGCGCGCTGTCCACCACGGCACCGCCCGCCCGCGCCTTGACGCAGTTGCTGCGCGGCACCGGATACCGCGCCATTGCGATCGATGCGATGAGCTTCCGCATCATACCGGCACCCCGCCCCGTAAAGATACCGCGCGCCTCGCCGCGCCCGGCCGCCCCGCCGCCACCCTCGGGCAATGCGCAGGACATCATCGTCACCGCCAGCAAGCAGGGCACCGAACTGGCGCGCTATCCGGGCAGCGTGTCGGTGGTCGGGCGCGGTGTGACCGTACCCGGCGGGTCGGTCGACCTCAGCGACGTCGCGGCGCATACCCCCATTCTCCAGACGACCGCGCTGGGGCCGGGGCGCAACAAGCTGTTCATTCGCGGCATCGCCGACAGCAGCTTCAACGGCGCGACCGAGTCGACCGCCAGCCTCTATCTCGATGACGTGCAGATCGCCTTTGCCGGTCCCGATCCGGGGCTGAAGCTGTATGACATTGGCGAGGTCGAGATCGCCGAGGGACCGCAGGGCGCGCTCCACGGGTCGGGTGCGATCGGCGGGATCATCCGACTGACATCCAACCCGGTGTCGCTCGACCGCGATGGTGGACGCCTGGAATGGGGCGGCGGCCTGACCCAGGGCGGGTCGCCGAGCGCCGATGTGGCCGCCGTGGCGAACAAGGTGCTGGTGCCCGGCACGCTGGGCGTGCGGCTGGTCGGTTATCACGGGGTCGATGGCGGCTATATCGACAATGTCCGCACCCATGCGCGCGACATCAACCGGGTGCTGACCGGCGGTTTGCGCGGCACCCTGCGCTGGGAGGTCGGTGACGGCTGGCGCGCCGAGGTCGGTGGCGGCAGCCAGTCGATCGTTGCGCGCGACGCGCAATATGTGATGAGCGAGGATGTGCTCGCCAGCCGTGCCGCGATTCCTCAGCCGTCGTGGAGCGACATGGCCTTTGGGCGGCTGCTGCTGTCCAAGAACTGGGCCAGCGGCCTGCAATTCGTCTCTGCGACGGGCTATGTCCATGGCACATCGTTCGAGCAGTTCGATGCCAGCACTCTGGGCGCGCAGCTCAGCTATCAGCTCGATGGCCGCAAGACTCTGTTCTCACACGAGAGCCGCCTGTCGCGGAGATTGTCCGGCGGCGGTTCCTGGGTGATCGGGCTCAACATGGTTTCGGATCAGTCGGTCATGGGCCGGTCACTGACCGTGCGCCAGGGTGTGCGACCGGTGATCGGCGTGACCAACGTCACCCGCAGCGGCGCGATCTTTGCCGAGGCGACGCACCCCTTGACCCACCGGCTCTGGCTGACGCTGGGTGGACGGGTGACGGCGGCGCGGGTCGATGGCGAGCCCTCGATCCGGCCGCGTTCGAGCAACTTCGTGCGGGGGCGCTCGACCGTGCGCATTGATCCAACTTTGGGCGTGTCCTGGCTGCTCGGCGGCAACTGGACGCTCTTCGGTCGCTACCAGTCGGGCTTCCGCACCGGTGGTCTGGCCGTCGCGGCGGGCGTCGGACGGGTCGCGAATTTCGAGTCCGATTCGATCCAGATGACCGAAGTCGGGCTGCGCCATCTGCGCCGGACGGACACGGGCCTGTCCGCCTCGCTCAGCCTGTCGCGCGCGAAGTGGACGGCGATCCAGGCCGACCTGATCAATCGCGGCGGGCAGCCGGTGACCAGCAATATCGGCGATGCGCGCATCTCGGCGCTGGAGGGCTGGGCGGACTGGGTGCCGCAGCGCAACTGGCACCTGACCGGCGCGCTGTTCATAACCGATAACGAAGTCCTGGGAAGGACCGCGGCGCTCAGCCGAGCGAACAACCGCCGCCTGCCGGAAACGCCCAGCGTCTCGGCGCGGCTGGGCGTGGTCCGCGACATCCCTATCGGCGCGCAATGGCTGCTGTCGGCGAAGGCGGAGGCGGCCTTTGTCGGCCCCTCGGTGCTGGGCGTGGGCGATATGCTCGACGTGCGGCAGGGCGGCTATGGCCTGGCCGATCTGGGGCTGACCGCGCGACATGGCCGCTACACGCTGGCGGCGACGCTCGACAATCTGCTCGACGAGCGGGGCAATCGCTTCGCCTATGGCAATCCCTTCCTGCTGGGGCGGCGTAAGGTCTCGACCCCGGTGCGGCCGAGAACCTTCGCTTTGCGGTTCAGCGCGGACTTTTGAGCGCGTGGCCGTCGCGCCATTCCTCCTCGGGCAGCCCGGCGAACGAGGAGGCACTGCCTAGCATGTGCCCGTGGGCGGCCAGCCAATGCTCCGCCTGCGCATGGCCCTTTTCGCGCAGGTCCTGAAGCACCGACCAACGGGTGTCGACCTTGCTGGTCCCCGACCGCCCGGCGAGTTCGGGAGGCGGTGAGAGCAGGTGCAGATTGACCCGCGCAATCGCCCGCATCCGCGCATCGCGCGAGGTCTCGGCGCGCGCGATATCCTGAATTTCCGACAGGGCGCGCAGGTCGCGGCGCAGGCAGGCGTTGAAGCTGATGTCGCTGACCCGCCGCATCACCTCACCCACCGACCCGCCGACATCCTCGACGGTGAAGGGCGTCAGCTGGACGATCAGCATGTCGGTCGCGCCGATCGCATCGGCCAAGAGCGGCTCCAACGCGGGATTGGCCGCAAAACCGCCGTCCCAATATTCCTCGCCATCGATCTCCACCGCCGCGAACAGCTCGGGCAGGCAGGCCGAAGCCATCAGCGCGTCCAGCGTCACGGCCGGACCGGTGAACAGCCGCGCCGAGCCGCTCATGACATGGGTGGCCGAGACGTGCAGCGGCACTTGCGTCTGGCGGGCGAGCAGGTCCAGGTCGATGCTGTTCTCCACCGCCTGGCGCAGCGCGCTCATGTCGCGCACGTTCGGCAGGAAGGGCGCGACATAGCGGCTGGAGAGCTTGGCGATATCGAGCGAGCGGCGCAGCAGCGGCTCGAAAAAGGGACCGCCGAGCGATCCGACGTCCAGCGGCGCGAGCGGCGAGGCGTCGGCGACGTGCCGCCACAGCCGCTCCAGCGTGGCCCGCGCACCCGCAGGCCCCTCAGCGGCATAGCCGGCGACCAGGGCGGCACCGTTGATCGCCCCGGCGCTGGCCCCGCTGACGCCGACCAGCTCGATATCCTCCTCCAGAAGGCGCTCGATGACGCCCCAGCCATAGGCCCCGTGTGCGCCGCCGCCTTGCAGCGCCAGCGCGACGCGGGGGCGGGACGGTGACGGGGGTTCGAGACGGTCGGCCATGGCATAGCTCCTTCTGCGGTGTATTATGTTGCAACGCACAAAGGTCGAATGCCACCCCCGTCGCGGCGATTTTTTGTGCCGCGACGGGAGAGGGATTTACCGCTTGGTGAAGCCGCCGATCCCCGCAATGGCCAGCTTGGCCGCGGGCTTGGACATCTCCGCAAAGGTCAACCGCAGATAGCGGACGGGCCGGACGTTGGTGAAGGGCAGGCGCTGGGTGGAGAGCGCATAGGCGATGTTCGAAAACTCGCCCGCGCCGGCCGGGGTCCAGCTCTTGCCGTCGACACTCGTCTCCGCGACGTAGCCGCGCGGCGGGGCGGCATCGACCATCACCTGGCGCGAGGGGGTCAGGCTGAAGCCCGCGACGTCGCGCACTTGGCCCATATCGACCGTCACGCTGGCAGGCTTGCCGGGCACCGGCGCGGGCTGGGTCCAGATAGTCTTGGCGTCGTTGTCGAGCAGCTTTTCGGCCCCCGGCGCGGTGGCCGAGACGATCGTCCAGTCGGTCGTTGCCAGCACGGTCGAGTCGCTCGACACGATGGCGGGGACCGGGACCGGTGCGACGCTCTGGAACAGCGACACCTCGCTGATCGCGGGGCAGACCGGCGCGTCGACGATGCGCAGGCGGACGCGGCGTGCGGTAACAGGCTGGGGCAGGCGGATGATCCGCTGCGCGCTGATGCACTCATGTTCGGCCAGCTGCTGCCACTGGCCGTTTACTTCCGCATCGACCGCGAAACGGGTGACGCGCACGCCGAGCGGCAGATATTCGCGGATGCGGATCAGGTCGAAACGGCGACCCGGCGGCAGGTCGAGCGTCAGGCTGGGCGTGGTCACGCCGTCCGGCGCGGACCAATAGGTGTCGCGTTGGCCGTCGAGTACCTTGGCGGCCTCATAGCCCTTGCCGCGCACATGGCTGGCGCTGGCCACCGCGCCCTGCGCCAAGTCGGTCGCGAAGCTGGCGCGGATCGCATCGCCGAAGCTCTTCAGAATCTTCACGTCCTGATCGGGAATGCGCCCGCGCCGGTCGGGCGGCAGGTTCAGGTTCATGTTGGTGCCGCGCGCTACCGACGTGTCGAAATAGCCGACCAGGTTTTCCGGCGAGCGGACTTTCGAGTCCTCGTCCGCATGATAGAACCAGCCGGGCCGGATCGAGGTGTTGGTCTCGGCAGGCCACCACAGCGCCCCGCCGCGCACGCCCGAATTGCCCTCCGACTGGACATAAGGGTGGTTCGGCATGGTCGGCCAGCAGGGATCGCCCGCAATCCCGTCCTCATTGCCGACCCAGCGGATATCGGCACCCAGCGGATCGAAGGTGCAGGCCATCGGCTGATACTGGTGGACCAGCGCGATGATCGAGGGCCAGTTATAATATTTGGGCGCATCGATCTGCCGCGTCTCGCGTGCGCCGCCATAATAGCCGTCGCCGCCATTGGCCCCGTCGAACCAGAACTCGAACAGCTCGCCATAGCCGGTGCAGAGCTCGACTACCTGCTTGCGGAAATATTCGACATAGGACGGACGGGCATAGTCGGCCCGGTTGCGATCCCAAGGCGAGAGATAGATGCCGAAGGCCAGCCCGGCGCGCTTGCAGGCGTCCGACATCTCGCGGACGATATCGCCCTGACCGTTTTTGTAGGGCGAATTGCGGATGCAATGCTCGGTCAGCTTGGTCGGCCAGAGGCAGAAGCCGTCATGATGCTTCGCCGTCAGGATGATGCCCTTCAGGTTTCCCGCTTTGGCCGCCCCGACGATCTGGTCCGCGCTGAAATCGCTCGGATTGAACATCTTGGGGTCTTCGTCGCCATAACCCCATTCCTTGTCGGTGAAGGTGTTCATCGCGAAGTGGATGAAGGCGTACTGCTCGCGCTGATGCCAGCGCCATTGCCGCGCCGAGGGGACCGCGCCGTAGGGAGCCGGCGCAGCCGCCCCCTTTTGCGCGAAGGCGGGCGCGGCGGAGGCGACCAGCCCGGAGGCGAGGACGGCGCGGCGGGAGAAATCGTTCATCTTCTATTCGGCTCCGGGAGGGATCAGGCGGGCAGGTGGTCGAAGGACGGCGGGCGATCCTTGGGATGGCGGCCAAAGGCGGGATTGGGCTTGGCACCCATGGTGAAGGACAGGGTACCGCCCTTCGCCAGGGTGGCATGGTCGATCCAGCTCTTGGTCCAGGGGCGGCCGTTCCAGGTCACCGACTGAATATAGGGCGTGTCGGGGCCATTGCCCTTCGCCTCCACGACCAGCGTCTTGTTGCCGCCGACCATCAGTTGCGCCCGGTCGAACAGCGGTCCGCCGAAGACATAGGCACCGCTGACCGGATCGACCGGATAGAAGCCGAGCGCGGAGAACAGGAACCACGCGCTCATCTGACCGCAATCGTCATTGCCGATGATGCCGTCGGGCGCATTCTTGTACATCTCGGTCAGCAGGCGGCGGACCATGCGCTGTGTCTTCCAGGGCGCACCGACATAGGCGTAGAGATAGGCGGCATGCTGGTCGGGCTCGTTGCCATGCGCGTACTGGCCGACCAGCCCGGAAATGTCGGGCGGGGCATTCTTCGGGAGCGTCGATGGCGCACTGAACAATTCGTCCAGCTTGGCCTCGAACTTGGCGTCACCGCCCATGTGGCGGATCAGGCCATAGACGTCATGCTGGTTGAGGAACGTCGCCTGCCAGCCATTGGCCTCGGTATAGTCGCGCCACCACGGCTTGGGCATATGGCCGAGCTGGACGGGGTCGTAATCCTTCCACCAGCTGCCGTCGCTGAACCGGGGTCGCGCGAAATTGATCGACGGGTCGATGACGTTGCGCCAGTTGCCCGAGCGCTTGAGCAGCCGGTCGGCCTGCGCCGTCTGGCCAACGCGACGCGCGATGTGGGACGCGGCCCAGTCGTCATACGCATATTCTTGCGTCCGGCTGACGCTTTCCCACCATTTGTCGGCGGGGACATAGCCCTTGGCGTCGTACAGGTCGCGGCCTTTGCTATTGTCCAGGTCGGGCGCGGCGAAGTCGAAGCTACGCTTGGCGATGCCGGGCCAGGCGGCGGCGTAATCGGCGGGGATGCCCTTCACCATCGCCTCGGCCATGATCGGCGTGCCGTGCCAGCCGATCATGATCCCCGTCTCCTTGCCCTGCAGCGTCCAGACCGGCGGGCCATAGGCGCTTTGCTGCGTCTGGCGGATGATGTCGTCGATCAGCTTCTTGGCCTGGGCGGGCTGGGTCAGGATCAGCCAGGGGTGCAGCGCCCGGTAGGTGTCCCAGGTGGAGAAGGTGCTATAGGCGAACTGCCCGGCGGGGGCGGTGTGCACCTGTCCGTCCAGCCCGACATAACGGCCGTCGACGTCCGAGAAGAGCGTCGGTGCGACCAGCGTGTGGTAATTGGCCGAGGCCATGATCGTCTGCTGGTCGGGGGTGCCGCCCTCAACGCGAACGCCGCTCAATGTGTTGATCCAGCGTCCTTGCGCCATCTGGCGCACGCGGTCGAAGTCCCAATGCTGTGCCTCGGCCGCCAGATTCGCCTTCGCGCCCGCCACATCCACGGCCGAGATGCCGCAGCGGATCAGCAGCGGCGCATCGCCCAGTTCGTCGAAGAACAGAGCGGCCTTCAGGCGGTTGCCCTTGACGGCTGTGCCGTTCGCTAGCATGTCGCCGTCGCCGTAAAGCTGGATGCGCGAAGGCTTCTTCGACAGCTGCATCGCAAAGAAGATGCGGCGCCCCTTGGCCCAGCGAAACACACGGCGGGTGCCGGCGATCGTGCCGTCCGGTTCGATCGCGATCTCGGCATCGGTGATCAGCGGCTTCTCGTCGCTCTTGTCGAGGACCAGATGCGACAGGTCGACCAGCACATGGCCCGGCCCCTTCGGATAGGTGTAGCGATGCCAGCCGGTGCGCTCGGTCACGGTCAGTTCGGCGAGCACGCCGGATTCGAGCTTGACCCGGTAATAGCCGGGCTGGGCCTGTTCGTTCGAATAGCGCTGGCGATAGCCCGCATCCGGGTCCGACAGCGGCCCCGGCACCAGCTTAAGTTCTCCGCGCGTCGGCACGACCAGCACGTCGAGCATGTCGCCGATGCCGGTGCCCGACAGATGGGTGTGGCTGAACCCCATGATCGAGCCGTCACCATGGTGATAGCCCGAACAGGTATCCCAGCGCTCGACATCGGTATCGGGGCTCAGCTGTACCATGCCGAAGGGCATCACGGCACCCGGATAGGTATGCCCGTCGCCGCCTGTCCCGACGAACAGGTTCGGCGGGGTCGGCAGCGGCGGCAGGGTGGCCATTACCCCGCGTATCGGTAGGGCGGCGAGCGCGGTCCCGGCGAGGAGTGAGCGGCGGGTTAAAATCATGCGAACGTCTCCCGCAAAACCTCCGGCCGGGTGGCCGCGACATGGACGACCAGCTCGCCGAACAGGCCATTGGCCCAAGCGAACCAGTCGCGTGTGAACTTGGTGGGATCGTTGATATCGACCCCTTCGTGAATGAAGCCGGTACCGCCCTGCGATCCGCGCAACATCGACAGGCTGTTGCGCAGCAGCGCGGGATCGGTCGAGGTCAGCGCGCGGACGATGATCGACATCGGCCAGACCTGACCCGGCCCGGTGTGCGGACCACCGATGCCGGTCAGTGCCTTGCCCTCGAAATACCAGGGATTGTCCTTGCTCCAGCACGCCGCGACTGTCCGCTGCCACAGCGGGTCGGCTGGGTCGACGCAACCCAAATAGGCCATACCGGACAGCGAGGGCACATTGGCATCGTCCATGAAGACGGCATTGCCATAGCCATCGACCTCATAGGCCCAGACGCGTTCCCCGCTCGGCAGGGTCATCGTGCCGAACTGCTTGAGCGCCGCCTCGACCTCGGCAGCCAGTGCGGTGGCGTCCTGAGCCAATGCGGGCTCGCCGACCGCGCTCGACAGCGCGGCGAGTTCGCGCAGCGTCGTCATCGCGAACAGGTTGGCGGGCACAAACTGCGAATAGAGGCATGCATCGTCCGAGGGGCGGAAGCCCGAATGGATCATGCCGTTGGGACGCGTCGGCAGGCCGTAACCGCGATAGAGCGTCTCGGTCGGCTCGGGTGCGGAGCGGCGGAAGCGATAGGGGCCCAGGCCGTCCTTGCGCTGCTGTTCGCGGAAGGTCTTCACGATTGCCCGCGCCGAGGCTTTCCACTCGGCGTCGAACGGCGTCGTGTCGCCCGTCTCGCGCCAATAATCATGCGCCAGCCGGATCGCATAGCAGAGCGAGTCGATCTCCCATTTCCGCTCGGCGACGCCGGACTTCATGTCGGTATCGTCCTTCAACGCCCAGCTGAGGTTCGTCCTGGCGGTCGGGTCCTGCATGAAGGCATTGGCGTAAGGGTCGATCAGGATCGACCGCGCCTGCCGCCCGATCAGCCCGCGGAACAGCCGCCCCAGCGCCGGATCGCGCTTCACCAGATGCAGATAGGGCCGCAGCTGCGCCGCCGAATCCCGCAGCCACAGGCAGGGGATGTCGCCGGTAATGACGAAGGCATCCGCCTTGCCGTTCACTGGCGCCAGCGACAGCACCGTGGTGTCGAGCGTGTTGGGATAGCAGTTGCCGAACATCCAGCGGAGTTCGGGATCGGCGATCATCTTCGAGATGCGGGTGATCTCCGCCTCGACGGCCTTCGATACAAAGCGGCGGTCGGCGACGGCCGGACGCTTGCTGGGGAAGGCGGGCGCGGCGGCGAAGGCCGGGGCGGCGGCGAGTGCCGCGCCCCCGGCGATCAGTTCACGACGGTTCGGGGTCATTTCGGCAGGTCCTGCGCGGTGCCGGTCACGGTGAACTGGGTCCACTGGCCTGCGCCGTCACCCGGTTGGCCGCCGCCGATATAGAGCTTGTAGGTGCCGGGCAGGATGCGGCGGGTGCCGTCGCGCCACACCTGGCTCATCATGCGCGGATCGATGGTGAAGCGCGCCGTGCCAGCCTGACCGGGCTTGAGTGCGACGCGGGTGAAGCCGACGAGCTGGCGTTGCAGCACGGGGTCGGTCAGCACCAGCTTCTCGTCGGTGGGGGGCGGGACTAGATAGGCCTGGGTCACTTCCTCACCGGCGCGCTGGCCGATGTTGCGCAGCTGCACCGCGACATCGACCGGCTGGCCCACCGCGACGCTGGCGGTGACGGTCGGCTGGCCATAGTCGAACTTGGTGTAGCTCAGGCCATGGCCGAAGCCCCAGGCGGGCTTGCCGGTGAAGTAGCGATAGGTGCGCTCCTTCATGCCGTAATCGGCAAAGGCGGGCAGGTCGGCGGTCGAGTGATAGATGGTGACGGGCAGGCGGCCCGACGGGTTGACGTCACCGCTGAGGATCTCGGCCAGCGCGGTGCCGCCCTCGGTGCCCGGATAGAAAGCCGCCAGCGTCGCGGCGGGCTTGAAGTCGCCCAGCGACACCGCCGAGCCCGACATGACGACCGCGACCACGGGCTTGCCGGTCGCCTGGAGCGCGGCGAGCAGCTTGCGTTGCGGCTCGGGCAGGACGACCTCGGTCCGGTCGCCGCCTGCAAAACCGGGGACCGAGACGCCCAGCGCCTCGCCCTCCAGATCGGGCGACAGGCCGACGACCGCGATCAGCACATCGGCGGTGCCTGCGACCTTTAGCGCTTCGGCGGTCAGTGCCTCGGCGGGCGGCAGCCATTGCAGGCGCAGGCCCTCGTCAACGCCCTTATGGTCGATCTCGACCCGGATACGGCGCGGGGCCGACCCGTCGATGGTGGTTTCCAGTTTCTTGCCGCCGATCACATCGTCCACGACCAGCTGGTCGTCGATATAGAGCTTCACCGCGTCATGCGCGGGGCAGGCGTGCCAGCAGGCGGGGCCGTCGAGGCGGAGCTTGTACTGGCCCGGCCCCGGCGGGGTCAGCGTGCCGGTCCAGCGACGCTGGAAGGGCGCGGTCTTGGTATAGTTGAAGTCGATGCGGCGGTCCTGACCGGCGGCGGTCCACTGGCCGTTCGCGCCCATCGTCTCGACCGTCAGGCCGGTCTTGCCGTTCGCCGACAGCGCGGTTTCGGGCACGCCGACAAAGGCGCCCTCGGCCAGCACCGATCCTTGCGCATAACGGACGTCGCGGCCGAATTTGGCGCGGATGCCGTCGAGCGGGGTGACGGGATTGATCGCGGTGCCGTGATAATTGCCCTCCAGCACGCCCAGATCATCGGCGTCGGCGCCGAACACGGCGACCTTTTTGCCCTTCAGCGGCAACATATCGTTCGGATTGTCGAGCAGGATGATGCCCTTGCGCGCCGTCTCCAGCGCCAGCGCGCGGTGGGCAGGCGTGCCGACCTCGCTGGGCTTGATCCGGTTCCAGGGGCTGTCGACGGTCAGCATCCGCCGCACGGCCAGCGCGCGGGCCAGCGCGATGTCGATCTCGCCCTCGGTGATCAGGCCGCGCTCCACGGCCTGCGGAAGCGAGAGATACGCCTTGCCGCAGTTCAGGTCGGTACCCGCGCGCAAGGCCGCCGCCGCCGCTGCCGGTGCATCGGGCTGAGCATGGTGGAACATCCAGATATTGCCGACCGCATCGCAATCCGACACGACCAAGCCGTTAAAGCCCCAGTCGGTGCGCAGCCGCTGGGTCAGCAGCATCGGGTTGGCGCAGACCGGCGTGCCGTGAATGGCGTTATAGGCGCACATCAGCGACAGCGCCTTGCCCTCGGTCACGGTCGCGCGGAAGGCGGGGAGGTAGGTCGCCTCCAGATCGCGTGGGGACACCATCACGTCGAAGCTGTCGCGCCCGCCCTCGGGGCCGGAATGAACCGCCATATGCTTGACGGTCGCAATGACCTTGGGATGCTTCAGGTCCGGCCCTTGCAGGCCGCGCACGAAGGCGATGCCGATGCGGCTGGTGAGGAAGGGGTCCTCGCCATAGGTTTCCTGGCCCCGGCCCCAGCGCGGGTCGCGGAAGATGTTGATGTTGGGCGACCAGATGGTCAGCCCCTGGTACAGCCCGCGATCGGCATTCAGCGGCTGCGAATTGAACTTCGCGCGCGCTTCGGTGGCGACGACATCGCCGACCTTCTGGATCAGCGCCGTGTCCCAGGTTGCGGCCATGCCCATCGCCTGCGGAAACACGGTCGACGGCCCGTTGCGCGCGATGCCGTGCAGCCCCTCGCTCCACCAGTCATAGGCGGGCAGGTTCAGCGCGGGCTCGGCAGGGGCTTCGTTGACCAGCTGCGCCGCCTTTTGCGCGACGGTCAGCTTCTGCGCCTCGGGGGGAAGGGCGGGGGTGGCGGCCTGACCGGCGGCGGCGAGGAGGAGGAACGGGATCACTGGGCGTCCTTCGGACCGAGGGTGTAGATCTTGAGTTCGCGTGCCAAGGTGGTGGCGTCCGCGTCGCTCTGGATGGTGAGCGTGATGCTCTCGCCAGGCAACAGGTCGAAGCCGTCGTCGGACGGTTCGGCGGCGGTGGTGCCGAAATTGACCTGCACCTGCCGCGCGAGGTTGCGCGCTGTCAGCGTCAGTTGCTTGCCCGCCCAGCGCGCGGTGATGCCGGGTGCGGGGTAGAGCATATCGCGCGGCACCTTCCGTTCGACGATCTGGCGGGCGATCACCTTTTCGCCGTCGAACAGCTCGGCGACGGCATAGCTGCTCTCCGGCGCGGCACCCGCGAACAGTGTCGCATCGGGTATCATCGCGACATCGCTGGCCGAGGCGGCGGCCATGGTCACGCTGCCGCTTTGCGAACCCAGCTTGCGACCGTCCATGCCGTATCCGGTGACGCGCCAGCCGAGCGGCTTTGGCGCCGTGGCGTCGGACACCAGAGCGATCCGCGTCGCGCCGGGCTTGGTCTCCGCGACGATGGTCTGGGGTGCGAAGAAGCGGCGGACCTCGTGCTGGAGCATCTTGTCATGGCCGGTCCAGTCGATGCTCGACCAGCTGATCGCGGGCCAGCTGTCGTTGAGCTGCCAGTAGAGCGAACCCAGCGTCACCGGACGGCAGGCGCGGTGGTGCCGCGCGGCGAGGCCGATCGCGCGGGCCTGCATCGCCTGGGACAGATAGACCAGATCGGCAAAATCGCGCGGATCGCGCAGATTCTGCTTCAGGTAGAAGGTGATGCGCTCATTGCCTTCGCCCGCCAGAAACTTCTGGTGCGCCTTCATCACCGGGCTGTCGATGCGGAAGTCGGCTGGATCGGCGAAGGTCGCGATGGTCGACAGGTCCGGGAAAGCCTGGAAGCCATATTCCGACATGAAGCGCGGGCAGCTGTCGGTATAGCGCTCGACCGGCTTGGAGCCCGACCAGACGTCCCAGAAATGGCGGTCGCCGTCCTTGTCGGTGTCGGTCGGCCCCTCATAATCGGTCGATGGCGAGCCCGGCCAATAGGGGATGCCCGGCGAATTCTTGATGACCGCATCGCGCAGCACGCGGTCGAACAGCACGGCCATGCCGGTGCCGATCCGTTCCTGCTCGTCGGGGCCGACCGCCTTCTTGAACGCCTTGCGATCCGACCAGTTTTCCCAGCCCGACAGCACTTCATTGTTGCCCGCCCAGATGACCAGCGAGGGGTGCGATTGCAGGCGCGCGACCTGCTCCTCGGCCTCGATACGGACATTCTCGCGGAACTTGGCGTCGGGGGGCGTGACCGCGCCGCCGAACATGAAGTCCTGCCACACCATCAGGCCCAGTTCGTCGGCGGCGTCGTAGAAGCTGTGCTCGGGATAATAGCCGCCGCCCCAGATGCGGACGATGTTCATGTTCGCCGCGACTGCCTTTTTCAGCATCTGGCGCTCGGTGGCGGCGGCGACGCGCGCGGGGAAGGCGTCGAAGGGGATGACGTTGCTGCCCTTGGCGAAGATCACGTTGCCGTTGATCTTCAGGCCGAAGCTGCCGTCCTTGCGTACCAGCTCGACCGTGCGCAGGCCGGTGCGCTTTTCGACCGTGTCCGCGCCCGCCAGCGCGGCGTTGACCGTATAGAGCGGATGCGCGCCGAAGCCGACCGGCTGCCAGCGTTGCGGCTTGGTGATCGACACGGGGACGACCACGTCATTCTCGCCCGGCTGGAGCGCGACGTCGCGGCGGACGCGGATGCGCTTGCCGTCGGGGCCGGTGACGGTCACGTCCATCCGTGCGGTCTGCGCACGATCCGCGACGACCGAGGCGCGGGCGAGGATGCGCGCCTCGGCATCGGTCAACGCCTCCTGCTCGATGCGGAGATTGTCGATCCGCGCGGCGTCCCATGCCTCCAGCCGGACCGCACGCCAGATGCCGATATCGACGATACGCGGTGCCCAGTCCCAGCCATATTGGTATTTCGGCTTGCGGATATAGGGCGAGGTCTGGACGCCCTTGGGCTCGTCACCATAGGGCGAGTCATATTCGCCGGGCAGCGGATGCTTCTCGGCCAGCACCATCGGCTGGAGCGTCTTGATCGGGGAGGCGAAGGTGACGACGATCTCGTTCGCGCCCGCCTTCAGCAGCGGCTTGGCATCCGCGCGCCAGCGACGGTGCGCATTGTCCGCCGACAACAGGCGCTGCCCGTTGACCGTGACGGTCGCAAAGGTGTCGAGCCCGTCGAACACCAGGTCCAGGTGATCGCGGCGCAGCATCTCCGGCGTGACGTTGAGCGTCGTGCGATATTGCCAGCCGGTCAGGCCCGCCCACTGGATCGGGGCCTCGTTCGCGCCCTTATAGGGATCGGGTACGATGTTGGCGGCGATCAGGTCCTGCTGCACGCTGCCCGGCACGGTCGCGGCCAGCCAGTTCGCCGCCTGCGGATGTGCGCTGGCGGCGGCGGTATCCTTCGGGTCGATCCGCACCTGCCAGCGGTCGAGCGTCGCCACCGTCTTCGGGGCGGCCAGGGCGGGGAAGGGCAGGGCGAGCGCGGCCAGGATCAGACCGAGACGTTGTTTCACAGCGATTTCCCCGAAAGCGGCATCATGGACGGGCCCCGGAAGCCCGTGGTGCAGGATGCGATGACATGGTGTCGGACGAAGTGGGCCACGCGACGGGGACGCGCGTGCGCCAGGGAACGCATCCCCCCTTGCATCAGGCCTTTCCTCGCCATCCGTCACCCCCGTCATCCACCGGCTTGTCGTGTGCCGGTATTCTCATGATATGTTTTGGTATCATGGCGGCGCGAGGCGGGGGCGTCCACCCATTTTCTGAGGGGCGGGGCTATCGGCGACCCGCTGCCATCGATTGAAGCGTCAGTGCGCCATACCGAGTGCCAGCAACCCGATGATCCAGATCAGCAGCACCGCCCCGGCCATCACCGTCACGACCAGCGTCATCAACAGTCCGAGTAGCGGACCCAGGCCGTAAGCCCCGCGTAATTGCAGGAAGAGATGGGCGGGAAAGGCGAGCAGCCACAGCGCCTCGCCCGGCAGATGGGCCAGCTTCACCCACAGGATCATAACCACCATCAACAGGCTGACGAAGCTGAGCGAATAGGTGACGAACACCGCATGGTCGAACATGGCGACCCCGCGCTTCCAGAGGAAGATCAACCCCATGAACGGCATGGACAGCAGGATCAGCACCCAGGAGAATTTGTAACCATTGGCTTCCATCTTGAAGATCAGGAAGTCGGGATCGCGAATGGCATGGTCGATTTTTTCGTCCAGCGCCTTCCAGCCGGTGATGACCTGCGTCTCATGCTCGCCGCCATGCCCTTCGGCCGAGGTCGCTCCGCCACCCAGCGCCATGCTCGCCATCTCCAGCTCCTGTCGGCGGTCGACGAGTTGCGCGCGTTCGCGCTCGAGCGCGGTGACGTCGCGGCGGGCGGCCAGGTCCTCGACGCGTTTCCGGTCGATGGCGGCGATGCGCTGTTCGGTCTTCTCGGCCTTGGTGTGGATTTGCGCGACGGCCTGCTTGGTGTCGGGCGCGTGGAAGGTCGCAAAGCCGCCCAGCACTGAATAGGCGACATAGAGCAAGAAGACGCTGAACAGATACAGCGCCAGCGGTGACAGGAAACGCCGTCGTTCGCCCGCGATATAGCGGCGGGTCAGCTCGCCGGGGCGGGTGACCAGCATCGCCATGGTCCGCCAGACCTGCCCCTCGATATGCAGCACGCCATGGCTGAAATCGTGCCACCACGCGCCCAGCGTGCGATGGATATGGGTCGATTGACCACAGGCATGGCAGTAATCGCCGACCAATGCCGTTCCGCAATTCAGGCAATGATTCCCGGCCTGTGCGTGCATTCCACCCCCCGTTTGTCGCAAACCCCGGCCTGCGAGACACGATAATTTGCAGGCCTGCGCAAGCGCAAAGATGGCGCGAGGGTCAGTTCTGCGCGGACAGGCGGGTGTCGACCAGATCCAGCTCGCGGCCCAGCTTCTGCGCAGTTTCGGAGCCGATCGCCCGCGCGTTCAGCAGCTCGAACACCACCCGCCGTTCGGCACGGATGGCGGCGAGGCGCATCTTGCGTTCCACCTCCTCGAACCGGCGGGCATCGGGATCGGCATCGCCCTCCAGCGTGTCGATCCGGTTGCGATAGATGTCCATCAGGCGCGCGGCGATGTCGACATATTGGTCGGCATCGTCGCGCCCCTCGGCCATTTCATGCTGAAGCCGCTCCAGCTCGGCGATGGCGGCCTTGGCGGCGGCCAGGCGGGTGCGGTCCAGTTCGCTCGCCGCATCCTCGCTGGGCAGGGCGAGGCCGCGCAACAGCAGCGGCAGGGTCAGGCTGGCGATCACCAGCGAGGACAGGATGACGCCGCACGCCAGGAAGATCACCAGATCGCGTGCCGGGAAAGGCGTGCCGTCCCCCAGCGTCAGCGGCAGGGTCAGCGCACCCGCCAGCGTGATCGCGCCGCGCGCACCCGCCACCGACATGGCGGTGATGACCCGGCGCGGCGGGCTGGTGCGGCCCGGCGTCCCGCGCTGCCGGAACAGGGTCAGGCGCAGCGCGACCCAAGTCCAGGCGAAGCGAAGCGCCGCCAGTCCCGCGACGATCGCCAGCACATACAAGCCCAGCCACCACAAGGAGTCATGCCCGGTCAGCATCACCGTATCGCGCGCACCCGCAAAGACTTGCGGCAGTTGCTCGCCCAGCAGCACGAAGATGATGCCGTTCAGCGTGAACTGCAGCATGTCCCACACCGCCTGCCGCCGGATACGGGTCGCGGCCTTCACCCCCGACGACACGTTGGTGAAGGACATGGCGATGCCCGCCGCCGCCGCCGCCAGCACGCCCGAGCTCTCGACATGCTCGGCGACCAGATAGGCGGCGAAGGGGATCAGCAGACTGACCAGGATATTCGATCCGCTATCGTCGCCAAAACGCCTTGCGAACAGGCTCTTGGCGGTGATCGTACCCCAGGCGATGGCGACGCCCAGCCCGACCCCCGACACCGCCATCCAGGCGAAGGTCAGCCCGGCATGGGTCAGCGAAAAGGCCCCGGTCAGCGCGGCGGCGACCGCGAAGCGCAGACAGACCAGACCCGATGCGTCGTTCAGCAGCGACTCCCCCTCCAATATGTGCATCATACGCTTGGGGATCGGCACCTTCTGCGCGATGGCGGACACCGCGATCGGGTCGGTCGGCGACACCACGGCGGCGAGCGCGAAGGCGACCGCATAGGGCATGGCGGGGATCATCCAGTGGATGAACAGCCCCATGCCCAGCACCGTCAGGAATACCAGCCCCAGCGCCAGCCCCAGGATCGCGCCCGCGTCGCGGAACAGCTCGTCCTTCGGAATGCGCCAGCCGTCGAGGAAGAGGAGCGGCGGCACGAACAGCAGGAAGAAGATTTCGGGGTCGAGTTCGACGCGTATCTGCGCGATGCCGCCGATCACCGCGCCGAGGGCGATCTGGACGAGCGGGCGGGGGAGTGCCGAGGGCAGGAGGCGGGATACGACCCCGCTCAACACCACGGCGAGGAGCAGGAACAGGCTGAGTGTGACGATGTCCAATCGGGGACCTTTCGGGTGCAGCGGTTGGAGTGGCCATGGCGACAAGGCGGCACGACCGGCATATCAGCGAATGGCGAGGGGCAATGCCGACGCGAATCGCGCGAGGTCGCAACATGACATGCAGGGCGAGGGGCGTTCAACCCGTTAAACGGGTTTTATGAGCTGATCCATCGACCCGGCTCTGCGGATCGCTGAAGCGCTGGATGAATGATCGGCGCGATATCAGAGACCAGCGAAGCCGGTGGAGCGATCTCCCCGTTTCAATAGCGGGACACCCCTTCGCTGGCGCTTCGCGGTGGCACCTCCGCTTGCAGGCGCGGAAAGCCGGCGTCCGGCACGACCCACTCGAACGTCGTCACCGCCACCGGCAACAAGGTCAGTTCCCCGCCATGTCCCTGCGCGATCCGGCGGGCCAGCGTCAGGCCGATGCCCGAACCCTCCGGCTTGGTGGTGTGGAAGGGACGGAAAATCCGCGCCCGCTCGGGCGCGGGGACGCCTTGGCCGCTGTCCGATACGCGTATCACCAGCCGGTCCGCCTGCCCGGCGACGGCCAGCGTCACCGCCGGGTCGACCGTCCCGGCCAAGGCGGCTTCGGCCGCATTGTGGAGCAGCGCCCATAGCCCTTGCGTCATCTGGTCGCGGTCGCACCAGCCGGTTGCGGCCTCGGGCATGTCGACCGACAGCGTCACCCGGTCGCCGAAACGCTCGGCGAACAGACGAGAGAGATCGCCGACCAGTTCTCCCATATCCACCATGGCCCGCACCGGATCGGGCAGCCTGGCGAGCATCCGATACGCCCGTGTGAAGCGCTCCAGCCCCTCGATCCGCCGGGTCAGCGTCGCCAGGATTCCCGGCAGTCGCGCATCGCCCCGTTCGGCCGCCACCTGCGCGCTGTCGGCCAGCGATACGATCGGCGACAGGCCGTTGAGCAGCTCGTGGCCGAGAATATCGATCATCTCGTTGTCGGCATGCGCTTCCGCTGCGCGACGTTCGGCCTCGATATCCACCAGCATCGCCAGCGCACGGCCGGTGCCCGCCACCCGCTCGATCCGCCAGCTCCTGCCTTCATGGCGCAATTGCGTCTGCCCGGTGTCTAGCAGGGCGGGCGGGGTCGGGATCACCCGGTCGTCGGTGGCGAACAGGCGGCGGCTGGCCCGGTTGATCGCCTGCGCCCGTCCGGCATCGACACGGAGCAGCGGCAGCGGAATCTGGTCGAACAGCGCGTCCAGCGGCGGGCCGTCCGGGGCAGGGCGCGTCATGCCACCACCGACACCACCGCTCCCCGCCCGCGCCGCCGTCCAACAGCCGGTTCCGATCAGCCAGGCGATGCACAGCCCCGCGCCCAGGATCGACCCGAGCATGCCCCGCTGCCACGCCAGCAATATCGATGCGCCAAGGATGGCCAGCGTCAGCCCGGACAGCCCCGCCGCCACCGCGCGTCGCCGCGACAGGTCAAAGCCCATGGCGCGCCATCCGGCGATATAGCGCACCACGACTGAGCCCCAGCGCATGCGCCGCCTGGGTGACATTATGGTGATGCTCGACCAGCGCCGCCTCGATCATCACACGTTCGCTTTCGTCCAGATCGAAACTGGCGCGGGAGGTTGCCGGGGCCGTGCTCCGGGCGACCGGCGGGGCGAGCAGCGCGGCCTCAATCACGCCCTCTTCACCCAGCAGTAATGCCCGCTCGATCGCGGCGGCAAGGCCGCGGGCCTCGTCGGGCCAATGCGCGGTCGCCAGAAGTGCCTCGGCGGCGGGGGTGAAGCGGGGCGCGGGCCGTCCGTGCCGTTCGGCCGCGATCCGCGCGAAATGGCGGGCGAGCAGCGGCACATCCTCCCGTCGTTCGGCCAGCGAGGGTGCGACGATTTCCACCGCCGCGATCCGCCGGGCGAGCGCGGGCGTAATCGCGCGGGGATCGTCGGCGATGGCGATATAGCGGTCCTCGGCCCGCAGCTGATCGAGCAGCCGGGCCTGGGTGACCTCGTCCAGCCGGTCGGGATGGCGGAGCAGCCAACTCGTGCCCCGCACGGCACCGTCCAGCCGCGCCCAGGCTTGCGGATCGCGCACGTCGATCCGCTGCAGCGGCCGCCCGGCCCCATGGGAGGCGGCATGGAGCGCCGCCGCGATCAGGCCGCGCCCTGCGCCCGATGGCCCGGTCACGACGACACCCGCCATGGTCGGGGCGACACGGCGGATCAGGTCGCGGACGCGAGCGATAGCGGGGCTGTCGCCCAGCAGCCGGGCGGGCTCGGCGGTGCCCTCGGCTGTGACATGTTCGCGGGGGGCGGCGCGGCGGCGGGCGGCGAGTTCAATCTTGGCGATCAGTTCGGCATTGCGCCACGGCTTCATCACGAAGTCGCGCGCGCCCGCCTGCATCGCGGTGACGGCCAGCCGGATGCCGCTATGCGCGGTGATGACGATGATGCATGCGCCCGGATCGTCGGCGAGCAGCCTGTCCAGCACCTCCAGCCCCTCCGCCCCGTCGGTCCGCCCGGCGGCATAGTTCAGGTCGAGCAGGATCGCGTCGTAGCGCCGGGCCGCCAGCCGCGAAAAGCCTTCCTCCGGCCCCTGCGCCACGTCCAGCCGGTGGCCCGCCAGGTCGATCGCGATCGCCAGCGATTCGGCGATGCGCGGATTGTCGTCGACCAGCAGGACAGACAGCGGGCTTGACCCGTCCGCCGACCGTCCATTTTCGGACGGTGCGTCCGAACGCGAACGGTCGGATTCGTCGGATGAGGCGGAAAATGGCGTGTTCATAGGGCTTTAGGTTTTTCGGCTGTCCTGGGTGAGACTGTGTCCATGATGACCGAACACAGCACAGGCGCAAACCCTTCCGGTACACCCGCTCCCGGTGCGGCGATGGACCGTCGGATCGAGCGCAAGGCGACGCCCTGGTGGCGGCGTCGCGCGGTCGTGGTCGCAGGTCTGGTCATGCTGACCGCCATCGCGCTTTGGCGCATCCTGCCCGCTGCGGGATCGACCGATATCGCGGCCGCCAATATCGAGACGGGCGAAGTGACGCGTGCTGCCTTCGACGATTACCTGCCTGTGCGCGCCACCGTGACGCCGCGCGTCACCACGCTGGTCGGCGTGCTGTCGGGCGGACAGGTCGAGAAGCTGCTGGTCCAGGACGGCGAGATGGTCCGCGAAGGCCAGCCGCTGGCGACGCTCGCCAATCCGCAGCTGAAGCTCGACGTCCTCACCCGCGAGGCGCAGATTGCCAGCCAGCTGGGCGGCGTCGCCAGCGAGGGGCTGGGCATCGAGCGCAACAAGCTGGACCGCGCCAGCCAGGTCGCGCAGGCGGAATATGACCTGATCAAGGCGCGCCGCGACCTGGGCATTCGCCGCCAGTTGCACGACCAGGGTTTCCTGTCGGACGCGGGCGTCAAGAGTTTCGAGGAAGAGGCGGCCTATCAG
>CAJYRW010000009.1:0-57265 GCA_913777475.1 uncultured Sphingomonas sp. | reverse complement strand
TCGTGCGCCATGAATGACCGCTCTGGCGGCGATTCACGTGGTTCCTGGGTCGACACCAACATACCTGGCTCTTGGGCGGATCAGTATTCCGGTGCGTGATTGCTCCAAGGCATGGGCAATCCAGCCAATGCATCGGGTGACGTGCTCCCCATTTTCAGGCCGCCGATAAGTTAGCTTCGGTGTCCTCATGCCCGTGGCGAGGGCGGTTGGTGAAGTCGGCGGGTGCCACGCCGCCGAGGCTGCTGTGCGGACGCACGGTGTTGTAGTCCGCGCGCCATGCCTCGATGATCCGTCTCGCCGCAGCCAGCGAGGGGAACAGGTGCTCGTTCAGACATTCGTCGCGCAAGCGACCATTGAACGATTCCACGAAGCCGTCCTGCTGCGGCTTGCCGGGCGCAATGTAATGCCACTCGACGCCGGTGTCCTGGCACCAGGCGAGCACGGCATGACTGCTCAGTTCGGTGCCGTTGTCGCTGACCACCATGCACGGCAGCCCGCGGCGGTCGGCGATGGCGGTGAGTTCGCGGACGACACGCCGGCCTGACAACGAGGTGTCGACGATGCATGCCAGGCACTCTCGGCTGTAATCGTCGATGACGCCCGCGCACGCGGAACCGCCGGCCGCAGGCCAACGCATCCGATACGAAGTCGAGCGACCAGCGCTGGTTGGGGTCCTGCGGGATCGCCATCGGCGCCCGCGTGCCCAACGCCCGTTTCCGGCCGCCACGCGTACGCACCGTCAGCCGCTCTTCGCGATACAGCCGGTACACCTTCTTCAGGGTCATGTTCATGCCTTCACGCCTGAGCAGGATCGCGAACCGGCGACGCTCGTTGGCGAGCTCGTGCATCCGCTCGCGGACAGCATCATCCTTTCCGTGAAGCGGCTCATATTGCCACGCCGACCGGTTGACCCCGACCAGCCTGCAGGCGCGACGCTCGGACAAGCCGTGGTCGGTCATCAGCTTCTCCACCGCAGCGTAGCGATCCACAGACCGGGTCAGTTTTTTCCCAGCAGATCCTTCAGCGCCGACACGTCCAGCATCGATTTCGCCAGCAGCTTCTTCAGCCGCCGGTTCTCGTCCTCCAGCGTCCGTAACCTCGCCGCTTCCGACACGGTCATCCCGCTGTACTTCGACTCCCAATTGTAGAACGTCGCATCGCTGATGCCGTGCTTCCCGCACAACTCGGCGCTCTTTACGCCAGCCTCGTGCTCACGCAGCACCCCTATGATCTGATCCTCGGTAAAACGGCCTCGCCCCATCGCTCGTCTCCATCTGACGAACTAGGCATCGTGGACAAAGCTTGACGGCGTAATTGGCTACTGATTCAAGGCCGCCTTTTGGAGGCAGGCTTGGGCGAACGGATCGGTTTGTCGGACGAGGAATGGTCGGTGATTGGGCCGCTGCTACCGGCCGAGCGCGGACGTGGCTGTCGTCCCGCTGGTGACAACCGCCCCTTCTTCGAGGGCATGATGTGGATCGCGCGGACGGGTGCGCAGTGGCGGCATCTGCCGGAGGAATATGGCAAGTGGAACAGCGTGTTCCGCCGCTACCGTCGCTGGGCGACGACGGGTGTGTTCGACGCCATGCTGGAAACGCTGGCCGGTGCGGTGGAACGCGATGGCCGGGCCGACATGATCGACAGTACGGTCGTCCGGGCACATCATTGTGCCGTGGGCATAAAAAAGGGACTGGCGAGGCCGAGGCGCTTGGCCGATCGCGCGGCGGCTTTACCACCAAACTCCACGCCCGCTGCGATGTCAGAGGTCGCCCGCTCGCCTTCGTCCTGACGCCGGGCCAGGCGCACGATACGCAAGGCTTCGGCCCTCTGATACGCATGATCGCTGACCGGATCGACGCTCTGCTTGCTGATAAAGGCTATGACAGCGACGCGGTTCGCGACACCCTGACCAGCATAAACGTCGAGGCCGTAATCCCGGCTCGGCGAAACCGTCGCAATCCGGCTGCGCATGATCGGGTCAAGTACCGTTGGCGCAACCAGATCGAGCGACTGTTCAACAAACTCAAGAATTGGCGAAGGGTCGCAACCCGATATGACAAAACCGCTGAGTCCTACATCGGCTTCGTCAGCCTCGCATCAGTCTTGCTGTGGCTACCCTTTGTCCACGATGCCTAACCTATCTATGGCATGATTTCCGGGGAGCACGTCATTTTCTAGCCAGCTCTACGCGTATCCAAGTGCGCCATGGCGCGCACCTTCAACCGCTGCGTCTGAGCCGCGGGAAAACCGTTGACCGCTTGACTATGCCATAGGCGAAGCTGGTGTCGATCGCCGCGATTCCGGCGATGGGGTGCAGTTTGGACCGCACGAAATCCTCATAGTCCTTGAGGCTGGCGACCAGCACACGCAGCAGATAGTCGTCGCTGCCGGTCATCACATAACAGTCGAGCACCGCGTCCATGTCGGCGATCGCCGCCTCGAACGCAGCAACGGTCGCGTCGTCATGTTTTTGCAGGCGGATGCGGACCAGCGCGGTGACGGGCAGGCCGTACGCCTCCTCGTCGATCACGGCCGTATAGCCGCGAATGACGCCCGCAGCCTCCAGCATCCGCAGTCGTCGCAGACAGGGGGAGGGCGACAGGTTGACCTGTTCGGACAGTTCCTGGTTGGTCAGGCGGCCATTGGCCTGCAACGCCGCGATGATCTGCCGATCCTTGTCGTCCAATGCCCGCCCTTTCCATGCTTGGGACCGTGCAGCCTAGCGCAAAGCGGCAGAGTCTCCAATCAGGCGGCGAGCGCCGGGGCGCTCTCCGCCTGTGGGGGCGCCAGCGCCTGGTCCAGATCGGCGATGATGTCGGCGACATCCTCGATGCCGACCGACAGGCGGATCAGCCCCTCCGGGATGCCGTGCGCGGCGCGTTCCTCGGGCGTGTAGGTCGAATGCGTCATCGACGCAGGATGCTGGATCAGCGTCTCCGTATCGCCCAGCGACACCGCGCGGCGGATCAGCGCCAGGCGGTTCATCATGCGCCGCCCCGCCTCCAGCCCGTCGGCCAGCTCGAACGCGATCATCGCGCCGAAGCCGGGCATCTGCCGCTTCGCCAGGTCATGCTGGGGAAAGCTTTCCAGACCCGGATAATGGACCTTGGCGACCCCGGTATGCCCTTCCAGATAGCGGGCGACGGTCATGGCATTGGCGCAATGCTCGGTCATGCGCAGCTTCAGCGTCTTGATCCCGCGCAGCAGCAGCATGGCGTTGAACGGCGACATCACCGCGCCGGTCAGATCCTTCAGCCCCTGCATCCGCACGCGCGTCATGTCCTCGGCCCGGCCGACTGCGATGCCGCCGACCAGATCGCCGTGCCCCCCCAGATATTTGGTCGCGGAATGGACGACGATATCCGCGCCCAGCTCGATCGGCCGGGTCAGGATCGGGGTGGCATAGGTGTTGTCGACGACCAGCTTCACGTCGGTCGAGCTGGCGGCAGAGGCCGCGGCGGCGACCCGCGCGATGGCGGCGATGTCGACCAGCCGCATGTTCGGGTTGGCGGGCGTCTCGAAATAGATGATCCGGGTCGCAGGCGTGATCGCGTCGGCGACCGCCTGCGGATCGGTCATGTCGACATGGGTGATGGTGATGCCGAACCGGGCCAGCCCGTCGCGCAGAAAGGCGAAGGTGCAGCCATAGAGTGTCTTGTCGGTCAGCACTTCATCGCCCGGCGACAGGAAGGTCCACATGACCGCACAGATTGCCCCCATGCCCGATGCGAGCGCGACCCCGGCTTCGGCCTGTTCCAGGCTGGCGCAGCGCCGCTCCAGCAGGTCGAGCGTCGGGTTGGAGATGCGTGAATAGATATGGCCCGGCGCGGCCCCCGCGAACATCTCCGCGCCCGCCTCGACCGAATCGAAAACGAAGGTGGAGGTCATGAAGAGCGGCGGCGACAGCGCGCCTTCATGGGCCGAGGGATCATAGCCATGGTGGATGGCCCGCGTCGCGATCCCGCTATTCTTCTGCTCGGCCATGATTGTCTCGCCTTCCATCCGTCTCTTGCCCGATGATAGCGTCGATGTGCGGGTGTTTCCGATCAAAGACGTGAGGGCCGGAGGCCTATATCGGCAGTATCTGCCAATAGGGGCGCAATTCCTGAGAAAGACTGCCAGTCACTTCGATGGACCTTGCGCCGCACGACATGGCGTTTGCGGTGCCGCTGCCTTAAGCGCCGGCAACGAAGCAAAAAGAGGACGATGCGGCATGAAGGCGATGGTGTTCGAGGCATTTGGCGAGGCCCCCGTGGTGCGCGACGTGCCCGATCCCGTGCCGACGCCCGATGGCGTGGTCATCGATGTCCAGGCGACCGGCCTGTGTCGCAGCGACTGGCACGGGTGGAAGGGGCATGACAGCGATATCCGCTTGCCGCACGTCCCTGGCCATGAGTTCGCCGGAACCGTCGCGGCGGTAGGGGCGGGGGTGCGGGGCTTCAGCGTCGGTGACCGGGTGACGGTGCCGTTCATCGCCGCCTGCGGCCGTTGCCATTCCTGTCACGCGGGCGACCAGCAGGTGTGTGAAGCGCAGTTCCAGCCGGGCTTCACCCATTGGGGCTCGTTCGCCGAATATGTCGCGATCGACCGGGCCGACATCAATCTGGTCCCGTTGCCCGAGGGCATGGACTATGCCACCGCCGCCAGCTTGGGCTGTCGGTTCGCCACGTCGTTCCGCGCGGTCGTGGATCAGGGGCGGGTGCGCGGCGGCGAGTGGGTCGCGGTGCACGGAGCGGGCGGAGTCGGCCTGTCGGCCATCATGATCGCCGCTGCGCTGGGCGCAAACGTCGTCGCCATCGATCTGGCTGAATCCCGGCTGGCGCGGGCCCGCGAACTCGGCGCGGCGGCCACCATCAACGCGCGTGAGGTTTCTTCGGTGGTCGAGGCGGTACGCGAGATCACCGGCGGCGGCGCGCATGTCTCGATCGACGCGCTGGGCAGCCGCGAGACCTGCTTCAACTCGATCGCCGGGTTGCGGCGGCGGGGGCGGCATGTGCAGGTCGGCCTGATGCTGGGCGACGAGACCGATGCCGTCGTGCCGATGGCGCAGGTCATCGCCCATGAGCTGGAAATCTTGGGCAGTCACGGGATGCAGGCTTGGCGTTACGACGCGATGCTGGCGATGATCCAGAGCGGGCGGCTTCGGCCAGATCGCTTGATCGGCGAGACGCTGTCGCTGGCGGCGGCGATCCCGGTGCTGACCGCCATGGACCACCACCCGCCCGAGGGGATTGCGATCATCGACCCGCGCCGGTGATCGGCTGGCCCGGTCGCGGAGCCGGGGGCGGAGGAAAAGGCACCGCGCTGCGATATTAGGGCATGACACCTCGGCACCCGGTCTGATAGCCCTGTGGTCATGCCCGTTTCGGCCGCCGCCTCCGCCCGCGAGATCCTCGTTCGTCTGCACGACGTGATGGCGTCGCGCACCCCCGCCCAAGCCAAGCTGAACCAAGTGGTCCAGATCATCGGCGAGGCGATCGGCAGCGAGGTCTGTTCGATCTACCTGCTGCGCGAAGGCGTGCTGGAGCTCTTCGCGACGCGCGGCCTGGCCGAGGAGGCGGTGCACGTCACCAAGCTGGCGCTGGGCGAGGGGCTGGTCGGCACGATCGCCGAGGACGTCGAGGTGCTGAACCTCGACGAAGCGGCCAGCCATCCCGACTTCGCCTACAAGCCCGAAACGGGCGAGGACCGGTTCCACAGCTTTGCGGGCGTGCCGATCATCCGGCGCGAGCGGGCGGTGGGCGTGCTCGCGGTCCAGCATAGCGAACCGCGCAAATATGCCGATGTCGAGATCGAGGCGCTGCAGACCGTCGCGATGGTGCTGTCCGAGCTGATCGCCAATGCCGGGCTGATCGACGCGGCGGGGGCGGCGGGCACCCGGCCGCAGATGACCGCGACGATCCGCCTGTCGGGGCAGAAGCTGGTCGAGGGCATGGGCAGCGGCTTTGCCGTCTATCACCAGCCGCGTATCTTCATCGAACATACCGTAGCCGAGGATATCGATGCCGAACGCCGCCGCGTCTATGCCGCGTTCGACAAGATGCGCGAACAGATCGACCGCATGGCGCGCGAGGCCGAGTTCGGCGTTGCGGGCGAGCATGTCGAGGTCATCGAGACTTATAAGATGTTCGCCTATGACGAGGGCTGGGCGCGCCGCATCAACGAGGCAATCGACAGCGGCCTGACCGCCGAAGCGGCGATCGAGCGGGTGCAGCAGCGCACCCGCCAGCGGATGCGCCAGATCGACGATCCGCTGCTCGCCGACCGGATGCACGACCTGGAGGACCTGTCCAACCGGCTGCTGCGCATCGTGTCGGGCCAGATGGGCACGGCGGCGCAACTGGGCCTGCGGCAGGATACGATCCTGATCGCGCGCAACCTGGGTCCGGCCGAGCTGCTGGAATATGACCGGCGGCGGCTGAAGGGCGTGATCCTGGAGGAAGGGTCGCTGACCGCGCATGTCATCATCGTCGCGCGCGCCATGGGTGTGCCGGTGCTGGGCCGGGTCAGCGATGTTCGCCGTCAGATCGCGGACGGCGACCAGCTGCTGCTCGACGTGGCGGAGGGCAGCGTGCTGGTCCGCCCGACTTCGGCGATGGAGGAAGCGTTCGAGGCCAAGCTGGCGTTGCGGCAGAAGCGGCGCGCGGCCTTTGCGGCGCTGCGCGACGTGCCGCCGGTGACGAAGGACGGCCACCGCGTGACGCTGATGGTCAATGCGGGGCTTCGCGACGATGCCGCCGCGCTCGACACCACGGGCGCGGACGGGATCGGCCTGTTCCGCACCGAATTCCAGTTCCTGGTCTCGGCCACCCTTCCGCAGCGCGAGCGGCAGCAGCGGTTGTACCGCGATGTCATGGAGGCGGCGGGCGACCGGCCGGTGGTGTTCCGCACCATCGATATCGGCGGCGACAAGGCGCTACCCTATCTGAATACCGAGGCGGGGGACGAAGAGAACCCGGCCATGGGCTGGCGTGCGCTGCGCCTGGCACTGGAGCGCGACGGCCTGATGAAGGCGCAGGCGCGCGCGCTGATCGAGGCGGGGGCGGGGCGCACGCTCCACGTCATGTTCCCGATGGTGTCCGAGGCGTGGGAGTTCGACGAGGCCAAGGCCCTGTTCGAGGCGCAGCGCGCCTGGCTGGGCTCGCGCGGACGTCGCCTGCCGCTGGAGGTGCGCTACGGCGCGATGCTGGAGGTGCCGGCGCTCGCCGAGCAGCTCGACCTGATCCTGCCGAATGTCGACTTCCTATCGATCGGCACTAACGATTTGACCCAGTTCCTGTTCGCCGCCGACCGCGCGAACCCGAAGCTGGCCGAGCGTTACGACTGGCTGAGCCCCTCGATCCTGCGCTTCCTGCGCCGGGTGGTCGAGCCCGCGCGTGCGGCGGGGGTGCGGGTCGGCGTGTGCGGCGAGATGGGCGGACGGCCGCTGGAGGCGATGGCGCTGATCGGGCTGGGCATCGACCGCCTGTCGATCACCCCGGCGGCGGTCGGTCCGGTCAAGGCGATGATCCGTTCGCTCGACCGGGCGGCGATCACCCAAGAGATGGCGCGGCTGCTGGCGCATCCCGTTCGCGATATGCGTGGGGCGCTTGGTGCCTGGGCTGCGACGAACGGTGTCGAATTGGCCTGATCCAGGTCCGGTGTCCGCGTTGACTTGATCCCAGCCGTCTGAAAGAACGACCGCGATCATGGGGTGGGCCATGATCGCTTCGGAGTTGAGAATGGACGAGGTCAATCCCGGCCACGATGCCGCACCGGCGGCACCTGCCCGCGCCGGTGACGTCCTGCGCACCGCGCGTGAGGCGCAGGGGCTGTCGCTGGGCGACATCGGGGCGCGTACGCGCATCCCCAGTCGTCATCTCGCGGCGATCGAGGCCTCCGATTATCAGAGCCTGCCCTCGGCGACCTATGCCGTCGGTTTCGCCAAGGCCTATGCCCGGGCGGTCGGTGCCGATGAGGTGGCGATCGCACAGGCGGTCCGCGCCGATGTCGATCGGGTGGGCCGCCGCGTCGCTGAATATGTGCCGCAGGATATCGCCGATCCCGCCCGCGTGCCGTCGCGGGGCATGGCGATCATCGGCGTCGGCATCGCGCTGGCGCTGCTGGTCCTTGCCGGGCTGTGGTATGGGACCGATCTGTTCCGCCGTGACCGCACCGCGCAGGAGGTGCCCGCTGCCACCCCGCTCGCCAACGGTGCCGCGCCCGCCTCGGCCCCGGCGCCCAGCCCGACTCCGGTCGCGGCGGGCAAGGTCGTGCTGACCGCCAATGGCGAAGTCTGGCTGCGCGTCTATGACGCCGACAAGACGACGCTGAAGATCGGCACGCTGAAGCCCGGCGAAAGCTATGAGGTGCCCGCCAACGCCAAGGGCCCGCTGTTGAATGTCGGCCGCCCCGACAAGCTGACCGTGATGCTGGACGGCAAGGCGATCCCGCCGCTCGGTGACGGATCGCGTGCGATCAAGGATGTGCGCCTCGACCCGCAGGCGATCGCCGCCCGGCTGTCGGGCGCGCCGATCGCTACCGCCTCTCCGACGCCTGCGGCCCCGCGCGAGCGGACGGGCGCGACCCGTCGTACCGGCTCGGCCAGCGGCGGCGAGACGAGCGGTGCCGCGCCGACCGTTCCGGCGCCGGCCGCCACGTCGACGACCGCGACCACGGCACCCGCCGACCTGTAAGTCACGGATTTTAAGGCTGGAGACAGCCGCGACAGGCTATTAACCATGGCCTTTCGCTACCACACACAGCCCACCGGGGGGTGAGACCGATGCGTAACCTGTTGCTGGCCGGCGTCGCCGCCGTGATGATCCTGCCGACCGCCGCCATGGCCCAGTCCAATGTCGAGGGCCGCGTCGGCAAGCTGGAAAGCGAAATGCGCGCGGTGCAGCGCAAGGTCTTTCCGAACGGGGCAGGCGGCTATGTCCAGCCCGAGATCACCGCGCCGCAGACCCAGGCGCAGGCTCCCGGTGTTCCGGCGTCGAGCGCGCTGACCGACCTGACCTCGCGCGTCACCTCGCTGGAAGAGCAGATGGCCAATCTGACCGGCCAGATCGAGCAGAACGGCTATCGCACCCGCCAGCTTCAGGACCAGTTCGACGCCTATAAGCGCGCGACCGAGGGGCGGCTGAAGGCGCTGGAGGCGGGCCCCGCGCCGATCGCCCCCGCCGGACAGAGCGCGCCGCTCGACACGCCCGCGCCCGCCGCGTCGGGCTCGACCCGTCCCACCAAGACTCCGGCGGCGGCCTCGGTCGTCACCGGCGACACCGCATCCACCGAGCCGGCGGCGGGTGGCGCGGCGATCGAGAAGCCGTCGACCGGCGATGCGGCCGAGGACGCCTATCTCTACGGCTATCGCCTGTGGGCCGCCAAGCGCTATCCCGAGGCGGAGGCGCAGCTGAAGAAGGTGGTCGCCGACTATCCCAAGAGCCGCCGTGCCAGCTTCGCGCAGAATCTGTTGGGCCGCACCTATCTGGACTCGGGCAAACCCAGCCTCGCCTCGATGGCCTTTTACGAGAATTACAAGAAATTCCCGGATGGCGAGCGCGCGCCCGACAGTCTTCTCTATCTCGGCCAGGCGCTGACCCGGCTCAACAAGCCCGCCGATGCCTGCAAGGTCTATGACGAACTCAGCGACGTCTATGGCGCCAAGCTGTCCGCGTCGATGAAGGCGCAGATCGCCAGTGGGCGCAGCGCGGCGAAGTGCCAGTAACGGCCGGTCTTTCCTTCCCTTTACGGGCGGGAAAGAGCACGTATCCTGTGATCCATGACGAGGAAAACTCTTGCACTGGTGCGGGGGAAGGGCCAGAGCGCGGCCATCCCTGACCAGTTTTGAGAGCATCATGGCCACCGATGCCACGGCCGCCGATCAGATTGCGCGTTTCACGACCGATCTGACGCTTCTTTTCGATCCGCAAACGTCGCCTGCGCCGTTGCTGCTGGCGGTGTCCGGCGGCCCGGACAGCATGGCGATGCTGACGCTGGCGGCCGCCGCCCTGCCGGGACGGATCGCGGTGGCGACGATCGATCACGGGCTTCGCCCCGAGGCCGCCGACGAAGTGCGCATGGTCGCCGAACATTGCGCGAAGCTGGGCGTCCCGCACCAGGGCCTTCGTCCCGCGACCCCGATCGAGGGGGCGAGCATCCAGTCCCAGGCGCGCGAGGCGCGTTATGCCCTGCTCGCGGGCCATGCCCGGGCGATTGGTGCGGCGGCGATCCTGACCGCGCATCATGCCGACGACCAGGCCGAAACCTTCCTGATGCGCGCGGCGCGTGGGGCGGGTCTGTCGGGTCTGTCGGGTGTGCGGGCGCGGACGGTGATCGCCGATGCGGTCGTGCTCCGCCCGCTGCTCGACTGGCGCCGGGCCGAGCTGCGCCGGATCGTGCGCCGGGCGGAGGCACCCTTTGTCGACGATCCCGCCAATCACGATCCGCGCCATGATCGCACGCGCTTCCGCCAACTGCTCGACGGGCATGAATGGCTGGGCGTGGCGCAGCTGGCGCGCGCGGCGGCGCAGCTGGCCGAGGCGGATGGCGACCTGCGCGCGACGGTCGACTGGCTCTGGGCCGAGCGGGCGCAGATCGATGACGACAATGTCCGCATTCAAGCCGCCGACCTGCCCCGCGAGCTGGGGCGACGGCTCGCGCGCCGGGCGATCGGCACGGTCCGCGCGGCGGCGGGGATCGAGACGCCCGCCTGGAGCGAGGCGGGCAATATCGAAAAGCTGCTCGAGTCGCTTGCCGCTGGTAGCCGCGCGACCCAGGCCGGGGTGATCGCCAGCGTCCGCTCCGGCGTCTGGCGCTTCCGTCCCGCCCCGCCCCGCAAGACGGGATGATCGACCGATTACAATGATCGGTCTTGTTCCCCCCTGACCGATCACATTGATCGGTCTTGTTCCATTGCCATTAACCTTGTCATGCCTATCTTGGAGGCTGAAAGGTATCCGGCACCGATGAACGACAACGACAAGCAGCAGAGCCCCGATCCCAATGGGGGCGGCAACCCCTGGATGAAGAGCCTGCTGATCTGGGTGGGCATCCTGATGGCGCTTGCCCTGTTCGTCAGCCTGTCGGGCGCCGGGTCGTCGGCGCAAAGCGGCAACCAGATCGACTATTCGACCTTCCTCGATAAGGTCGACGAGGGCACGGTGAAGACCGCGACCATTTCGCGCGAGTCGATCACGGGACAGCTGTCGTCGGGTGAGAAGTTCCGCACCACGCCGGTTCCCGATTCGCAGCTGATCCCGCGCCTGCGCCAGAAGGGTGTGACGTTCACGGCCAAGACCGAGGAAGGTCCCTCGATCTGGATGCTGATGCTCTACAATTCGCTGCCGTTCGTGCTGTTCATTGGCATCGCCTTTTTCGTCCTGCGCCAGATGCAGAAGGGCGGCGGGGCCAGCGGCGCGATGGGCTTCGGCAAGAGCCGCGCGCGGATGCTGACCCAGAAGGAAGGCAAGGTGACCTTCGACGATGTGGCCGGCATCGACGAAGCGCGCGAAGAGCTGCAGGAAATCGTCGAGTTCTTGAAGGACCCGTCGAAATTCTCGCGCCTGGGCGGCAAGATCCCGAAGGGCGCGTTGCTGGTCGGCTCGCCCGGCACCGGCAAGACGCTCCTCGCCCGCGCTATCGCGGGTGAGGCGGGTGTGCCCTTCTTCACCATTTCGGGTTCGGATTTCGTCGAGATGTTCGTCGGCGTGGGTGCGAGCCGCGTGCGCGACATGTTCGAGCAGGCGAAGAAGTCCGCGCCGTGCATCGTCTTCATCGACGAGATCGATGCGGTCGGCCGTCACCGCGGCGCGGGCCTGGGCAATGGCAATGACGAGCGCGAGCAGACGCTGAACCAGCTGCTGGTCGAGATGGATGGTTTTGAGGCCAATGAGGGCATCATCATCATCGCGGCGACCAACCGCCCCGACGTGCTTGATCCCGCGCTGCTGCGTCCGGGCCGCTTCGATCGTCAGGTCGTGGTGCCGCGTCCGGATATCGACGGCCGGGTGAAGATCCTCGAAGTTCATATGAAGAAGGTGCCGCTGGCCCCCGACGTCGACTCGCGGGTCATCGCGCGCGGTACGCCGGGCTTCTCGGGTGCGGACCTGGCCAATCTGGTTAACGAGGCCGCGCTGATGGCTGCGCGCAAGGGCAAGCGCCTGGTCGCCAATGCCGAGTTCGAGGAAGCCAAGGACAAGGTCATGATGGGGGCGGAACGCCGCTCCATGGTCATGACCGAGGACGAGAAGCGGATGACCGCCTATCACGAGGCGGGCCATGCCATCGTCGCGCTGCACGAACCGGCGTCGGACCCGATCCACAAGGCGACGATCATCCCGCGCGGCCGTGCCCTGGGCATGGTGATGCGTCTGCCGGAGCGGGATTCGTACAGCTATCACCGCGACAAGATGTACGCGAACCTGGCGGTGGCCATGGGTGGTCGCGTGGCCGAGGAGATCATCTTCGGCTATGAGAAGGTGTCGAGCGGTGCCAGCGGCGACATTCAATACGCCACGGGCCTGGCGCGCGACATGGTCACCAAATGGGGCATGTCGGACAAGGTCGGTCCGGTCGAATATGCTCAGCCCGAGGGTGAGAGCTTCCTGGGCTATTCGTCCAGCCAGCCGGTGCGCATGTCCAACCAGACCGCCCAGCTGATCGACGACGAGATCAAGTCGATCGTCGAGGGCGGCCTGCACCGCGCCAAGCATGTGCTGACCGATCATGTAGACCAGCTGCACCTGCTGGCGGGCGCGCTGCTCGAGTACGAGACGCTGTCGGGTGACGAGATCAAGAAGTTGATCGCGGGCGACGATATCGGTCGCAACGACCCCAAGGCGAAGGCGGTGCCGATCGCCAAGGCGGGGACGTCGATCCCGAAGACCCGCCGTGGTGCGGGGCCGTTCGGGTCGCCCAGCCCGCTGGGCGCCTGATCCTTAAGATTGAGGGTTACGAAGAGGCCGTCCCCGTGAGGGGGCGGCCTTTTTCGTGCGACCGTGCCCGGTCCTCACTCCACACTCACGACTCGGTCGCTTCCTTCACGATATCGGGAGCCTTGCACAGCCGGATATCCTGCTCGTTCAGCCCAAATTTCTTCGGCTCGGCGCAGTAGCTGGCCGCCTCGCGCGTGGGGATCATGTCGATCGGCTCGACCGACCCATCGCGACGGGCGACGACCTTCGCGAGCCGCGCCAGATAGTCATCCCAGCCGTCGCCGACACCCGGCTGCCCCACCAGCGATAGGGCGTCCTGCCGCAAGGCCTCGGCACCCGCAAAATCTCCCTTCTGCCGCAGCAGGTTCGCCGCGCGGGCGGTCAGCCAGAGCCGATCGCGTGCGCTGGTATCGGCGGGCAGATGGCGGAGCCGGTCGACGAACTCGGCGGCGTAGCGCGTCCGCCGTGCCCCATTGTTCGGCCCGTCCGCACCCTCATTCCGGCCCGGCGTCTCCGCCCATAAAGCTGCCTGCAACCATCCCAGCGCTTGCGATTCGGGTCGCCCCAGCCGTGTCGCCAGCCAGAAGGCGCGATAGTGCGGCGTCTCGCCGTCCGCCACCAGCCGGGTATAAGCGGGTGTGACGATCAGCTTGGCCAGCGCCGCCTTGTCCGCCTCCGAAAAATCGTCGAACACCACCAGATGGTTGCCCGGGCATTCGGGCACCGGGAAGGGGAAGGGCATATAGCTGTAAGGCCGTCCGTCGGGCCGCTCGCCATAGGTAGAGTAGCTGCCCATCTGCCACCCCTCGAGCGCCTCGCCGCCGATCGGGCAGGTCATCGGCCCATTGCCGCCGTGCAGCGGAGGCGGGGGCGGCGGCGGTGCGGGCGGTAACGCGGGTTGGGCCTGTAACAGGACCCATGCGACGAACATCATGACTTTCCCTCTCCCGATGGTTCGATCGAGCCTAGCCCGACATGGTCGCCACGCCTATGCTGGACCCGTTGGTCGCCCCGCATATGATCCGGTCCCAAACCGGACAGGCGACCCGATGGAGGATGGCCGCCGATGACCCATGTCCCCACGCCGGATGCGCTGCATGACCAGGCCGTGCGTATCTATGACGCCTTTACCCATGAGCATCACGACCGCCGCACGCTGTTGCGCCAGATGACCGCGCTGGCCGGATCGGCGGCGGCGGCCGAGGCGCTGATCCTGGGGCTGGCCGCCAGCCCGGTGGCGGCGGCGATCACGGATGCGCATGACGCACGGCTGCACATCGACCGGCGCGAAGCCATGGAAGGCGGGGCACGCTCCGCCGCCTATATCGTCGGCCCCAGGGCCGCGAAGAAGCATCTCGGCTCGGTGCTGGTCATCCACGAAAATCGCGGGCTGACCCCGCATATCGAGGATGTCGCGCGGCGGCTGGCGCTGGCCGGGTTCCACGCCATCGCGCCGGACCTGCTCGCGCCGCAGGGCGGGACGCCGCCCGACGAGGACCGCGCGCGGACGCTGATCAGCTCGCTCGACTATGATCTGGCGTTGAAACAGGCGCGGGGCATGATGGCCCATGCCGCCGCCGACCGGACGGGTACGGGGAAGGTCGGCGCGGTCGGCTTTTGCTGGGGCGGGGCGTTCGTCAACCGGCTGGCGGTCGCGGCGGGTCCGGCGCTCGCGGCCGGGGTCGCTTATTACGGACCCGCCCCCGATCCGGCCGAGGCAGTGAAGGTGCGCAGCCCGCTGATGCTGCATTATGCGGGCAAGGATGCGCGGGTGAACGCGACCGGCGAGCCCTGGGTCGCGGCGCTGAAAGCGGCCGGGCGCACGGTCGAGGCCTTTACCTATCCGGGTGTCGATCATGCCTTCAACAATGACAGTTCGGCCGCTCGCTATGATGCGGCGGCGGCGGGGCAGGCCTGGGAGCGGACGACGCGCTTCCTCCATCATTATCTCGACCGGGCCTGATCGCCCATCGACCTTGGGGAGACGCTGGAATGACCGCCGACCTGACGCTCTACACCAATCCCCAGTCGCGGGGACGCATTGCGCGCTGGATGCTGGAGGAAACCGGCGCGGCCTATGACGCGGTCGTGCTGGACTATGGGACGACGATGGTCGCCGACGACTTTCGCGCGATCAATCCGATGATGAAAGTCCCCGCGATCGTGCACAGGGGACAGGTGGTGACCGAGACGGCGGCGATCTGCGCCTATCTGGCCGAGGTCTTTCCCGATGCCGAACTGGCGCCGCTGCCGTCCGAGCGCGCGGCCTATTATCGCTGGCTGTTCTTTGCCGCAGGGCCTTTGGAGGCCGCCGTCACCAACAAGGCGTTCGGGGTGACGGTCACGCCCGATCAGCAGCGGATGGCGGGTTATGGCGATTTCGACCGGGTGATTGGGGTCATCGGCGATGCGGTGGCGCACTCACCCTATATCGCGGGCGACCGGTTCACGGCGGCCGATGTCTATGTCGGATCGCAGATGATGTGGTTCACCCAGTTCGGGCTGATCCCCAAGACCGACGCGATCATGGCCTATATCGGTCGGCTGCACGATCGCCCGGCGCACCGCCGTGCCACCGCGCTGGACGATGGCGTCGACGAGATCCAGCCCGACGCGTTTTGAAGACGGGCCGCTGGCTGTCGCAGCGTCAGACGGACTGGGGATGCGCGCCGCACTTTTCTTGGGCCGCGCGCAGCATGTCGAGGCCCGCGGCAATGTGATTGCCCGCCAGGGGCAAGTTCAATGCATCGGCACCTTCCATGGCGGCGCGCGCATAGGAAATGATCTGTTCCAACGTCACGGCCTTGTCCTGCATCACGGCATCCTTACTCAACCGGCCTTTTGCCTATCGCGGCATTATGGCCCATTCCCAAAGCAATGGTAAATCGCGATAATATTTTTCGCGATACATGAATTGTGAAAAACTGACCACCTGCCCCCCGATGATAGGATCGAGGGGCAGGGGTGGATTGGGTCAGCGCATCAGGACCAGCTCTTCGGCCATGGTGGGATGGAGTGCGACGGTCGCGTCGAACTGCGCCTTGGTCAGTCCGGCCTTTACCGCAATGGCGGCGGCCTGGAGAATCTCGGGCACGTCGGGGCCGATCATGTGCAAGCCCACGACACGACCGGTGTCACCGTCGCACACCATCTTGTAGAGCGACCGCTCTTCCCGGCCGGCCAGCACGTTCTTCATCGGCCGGAAGTCGGAGGTATAGACCTGCACCGACCCCAGGGTCTGGCGGGCCTGCGCCTCGGTCATGCCGACGCCTGCCATCGGCGGATGGCTGAACACGGCCGCCGGGATGCAGTCGTAATCGACGCGGGTCGGCTTGCCGCCGAACACGGTGTCGGCAAAGGCCTGTCCCTCGCGGATCGCGACGGGGGTCAGCTGGACACGGTTGGTCACGTCGCCGACCGCATAGATGCTGGGGCAGGTCGAGCGATTGTCCTCGTCCACCTTGATCGCGCCGTGATCGTCCAGCTCGACACCCGCCGTCTCCAGCCCCAGGCCATGGGTGTTGGGCAGGCGGCCGGTCGCGAACATCACGAGGTCGACGATCATCGGCTCATGGTTGGACATGGATACCTTCAGGCAACCATCGTCCATCTTCTCGATCCCCTCGAACGTTGCGTCGAAGCGGAACTCGATGCCCTTCATCATGGAAATCTGGAGCAGGCGGTCGCGGATCGTCAGGTCATAGCCGCGCAGGATATCCTTGCTGCGGTTGATCAGCGTGACGTGCGCGCCGAACTGGTGGAACACGCCCGCAAATTCGTTGGCGATATAGCCCGCGCCCGCAATCAGCACGCGGCTAGGGATCGCATCGAGGTGGAACGCCTCGTTCGAGGTGATGCCATGCTCGTGACCGGGGCAGGAAGGCACGGCCGGGTGCGCGCCGACTGCGATCAGGATACGCTCGGCGGTCTTCTCGGTCCCGTCGGCCAGGCGAACGCTGTGCGGGCCGGTAACGACGGCGCGCTGGTCGATGATCTCGACATTATGGCTCTCGAGCGTCTTCTTATACGCGCCGTTCAGCCGGTCGACCTCGGCCAGCACATTGTCGCGCAGCGTTTCCCAAGAGAATTCGCATTCGCTCGGCACCTGCCAGCCGAAACGGCGGGCGTCCTTCAGGTCCTCGGCGAAATGCGCGCCATAGACGAGCAGCTTCTTAGGTACACAGCCGCGAATGACGCAGGTGCCGCCGACGCGATATTCTTCGGCCACCGCCACGCGCGCGCCATGTGCCGCCGCGACCCGCGAGGCGCGCGTGCCACCCGAGCCCGCCCCGATGACGAACAGGTCATAATCATAGTCAGCCATGGGAACGGTTTCTCCGGGGGATTGGGACGACAGGTACGCCTAAAAGCATAACGGGGGACGCCGAGCCAAGTTCAGCGTCCCCCTGACAGTGATCGGAAATTCAAATCCTCCCCGCTTGCGGGGAGGAGTGTTACTCCCCAAAAGCCCGCTTGATCAGGTCCTCGGTCGAGGGATCGAAATCCTGCCCGCCCTGGTCCGCGGCCTTGGCCATTTCCTTGCCCAGCTCGACGCCGAACTGGTCGAAGCTGTTGATGCCCAGCAGCACGCCGTTCACGAACACGCGGTGCTCATAAAAGGCGATCAGCGCGCCCAGCGTGCGCGGGTCGAGCGTGTCGAGCAGGATGGTCGAGGACGGGCGATCGCCCGAATAGCTGCGCGCCGGATCGTCGACCGTCTTGCCCTTCATCAGCGCGGCACCCTGCGCAAACGCATTGAGCAGCAGCTGGCGATGATGATCGTCGCTCAGCACATCGCCCGGCTCGATGACCGCGATGAACTCGACGGGGACGAGGTGCGTCCCCTGGTGGAGCAGCTGGAACACCGCATGCTGCGCGTCGGTGCCGACGCCGCCCCAGGTGATCGCGGCAGTGGGACGGCCGACCGGCTGGCCGTCGACGGTCACGCCCTTGCCGTTCGACTCCATCTCCAGCTGCTGGAGATAGGAAGGGAGCAGGCGCAGGCGCTCGTCATAGGCGAAGGGCGCGCGCGTCTCGGCATGGCGGACCTGAGTGTAATACAGGTCGGCAAAGGCGGCGAGGGCGGGGGCGTTCTGGCCTAAGTCGGTCAGGCGGAAATGGCGGTCCATCTCGGCCGCGCCTTCCAGCAGTTCCTCGAATGCGTCCCAGCCCAGGCCCAGTGCGGCGGGGAAACCGATCGTCGACCAGAGCGAATAGCGGCCGCCGACCGACTCGGCAAAGGACAGGATGCGCGTCTCGTCCACGCCCCATTCGACCGCCTTTTCGGGATTGGCGGTCAGCGCGATGACGCGGCCATAGGGGTCTTCGACGCCATGCTCGGTCATCCACTGAAGCGCCGAGGTGGCGTTCAGCATCGTCTCGGTGGTGGTGAAGGTCTTGGACGCGACGACTAGCAGCGTGGCAGTGGGATCGAAGCGCTTGAACACCTCCTCCAGCGCCATGCCGTCGACGTTCGACACGATGGCGACATCATACCGGTCGCTGTCACGACCCAGCGCGTCGACCAGCAGGTCGGGGCCCAGTGCCGAGCCGCCGATGCCGATGTGCAGGACATGGCGAATCGGGCCCAGCGCCTCGGCCTCGATCGCGTCGATCAGCGCGCGCATCCGGGCGTGCGAGGCGCGGGCGGTGGCGACGCTCTCGGGATTGCCCTCGCCGCGCTCGGCGGTGTGCTCGACCGCGCGGCCCTCGGTCACGTTGACGACCTCGCCGCCGAACAGCGCGTCACGCTTGGCGGCCAGCCCGCTCGCCTTGGCGAGGTCGGCAAAGGCGGCCACGGCCTCGCGGGTCAGATGGGTCTTGGACCAGTCGAAATGGATACCCGCCACATCCAGGCTGAGCGTGGCCAGCCGGTTGGGATCATTCGCGAAAAGATCGAGAAGCGGAGTCTGCGGGAGCGATTCGATCGTCGACCAGTCGGCAGCCATGATGCCTGTTCCTTCCTTGCCGTGCCCGGTGGGGCGTCCTCCACGGCGTTAGACAAAGCGGACCCGCAAAGCCAAGCCTTAGATTGGTATGGTGTCGACGAAGCGCGGCCGTGTGACGCGGGAGGGAGCCGCATCTTTCCCATTGGGCGGCGGGAATATCCATGTCATCTTCGCCCGCTATCGACCCAGCGGGGCGGTGGATCAGAGGGAGAGAGACGATGCGTGTACGGACGGGCATGGCCCTGACGATGATTCTCGGCGGAATGGTGTCACAGACCGTCCTGGCCGCCGAGCCGCAGGTCCCCATCGCCCCGTCGTCGAAATGGCAGGTCGACTACGCACCGAACGAATGTCGTCTGATCCGCACCTTCGGAGAGGGCAAGGAGCGCACCATCCTTCAACTCAACCGTTACGATCCGGCCGACCGGATCGAGATGCTGCTGGCAGGGCCACATATTCCTGCGACCGATCGGCGGGTGCCGGTGTCGGTCGCTACCTCTACCATGGCTGAGGTGCCCGGCATCCAGGCCCAGGGGTTCGCCAGCACGGGCCAGATTCCTGCGACGCTGCGCTTCCAGCCGGACGTCGACCTGCCCAAGGCGTTTCGCAGCGACGTCGCGGCGGGCAAGCCGACGATCATGCGGATCAATTTCGTCCGGCGCTATGTGACGCAATTCGACCTGGGGTCGATGAAGGGCGCGCTGGCGGCGCTCGATCAATGTTCCGATGATCTCATCAAGTCCTGGGGGCTCGATCCGGCGGCGCTGCGCCAAGCGACACGCGGCCCCCGGCCGGTCGGTAACATCGCCACCTGGTTCCGGCCGGACGACTATCCTGCTGGTGCGGCGAATATCGGTATGGCCGGGGCCGTGATCATTCGGCTGCTGATCGGCCCCGATGGCAGTATCCAGAATTGCGCGGTCACCAAGTCCGGCGGGGATAAGGTGTTTGAGGACGCCACATGCCAGGCGGCCACGAAGCGTGGCAGCTTTGAACCAGCGATCGGCATGGATGGCAAGCCGATGGCTTCGGTCTGGGTCCAGCGGATCAACTGGGAGCCCGGCGCTCCGTTCTTCGTCGTCCGCTGATGGCGGCACGCCGGTCCGACTATCGGTCGGACCAGAGCGGGTCAGCGATGCTTCCCCGACACCGGATCGCGGACCACGCCGACATCGGCGAAGCGTTTCGGTTCGGCGGGATGGGGGGCGGGTTCGGCGAGTTCGCGTTGCCAATAGCCGACATCGATCCAGCGGCCATGCTTGTGGCCGACCTCGCGAAAGACCCCGGCGCGCCGGAAGCCGACCGCTTCGTGGAGTTTAATCGAGCCGTCATTGGGCAGCGCGATGACGCCCATCGCCTGGGTGAAGCCTTGCGCGGTCAGCGTGTCGACCAGCGCCTCGTAGAGGAGCCGCCCGATGCCCGAGCGCTGCGACACGTCGGCGACATAGATGGTCGTTTCCACCACCCAGCGATAGGCCTCGCGCTCGCGGAAACGGGCGGCATAGGCATAGCCGATGACGGCCTCCTCCTGCCCCTCATCCTCGGTGCCGTCCTGGCTGCGCAAGGTGGCGACGATCCAGGGATAAAGGCCGTCCGCGCCCTCCATCCGGGCGCGCATCGTCGCAGCATCGGGCGCCTGGGTCTCGAACGACACGACACCGGCCAGCACATGCGGGGCATAAATGGCGGCGATGGCGGCGGCGTCATCGGGGCGGGCGGCACGGATGGCGATCATGATCGGCGGGGTCTCCAGAGGCGATAGACCTGCCTAGCGCGCAGGGCGGCGGTTCGGGAAGCCCCGTTTCCCCTGGTCTTCGACGTCACTCGCGAGGAAGAGCGACCGCCCCGCGCCTTACAACCCCAGCTTGGCGATCAGCAGGTCGAGCAGGCGCGCATCGCCCGGCTTCGCCATCGGACCCAGGCCGCCACATTCCAGGCAGCGCGCCTGGACCGAGCCGCCTTGGACCAGCCGGGTCACGTCGCCCAGCGCACGGGCGACGACGGCGCGGCGCTCGGCAGCGGCGATGGCGAAGACGTCGCCGCCCTGCTGGCCGTCATCGTCGCTCTCGAACCCTTCGGCCAGGAAGGCCGCGAAGCCCGGCTTCTTCTCCAGATATTCGGCATGCACGTTGGCCGGGTCCAGCTTGGCACGGCGGGCCGCCTCCGCAATGGCGTCGGACAAGTTGCCGAAGCGGTCGACCAAGCCGATCTGGTGCGCGGTGCCGCCGTCCCAGACGCGGCCCTGCGCGATGGTGTCGACCTTTTCGGGCGTCATGTGGCGCGACTCGGCGACGCGGGTCAGGAATTGGCGATAGCCATTCTCGATGCCCGCCTGCAGGATGGTGTCGAGCATCGGCGTGGTGCCGCCCAGCACATCGGGCTGGCCGGTCAGCGGCGTGGTCTTCACCCCGTCGGTGGTCACGCCGATCTTCGCCAGCGTATTCTCGAAGGTCGGGATGATGCCGAAGATGCCGATCGAGCCGGTGATCGTGCCGGGTTCGGCAAAGATCATATCGGCGGGCGTCGAGACCCAGTAACCGCCCGAGGCGGCAAGACCGCCCATCGAGACGATGACGGGCAGCTTCTGGCGCTTGGCCTCCAGGATCGCCTGGCGGATCTGTTCCGACGCCAGCACCGAGCCACCCGGCGAAGAGACACGCACGACCAGCGCCTTCAGATTCTTCTTGGCCAGCCCATCGAGCAGCGCCTTGGAAATCGTCTCGCCCGCCGCGGTGCCGGGGCCCGCCTCGCCATCGACGATCTCGCCCGCGATGGTCAGCACGCCGATCGCATCGCCCTTGGTCGGCAACGGATTGGCCTTGACCCAGGAGGCGTAGGAGATGGTGCGGAACGTACCCGCCGGCTTGTTCGCATCGGCACCCGCAATCTCGGCGACGCGCTTGCCGAAGGCCAGGCGGTCGCCCAGCTTGTCGACCAGCCCGGCCTTCAGGTTCGCCTCGGCGATATTGCCGTTCGCGGCCAGGATCACGCGGTCCGGCTGGGTCAGGAAGGCGTCGATCTGCGCCTTGGGCCGCGCCTTGGCCACCGCTTCGCGCCACTGGGCGAACAGCGTGCCATACAGCGCCTGCGACGCGGCGCGGGCATCGGGGCTCTGGTCGGCGCGGATATAGGGCTCGACGAACGACTTGAACTTGCCGACACGGTAGACATGGGTCGTCACCCCCAGCTTGTCGATCAGCCCCTTATAGTAAAGCTGGTTGCCACCCGGCCCGGTGAAGATCGTGCCGCCCAGCGGGTTGACCCAGATCTCGCTGGCATTGGCAGCCAGGCGATACGCACCGTCGGTATAGGCGGTGGCATAGGCCAGCACCGGCTTCCCGCCCTTGCGGAAGCGCGCCAGCGCGTCGCCCACTTCTTGCAACGCCGCCGGGTAGGCGCCGCCGAACGAATCGAGGTCGAGGACCAGCGTCTTGACCCGGCCGTCATCCTTGGCCGCGTCGATCGCGCGGACCACGTCGCGCAGGCGATATTGATGCGGCGTCTTGCCGCCGGACAGCATGGCGAGGGGGGAAATCGTCTCCGGCTGCTCGACGATGGGCCCATCGAGCTTGAGGAGGAGCGCGCCGTCGGTGATTGCCTTGGTTCCCGGCCGGGCGTTGAGCGCGGCGAAGATCAGCCCGAAGAACAGCAGCATCGCCGCCAGGACCAGCAGGTCCTTGATCCCGACCAGCAGCTTCCAGGCGCCGCGCACCAGCCGCCAGCCGCTGCGCTTGCCGGGCTTGCGCCCCGGTCGGCTGAAATCTTGGTCGAGCGGGGAAGCGGGCGGAAGGGCATCGGCGCGGGCGTCGGTCATATGCTATCGCTACTCCAGCCGCGATGGCTGGGCAATGGTCCGTGTTAGGGTGCCAATACGCACCCGGCTTTTCGCGAATTTGTTCCCGCGTATCGGGCGGCCGGTCGAAATTTTTTGGGAAGGGGCGTTGACGGCCTGAATGGCCGTTCACATATCCGGGGCGTTGGCACTCGCATGGCTCGAGTGCCAGAAAAGTGTAACACGCCAGATTAAAGGGACATGGCAATGAACTTTCGTCCGTTGCACGACCGCGTTCTCGTCCGTCGCGTCGAGGCCGAGGAAAAGACGGCTGGCGGGATCATCATCCCGGATACCGCCAAGGAAAAGCCCCAGGAGGGCGAAGTCGTCGCCGCCGGTTCGGGCGCGAAGGCCGAAGACGGCAAGGTCACGCCGCTCGACGTGAAGGCGGGCGACCGCATTCTGTTCGGCAAGTGGTCGGGCACCGAGGTCAAGGTGAACGGTGAAGACCTGCTCATCATGAAGGAATCGGATATTCTCGGCATCATCGGCTGAGACTGATCCTCCTCCCGTTTTTCTGACAATTCCAGATCGAAAGGGTAGCCACCATGGCAGCCAAGGAAGTCAAGTTTTCGCGCGACGCGCGTGAGCGCATCATGAAGGGCGTCGACATCCTCGCCGATGCCGTCAAGGTCACGCTGGGTCCCAAGGGCCGCAACGTCGTGATCGATAAGTCGTTCGGTGCCCCGCGCATCACCAAGGACGGCGTTTCGGTCGCCAAGGAAATCGAACTGAAGGACAAGTTCGAGAACATGGGCGCCCAGATGGTGCGCGAAGTGGCGTCGAAGACCAACGACATCGCCGGTGACGGCACCACCACCGCGACCGTCCTGGCCCAGGCGATCGTCCGCGAGGGCATGAAGTCGGTTGCGGCCGGCATGAACCCGATGGACCTGAAGCGCGGCATCGACATCGCCGTCGCCAAGGTGACCGAGGACATCAAGTCGCGCTCGAAGCCCGTGTCGGGTTCGTCGGAAGTGGCGCAGGTCGGTATCATCTCGGCCAATGGCGACCGTGAAGTCGGCGAGAAGATCGCCGAAGCCATGGAGAAGGTCGGCAAGGAAGGCGTGATCACCGTCGAGGAAGCGAAGGGTCTCGATTTCGAGCTCGACGTCGTCGAGGGCATGCAGTTCGACCGTGGTTACCTGTCGCCCTACTTCATCACCAACCCGGAAAAGATGACGGTCGAACTGAACGACCCGTACATCCTGATCCACGAGAAGAAGCTGTCGAACCTGCAGGCGATGCTCCCGATCCTGGAAGCTGTCGTCCAGTCGGGCCGTCCGCTCCTGATCATCGCCGAGGACATCGAGGGTGAGGCTCTGGCCACGCTCGTCGTCAACAAGCTGCGCGGTGGCCTGAAGGTCGCAGCGGTCAAGGCACCGGGCTTCGGCGATCGTCGCAAGGCGATGCTGGAAGACATCGCCATCCTGACCGCGGGCGAGCTGATCTCGGAAGACCTGGGCATCAAGCTCGAGACCGTCACCGTCGGCATGCTGGGCACCGCCAAGCGCGTCACGATCGACAAGGACAACACCACCATCGTCGATGGTGCGGGTGAAGCCGACGCGATCAAGGGCCGCACCGAGGCGATCCGTGCGCAGATCGAGAACACCACCAGCGATTACGACCGCGAGAAGCTCCAGGAGCGTCTGGCCAAGCTCGCTGGCGGCGTGGCCGTGATCAAGGTCGGCGGTGCGACCGAGGTCGAGGTGAAGGAGCGCAAGGACCGCGTCGACGACGCGCTGCACGCGACCCGCGCGGCCGTCGAAGAGGGCATCGTCCCCGGCGGCGGTACGGCGCTGCTGTACGCGACCAAGGCGCTGGACGGCGTCAAGGGCGTCAACGACGACCAGACCCGTGGTATCGACATCGTTCGCAAGTCGCTGACCGCGCTGGTTCGCCAGATCGCTCAGAACGCCGGTCATGACGGTGCGGTCGTGTCGGGCAAGCTGCTCGACCAGGACGACACCTCGTTCGGCTTCAACGCGTCGACCGACACGTACGAGAACCTGGTTGCCGCCGGCGTCATCGATCCGACCAAGGTCGTGCGCACCGCGCTCCAGAACGCGGCGTCGGTCGCGGGCCTGCTGATCACCACGGAAGCCACCGTGGCCGAGCTGCCCGAAGACAAGCCCGCCATGCCCGCCGGTGGCGGCATGGGCGGCATGGGCGGCATGGACTTCTAAGTCGGATTTCGGGGACCGGTGGGGCGTTACGCCTCGCCGGGACCCGGACCGGCTGGATTTCCAGCTAACCCTGAAAGGGGCCTGGGGAGCGATCCCCGGGCCCTTTTTGCGTTTGCGGGATTCCGCCTGAGCGAAGGGAGAAGGGGCGAGAAAGCCCTCAGAACATCCGTTCCCCGGCGAAGGCCGGGGCCTAGTTACCACTCGGCCGATAGCGCGCCGGACACAGCGTGGGAGGCCATGGCGAGGTAGTGGCATAGGCCTCCCACGCTATGTCCCAACCGCTTCGGAGCACATGGTAGCTGGGCCCCGGCCTTCGCCGGGGAACGGGGGCATAGAAAAAGGCGGCCGGACCTTCGCCCGACCGCCTTTCGCGTAAGCAGAAGGATCGCGTCTTACGCGCCCGCGTTCTTCAGCGCTGCCTGAACGTCCGGCCAGGTGATCGCGCCCTTGAGCGGCTTGCCGTTCAGGATGAAGGTCGGCGTGCCGGTCACGGTGCCGTCCGCGCCGCGATCCTGGGTCTGCTTGGTCAGGCGGTCGATTTCCAGCATGTTGCCCAGGCACTCGCGCGCCTTGGCTTCGGGCAGGCCGCGCTGCTTGACGAAGTTAATGAGGTCCATCTGCTCGGCCAGCGCCTTGATGACGTCGACCGGCTTGGCGTTCTGCAACGCTTTTTGCTGGTCGGGGCTCATCGCCTGCAGCTTGTCGTTGAAGCCGGTCTGCGCCTGATACATCTGCTCCAGGATCGGGAAGAAGGTCTGCTCACCGACACAGATGCCGAGCAGCGCGGGCGGCAGGTCGGGCGCGCCGTGGATCAGGAACTCACGGAATTCCCAGCTGACCTTGCCCGACTTGACGTAATTGTTCGTCAGCGGCTGGAAGCCCTCGACCGCGAAGGCGCGGCAGGCCGGGCACAAGCGCGAGCCATATTCGACCAGCTTGATGGGGGCATTGGGGTTGCCCATCACATAGCCCTCGGCGGTCTTGCTGACGACCTGGGTCCAGTCCTTGCCCGCAGGCGCGGGGACGGCGGCAACCGGCGCGGCCGCAGGCGCGCTGCTATTGGCGTCGCCATTGCCGCCGCACGCGGCGAGGGCCAGCGGTGCGCACACCGACAGGGCGAGGAGGAGGACACGAGACTTCATCGACATATGCTCCGAGGAAAAAACGGGAATTAGCGGGCGCCCGCCGCGCGCAACAGCGGCAACAGGCGGTCCCAGGAGAAGACGCCCATCGCCTGCTTGCCGTTGATGAAGAAGCCGGGCGTGCCCTCGATGGATTGCGGGGCCGAGCTGGTCATCGCGACGATGCGGTCGGTGGCGGCGCGGTCGGACAGGCAGGCGGCGAGCTGCGCATCGCTGAGCCCCGCGCTCTTGCCGATCGCGGTCAGCCCGGAACCGTCGGCAATCGCCCGCATCTGCGCGGCGGGCGGATACATGCCGATGCGCTGGCCATTGGCCTGCTCATATTCCATGGCGCGCGCCGCCCAGCTCTTCTGTTGGGTGTACAGCGTCTCGGTCAGGCCGACGAACTTCGCCGCACCAGCACACCGCGCGACGAGCGAGGCGGCCAGGTCGATCCGGTTGAGCAGATAATGGCGGATCTCGATGCTGGTCGAACCCGACCGGACGAACTGCCCCTTCAGCACCGGAGTCGAACTGGTGACGAAAGCAGCACAATGCGGGCAGGTATAGCTGACATATTCGACCAGCTTCACCCGCGCATTCGGGTTGCCGATGACATAGGCTCCGGCTGGCGTCTGGGTGATATGCGTCGTCCAGTCGACCTTTGCCTGCGCCTGGGCGGCGTCGACCGAAGCGGCGGCGGAGAGCGAGAGGCCGAGCGCGGCCAGCGACAGGAAGAGACGCATCACGACACCTTGGGAATGCCGCGCGTCGCAGCGACGCCCGCGGCCAACGATTCGAGCACGGCGCGAAGCTCCGGGTCGGCGATCTGGCGCAGCCCGTCGCCCATTTCCGGCGGCACCGGCTGCGGCTTGGGCGGCGCGGCGCGCTTGGGCGCGGCCATCGGAAGCTCACCCTGCCGGATCTGGAGCCGCGCGACCGCCGGATAGCCGAAGAAGCGATTCACCCGCTCGATGATCTCGGGCGCGATATGCTGCATCATCGGCGCGTGCGCGCCGCGCACGACCAGGGTCAGCACGCCATTCTGCTTCTCGCCCTGGGGAAAGCGAATCGATTCGGGCGCGCTGGCGGTCGACAGGCGCGGGCCGACGATATCGGGCCAGCGGCTGACGATGGCGCTTTGCACGAAGCCGAAGCGGCGAAAGGCCGCGCCGCCGATGGCGGGCAGCAGTTCGGACACCGCGCGGGGGCGGTTGGAACGGGGGGGCGGCTCCTGGGGGGCGCGGACGCGCTTGCTCATATCCGTCCCCATGCCATAGCGGGCGGGTGGACGCCAAGCATTCATCATCGCCCGATACGCCCGCCGCCCGGCTGCTCGCCTGGTATGACCGGCACGCCCGCGAGCTTCCCTGGCGAGCCAAGCCAGGGGAGGTGCCCGACCCCTACCGCGTCTGGCTGTCAGAGGTGATGCTGCAACAAACGACGGTGGCGGCGGTCACGCCCCGCTTCACCGCGTGGGTAGCGCGCTGGCCCGATGTGGCGAGCCTAGCCGCCGCGCCGGACGAGGACATCATGGCCGCCTGGGCTGGGCTGGGCTATTATGCCCGCGCCCGCAATCTGGTGAAGGCCGCGCGGGCGGTCGTCGCCGAGCATGGCGGGCGCTTCCCCACGACCGAGGCGGGCCTGCGCGACCTGCCGGGGCTGGGGGCCTATACGGCGGCGGCGGTCGCGGCCATCGCTTTCGGCGAGCGGGCGGTGGTCGTCGACGCCAATGTCGAGCGAGTCGTCGCCCGGCTGTTCGCGATTCAAACGCCGCTGCCCGCCGCACGACCCGCCATTCGCGAGGCGACCGACCGGATCACGCCCGACGCGCGCGTGGGCGATTTTGCGCAGGCGATGATGGACCTGGGCTCCTCGATCTGCACGGTGAAGAAGCCGCAATGCCTGCTCTGCCCGCTCGCGGTGGATTGCCGCGCGCGGGCCGAGGGTATCGCCGAGACGCTGCCCGCCAAGGCGCCCAAGAAAGCGCGGCCCTATCGTCACGGCACCGTCTTCTGGATCGAGCATAAGGAGCGCGTCTGGCTGGTCCGCCGCCCGGACAAGGGAATGCTGGGTGGCATGCGCGCCCTGCCGACCGGGCCCTGGGCCGATGAGCGGCCGGGGCTGGCCGAGGCACCGGGGAAGGGGCCTTGGGTCATGCTGAACGAGACGGTCGTGCATGGCTTCACCCATTTCGAGCTGGAACTGGCGCTCGCCAGGAGCGAGAGCGAGCCAACCGATCCGGCGGCGGGCGAATGGTGGCCGATCGCCGAATTGGGAACCGCCGGGCTTCCCACGCTGTTCGCGCGGGCAGCCGAGCGTTTGAGAAGGAACGAGGATTCATGATGCGTCGCGTGATGATGACGGGCGGGGCGGTGCTCGCCCTGCTGAGCACACCCGCCCTTGCGCAGGTGGCGCAGACCAGGGCCGAGGCACAGCGGAACGCGGCGCTGCCCGCGACGCAGGCGCTGTTCGACGGCTATGTGAAGGCGGGCAAGATGCCCGGCATCGTCGCCGCGATCGGGCTGCAGGGGCAGCCGCCCCAGTTCGTCGCGGCCGGACGGATCGGGATCGAACCGAACGCCCCAGCCGCCACGCCCGACAGCCTGTGGCGCGTCTATTCGATGACCAAGCCGATCACCGCCATGGCTGCGATGATCCTGATCGAGGAGGGCGAGCTGACGCTCGACCAGCCGCTGTCCGACATCTACCCGGCCTATAAGCAGATGCGGGTGCTGACCAACCCGCAGGCCTCGCTCGACAGCCGCCCGGCGACCAAGCCCATCACGATCCGCGAGCTGATGACCCATACGGCGGGGCTGGGTTACAGCTTTACCGCCAAGGGGCCGCTGCTCACGGAATATGAGCGGCTGGGCTTGGTGCCCTTCGCCGCGAATGCGCAGGTCGAGGCCAAGGTCCGCCCGACCCGTCCCGCGAACCTCCAGCAATTCGCCGAACGCGCGGCGACCGCGCCGCTGATCGCCGAGCCGGGGACCCGGTGGAGCTATTCGATGGGCCTCGACGTGCTGGCGGCGGTGGTCGAGAAGGTGTCGGGCATGCCGTTCGAGCGGTTCGTCCAGACCCGGCTGTTCGCGCCGCTGAAGATGAATTCCAGCTATTGGCAGGTGCCCGCCTCGGCGGCGAACCGGCTGGCCAGCAACTATACCTTTCTGGGCGACACGATGGTCCCGGTCGATCCGGCGGCCAGCTCGGTGTTTCGCCAGCCGCCCAGCTTTCCTTACGGCGGCGCGGGGCTGGTCATGTCGGCGCGCGATTATGATCGCTTCCTCCAGATGCTCCAGAATGAGGGGCAGGTCGACGGCGTGCGCGTGATGAAGCCGGAGACGGTGCGCCTCGCCATGTCCAACCTGCTGCCCGCCGGTGTCACCTATGGTTCGGTGACGGGCGCGAGCGGGGCCGGTTCGGGCGAGGTGCCGACGGGCTTCGGCGCGGGCGGATCGGTGACGCTGGCCGACACGCCGGGCGGACCGGGCAAGGGCACCTATGGCTGGGGCGGCGCGGCCGGGACCATCGCCTATGTCGACCCGACCCGCCATGTGCGCGGCGTGGTGATGGTCAATTACTTCCCGGCCGACCGCTATCCGCTGCGCCGCGATCTGGCGACGGCGCTCTACAAGGATCTGGGGCGGGTGGCGAAGTGACGACACTGGGTTTCACCGGCGGACGGCTGGATCGGGCCGATCCGCTGCGCCATGATCCGGCGGGGTTCGCGGCGGCGCTGGCCGATCCGGCGGCGCGGTTGCTGGTGCTGAACGACTATCAGCCGGTCATGGAGAATGGACGGCTGGGCTGGACCGGCATCGATGCGGGCGCGCGGGTCGAGGATCATGTGCTGCTCGGCATCGAGCATGGCGTGCCGCATTTTGCGCGGCTGACCGGCGAACCGGCGGTCGGGCGCTCGTTCGAGATGATCGCGGCACTCCACGCGCTGGAGGCGGGTGAGGCGGCGACTTATGCGGCGGCGCGTTCGGTGCTCGACTGGCATGCGCGGCACGGCTTTTGTGCGAAGTGCGGGGCGGCAACCGAGCCTTTCCGCGCAGGCTGGGGGCGGCACTGCCCCTCCTGCGGCACCGAGCATTTCCCGCGTGTCGATCCGGTGGTCATCATGATCGCCGAGCATGGCGGCCGGGCGCTGCTCGGTCGCCAGCCTGCTTTCCCGCCGGGTCGCTATTCGGCGCTGGCGGGCTTCCTGGAACCGGGGGAGTCGATCGAGGAGGCGGTCGCCCGCGAGCTGTTCGAGGAAGCGGGGGTGCGGGTGACCAATGTCCGCTACATCGCCAGCCAGCCCTGGCCGTTCCCGTCGTCACTGATGATCGCGTGCGTGGCGGAGGCGGTGGATGACCGGCTGACCATCGACACGACCGAGCTGGAGGACGCGATCTGGGTGTCGCGCGACGAGGTTCGCGCGGCGCTGGCCGGGGATGGATCGCGGTTCGGGGTGCCGCCTGCTTATGCGATCGCGCATACGTTGCTGGAGGCGTGGGCAGAATAAATCCTCCCCGTTACGGGGAGGTGGCAGGCCGAAGGCCTGACGGAGGGGGGCTTCGGGAAGGGGCGTACATAGCCGCACGCCCCCTCCACCATGCTGCGCATGGTCCCCCTCCCCGTGCCGGGGAGGATCTTACCCCCGCCGTCTCGCCTGGGCATATGTCCCCAGCATCCGCACCCACTTGCTGTGGAAGCCCAGTTCCTCGATCGCCCGGTCGAACGCCGCTTCGCCCGGGCGCCCGACCACATCGCAATAGAACTCCGTCGCGGCGAAGCTGCCGCCGCGCTGATAGCTTTCCAGCTTGGTCATGTTGACGCCGTTCGTGGCGAACCCGCCCATCGCCTTGTAGAGCGCAGCGGGGATATTCTTCACCTCGAAGATCAGGCTGGTCATCCACGGCCCCTCGCCGACGGGCGGTTGGTTGCCGCGTGCCAGCACGACGAAGCGGGTCATGTTATGCTCGCCGTCCGAAATATCCTCGGCCAGCAGCTTCAGGCCGTAGAGTTCGGCGGCGCGCGGCGGGGCGAGCGCGGCGATACGCGGATCGGCCATCTCGGCCACCCGCGCCGCCGCCCCCGCCGTATCGGCATAGGCGATCGGGCGAATCCCATGCGCGCGCAGCCAGTGGCGGCACTGGCCCAGCGCCTGCGGATGGCTCATCGCCTCGGCCAGTTCGTCGCGGGCGCCCGTCGCCATCAGCGCGTGGCGGATCGACAGGAAATGCTCGCCCACGATCGCCAGCCCGGATTCGGGCAGCAGGAAATGGATGTCGGCGACCCGGCCGTGCAGCGAGTTTTCGATCGGGATGATCGCCTGGTCGACCTTGCCCGTCTTCACCGCGTCCAGCGCATCGGCGAAATCGAAACAGGGCAGCGGCAGGCCGTCGGGGAATACCTCCATCGCCGCGACATGGCTGTTGGCGCCGGGCGCGCCCTGGAACGCGACCGCGCGCGCGGGCTCGGCGAGAGCGGCGGCGGTCATCGCCTCGACGATCGGGCGGGCGGGGGCGGCGTAATTCTCCATGGCCCTGCGGCCTAAAGCGCAGGCGCGGTGCGATCAAGGGAAGCAGAACTTGCCGTTCGCGAAAGCCGCACCTAAGGTCGCCGTTCAGGAGAGATATTGGCGGGGCAGCGAAGAGCGATGGACCTAAAGACCAATACGATCGCGGGATGGGTGCTGGGCGCGGCAGGCGCGGCATTGGGCCTTTCGATCGTCGGAGGCATGATCTTCCACGAGGAACGCCCCGAAAAGATGGGCTATGCGATCGAAGGCGTGGAGGCCGAGGGTGCGGGCGGCGGGGCCGCCGAGGTGCCGATCGCGTCGCTGCTGCCCACCGCCGACGCGGCCAAGGGCGCCGAAGTGTTCAAGAAATGCGCCGCATGCCACACCATCAACCAGGGTGGCGCGAACGGCATCGGTCCCAATCTCTATGCCACGCTGGGCGAGGGTATCGCGCAAGGCAAAGCGGGCTTCGCCTTCTCCGACGCGCTGAAGGCGGTCGGCGGCAAATGGGACTGGGACAAGATGAACGCGTGGCTGACGTCCCCACGCAAGTTCGCGCCCGGCACGAAGATGACCTTTGCTGGTCTCTCCAATCCGCAGGACCGCGCGAACGTGATCCTGTACCTCAACCAGCAGGGATCGAACCTGCCGCTGCCCGCCGCTCCGGCAGCCAAGGCGGAACCGGCGGCGGGCGAGGCCCCCGCCAATGCGGCTGACGCGGCGGTCAACAAGGTCGAGGCGGACCCGCGCGCCGACACTGGATCGATCGCCAATACCGGCACGCCTGCCAAGGGCGCGCCCTCCGTCGATCCGCAGGCCGCCATCGAAGGGGCCAAGGCGCCGCGCTGACGCTGGCGGTGTCCAACGCCCCGATCCTAGCGGTTCCGATCCTGCAAGCGCCGATGGCGGGGGTGTCTACTCCTGCCATGGCGGCGGCGGTCAATGCGGCGGGCGGCATGGGCGGCATCGCACTGGGGGCGAGCACGCCCGGCTTGGCCGGGGAGATGCTGGCCGAGTTGCAGGCCCGGACCGACCGGGCGTTCAACGTCAATCTCTTCGTCCATGCCTCGTCGCGCACTGACCGCGCCCGCGAGGCCGCATGGTGTGAGGCTTTGCGTCCCAGCTTCGCTGCTTTCGGGGCCGAACCGCCCGAGGCTTTGCGGCCCGTCTATCCGAGCTTCCGCGAAGACGATGCGATGCTGGCCTTGCTGGTCGAGGCGCGACCGGCCTGGGTCAGCTTTCACTTCGGCCTGCCCGTCCCCGCCCAGGTGACGGCGCTGAAACAGGCGGGATGTCGTCTGCTCGCCAGCGTCACCTCGCTGGCCGAAGCGCAGGCCGCCGAGCGGGCGGGCATGGATGCCGTGGTCGCGCAAGGTTACGAGGCGGGCGGCCATCGCGGCGTCTTCGATCCCGACGCCCCCGACGACCGGCTGGGCACGCTGGCGCTCACCCGGCTGCTGGTGACGCAAACGACCCTGCCGGTAATCGCGGCGGGCGGGATGATGGACGGGGCGGGTATTTCCGCCGCGCTGGCGCTGGGCGCGGCTGCGGCGCAGCTCGGCACCGCCTTCATCGCCTGCCCCGAAAGCGCGGCGGATGCGGCGTACCGCGCGACGCTGATGGGCGAAGGCGCGGCCCATACGGTAATGACCCGCGCCATTTCGGGGCGTCCGGCACGGTGCCTGCCCAATCGCTTCACGACGCTGGCCGAGGCGCTCGTCGCGCCTGTCCCGGATTATCCTATCGCCTATGATGCCGGAAAGGCGCTGAACGCGGCGGCGCGGGGGCGGGGCGAATATGGCTATGGCGCGCAATGGGCGGGGCAGGGGGCGCCGCTCGCCCGTGCGATGCCCGCCGCCGCGCTCGTCGCCACGATCGCTGGCGAGATCCGGCGATAGCGTCTATCGGCGCGGCTCCCATGGGCGGCGAAGGACGGAATATGCGGATCGCGAGAACAGCCTTGCTGGTGCCGATGGCGGTGATCGGCTCGGCCCTTCCGGCGGCGGAGCCACGCTCGCCGATCCTGCTGTCCGAGTTCATCGATGCCGCCGCGCCCTATCCGCAGGCCCATGCCTCGACTCTGGTCCAGCTTCCCGACGGTACGCTGGCCGCCGCCTGGTTCGCGGGTTCGGGGGAGAGTCGCCCCGATGTCCGTATCTGGTTCGCGCGGCGCGAGGGGAAGGGCTGGACCGCGCCAGTGCCTGTCGCCGATGGTATCGTGCCCGGTAGCCAGCGTTATCCCACTTGGAATCCCGTGCTGTTTCAGCCGCCGGGCCAGCCGCTCCACCTGTTCTACAAGGTCGGGCCGAACCCGCGCGAATGGTGGGGCATGGTCATCCGCTCCGGCGATGGCGGCCGGACGTGGAGCAAGCCCGAGCGCCTGCCGGGCGGCGTGTTGGGGCCGATCAAGAACAAGCCGGTCATCGCCCCCGATGGTGCCTGGCTGTCGCCGTCTAGCCGCGAGGAAGGCACGGCTGAGGCCAATCTCTGGTCGCTGCGTATCGAGCGGAGCACGGACCAGGGGCGCAGCTGGACCGTTACCCCGCCCATCGCCTCGCCCATGCATATCGAGGCGATCCAGCCCAGCATCCTGTTCCACAAGGACGGCAAGCTGGAACTGATCGCCCGCACGCGGCAGGGGGCGCTGGCGCAGAGCTCGTCACGTGACGGCGGCGTCCACTGGTCGCCGATCGCCGCGATCGACCTGCCCAATCCCAATGCAGGCACCGACGCGCTGACGCTGGCCGATGGGCGTCAGCTGGTCGTCTACAACCACAGCGCGCATGCGCCGGGCACCCCGGGCGACGGGCCGCGCTGGCCGCTCAACATCGGGCTGTCCGACGATGGCGTGCGCTGGCGCAACGTCCTGACGCTGGAGAGCAAGCCCATGCCCGACGGCTATGCCTATCCGGCGGTGATCCAGACCCGAGACGGGCTGGTGCATGTGAGCTATACCTGGAACCGGCAGCATATCCGGCATGTGGTGATCGATCCGAAATTGCTCCGGTGACCCGCATTCCGCTAGACCGTTGCGATGACCACCAAGCCCCCCATCGGCCGCGACACGCGGCTGTGCATGTCGCTGTCGGCGCGGCCCGGCAATTTCGGATCGCGTTTCCACAACCGGCTCTACGAACTGACCGGGCTCGATTATGTCTACAAGTCGTTCAGCACCACCGATCTGGCGGCGGCGGTGGGTGGCATCCGGGCGCTGAATATCCGCGGCTGCGCGATCTCGATGCCGTTCAAGGAAGCGGTGATCCCAATGCTCGACGGGCTGGCCGGATCGGCGGCGGCGATCGACAGCGTCAACACCATCGTCAACGATGACGGGCGTCTGACCGGCTACAACACCGATTATGCGGCCGTGGTCGAGCTGATCGCCGATATCGACCGCGCGACGCCCTTCGTACTGCGCGGCTCCGGCGGCATGGCCAAGGCGGTGGCGGCGGCCCTGCGCGATTCGGGTTTCACGCACGGCACCATCGTCGCGCGCAACGAAGCAGTCGGGCGCGAGCTGGCCGATCTCTACGGCTTTGGCTGGGCGAGCGAGCCGGACAAGGGCGCGGCGCTGCTGATCAACGTCACGCCAATCGGGATGACCGGCGGCAATGAGGACCAGCTCGCCTTCCCCGAAGCGATGATTGCGCAGGCCGAGATCGCCTTCGACGTGGTGCAATATCCGCCCGAGACCGAGTTCCTGGCGGTCGCGCGCGGGATGGGCAAGCGGGTCATCACCGGCACCGAGGTCGCGACGATCCAGGCGCTGGAACAATTCGTACTCTACACCGGTGTGCGCCCGACGCCGGAGCAGGTGCGCGAGGCGGCCGATTACGCCCGGAGCATGGGCTGATCCTCCCCGGAACGGGGAGGTTTTAAAGGCCCGCCAATTCCATCAGCACGCCCCACTCGTCCTCACCCACTGGCGATACCGACAGCCGCGACTGACGGAGCATCGGCAGTTCGGCCAATCGCGCATCCGCCTTCATCGCCGCCAGCGTCACCGGCCGGGGCAGCGGTCGGTCGGGGGTGACCTGAACCGAGGCCCAGCGACCATCCTCGCCATCGGGCCGGGCCGCGCGCGTGATCGTTGCGAGGCCGACCGCCGCCTTATCCTTGCCGCTGTGATAGAAGATCGCCCGGTCGCCGACCTGCATCGCGCGCAGATGTTTCGCGGCGGCGGCGTTGCGCACACCGTCCCACTCGGTCGATTCATCCCGGACCAGATCGTCCCAGCTATAGCTGTCCGGCTCCGATTTCAGCAGCCAACACCCCATCACCGCCTCCCCCTCCTGAACGCTGACTAAACACCATATTCCGCGTCCATTCAGCCCGATAGTGGCAGAGCAGGCAACACGGACGCCGCGTGCGCGTTTTGCCGTCAGCGGACCGGGCGTATCAGTATCGGAGGTTCGGTATGAATGGAGTGTTGAAGAAGCTGGGGCTGGGCTTGGCGTTGGGGGCGACCGCGTTGACGGCGGCGGCTCCGGCCGAGGCGCAGCGTTGGGGCCGTGGCTGGGGTGGTGGCTATGGCGGTTATTATCACCGCGATCGCGGCGATGCGGCCGCAGGCGCGCTGATCGGCGGCATCCTTGGTCTGGGTATCGGCGCGGCCATCGCGAGCAGCAACCAGCCGCGTTATGTCGATCGCCGCTATTATTATGATCGGGGCTATGACCCCTATTATGCACCGCCGCCCCCGCCGCCGGTGTACCAGTATGAGTATCGCAGCTATGCGCCGCGCTGCTGGAATGACTGGCGCTGGGACCCCTATTGGGGCCGCAATGTTCAGGTCCGGGTCTGCAACTAAGGCCCTTGGCGGCGTCGGGAGGTATCCCGGCGCCGCTTTTTCTCGGGTGGCCTTCTTGGCAGCGACCCCGAGTCGGCGTTAAGGCCGGAGCATGACCGATACCGTTCCCGATCGCCTGTCCACCAACCCGGACAGCCCCTATTTCGACCAGGACCTCCTTTCGCGTGGGGTCGGCATCCGCTTCAAGGGCGCCGAGCGCCGCGACGTCGAGGAATATTGCATTTCCGAAGGCTGGATTCGCGTCGCGCTGGGCAAGAAGGTCGACCGCCATGGCCGTCCGCTGACCCTGAAGCTGACCGGCGAGGTCGAGGCGTGGATCGAGAATCCGGCCGATGGTGAGGACGCACCCGAGGGTTCGGAAGACACCGAAGCCTAAGTATCGCGCGTACCCCGGCAAAGGCCGGGGTCCATCTGCAGGGCGCTTTCGAGGGGGCGGGGCCGTGGCCTCCCACGCCTTGGATCGCGCGCCACCGGCTTGATGGCAAATGGGCCCCGGCCTTCGCCGGGGTACAGGCCTGGGTTATTGGCTCGGCCCCAAGCCTCCGTTCAGGCTGAGCGAAGTCGAAGCCCAGGGCAATCCCGTCCCGCATTCGATTTCGCTTGGCGGAAAGCGGCTTACGCCGCCTCCATCGCCTCGCCCGCTTCCATCCAGCGCACTTCCGCCTCGGACAGCTTGTCGACCACTTCGGCGCGGCGCTTGTTCAGCTCGCCCATCGACAGCTTTGCATGGCGCGGTTCGGCCGCCGCCGGGTCGTTCATAGCCTTGTCCAGCGCATCGCGCTCGCGGGTCAGCTTGGCCATCTCGTCCTCGATGCCGCGCAGCGTCTTCTTCATCGCGTTGAAGCGTTCGCGCTGTTCGGCCGAGGCCTTCTTGTTTGCCGCCCGGTCCGCCTTGGACGCCGCGTCACCCTGGCCCGCATCGCCCTTCAGGACGAAGGCGATGTAATCGTCGAGCGACCCGTCGAACTCCTTCGCGGTGCCGTTGTCGACCAGCACCAGCCGGTCCGCCGTCATCTCCAGCATGTGGCGATCATGGCTGACCAGCACGACGGTGCCCTTGTACATGTTGAGCGCCTGGACCAGCGCCTCGCGGGCGTCGACGTCCAGGTGGTTGGTCGGCTCGTCGAGGATCAGCATGTGTGGCGCATCGCGGGTGATCAGCGCCAGCGCGAGTCGCGCGCGTTCGCCACCAGACAGCTTGCCGACCTTGGTCGTCGCCTTGTCGCCCGAAAAGCCGAACCGGCCCAGCTGCGCGCGCACTGCCGCCGGGCTCGCGCCGCGCATGATGCGGGTCATATGCTCCAGCGCGGTGTCGTCGGTGTCGAGCTCCTCGACCTGATACTGGGTGAAGTATCCGACGCGCATCTTGCCCGATGCGTTCATCTCGCCTTCCATCGGCGCCAGCTGCGCGGCGAGCAGGCGGGCGAGCGTCGTCTTGCCGTTGCCGTTGCGGCCCAGGAGCGCGATCCGATCGTCCGGGTCGATACGCAGGTTCAGCCGCTTCAGGATCGGTGTTTCCGCGTAGCCGACGCTCGCCAGGTCCAGCGTGATCAGCGGCGGGCGCAGCTGATCGGGATCGGGGAAGTCGAAGGACAGCGAGGGATCGTTCGCCATCTCAGCAATCGGCTGCATCTTCGACAGCATCTTGGCACGGCTCTGCGCCTGCTTGGCGGTCGAGGCGCGAGCCGAGTTGCGGGCGATATAGTCCTGCAACTTGGCGCGCTGTGCGTCTTGATTCGCCTTGGCGGCGGCGAGCTGCGCCATCCGCTCGGCACGCTGGCGCTCGAACGAATCGTAACCGCCCGGATAGAGCGTCACCTTGCCGCCCTGCAGGTGCAGGATATGGTCGACGACATTGTTCAGGAAGTCGCGCTCATGGCTGACCAGCAGGATCGTCGCGCGATAGGATTTGAGGAAATCCTCCAGCCACATCACCGCTTCGAGGTCGAGGTGGTTCGACGGTTCGTCGAGCAGCAGCACGTCGGGCGCCGAGAACAGCAGCGCGGCGAGCGCCACGCGCATCTTCCACCCGCCCGAATAGCTGGACAGCGGGCGACCCTGCATCGCCTCGTCGAAACCCAGGCCCTGCAGGATGCTCGAGGCGCGGGCGGGGGCGGTATAGGCGTCGATCGCGATCAGGCGCTCATAGATATCGCCCAGCTTTTCGGGATCGCTCTCGGTCTCGCTGCGCTCCATCAGTTCGGCGCGTTCGATATCGGCGGCCAGCACCGTCTCGAACGGCGTGGCGCTGCCGTCGGGGGCTTCCTGCGCGATATAGCCGAGCTTGGCGCCCTTGGGCATCTCGCATGCGCCGTCATCGGCCTCCAGCTGGCCCGCGATCACGCGGACGAGCGTCGACTTGCCCGCACCGTTGCGGCCGATAAGGCCGACCCGGCTGCCGGGGGGGAGCGCCGCGGATGCGCCGTCGAGGATCGTGCGGCCGCCCAGGCGCACGGTGATGCCATTCAGATTGAGCATGGCCGCGCGCCTAGCAAATATTGCGGCGAAAGGGGAGGGGCGCTTTCATCCTCCCCGGCACAGGGAGGGGGACCGCCGCGAAGCGGTGGTGGAGGGGGCGTTTCACACAGGGCGCTCCCAGCGGAAGCCCCCCTCCGTCAGCGCTTTCGCGCTGCCACCTCCCCGTATCGGGGAGGACTTGACCTCAGCGCGCGGCGATGGCGGTCGCGCCGGCCGGTGGCCAGTTCTGCGCGCCGCACTTCTTGGCGACCCATTCGGCCTTCTTGTTCCAGCACAGCGCATCCAGGCGCGGCATGGTGGCGACGATATGTTGCTCGCGACCGATATAGCGGGGGAAGCGCTGCTCGCCATAGGGGGTCAGGCTGTTGCGCAGCTCGCGCATCCGCTCGACCGCCAGCTCGCCCAGATGGCCGCGCGGCGTGAACACCGCCGCATGGGCGATCGAGCCCGCCGTCTGGCAGAAGTTCAGCTGCGCCGCGACCGCCGCGAAGCTGGAATAGGTGCGCGTGCCATATTGATCGAGCGCCATCTGCCCTTCGCGCGGGGTCTTGTTCTTCCGCTTGAAATAGGCGCCCAGCGTGTCGAACGCGCCCTTCAGCTCGGCATCATGGTCCTTCAGGATCGCGTTATAGTTGGCGACGGTCGCCAGCATCGGCTCGAACTGGCATTGCAGCGCGGCGACGTTCAGCGCGGCGCGCATGTTCCACAGCAAGCCCGCCCGCAACTCGGCCGGGGTCGCGCCGGGCAGCGGCTGGCCGATGCCGGGTTCGTCGCCCTGAACGGGCTTTCCCTGGAAGTTGTAGGGCTGCAGGAAGAATTGTGCCGATGCAGGTGCCGCGGCACCCATCCCCCAAAACGCCACGCCAGCGACCAGCGCGGTACGCACCACCTTCATTATGTTCCGATCCTTCCCCCGTAGGGCCTTCGAGCGTCCCGAAACATAACGCTTTTCGGCCGTTAACCCAAATGGAAATCGCGTGGGCGGGACGATTGCCGGAGATCGTCGGTCGTTACGGAAGGGTAGTGAAAATGCCGTATTTCCACGGGGTTGCGGCCCGGCTTCAGCAGGCATGAAAAAGGGCCGCCCGGTCGCCCGGACGGCCCCTTCCTATCGGGTTGCCCCGATGATGATTACATCGCGTTCGATGCGTTCATCGACATGGTGTCGTTGGCCATCATCATGTCGTTGCCCATGGTGTCGTTGGCCATCATGCCGCCGTTCATGGCGCCGTCGACGGCGGTCATGTTGTCGGTGGCGGTGTCCATGCCTTCCGAAGCGTTCATGGTCATGTTCGCATCGGCAGTGTTCTCGGTCTTCGAGCCGCAAGCCGAAACCGCGAGCGCCGCGCCGGCGATGATCGAGCCCGTCAGGACCTTGGAGATGATTGCACGCATTGGAAGCTCCCTTGATATAAAGGATTTGGAACGGCTTGCTGGCCCTATTACCCAAATCGGGGTGGACATTAATCGGATACCGTCTGGTCCTCAAGCCTCGTTTTGTCGCAGCGCGTCGAGAGCGTTGAGGAAAGCCGGAAATGTGAACGCAAGTGCCTCGTCAAAGGTTTCCAAGGACTTGACGCCGTTTAACGCAAAAAGACTGGTCACCGGGAATTCGGGCAGGCCGCACGGCACGATACCCCCGAAATGGGACAGGTCGGGCGCGATATTGATCGCAAAGCCGTGCAGCGTGATCCAGCGGCGCACCCGGACGCCGATCGCGCCGATCTTCGCCTCCGGCCCGCCGTCGCGAGTCCAGATGCCGACGCGCCCGTCGACGCTGAAGGCATGGACGCCCAGCCGGGCGAGCGCGGCGATCAGCCAGTCCTCCAGCCCGTGGACGAAGCGACGCACGTCGCGCCCGCGCTTGGTCAGGTCCAGCACCAGATAGCCGGTCCGCTGGCCGGGGCCGTGATAGGTATATTTGCCGCCGCGCCCGGTCTGGAACACCGGGAAACGCGGGTCGACCAGCTCGACCGGATCGGCGCTGGTCCCCGCCGTATAGACGGGCGGATGTTCGAGCAGCCAGACCAGTTCGCGCGCCTCGCCCGCCGCCACGGCGGCGGCGCGCGCCTCCATTTCGGCAAGCGACTGGTCATAGGGCGTCAGGCCGGGGCTGATCCGCCATTCGATATCGGGCATGTCGGGTATGTGAGTCACGATGTCCCGTATCTGCGCCCGTGCCCCCGGGGTTGCAAGCATTGCGCACCGATGGCGTTGGCCCCAGCAATCGTCTAGGCAAAGCGGACCGGGCGGGGTGGCCCGGCCAAGGGAGGAATGATGACCGTCAGGATCGGAACCGTGTGGGACAGCACGCAGCAGGTGTTGTCGGGCAGGGCCGGGATGCTTGCGCCGATAGCCGCGATCGGCATCGTCCTTCCGGCGGTTTTGCAGCTGTTGCTGGTGCCGCGCGGGGCCGCGCCCGGACAGATGGGGGTGACGGGTTTCGCCATCACCCTGCTGTCGCTGGTCATGGGTGTCTGGGCGCAGCTGGCGATCATGGCGGTCGCGACCCATCCGGCGACGACCACGGCCGATGCGTCGCGCGCGGCGCTCGGCCGGTTGCTGCCGGTGATCGGCGTCGGTGCGGTCATCGGCATCGGCTTTGGCCTGATCATCCTGGTGCCGATCGTCGTGCTCGGCGCGTCGGGCTATGATTTCGCTGCCGTCATGGCGGCGCAAGGCGATCCGTCGAAGCTGCCGCCGATGCCGGGCGGCGCGGCGATGTTCGTCGCGCTTTACACGCTGGTCGTGGCGGCGCTATCGCTCTGGCTCATCGCGCGGTTGATGCCGGTCTATGCGGTGGTGCTCAACGAGCGGCGCGGGCTGGGCGCGTTCCGCCGCTCGATCGCGCTGACCCGGGGGATGACCTGGCGGCTGATCGGGGTCTTCATCCTATTCCTGATCGTGCTGGGTGTCGCCACGCTCGCCGCGCAGGGCGTGTCGGGCGCGATCCTGCGCCTGGCGCTGGGCGCGGACCGTACGCCGCTGGCGCTGTTGCTGGCCATGCTGATCGGCACGGTGGTGAGCACGGGTTTCCTGACGCTCGCCTATGTCTTCGTCGCGCGGCTCTATGTCGCGACGGCGGGGGACAAGGCTTATCAGAACGGGGACGGCGCGCCCGCCCTGTGATGAAGCTGGATGTGATTGCGACCCTGCGGGACGCCTGGGCCCTGTTCCGCCGGGACGGTGGGCTGCTGGTCCGGCTGGCCGCGCCCTTTCTGTTCTGGCCCTCGCTGGCGCTCGGTCTGCTCGTACCCATGCCGCCCCAGCCCGAGGAAGGCGTGGGCGAGGGCGGCCAGCGTGCCATGGCCTGGATCGATTCGGTCGGTGAATGGGCCACCCATTATGGCGGCTGGTATTTCGCCGCCTATGCGATCGGGATGATCGGCACGGCGGCGGTCCTGTCGCTGGAGCTGGGCGGCGGCCGGCAGAGCGTCGGCGAGGCGCTGGGCCGTGCGCTGACCATGGCGCCGCGCTTCCTGCTGGCGATGGTGCTGGTCGCGGTGCCGGTGGGCGCAGGCACGCTGCTCTGGATACTGCCCGGCATCTACATTGCGGGGCGGCTGATGCTGGTCGGGCCGGTGCTGTTTGCCGAGCGGCGGATGGCGGCGCTGGCGGCCATGGGGCGGTCGGTCATGCTGACGCGCGGCGCGGGGCTGTCGATGGCGGCACTGGCCTCCTGCACCTATCTGGGCGGGATCGTCGCGGCCCGGCCTTTCGTGGCGTTGATCGATGTCGTGCAAGGCGATGGCGGCATGGGGTCCGGCAATCCGGTCGCGATCGCGCTGCTGCAAGCCGGAGCCGCGGCGGTGGCGATGGCGGCGGGGCTGGCGCAGGCGCTGATCTCGATTGCGGCCTATCGCCGCCTGGTTCGCGGCTAAACCAGACGCGGGATTTGCGGCGCGGCCTCGGGCGGCAACAGGCCGAGGCCGCGCGGATCGGGAAAGGTCTCGATCGCGCGCGACACGGGCACGAACCCCTGCTTGCGATAGAAGTTGAGCGCGGACGGGTGGTCGAGCGTGCAGGTATGCACCCATACCCGGTCTACGCCGGGCATCCAGGCGCGCATCAAAGCCTGCGCCATCAGCCAGCGGCCATGCCCCTGACCCGCCAGTTCGGGAATCAGTCCGAAATAACCGATCTCGCATTCCCCAGCCTTGCGATGGTCGAGTTCGAGCAGCCCGACCTCGATCCCCGCCCGGTCGACCACCGCGAAGACCGAGACCGCCGGGTCATGGATGATCGCGGTCAGCGTCGCATCGTCCATCACCAGCCGCGAGAACCACAGCCACGGCGCACCGACCCGCGCGAAGAGCGTGCGGTACTTCGCCGGATCGGGCTGCTTCCAGGCGACCAGCCCCAGCGGCGAGGCAGGCAGGGGGCGCGGGCGCGGGCGATCGCGCATCTCCAGCCTGGTGACGATGGTCGCGATCTCGGTCGCGTCGACGGGGATCAGCGCCATCGCTTTATTCCCAGGTGGCCAGCGGCGGCAGGCTCATCAGGATCGCATCGATATTGCCGCCGGTCTTCAGCCCGAACAGCGTGCCTCGGTCGTAAACCAGGTTGAACTCGGCATAGCGTCCGCGCCACGCCAGCATCTGCGCGCGATCCGCCTCGGTCGCAGGCGTGTCCATGCGCCGCCGGACGATGCGCGGGAAGATGTCGAGGAACGCCTCGCCGACATCGCGGGTGAAGGCGAAATGAGCGTCGAAATCCCCTTCGAGATGATCGTAGAAGATGCCGCCGACGCCGCGATGCACCTGGCGATGCGGGATGTAGAAATAGTCGTCGGCCCAGGCCTTGAACCGGGGATAATGCTCCGGGTCGTGCGCGTCGCACGCCGCCTTCAGCCGGGTATGGAAATCGGCGGTATCCTCGTCCACGGGCAGCGGCGGGTTCAGGTCCGCCCCGCCGCCGAACCAGCGCTTGGTCGTGCTCAGGAAGCGGGTGTTCATGTGCACGGCGGGGACATGCGGGTTCGCCATATGCGCGACCAGGCTGATCCCGGTCGCGACGAAGCGCGGATCGTCGCCGGCGCCGTGGATGGTCTTGGCGAATGGCCCCTCGAAGGTGCCGCCGACGGTCGAGACGTTGACGCCGACCTTCTCGAACACGCGGCCCTTCATCACGCCGCGCACGCCGCCGCCGCCGGGCTCGCCGCTGGGATCGGCGCGGTCCCAGGCGATATAGTCGAAGGCGGCATCCGATCCCGCCTCACGCTCGATCGCCTCGAACGCGGCGCAGATCCGGTCGCGCAAGCTCTCGAACCAGAGGCGGGCGGCGTCCTGCTCGGCATCGAGCGCGATATCGGGGGTGCGGCTGGTCATGACGCGGTGGTTCTGGGCGGGGGCGGGGGCCAGGGTCAACCCGGCATTTGCGCCCAGCCGGTCTGCCGCCGCGCCTCGGCCAGCAATATGCCACCGGTGATCGCAACGTTGAGCGAGCGGACCCCGTTGCGCATCGGCACGCGCACACGGATATCGGCGGCATCGTGGACGGCCTCGGGCACCCCGGCCCCCTCCGAGCCGAGCAGGATCACGTCGTCGGGGCGGAAGACCATCTCGGGCAGGGGGATCGCGCCCAGCGTCGTCGCCAGCACGATCCGCCCTTGCGTGGCGGCGCGAAAGGCGTCCCAATCGGCATGACGCACCACGTCGGCCAGCGCGGCATAGTCCATCGCCGAACGGGCCAGCGCGCGGTCGGAATAGGGAAAGCCCATCGGCTCGATCAGGTCGACCGCGACCCCGAAACAGGTCGCGGTGCGGATCAGCGTGCCGACATTGCCCGCGATATCGGGCTCATGAAGCGCGAGGCGCATCAGTGGCCCGGAAAGGATACCAGCGCGTCGACCGCGATGTCCTCGGCCCGCAGCGCGTCCGCGCCGCCCAGGTCGGGCAGGTCGACCAGGAACTGGGCCTGGTTCACCACGCCGCCCGCCTTGCGGATCAGTCGAACGGCGGCGCGCGCCGTGCCGCCGGTGGCGATCAGGTCGTCGACCAACAGGACACGGGCCCCGGGGACCAGCGCATCTTCATGGATGGCGATCCGGTCCTGGCCATATTCCAGCGCATAATCCTCGGCGATGGTCGCGCCGGGCAGCTTGCCGTCCTTGCGGATCAGCAGGACGCCGGCTTTCAGCGGTACGGCGAGCGCGGCGGTGAACAGGAAGCCGCGCGCCTCAATCCCCGCGACCAGATCGACGGGCCCCCGTGTCGCGGCGACCATCCGCTCCACGGTGCGCGCGACGCCGGTCGGGTCCAGCAACAGCGTGGTGATATCGCGGAACTGGATGCCGGGCTTGGGGAAGTCCGGGATCGTGCGGATCAGGGCTTTCAGGTCGTCATTCGCGCTCATGCGCCGCGTCATGGGCCCATGGAGGGCAGGGGTAAAGGGGGGATGGCCATGGTCCCCGCAAGCATCAGGGGCGGAGGGCGGCCAAAGAAAAAGGGCGGCTCCCGTGTCGGAAGCCGCCCCAGGTGCTCGTACGGGCTTGCCCGATCTTAGTGTTTCACGTCGCGCCAGACATTCTGATACGCGCCCCAGGCCAGGAAGCAGAAGATCAGGATGAAGACGACCGCCCCGATCCCGGCCGAATGGCGTGCCTCCAGCTTGGGCTCGGCGGTCCAGGTCAGGAAGGCGGCGACGTCCTTGGCCATCTGGTCGCGGGTCGCCAGCGTACCATCGGTATATTGCACCTGGCCATCCGAGGTCAGCGGCGGCGGCATCGCGATGTTGAGGTTCGCGAAATAGGGGTTGTAGTGCAGGCCGGTCGGCGTCTTGATGTCCGGGAACTTGCGCAGCAGCTCGGCGGGCTGGTTGCGATAGGCGTCGGGGCCGACCAGCGAATAGACGTAGTTGGTGCCGTCATGCCTTGCCTTGGTCATCAGCGACAGGTCGGGCGGCAGCGCGTTGTTGTTCGCCGCGCGCGCCGCGACTTCGTTGGCGAAGGGCGAGGGGAAGTGGTCGGCGGGGACGTTCTTGCGCGTCGTCGCCTCGCCCGTCTCCGGGTTGATGCTCGGCTGTTCGATCACCCACTGGTTGGCGATCGCCTTCACCTCGGGGTCGTTATAGCCCAGATCCTTCAGGTCACGGAACGCCACCAGCCGTAGCGAGTGGCAGGCCGCGCAGACCTCCTTATAGACCTGGAACCCGCGCTGGAGCTGGCGGCGGTCGAAACGGCCCATGATGCCGTCCGAGGCCAGATGCGCCTGTTTGGGATGAAGGTGGAACTCCTCCTCGGCCGTGGGGGCGGGCGGCTCGGAGACGAGTCCCGAGATGCTGCCCCACAGCGCGATGGCGAGGACGAAGGTGAAGGCCGCCCCGACCAGGAATGCGATGCCACGAACCATGTTCTTTTATCCTCTCTCGGTTCGGGTCAGGCCGAGGCCGCAGGGGTTAGGGCCGACTTGGTGGGGGCCGTACCGCCATGCTTGGCCAGCACCGCCTCGGTGATCGAGTTGGGCAGCGGCGCCGGGCGCTCCGTCCGGGCGATCCAGGGCAGGATCACCAGGAAGTGGAGGAAATAATAGGCCGCCGTGACCTGGCTGAGGATGATGAAGAAGGGCGTCGCGGGCGAGCCCCCGCACCAGCCGAGCAGCAGCACGTCGACCACCAGCACCCAGAAGGCGACCCGCGCCTTGGGCCGGAAATTGTTCGACCGCACCGGCGAGCTGTCCAGCCAGGGAAGGAAGAACAGCAGCAGGATCGACCCGAACATCGCCAGCACGCCCCACAGCTTGGCGGGCAGGATGAAGTCGGCGGTGAAGGCGCGCAGGATCGCGTAGAAGGGCCAGAAATACCATTCGGGCACGATATGCGCCGGGGTCGAGAGCGGGTTGGCCGGGATGTAATTGTCCGGATGCCCCAGATAATTGGGGAAGAAGAACAGCATCACCGCAAAGACCAGCAGGAACACGCCCAGCCCGACCGCATCCTTGGCGGTGTAATAGGGGTGGAAGGGCACGGTATCCTGCTCGCCCTTCACGTCCACGCCGGTCGGGTTGTTCGAGCCGGGGATATGCAGCGCCCAGATGTGCAGGATGATGACGCCCGCGATCACGAAGGGCAGCAGATAGTGGAGCGAGAAGAAGCGGTTCAGCGCGGCATTGTCCGGTGCGAAACCGCCCAGCAGCCAGATGCGGATGGTATCGCCGACCAGCGGGATCGCCGAGAAGAAGCCGGTGATGACCTGCGCGCCCCAGAAGCTCATCTGCCCCCAGGGGAGCACATAGCCCATGAAGGCGGTCGCCATCATCAGGAGGAAGATGACCACGCCGAGCAGCCACACCATCTCGCGCGGGGCCTTGTATGACCCGTAATAGAGGCCGCGGAAGATGTGCGTGTAGACGACGATGAAGAACATCGACGCGCCGTTGGCGTGGGCATAGCGCAGGAACCAGCCCGCATTGACGTCACGCATGATGCTTTCGACCGAGTCGAAGGCGACGCCTGCATTGGCGGCATAGTGCATCGCGAGCACCACGCCGGTGATGATCTGGATGGCGAGGGCGGCCCCCGCCAGCACGCCGAAATTCCAGAAGTAATTCAGGTTGCGCGGGACCGGATAGCCCGCGCCCACCGCGTTGTAGACGAGGCGCGGCACCGGCAGCTTCTCGTCCAGCCAGCGCATGAGCGGCTGTTTCGGTTCGTAATGCTTGGCCCAGGGAAAGCTCATCTCTCGGTTCTCCCTTAAGCCGCCGCGCCGACCGTGACGGTCGTGTCGCTGTCGAATTTGTAATCGGGCACGAACAGGTTCTTCGGGGCTGGACCCTTGCGAATGCGCGCGGCGGTGTCATAGGCCGAGCCGTGGCAGGGGCAGAAATAGCCGCCATAGGGGCCCTTGTTCTCGCCCTCGCCCGCGCCCAGCGGCACACAGCCCAGATGGGTGCAGACGCCCAGGGTGATCAGCCAGTTCTTCTTGCCCGGCTTGGTCCGTTCCGCCAGCGTCTGCGGATCGCGCAGCTCGGACAGCGGCACGGCGTCCGCCTCGGCCATTTCCTTGGGCGTCAGGTTTCGGACGAATAGGGGCTGCTTGCGAAAGCTGGTCTTGATCGCCTGGCCCGGTTCGATCTTCGACAGATCCACTTCGGTCGTCGATTGCGCGAGCACATCGGCCGAGGGATTCATCTGGTTGATCAGCGGTAGGACAATCGCGATGGCGCCCACGCCAGCGAAAGAAGCGGCGGCGACGTTGATGAAGTCGCGGCGACGGGGATCATGGACCTCTTCCTGGAATGGCTCCGGCGCTTCGCCGGGGGGTACGGTGTTCTCCGTCATCGCCATTCGTCCTGTCCCTCCACCTTCGCTCGCGTGCGCACTGGTACGCTGTCGGGGGTCGTGCCGGATTGATCCCGGTCATGCGCCGCCCATTCACTCCACCGCCCATGATGAACGGTACTTCAGGTTAGCCTTGCTTGAGCCGCTTTGCCAATCCCCCTTCGTCGCCCGCCATCCCCTTCGTCACCGTCGTTCATGGGCGATGCATCGGCCAGCGCGCAGGAACCATGATGATGCGCCCGGGTTGACCGGTGATGGACGTGGGATTGCGGACCCCTGCCGCGGTCCGCGATGACAGGCCAGGGGCTTGGAGAGGGACGATGGTCCTGGGTCGGAAATCTTTGGCGGCGGCGATGCTGGCCGGTCTGATGGCGCTGGGCGGTTGTACCGACGACTATGGCTATAGCGGTGTGTCGGTCGGCGCGGGATATGGCGGCGGCTATGCGCCCGGCTATTATGGCGGGGGCTATGGTTACGCGCCGTCCTATTTTGGATGGTACGACAATTTCTATTATCCGGGCACCGGCGTCTACGTCTACGACCGGTATCGTCGGCCTTATCGCTGGAACGACGGTCAGCGCGCCTATTGGGAAGGGCGGCGCGGGGCGTGGAGCGGCGGGCCGATTCGCGACCAGTGGCGCGGATGGGGCCGGGGCGGCTGGCGGGGCGAGGTGCCCGGCGGCTGGCGAGGCAATGGGGCGGTCAGGCCAGCCCCACCACCTCCGCCACGGGCCGAGGGCTGGCGCGGCGGCAATCGCGGGACGCCCGGCGGCTGGCGTGGCGGCCGACCGGGCGGACGCGGACGGCGCTGATCAGGCGCCGCGGGTGCGGATCATGACCGTGGGACGCATGGTCATGACCGCCACATCGTCCTGATTGAGGACCGTCCAGCGACTGGTCACGAAACCCATCTCCGGGCGGCTGGCCGACCGCCGCGTTTCCAGCACCTCGGTCTCGCAATGCAGCGTATCGCCCGGATAGACGGGCTTCAGCCAGCGAAGCTCGTCCGCGCCGGGCGAGCCGAGGCTCTGGAAGCCGGTCTCGCGGAAATGCGCGACGATCATCGCCATGGCCATCGACGCGGTATGCCATCCGCTGGCCGACAGCCGCCCGAAATGGGTGGCCGCCGCCGCTTCTTCGGACAGGTGAAACGGTTGCGGGTCATAGGCCTTGGCGAAGGCCAGCACCTCCTCCCGCTCTACCCGGTACGATCCGAAACGTGCCACGTCGCCGACCGCGATATCTTCCAGACAGGTCATCCTCTTATCCTTATCGTTTGAAGGTGCGGCGGAACGGCGCATCATTGCCGTCCAGTCCCTGTCCCGGCGGCAGGCCGATCAGGTCGCGGATCAGCGGGGCGATATCGACATTGTCGAACGGCGTCAGCGTCACACCCGATCGGAAAGCCGGGCCGTTGGCGATGAACAGCGCCGCCATGCTCGGGTCCTGATTGTCATAGCCGTGGGTGCCGCCTCGGAACGGCTTCTTGGGCGGCTCGGCGCTGATCGTCCACCCCGCCTGGGCCAGACAGAAATAGGGGGCGATGCGGGGATTGCGCCCATAATGGAAGCGCGCCGGGATATCCTGCCGGCGCCAGCAGTCGAGATGGTCGCGGTGGCCGAGCAGGCGCGCCTCCAGCGCGGCCTCATGCCCCGGCTTGGCCCGGATCATCGCGAAGGGGCCGTCCTCGGACAGCTCGTAATCGGCTGGGTCCAGGAACTGATTGAGGACGATCATCCGGTCGCTCGACGTGGCGGCCATGCCGTGGTCGGCGACGATGATCAGATTGGCGGGCTGGTGCAGGGCGTCCAGTCCCGCGACCAGTCGCCCGATCGCCTGGTCGACCGCCTTGAGCGCGTTGTTCACCTCCACCGAGTCCGGTCCGCCCTTATGGCCTGCCCCGTCGACCTCGTCGAAATAGAGGGTCAGGAAGCGCGGCCGGGTCGCGGCCGGACGGCGCAGCCAGTCGATGATCGTATCGACGCGCTGGCGATCGTTTACATTCGCGCTGAACTGCTGCCAGTCGTGCGGGCGCGTGCCGCCAGTAGACGCGCCGTGTTCCTCGTCGTCCTGCGCGGTTGCGCCCCAGGCGATGTTGGAGCCGGGCCAGAACATGGTGGCGGTCGGAATGCCCGCCCGCTCGGCGGTGACCCAGACCGGCTCGGCCTCGTCCCACCAATAGGGCTGATCGGAGGACATGGTGAATTTCTCACCCGGATGCGCCGGGTCGGTGAAGCTGTTGGCGACGATGCCATGCCGGTCCGGCACGACGCCGGTCACCAGCGTCCAGTGATTGGGAAAGGTCTTGGACGGGAAGGCCGGGCGCATCGATGCGCTGACGCCCCCGGCGGCCAGCCGCGACAGGTTCGGTGTCAGCCCGCGCTTGAGATACGGGGCCCAAAAGCCATCGATCGACACCAGGATGGTGACCGGTGCCCGGTCCTCCAGCGGCGCGACCGTCGCCGCCGCCTGGGCGGGAGCGGGCGCGGTGACTGGCGAGAGGGCGGGGGGCGTGTGAGGATAGGCGCAACCCGCCAGCAGGGCGAGCGCAAGAGCCGTCAGGGGGAGTCGGATCACGGGGAGCGGTTCCTTTCGAAACCGCCCGATAGCGCCGACTCATGACAGTGGCGAGAGGGCCGATGAGAGTCCGTCGTTCGCGTGATGCGGGTCAGTCGACCGCGTGATGCGGGTCAGTCGACCGGAAAAAAGCGCCGGATTTCAGGGGCGGCGTTGCGCAGCAGCAGGCGCAGGCGCTCGGCGGCGTCCCGGGGATGATCGCCCGGCAGGCCTGCCATCGCCCATTCGCCGAATTCGGGCGAATCGATCATGCGGTCGTCCAGGACGACGATGTCGGTGTGACGCGGGTCCTTCGCAATCCGCTCATACACCTCGCCGACGCTGTCCGCAGGACCTTCGAGCAGTTGGCGATACTGGCCGTCGCCGATCCACAAGATGCCCGAAATCCCGTCCATGCCGTTGTTCCGGCGCGAGGTTGCCAGGATCGCCTGATGATCGGCGCGCCCATCCGCGCCGACCGAGCGGCTGCTATAGATGATGCGACGATAAGAGCTAACATGGATCATGGCGCCAGGCGTATCGATCCGCTTTCGCCGTGCAAAGAGGGAATGTGCCGGTCGGTAGGACCGAACCGGCACAAATCGGGTCAGACGTTGAAGCGGAATAGCATCACGTCGCCGTCCTGCACGACATACTCCTTGCCCTCCGCGCGCAGCTTGCCCGCATCGCGGGCACCGGCTTCGCCCTTGAAGGCGATATAATCGGGGAAGGCGATGGTTTCGGCACGGATGAAGCCGCGTTCGAAATCGCTATGGATCTCGCCTGCGGCGTTGGGTGCTTTCGCGCCGCGATGGACGGTCCAGGCGCGCGCTTCCTTCGGCCCGACCGTGAAGAAGGTCAGCAGGTCGAGCAGCGCATAACCGGCGCGGATCACGCGGGCGAGGCCAGTTTCGGACAAGCCCAGCTCGGACAGGAACTCGCCGCGATCCTCGGCGGGCATGGTCGCGATCTCGGCTTCGATCGCCGCCGATACGACGACGGCCTGTGCGCCCTCGGCTGCGGCCTTCTCGAACACACGCGCCGAATGGGCGTTGCCATTCGCCGCGTTCGATTCCTCGACATTGCAGACATAGAGGACGGGCTTGGCGGTCAGCAGCTGCGCCTGGGAAAAGACCCGGGCTTCCTCCTCGTCCTTGGGCACGGTCAGCCGCGCGGGCTTGCCGTCACGCAACAGCTCCAGCGTCTGGCCCAGGACCGAGGCGGCGATCTTGGCTTCCTTGTCCCCCTGCTGGCCCTTCTTGATGAAGGCGGGGACGCGCTTTTCCAGGCTTTCCAGGTCGGACAGCATCAGTTCGGTCTCGACCGTCTCGGCATCGGCGATCGGATCGACCTTGCCCTCGACGTGAGTCACGTCGCCGTCCTCGAAGCAGCGCAGGACGTGGACGATCGCGTCCACCTCGCGGATATTGCCCAGGAACTGGTTGCCCAGCCCTTCGCCCTTGGACGCGCCGCGCACCAGCCCGGCGATGTCGACAAAGGCCAGCTGCGTCTCGATGATCTTGGCCGAGCCCGCCACTTCGGCCAGCTGGTACAGGCGCGGATCGGGGACCGCGACGTTGCCGACATTGGGCTCGATCGTGCAGAACGGATAATTGGCGGCCTGCGCCGCCGCCGTTTCGGTCAGCGCGTTGAAGAGGGTGGACTTGCCGACATTCGGCAGGCCGACGATGCCGCAGCGGAAACCCATGCGTCGCTTATCCTGTGGATCAAGGGGGAAAGCGCCCCTCTAGCGGCGATGGCGGTATTTCTCAACCGATGGCGGCGCGTCGGCCTATGGCGTCAGGCGACCCCGACCATCATCGCGGCGGCCCAGCCGAGCAGCAGCAGGCCGAGCGCGCTGGAAAAGCCCATCAGGACCAGGCCCATATAATGGAGCATCGGCGGATTGGCCCGCTGCGCCTTCTTGTTTCGGCCAAGACCCGACAGGACGAAGCTCGCCAACATGCCAAAGGTGAAGACACAAAATTCGACCATGGGGTGTAACGTCCGATCCTGGATGGGCTGCGATCCCTGTCTCCCTAGCCTAAACAGGTTAATCACTCGATATCGGCGCGACGAAGCGCCCCTAATCATCGACGGAGCGTTGGAACTTTTCAGCTCGTCGCGGGTATGCGGCGCGTCGTCGTGACCGTTTCTATCGATAGTTGAAGCTGACGCTGATCCGCTCGCCCTTGGCGCCATTGGGCACGACCTCGTGCCGCAACCAGCTCTCCCAGAGCAGCACGGTGCCCGGCCCGGGCGTGGCGGTGGCGAAGGTCGCCAGATCGTCGGGTGCATCGGGGCGGCGCGGCGGCGCGGCCATCAGCATCGGCAAGCGCGGGTCCTCCAGCTTCAATGCGCCCGACCCCTTGGGCATCGCGACATAGAGCGTGCCGGATACGACCGAATGCGGGTGGATATGCGCCGAATGATGCCCGCCCGGCTTCAGGACATTGACCCACAGGCTGTCGAGCTTCAGCTTGCGCCCGCCCAGGTCGAAGGCGCATTCCTCGGCGAAGCGCGCGACATGGCGGTCGAGCTTCTTGCGCAGGTCGGCAAAGACCGGATCGCGGATCGGCAGGTCGTTGAGCGAGGCGTAGCTGGTATAACCGCGATAGCCATGCTCCTTCGACCAGCGCCGCCCGGCGCGATCGTCCTCGGCCAGCGCCCAGCAGCTCTGCTCGATCTCCTCCAGCAGATCGGCATCGTCAAGCTGGCCCTCGTAGAGGAGCGAGGCGAAGAGGCGGCGGACGCTCATGCCGCCTCTCCCAGCCGCAGCGCGACATCGTTGACGAAGCGCACGTCATCGCCCTCCGCCAGCCAGTGCGCCTCCGCCGCCACCGCGCCGAGCAGGTCGGACAGCGGATCGATCTCCGCCTTGGCGTAATTGCCCAGCACATAGCCCGTCACCCGGTCCTTATGCCCCGGATGGCCGATGCCGAGCCGGATGCGACGGAAATCGGGGCCCAGATGCTGGTCGATGGAACGCAGGCCGTTATGCCCGGCCGTGCCGCCGCCGGTCTTCACCTTGACCCGGAACGGCGCGATGTCGAGTTCGTCGTGGAAGACGGTCAGAGCCTCGACCCCCAGCTTGTAGAAGCGCAGCGCGTCGCCGACGCTCCGGCCGCTCTCGTTCATAAAGGTCGCGGGTTTCAGCAGCAGGATCTTCTGCCCGCCGATCCGCCCTTCCTGGGTCCAGCCCTGGAACTGCTTCTTGACGGGGCCGAAATCGTGCACCTCGGCGATGGCGTCCATCGCCATGAAGCCGACATTGTGGCGGTGCATCGCATATTGCGGCCCCGGATTGCCCAGCCCGGTCCAGACCTGCATGTGGTATTCCTCGTTCGCGTGATGGCGCAGGGCCCTAGCACCCCGGCGCGCGGCATTCCAATGTCGACGAGCCGCAGCCGGGCGCCCCCCCTTCAGATCAACCCTTGCGCCCGCAGGCTCACATGCCCCGAGGTGCCGATGATCAGGTGGTCGTGCACCACGATGCCCAGCCGCTTGCCCGCCTCTGCGATGGCGCGGGTCACGTCGATATCGGCGCGGCTGGGCGAGGGGTCGCCGCTGGGATGGTTGTGGACCAGGATGACCGCCGCCGATCCGAACTCCAGCGCGCGGCGGATCACTTCGCGGACATAGACCGGGGCCTGGTCGATCGAGCCCTGACCCATCAGCTCGTCCTGGATCAGCATGTTGCGTGTGTTGAGGTGCAGCACCCGGAACCGCTCCACCCCGTGATGCGCCATGTCGGCATGGAGATAGTCGAGCAGCGCCTGCCAATTGGACAGGACCGGGCGCTTCGCCGCCTCCGCCTGGACCAGCCGGAGCGCGCAGGCGTGCGCGATCTTCAGCGTTGCCGCCGCCGTCTCGCCCACCCCGTCGACACGTTGCAGTGAAAGGGGATCGGCAGTCAGCACCCCGCCGATGTCGTGGAATTCGCGCAGCAGAGCCTTGGCGATCGGCTTGGTATCGCGCCGGGGTATGGCGGTGGTCAGCAAATATTCTAGCAATTCATGGTCGAGCAATCCGCCGCCCGCCAGTAATCGCTCCCGCAGGCGCCCGCGATGCCCGCTATGATCGGCCTGCTGGTCGCTGATGTCGCGCATCGTGCCCCTTTCCCCCTTGCGAGGGCAGCATAGGGCAGGCGGCGGGAACTGTCGCCGGGGCTCGTGCGATTGCGTGGCGCGTCGGCCCAAGGCTATGACGCTGGGGAAGGACGGGAGAAGAACGATCGGGGTCGAAGGCGCGAACGAGGAAGCCGAAACGCGCAAGAGCCCCGTCAGGCGGTTCCGGCGGCTTCAGCGAATCCTGATCGCCGTCGCGCTGCTCCTGCTGGTCGCCCTTGTCGCGCTGTGGATCGATCGCAAGTCGCTGGCCGGGGGGGCGATCGACCGCGAACTGGCGCGGCGTGGCGTCCCCGCCCGCTATACGATCAGCGATCTGGGGTTCGGTCGGCAGCGGCTGATCAACGTCGTGATCGGCGATCCGCGCCAGCCCGATCTGGTCGCCGACTGGCTGGAGACGCGCACGCGCATCGGCCTGTCCGGCCCGGTGGTCACCGGCGTGCGCGCGGGCAAGGTTCGCCTGCATGGGCGGCTGATCGAAGGGCAGATCAGCCTGGGCACCCTCGACAAGCTAATGGGCCCATCCTCGGGCAAGCCCTTTGCGCTGCCCGCGCTCGACGTGGATGTTCGCGATGGCGGCATCCGGCTGGAGACGCCGCATGGCGTGGTCGGGCTCAGCCTGACCGGCCGGGGTGTGTTGAACGACGGGTTCAGCGGGCGGCTGGGGGCAGTGGCGCCGCAGCTCGCCATCGGGAATTGCGTCATGACCGGGCTCGCCGCGCCGCTCCGGGTGCGTGTGGTGCGCGAGCGGCCGAGCCTGAGCGGGCCGGTGCGGCTGGCGGGCCTGCGCTGCGGCGCGGTGACCGCGCGCGACCTGGCGGCGCGGGTCGATGTCACCTTGCAGCCCGCGCTCGACCAGTGGCGCGGACAGGCCGTGCTGGAGGATGGGGCGCTGCGTCATCCGGTCGCGGCGACGGCGGCGCTGGGCGGGCGACTCGATTTTACCGGCAATGCGGCGGCGACCAGCGGACAGCTCGACCTGACCGCGCGGGGCGTGACGACCCGGCAGGGGCGCGCCGATCGCGTCGGGATCGCAGGGCGCTATCTGGTCGGGCAGGCGATGCGCTTCGACGGGCATGTCCGCATGGGCGGCGCGCAGGTCGCGCCCGCGATACTCGCCGAGGTGAACGGTTGGAGCCGGGCAACGGCCGGTACGCCGGTAGGGCCCGTGGCGGACGCGGTGCTGCGAGCGGTGGAGCGGAGCGGGCGTCATTTTGCCGCCGACCTGAAGCTGGCGCTCGACCGGGAAACCGGCGCGCGCGGTCAGGGGCTCTCCATCCGCGTGCCCAGCCTGACGCTGGCGTCGAACAGCGGCGGCCGGGTCGCACTCGGCGGCGGTGATGGCCTGATCTACGATTCGCGTGGGATCAGGATCGATACCGCGCTGGCGATGGGCGGCGGCGGCCTGCCCGCGATCCGCGCTACCCTGAAACAGGCGGGTCCGCGTGAACCGATGCGCGGAACGGCGACGATGGCGCGCTATGCGGCGGGTGGCGCGGCGCTGGCGCTGGATCGTGTCGTCTTCTCGGCGGCGGGCAATGGCACGACCGCGGTGACCACCCGGCTGTCGCTGTCCGGGCCGATCAGCGGCGGGCGAATCGACGGACTGGTCCTGCCCATCGCCGCACGCTGGGACGGCGGTCGGCGGCTGGCGATCAATCCCACCTGCCAGCCGCTGGCGATCGACCGGCTGGCGCTGTCGGGGCTACGGCTGGCGCGGGTGGCGGTGCGGGCCTGTCCGCTGGACGGCGCGCTGGTCCGGCTCGACGGCACGCGGATCGGCGGCGGCGTACAGCTGGGCGCGACGAGCCTGATGGGCATGATCGGCAGCAGCCCGTTGCGGCTGTCGGCAGGGACGACCCGCTTCGCGCTGGCCGATCGCGGCTTTGCCCTGACCGAGTTGAAGAGCCTGATCGGCCGCCCCGAATCGCCGACCCGGATCGACGCGGCCACGCTGACCGGCCGAGTCACTCCACAAGGGGTCGCGGGGCAGTTCACGGGCGGCGCAGGGAAGGTGGGGCAGGTGCCCCTGTTGCTGGGCGACGCGACGGGCGACTGGCGGCTCGCCGGGGGCGTGCTGAACCTGACCGGCGCGCTTCAGGTGCGCGACGCCCGCGCCGATTCGCCGCGCTTCCTGCCCATGGCGGCGCGCGACGTCACGCTGACGCTGGCGGGCAGCCGGATCAATGCCAAGGGCACCCTGTTCGAGCCGACAAAGAATGTGAAGGTCGCCGACGTCACCATCACCCATGCGCTCGACAAGGGCGCGGGTGAGGCCGATCTGAGCGTGCCGGGCATCACCTTTACCAAGGAGTTCCAGCCCGAACTGCTCACCCCGGTGACCAAAGGCGTGATCGAGGATGTGCGCGGGCCGGTTTCGGGCACGGGGCGGATCGTCTGGGATGCCAGCGGCGTGCGCTCGACCGGGCAATTCGGCACCGAGGGGATCGACCTTGCCGCCGCGCTCGGTCCGGTCAGCGGCATTGCCGGGACGATCCATTT
>CAJYRW010000008.1:0-79745 GCA_913777475.1 uncultured Sphingomonas sp. | reverse complement strand
CATATGTCTCATTCGTCGAGCCTTGCGCGCCTGCGCCCTCTTCGCTGGGCCGCCTTGCCCCTCCTGGCCATGCTGGGGGGATGCGACGCGGTCGTGCTCAACCCTGCCGGTGACGTCGCCGTGCAGCAACGCGATCTGGTGCTGATCGCGACGGCCCTGATGCTGCTCATCATCATTCCGGTGATGGCGCTGACGGTGCTGTTCGCGTGGCGCTATCGCAAGAGCAACACCGAAGCCGAATATGATCCTGAGTTTGACCATTCGACGATGCTCGAACTGGTGATCTGGTCGGCCCCGCTGCTCATCATCATCTGCCTCGGCGCAGTGACCTGGACCAGCACGCATCTGCTCGATCCCTATCGCCCGATCGAGCGCACCGCACCGGGGCAGCCGGTCGCAGCGGGCGTCAAGCCGCTCGAGGTCCAGGTCGTCGCGCTCGACTGGAAGTGGCTGTTCATCTATCCCGAGCAGGGCATCGCGACGGTCAACGAACTGGCGCTGCCGGTGGACCGGCCCGTCGAGTTCCGCCTGACCGGTACCTCGGTGATGAACGCCTTCTACATCCCCGCGATGGCCGGCATGATCTACACCATGCCCGGCATGGAGACGAAGCTGCACGCGGTCCTGAACCGCGAGGGCACGTTCAAGGGGCTGTCGTCGCACTATAGCGGCGCGGGCTTCTCCGGCATGAACTTCCCGGTCTACGCGCTGCAGTCGAACGGCTTCGACCAGTGGGTGGACAAGGTTCGCACGTCTCAGGCCGGACAGGGCAAGGGGCAGGGTCAGCTGACCCGCGCGGCCTTCCTGACCGTCGAGAAGCCGAGCGAGTATGTGCCCGCCATGTACTTCAATGGTGTCCAGGGCGGCCTGTTCGATCGTGTCGTCAACCGCTGCGTCGCGGACAACACGCCGTGCATGTCGGACGTGATGATGCACGACCGCATGACCGGTGGCGGCGATCCGCACAAGATGAAGGTCGGCGAGGGCAATCCGCCCGTCAACAATACCGGCCCGATGCATGGGGAGCGGACCAAGGGCGCCCTCGAAAAGTCGCCCGAGGAAATCGAGGTCTCGCCGCATCAGAGCCTGGAGCCCACGCCGTCGAACGGCGCGCAGGATGCCGGTGAGATGAAGAACCGCCGCATGTCCTTCCTTTCCATCCCGCAGACCCCCGGCCCGCAGACCTTTGGTCATGCCGGTGCGGGTCGCGGCTGAGGCACGCCATCATGGAAAACATCATAAAGACCATCTTCGGACGGCTATCGATCGAATCGTTGCCGATCCACGAGCCGATCGTCGTCGGCACCTTCCTGGGTGTCGCGGTCGGCGGCATCGCGGTGCTGGCGCTGATCACCAAGTTCAAGCTGTGGGGCTATCTCTGGAAGGAGTGGTTCACCACCGTCGATCACAAGCGCATCGGCATCATGTACATGGTGCTGGGCATCGTGATGCTGCTGCGCGGCTTTGCCGACGCGCTGATGATGCGCGGACAGCAGGCGATCGCGTTCGGCGACAACCAGGGCTTCCTGAACTCGCATCACTATGACCAGGTGTTCACCGCCCACGGCGTCATCATGATCTTCTTCGTGGCGATGCCGATCATCACGGGTCTCATGAACTATGTCGTCCCGCTCCAGATCGGTGCGCGCGACGTGTCCTTCCCGTATCTCAATAATTTGAGCTTCTGGATGACCGCGGGCGGCGTGGTATTGGTCATGGCCTCGCTGTTCATCGGCGAGTTCGCGCGGACCGGCTGGCTGGCCTTCCCGCCGCTGTCGGAGCTTGATTTCAGTCCCGATGTCGGCGTCGACTATTATATCTGGGCACTGCAGGTGGCCGGTGTCGGCACAACGCTGTCGGGCATCAACCTGATCGCGACCATCATCAAGATGCGCGCGCCGGGCATGACCATGATGAAGCTGCCGGTGTTCTGCTGGACCTCGCTGTGCGCGAACGTCCTGATCGTCGCCAGCTTCCCCGTGCTGACCGCCACCCTCGTCCTGCTGTCGCTCGACCGTTATGTCGGCACCAACTTCTTCACGAACAATCTCGGTGGCAATCCGATGATGTACGTGAACCTGATCTGGATCTGGGGCCACCCGGAGGTGTACATCCTGATCCTGCCGCTGTTCGGCGTGTTCTCGGAAGTGACCTCGACCTTCTCCGGCAAGCGGCTGTTCGGGTATACCTCGATGGTCTACGCCACGATCGTCATCACGATCCTGTCGTACCTGGTCTGGCTGCACCACTTCTTCACCATGGGGTCTGGCGCCAGCGTCAACTCGTTCTTCGGCATCACCACCATGGTGATCTCGATCCCGACGGGTGCGAAGATCTTCAACTGGCTGTTCACCATGTACAAGGGGCGCATCCGGTTCGAGCTGCCGATGATGTGGACCATCGCGTTCATGCTGACCTTCTCGATCGGTGGCATGACCGGCGTTCTGCTGGCCGTTCCGCCAGCCGACTTCGTGCTGCACAACTCGCTCTTCCTGATCGCGCACTTCCACAACGTGATCATCGGCGGCGTGCTGTTCGGCGCCTTTGCCGCGATCAACTACTGGTGGCCCAAGGCCTTCGGGTTCAAGCTCAACCAGTTCTGGGGCAAGGTGTCGTTCTGGCTGTGGGTCATCGGCTTCTGGGTCGCCTTCACCCCGCTGTACATCATGGGCCTGATGGGCGTGACGCGTCGCCTCCATCACTTCGACGATCCGTCGCTGCAGATTTACTTCATCGTCGCGCTGCTGGGTGCGCTGATGATCGCGGGCGGCATCGGGGCCTTCCTGGTTCAGATCGGCGTGTCGATCTGGAAGAAGGAAGAGCTGCGCGACGTGACCGGCGATCCCTGGGACGGCCGTACGCTGGAATGGGCGACCTCTTCGCCTCCGCCGGATTACAACTTCGCGTTCACGCCGGTCATCCATGAGCTGGATGCCTGGTACGACATGAAGGACAAGAAGGCACAGGCGCCGACCGAGGGCTATCGTCCGATCCACATGCCGAAGAACACGGGCACCGGCGTCATCATCGCCGCCCTGTCGACGGCCGCCGGGTTCGGCATGATCTGGTACATGTGGTGGCTCGCCGCCCTTGGCCTGGTCGGTGTCGTCGTCGTCGCCATCTGGCACACGTTCAACTATGACCGCGACTATTACATTCCCGTCGAGGAAGTCGTGGCTACGGAAAGCGAGCGGCGTCGTCTGCTCGGGCAGGGAGCCTGATCCATGTCGACCGACGTTCTGAGCGCCGATCCGGCCAAGAACCCGACCTATTATCTGGTCGAGGACGAGGATCATCATCACGAAGGCGGTGGCTCGACGGCCATCGGCTTCTGGATGTACCTGATGAGCGACTGTCTCATCTTCGCCATCCTGTTCGCCACCTATGGCGTGCTGGGAACGAGCTATGCGGGCGGGCCGACCCCGCGGGAGATTTTCGAGCTCCCGCTGGTCGCGCTCAACACATCCATGCTGCTGCTGTCGTCGATCACCTATGGCTTCGCCATGATCGCGATGGAGAAGAACCAGAAGTCGAACACGCTCATCTGGCTGGGCATCACCGGCCTGTTTGGTCTCGCCTTCCTGTCGATCGAACTCTACGAATTCGCCAACCTCATCCATGAGGGCGCGGGTCCGCAGCGTTCGGCCTTCCTGTCGTCCTTCTTCACGCTGGTCGGCACGCACGGTCTGCACGTCACCTTCGGCTCGATCTGGCTGGTCACGCTGATGGTGCAGGTCGGCCGTTTCGGCCTGATCGAGGCGAACAAGCGTCGCCTGATGTGCCTGTCGATGTTCTGGCACTTCCTGGACGTCGTCTGGATCGGTGTTTTCACCTTTGTCTATCTGCTGGGAGTTCTCCGTTGAGCGCTCATAACCCCCATGGTCATGGCGACCACGCCGACCACGGCCATGATGCCCATGCGCATGGCGATACCCACGGTCATGGCTCGCTCAAAGGCTACATGATCGGCTTCGTGCTGTCGGTGATCCTGACGGCCATTCCGTTCTGGGCGGTCATGACCGGCGCGCTGGGCGATACCCAGACGACCGCTTTGGTCATCATGGGTCTGGCCTTCGTCCAGATCGTCGTCCACATGATCTACTTCCTCCACATGAACACCAAGTCGGAGGGTGGCTGGACGATGATGGCGCTGGTCTTTACCGCCGTTCTCGTCGTGATTACGCTGAGCGGATCGATCTGGGTCATGTATCACATGAACACCAACATGATGCCCGACATGGCCGCCCAACTGGGCGGTGGCATGTAATGACGGATGCTGGCGTCGGCGGTGGGCGGCGCGGCCGCTCGCCGCTGACGCTGGCAATCCTGACCGCGATCGGGCTGGCCCTGGTCGCGGGGTTCGTTTCGCTCGGTGTCTGGCAGTTGCAGCGCCGGGTCTGGAAACTGGACCTGATCGCAACCGTCGACGCGCGCCTCCATGCCGCGCCCGTCGCGGCACCACCTTCGGCCGACCAGTCCGACGTATATCGTCGGGTCACGGCGCAGGGACGCTTTCGCAACGATCGCGAGACCTTCGTCCAGGCGGTGACCGAGCGCGGTCCCGGTTACTGGGTGCTGACGCCACTGGTCGGGCCGAATTTCACCGTCCTCGTCAATCGCGGCTTCGTCCCACCTGAGAAGCGCCAGGACCATAGCCGCCCCGAAGGACCGGTGCGCGTCACGGGCTTAGTCCGCGTGACCGAGCCGGGCGGCGGCTTCCTCCGCTCGAACGACCCTACCGCCGATCGCTGGTATTCGCGCGATGTCGCGGCCATCGCCGAGGCGAAGCGGCTGGGACCGGTCGTTCCCTATTTCATCGACGCCGACGCCAGCCCCAATCCGGGCGGCTATCCGGTCGGCGGATTGACCGTCGTGGCGTTTCGCAACAGCCACCTTTCCTACGCGCTGACATGGTTCGCGCTGGCACTCCTGACGGTAGTCGGCCTCGTCATCCTGTGGCGGCGAGGGCGCGAATGACCTCGGGCGAGCCGCCCTTCCTGCCCTTCACGATGCGCCCGCGTGAGCCCGATCCGACGGCGGGCACGGCGAATATGCGCCAGCTCATCCACCTGCGCTGGATGGCGGTGGCGGGGCAGCTGATCACGATCCTTTTCGTCAATCGCGTCATGGGTGTGCAGCTTCCCGTGCCCGCGATGATGGGCGTGCTCGTGATGGCGGTGGCGATCAACCTGCTCAGCCATGTCCGGCTTCGCTTTCACCGGATCACCAATACCGAACTGCTGTTCGCGCTGATGTTCGACGTCGGGACGCTGACGCTCCAGCTGTTCCTGGCGGGCGGGGCGACGAACCCGTTCATTTCGCTCTATCTGATCCAGGTCGTGCTGGGCGCGGTGTTGCTAGAGACATGGTCGGCCTGGGCGTTGGCGGGGATTACGGGCGTATGCTTCGGCCTGTTGTCGTTGCACCATCGGCCGCTCAGCTTTCCGCCCTGGTTGTTCGGCGACATTGCCGGACTGCATACGCTGGGCAACTGGCTGGGCTTTGCGCTGGTCGCAGGGCTGCTCATCCTGTTCGTCACCCGCATCAGCCACAATCTGCGCCGCAGCGCCGCGCGCCTCGCCGATCTGCGGCAACAGGCGTCGGAGGAGGAGCATATCGTGCGTATGGGCCTGCTCGCCTCCGGCGCGGCGCATGAGCTAGGCACGCCGCTCGCCAGCCTGTCGGTGATCCTGAGCGACTGGCGACGCGTGCCGAAGCTGCGCGATGATCCCGAACTGATGGGTGAGATCGCCGAGATGCAGGCGGAGGTGCAGCGGTGCAAGGCGATCGTTACCCGCATCCTGCAATCGGCGGGCGAACCACGCGGCGAGGCGGCGGAGCTGTCCGAGGTCGGCCGCTTCATCGATACCATCGTCGATGAATGGCGACAGAGCCATACGCAGGTGACGCTCGATTATCACCGCACCGATGACGATGCCGCGATCGTATCCGACCCGGCGATCAAGCAGGCGGTGTGGAACGTCCTCGATAACGCGGCCGAGGCGTCCCCCGCATGGGTAGGCTTGAGCGTGACGCGCGAGGGTGGGGCGGTCGCCGTACGGGTCACCGATTGCGGTCCGGGCTTTACTTCGGCCACCCTGTCGCAGGTCGGCCGCCCCCAGCAGTCGACCAAGGGTGAGGGGCATGGCGTCGGCCTGTTCCTGGTGTCCAGCGTCGTGCGCAAGCTGGGCGGCCGGATCGAGGCGACGAACCGCCCGGAGGGTGGCGCGGTGGTGACGCTGACCCTACCTTTAAGCATGATCGGCGTATCGGATCGGGAGTAGGATATGGACGACGAACGCACGTTGGTGATCGTCGAGGATGACGAAACCTTCGCTCGAACCCTGCAACGCTCGTTCGAGCGGCGCGGTTACCGGGTCTGGGTTGCGGCCAGCCCCGACGCGCTGGTCGCCGTGCTGCGCGAGGCGACGCCGCGTTACGCGGTGGTGGACCTAAAGCTGGGCCAGGCCTCGGGCCTCGCCTGTGTCCAGACGCTTCATGTGCATGATCCGGGCATGTTGATCGTCGTGCTGACCGGCTTTGCCAGCATCGCCACGGCGGTCGAGGCGATCAAGCTGGGCGCCTGCCACTATCTGGCCAAACCGTCGAACACCGATGATATCGAGGCGGCCTTCCACAAGGCGGGCGGCGACGCGACGACCGCGATCACCGACCGGCCCAGCTCGATCAAGACGCTGGAGTGGGAGCGGATCAACGAAACGCTGGCCGAGACGAACTTCAATATCTCGGAAACCGCGCGGAGGCTGGGAATGCACCGCCGGACACTCGCGCGGAAACTAGAGAAGCGCCACGTCCCCTGACGCGGCGCTTTCCCCGATTTAGCGGCGCTTTTCGGCCGCGATCCAGTCGGCGATCTTCTTCTCCAGTACCGGCATCGGCAGCGCACCGGTGTCGAGCACTTCGGCATGGAAGCGGCGGGGATCGAACTTCGCGCCCAACTCCGCCTTGGCCTGCGCCTTCAGACGGCTGATCGTCAGCTGGCCGATCTTATAGGCCAGCGCCTGACCCGGAATGGCGATATAGCGCTCGACCTCGGCGGTCGCGTCGGTGCGGGCCATGGGAGAGTTGGCGAGCATATATTCGATCGCCTGGTCGCGTGTCCAACCCTTGGCATGGATACCCGTATCGACCACCAGCCGCATGGCGCGCAGCATCTCGTCGCTCAGGCCACCCATGCGCTGATAGGGATCGGTCTCCATGCCCAGCTCAGGCCACAGCGTCTCGGCATAGAGCGCCCAGCCCTCGGCATAGGCGGTGTTGCCGCCGAAGCGCATGAAGGCGGGCAGGGCGGCATTTTCCTGTGCCAGGCTGATCTGGAAATGATGGCCCGGCACCGCCTCGTGCAGGTACAGCGTCTCCATCTCCCACATGTAGCGAGAGGGCAGGTCGTAGGTGTTGTAATAGAAGACCCCCGGCCGCGTGCCGTCGGGCGTGCCGCCCTGATAGGAGCCGCCTGCGTCGGTCTTTTCCTTGAAGGCCGGAACAGGACGGATTTCGAGCGCGGTTTTGGGGATCAGGGAGAATTGCTCGCGGATACGCGCGTCGATGCGGCGTCCGATCGCTTCATACCCTTCGCGGAGCTGGGCGGCGCTCTTGGGCGCGAACTGTGGATCGGTGCGCAGGAAGGTGAAGAATGCAGGCAAGCTGCCCTTGAAACCGACCGCCTGCTTCTGCACCTCCATCGCCTTCAGGATGCGCGCAACTTCGGACAGGCCGAGCTGGTGCACCTCTTCCGCCTTGAGCGGCAGGGTCGTGTTTTGCTCGATCAGATAGCTATAGAGGCGGTCGCCACCCTTCATCCCCGAAAGGCCGACGCTATCGCGCGCGGCTGGCAGATAGGTATCGGCCAGGAAGGTCCGCATCCGACGCTCGGCGGGGAGGATGACGTCGCGGATCTGCGTCGCATAGGCGGTCTTCAAGCGCGCCTGCTCGGCCGCTGGAATGCTGGCGGGGATGCGCTTCACCGGACCATAGAAGGTCGAGTCTTCGACGGGGCCGGCCAACAGATTGTCGAACTGCGCGATCATGTTGCGCACGACCAGCTTGGGCTGCACAACACCGCTGGCCATGCCTTGGCGGAAGCGGACGATCGCTTCGTCGAGCAGGCGAGCATATTCGACGTTGCGCTTTAGGTTGTTGTCGTAATCAGCCACCGTGTTGAACGGCGCGGCTCCCTGGCCCGAGGCGAATTCAGGGTAGAAGGTCTGGATGCCGTAGAAATGGTCCATCGGCCGCACGATCGTCAGCACGACAAGCGCCGGGTCGAGTCCCTTCAGCGTCGTCTGCGTCTGCTGCTGGAAGACGTCATAGGCGACCTGATTGGTCGGCGTCAGCACGGCCCGGTTGATCTGGCCCAGGTCCTTCAGGTCCTTTTCGGCCGCCGCCCGCTCGGCGTTGATATACGCATCGGAAAAGAAATCACCGATCCGATCGGCACGGCGCATGTCGCCACGAAACAGCCCATTGATCGGATTGCGCGCCAGGCTGGCTTCGTCGCTATCGTGGAAGAGCCGCTTGAGCCGGGCATCCTCCTTGCCCTCACCGGGCTGGGGTGCGGCGATCGGAGTGGCCTGGGCAAGAGCGAGGGCAGGCGTGGCCGACACGGCCAGAACTATGGCAAGGGAGAGAAGGCGCAAGCGGGTATCCCGACAGGAGAAACAATCCGACCTTGGTAGAAAGCCCTTTCCCCGCCCGCAAGCCGTTCAACGAAAAGCGCCCTGCGATCACGTCTGGATCGCAGGGCGCTGATAAACCGCCAAAAATGACGATTTAGACGGTCGTCTTGTTCGTCGCCGCCTTGGCAGCGGCCGACCCGGCGTTGCTGGCGGCCTTCACGACATTGTCGAACAGCGACCGAGCGCGATCCTTGGCGTTGTCCTTGGTCAGGCCCGCTTCTTCGAGCTCACGCAAGCCGGTTTCCCGCGCGGCCTGCGTCGCCTGGCGGATCGTCTCGCCCAGCTTCTTGCCGAGCGGAGTCAGCACTTCCTTCTCGCGCGCCGAACGCGGGATGAGCGCGCCGGCGATGACGCCGACCGCAAGGCCGCCGACCAGGATGCCGAGCGGGTTGGCTTCGATCGTGCGCGCGGTCTTGTGCGCCAACTCGCCCGCCTTGTTCTTGGCGTCGTGCAGAGCCTGCGACGCAGTTTCGCGACCATGGTCCAGCTTTTCGCGGAGGCCGTCGGTCTGCTGATTGTGATGGGTCTCGGTGGTCATGGCCAACATCCTTCTGGGCTGTGCCGCCGGGGGCTCGCCCCGGCGCGACAAATCAGCGTTTGCGTTTGAACAGGCGGGCGATCCGCCGACGGTTGAGCAGCAACCCCAAGACCGCGACACCGCCTGCCACGGTGGCTGGGTTGTTCTTTGCAGTCTCCAAGCCCGAACAGGCGGCGGACATACCGGCTTCCTTTGCCTGGGCGGCCAGCGCCTTCGGCTCCAGGCGCGCCTGGATGCGCGAGGCGGTCTGGTTCATCCGCTCGCGCGCTTCGGCTGCGCGGGCTTCGGCTTCGGCGACGGTCATGACTGGCCCCCCGACAGACGCGACCTGCCGACCATCGCCAGAACACCTGCGACGATCAGCACGGCACCGACCACGATCAGCGTTGCCGCAAACGGCCCGGTCGACGGGGCCAGCGCAAAGATCAGGCCGACCAGCAGCGCGATCAAAGCCGAAAGGCCGAGAACCGCCGCCACGCCGAAAAAGATCGCCGCACTGCGATAACGACCGATCTTGTCGGTCGCCCGCGCCTTGGCGAGATCGATCTCGGCGGTGATGAAGGAGCGCCCGTCATCGACCAGCTGCGACACCAACGAGGTCAGCGTCTCCGGCTCCGGCGTGGCCGCCTTCAGGGTCTCGGCGACCCGGGTCACGCGGCGCCGTCGACCGACTGACGGGTTTCGATGCCCGACTGAACGACGCGGGCCAGCACGAAGCCGAGCGCCGCGGCAACGCCGATCGCGACCGCCGGGCTCTTGGTCACGAAGGCGCGCGCGTCCTCGAGAAGCTCCTCGACATCCTTGTCCTTGATGGCGCCCGATAGCGACGTCACGGTATCGGCGGCCGACCGCGCATATTGACCATATTGCTGACCCAGCTTCTCATCGACCTGCACGGCAGCATCGCTCAACATCTGCGCGACCTGATCGAGCGCGGACCCCGCCTTGGCCTTGCCGTCGCCCGCCAGCGCATGGATCTTGTCGACTGCCTGCTGCTGCACTTTTGTCGCGCCTTCCTTCATCTGCTGCTTGGCATCGGCAAGCCCTGCCTTCGCCTTAGACGCCTCGGCGGCGCTATCAAAAGCAGCGTTGGGGGAGGCTACCTCGGGGGCGACGGCGGTATTTCCGGCGAAGTTCGGCGCGTCGCTATTGGCGGCGGGAAATGTGCTGTCGGTGTCAGCCATCGGAAAACCCTTTCCATTTGGCCCGGGTGAACGGGCGGTTTTGCCTCTTAACCCCGGCAACGGAACCACGGTTCCATGCTTTTCCCGCAATTGCCCTTCGCACAGTCACACGATAGAGCCGCGCCGAGACCCTCAAGGCTGATGTAGGAGCATCGTTACGTGACCGCAATCATCGACATCCACGCGCGTCAAATCCTGGACAGCCGGGGCAACCCCACCGTCGAGGTGGACGTGCTCCTCGAAGACGGCAGCTTCGGCCGTGCCGCGGTGCCGTCGGGCGCGTCGACCGGCGCGCATGAGGCGGTCGAGAAGCGCGATGGCGACAAGAGCCGCTGGATGGGCAAGGGCGTCGAGGCGGCCGTCGAGGCGGTCAATGACGAGATCACCGACGCGATCCTGGGCATGGATGCCGAGGACCAGGCCGATCTCGATCGCACGATGATCGAACTGGACGGCACCGAGAACAAGGGCCGCCTGGGCGCGAACGCGATCCTGGGCGTCAGCCTGGCAGCGGCCAAGGCGGCGGCAGAGGCGCGCGGCCTGCCGCTTTACAAGTATGTCGGTGGCGTCTCGGCGCATCTGCTGCCGGTGCCGATGATGAACATCATCAATGGCGGCGAACACGCTGATAACCCGATCGATTTCCAGGAATTCATGATCATGCCGGTCGGTGCGGCGAACATCATGGAAGCGGTCCGCTGCGGCTCGGAAATCTTTCACACGCTGAAGAAGGCGCTGCACGAGAAGGGCCTGGCGACCGGCGTGGGCGACGAGGGCGGCTTCGCCCCCAACATCGCCTCGACCAACGAAGCGCTCGACTTCATCATGGCCTCGGTCGAGAAGGCCGGGTACAAGCCGGGCGACGACGTGATGATCGCGCTCGACTGCGCCGCGACCGAGTTCTTCAAGGACGGCAAGTACAATATCTCGGGCGAGGGCAAGATCCTGTCGAGCCATGAGATGGCCGAATATCTCGCCAACCTGACCCGTCAGTACCCGATCCTGTCGATCGAGGACGGCATGGCCGAGGATGATTGGGAGGGCTGGAAGGCGCTGACCGACATGATCGGCGACAAGGTGCAGCTGGTCGGCGACGATCTGTTCGTCACCAACCCCAAGCGCCTGAAGAAGGGCATTGAGGGCGGCTATGCCAACTCGCTGCTGGTGAAGGTCAACCAGATCGGCACGCTGACCGAGACGCTGGAGGCGGTGTCGCTGGCGCAGCGTTCGCGCTACACCGCCGTCATGTCGCATCGCTCGGGCGAGACCGAGGATGCGACGATTGCCGATCTGGCGGTCGCCACCAACTGCGGCCAGATCAAGACCGGCTCACTGGCACGTTCGGACCGGCTCGCCAAGTACAACCAGCTGATCCGCATCGAGGAAGAGCTGGGCGATTCGGCGCGCTATGCCGGTCGCGACATCCTGATCCGCGCTTGAAATCGAAGGGCGACGGTACGATTATGGGAAGCGTGACCAGAAAGACGTCGCCCTTTATCCGCACCATGCAGCGGGCTGCCTTGCCCGCTCTGGGGCTGACGATCGTTGCGTTCTTCGGGGCTTATGCGGTGCTAGGGCGCAACGGCCTGCTCGCTTACGGGGAATATCAGCGTCAGCTGGTGAAGCGCGAGCATGATTATGCCGCACTCGACAAGAAACGGACGGTGCTGAAGAACCGCGTCGCGCTGCTCGATCCCGACCATGCCAACCCCGACATGGTGGACGAGATGGTGCGCAAGGAACTGAACGTCGCTCACCCGGACGAGGTGATCGTTCCCCTGAAATAAAAAAGGGCGGCCCGGATAGGCCGCCCTTTTCGTTTAACGACCCAGAAAGGTCAGGAGATCGTCGGTCAGACGATCGCTGTGCGTCACATTCAGGCCATGAGGCGCACCGTCATATTCGACGAGCTGCGCCTGGGCGATGCCCTCGGCAGCCGCCCGACCCGCCGCATCGATCGGCACGGTCTGGTCACCGGTGCCATGGATGATCAGCGTTGGCACCCGGAACGCCGACAGATCGGGTCGGAAGTCAGTCTGGCTGAACGACTCGGCGCAGGCGAGGGTCGGCTTGAGTCCCGCCTGCATCGCGACGCTCGTCGCCCAGTCGAGCACCTCGTCGCTGACGGGGCTGGAGATATAGCCGACGCCGAAAAACTGCTTGAAGAAGGTATGGCGCAGAAAGTGCGCCCGGTCATCGCGCAGGCCTTGGCCGATCTGGTCGAATACCGACTGTTCGGTGCCGTTCGGATTGTCCTCGGTCTTCAGCATATAGGGCACAACCGATGCGATCAGCCCGGCCGCGATGACGCCCTTGCCGTCGTGGCGGCTCATATAGCGGGCGACCTCGCCACCGCCCATCGAGAAGCCGATGACGGCCGCGTCGTGCGCGCCCGTCGCTTCCAGCACATCAGCGAGATCGTCCGACAGCGTATCGTAATCATAACCCGACCAGGGCTGGCCCGAGCGACCGAACCCGCGCCGGTCATAGGCGATCGCGCGAAATCCTGCCTCGGCCAGCGCCATCATCTGCGCATCCCACATATCGGCGGACAGCGGCCAGCCATGGAGAAGGACCACCGGGCGTCCTTCGCCCCAATCCTTGACATAGATATCGGTGCCGTCGCGCGTCTTTACATATGGCATGGTCTGCTCCTGCACGGTGCTGCGGTAATGCGCGGGTTGAACGGGCAGGCTCGCCAAGCCGTTCCGTCCGTGGTGCGGCATCACATCGCCACGAAGCGCATCGATTTCAGGGACTTCCAATAGGGCCGATCAAGGGCGCAATATTGCGTCGCCCGTGGTTGCCAGTATCGCGTGACAAGGTAACATCGCCTCCATTCGCGATTGGGACGGAGCCGAACGAAAATGCGGGGATGGTGTGGACTGCTGGCGGGGACGATGCTGGCCGGACAGCTTGTGGCGGGGACTGCCATGGCGCAGACCGGCACCATGACTGACAATGATCCCTATATCTGGCTGGAGGACAAGGACGGCGCCAAGGCGCTGGCCTGGGTCGAGGCCGAGAATGCCAAGACACTGCCGCGGCTGCAGAATGATCCGCGCTACCAGACCTTTTACGGAGAAGCGCTGGCCATCGCGTCTGCCAAGGACCGTATTCCGATGCCCGGCCAGCTTTACGGCCGCATCGTCAATTTCTGGCGCGACGCCGATCACCCGCAGGGGCTGTGGCGCTATACGACCGAGGCGGACTATGCCTCGGCCAACCCGAAATGGACCACGCTGCTCGACCTCGATGCGCTGAGCAAGGCGGAGGGCAAGAAATGGGTATGGAAGGGCCTGACCTGCCTCAGCCCCGAGGATCGTCTCTGCCTGATCGCGCTGTCTGAGGGTGGCGAGGATGCGATCGAGTATCGCGAATTCGACATGGAGACGGGGCAGTTCGTGCCGGGCGGCTTCCGCCTGTCAACCTCGAAGCAGGGCGCAAGCTGGCTCGACAAGGATACGCTACTGGTCAGCCGTGACTGGGGGCAGGGGACGCTGACCAAGTCGAGCTATCCCTTCGTCGTAAAGATGGTGAAGCGTGGCCAGCCGCTGGAACAGGCGGCCGAAATCTATCGCGGCGCACCGACCGACGAGCTGGGCACCTATGCGGCTGTGCTGACCGACGCCCAGGGGCACCGGGCCGTGGTCATCGAGCGGCGCAAGACCTTCTTCGGTGGCGACAAGCTGTTGTGGACGCCGACCGGCGGGGCCAAGCCGATCGCTATGCCCGCGCGCGCCTTCCCCTCGGGGCTGGTCGACGGCCGTGTGATCTTCCAGACCAGCGACGCCTGGGGCGAGCATCCGGCCGGTTCGGTGGTCTGGGCACCGCTGTCAGAGCTGGAGGCCGGGACGATCACCCCGCGCACGCTGTTCACGCCCACCGATCGCCAGGCGGTCGAGGGCGTGTCGACGACCAAGGATCGGGTGGTCGTGACCTATATCGACAATGTTCGCGGCCGGGCGAGCGTCTTTGCGCCGACAGCAAGCGGCTGGTCGGCCTCGGCGGTGCAGGTCCCCGACAATATGGCGGTGGACGTGGTCAGCACAAGCGACCGGTCGGACATCGTCTATCTCTCGACCGCCGGCTTCACCACGCCGACCGTCCTCTCACGCTTCGATGCCAGCCGCCCGGCCGCGCCGCAGGTGGTGAAGACGCTGCCCGCGCGCTTCGATGCGACCGGCACGACCGTCCATCAATATGAGGCCACCTCGACCGACGGGACGAAAATCCCCTATTTCGTCGTGCTGCCCAAGGGGGCCAAGCTTGATGGCACGACGCCGACGCTGATGACCGCCTATGGCGGGTTCGAGGTCGCACGGCTGCCCAGCTATCTCGGTTCGACCGGCAAGATCTGGACCGAGCGGGGCGGGGCCTATGTCCTCGCCAATATCCGGGGCGGCGGCGAGTTCGGGCCGAAATGGCATGACGCGGGCCGCAAGACCAAGCGTCAGGTCATCTATGACGACTTTGCGAGCGTGGCGAAGGACCTGTTTGCGCGGAAGATCACCAATCCGCAGAAACTGGGCATCTATGGCGGCTCGAACGGCGGCCTGCTGATGGGTGTCGAGCTGACCCAGCACCCCGATCTGTGGAAGGCGGTGACGATCCAGGTTCCGCTGCTCGACATGGTTCGTTACCAGAAGATCGCGGCGGGCGATTCGTGGAAGGACGAATATGGCTCGATCGACGTGCCGGAAGAGGCCGCGTTCCTGCGCAAGATTTCGCCCTATGCCAATATCCGCAAGGGCGTGGCCTATCCCGAACCCTATATCTGGACGACGACCAAGGATGACCGTGTCGGCCCGCAACATGCGCGCAAGTTCGCGGCGCGGCTGGCCGAATATGGCATCCCCTATCTCTTCTACGAAGATACGGCAGGCGGGCATTCGGGCGACGCCGACATCGCGCAGGGCGCACGCTTGAGCGCGCAGCAGATGGTCTATTTCGCGCAGAAATTGATGGATAGCCCCAAGCGCTGATGAGCGCAGGCCGGGCGGTGGCGTCGCCCGGCCTTTTCGCCTATGACGTATGCGGCAATATTCCGCTTGCTGCATTGCGGCAGGATGGGCAAATGCGGGGCATGACCGATATGTCGACGACCGAGCGCCGTCCGGCTGAGCCGGCGGCAGGCGCTCCCGCCATCATCTTTGAAGCGATCGTCAAGATGCAGGCGGTCTCCGCCATGTACAATCGCGGCGAGGTGGTGCTGGCGCCCCATGTGATCTTCACGCGCCATGACGAACTATATGTCGACGCGACCACCATCGAGCGTGACGGCAAGCCGCCGCGCGAGGAAAAGATGGGCACGTTCAAGCTGGCCGGGCTGGGCTCGCTCCGCCTGACACCGCGTCGCTTTGCCGCCAGTGCGCTGTTCGAGCGCGATGCCGAGAAATATCAGAACGCGGCGCTGATGATGATCGAGCCGGCCTGAACCCATTCGTAGGACGCCGCCCGTACCGAGATGCGGGCGGCGTCTTTATCGTCAGCGACAGCGGACTTGGTTCTGGTCGATCGACCGCCCCGCCAGTGCGCCACCGGCCGCACCGAGCAGCGTCGCGATCGTGCTGCTGCGCCCGCCGACCAGATTGCCCAGGATACCACCCGCCGCGCCACCGATGATCAGGCCGGTGGTGCCGTCCGAACGTCGGCAATAATAGCGGCCATCGGTCCCGGCATAGACCCGGTCCTGTGGCTGGAGCACGCGCTCGCGATATTGCGAGCCTTCGCGATAATCGCCGACCGGATCATAATAGGGCTCTGCATTGCGGTCATAGCCGTCGGCGGGGACCGGCGGCGCGATGCGGTAGCCGCCGGGACCGGGGCCCGGAGGCGGAGGGGGAGGGGGCGGCGCATAGCCGTCGTCGCCATAGTCGCGACCCATGCGCGACATGTAGAGGTTCACCTCCTGGTGATAGAGCTGATACTCACGGTCGAACCGCGCCTGCGCTGCGCGGAAGCGAGCGTCGTCGGCCGCACTCTGCGCCTGTGCGGGTATCGCCGTCATGGTGACGCCGGCGGTCATCATTGCGATGGTCAAATGACGAAAGCCCATCGGTCCTGTCCCTCCAAAGCCCGGACAATCGGGTTGAGGAGACCGATACGGATGCGAACTGATATGGTTCCTGAACGGGCTACGCCGTCCTTCGCCTTAAGAGTGGGTGAGGGCCGTCTTCCGCCTCACCCCTTCGTGACGAAGCTGTCCATCACCCGTTTGCGCCCGGCCTGCTCGAAATCGATCTCCAGCTTGTTGCCCTCGATCGCCGCGATGTCGCCATAACCGAACTTCTGGTGGAACACCCGTTCGCCGACGCTCAGATCGCCTCGGCCCTTCTGCCCCAGACCGACCGAGGGCGAGCGCGACTCGACGATGCGGGCGGGACGCGCGGGCTGAGCGGTCTGGCCGGTCGCGGCACGCTGCCAGCCGGGGCCGCGCCCCGTGCCGCGCGCGACATTGGCGAAGGGGTCGGCATGTTCGGACCAGTTGGCGCGCCACAGGCTCTCGCCGCCGGTCATGCTGGTCTCGCTCTCGATATGCTCGGGCGGCAGTTCGCCGACGAAGCGGCTCGGCAGGCTGGAGGTCCACTGGCCGTAGATGCGACGATTGGCGGCGTGAAGGATGATCGCCTTGCGTCGTGCTCGCGTGATCGCGACATAGGCGAGGCGGCGTTCCTCCTCCAGGCTGCGCGTGCCGCCCTCGTCGATGGCGCGCTGTGATGGAAACAGCCCTTCCTCCCATCCCGCCAGGAAAACCGTGTCGAACTCCAGCCCCTTGGCGGCGTGGATCGTCATGATCGTCACCTCCGGCTCACGCTGGTCGCCATCGCGGTCCATGACCAGCGCCACATGCTCGAGGAACGCGCCGAGCGACTCGTAATCCTCCATCGCGCGGACGAGTTCGGACAGGTTCTCGAGCCGCCCGGCCGCCTCGGCGGACTTTTCGTTCTGGTACATGGCGGTATAGCCGCTCTCGTCGAGCATCTGCCGTGCGAGTTCGGCGTGCGGCAGGTCGCGCGCCATATCGCGCCAGCGGGCGATGTCGCCGATCAGGTTGCCCAGGCTGCGCCGCGCCTGCGGGGTCAGTTCGTCGGTGTCGAGGATACGAGCAGACGCGATGGTCAGCGGCAGGTCCTCGGCCCGGGCGAGCTGGTGGATCTTGGCCAGCGCCTTGTCGCCCAGGCCGCGCTTGGGCACGTTGACGATCCGCTCGAACGCCAAGTCGTCGGAAGGCTGGTTGACCACCCGCAAATAGGCCAGCGCATCGCGAATTTCGGCCCGTTCGTAGAAGCGAAACCCGCCGACGATCCGGTACGGCATTCCGATGGCGATGAACCGGTCCTCGAACTCGCGGGTCTGGTGCGACGCGCGGACGAGGATGGCGATGTCGCCATAGGACGTGCCGGAGCGCCGCGCCGACTCAATCTCCTCGCCGACCCGGCGCGCTTCCTCCTGTCCATCCCACACGCCGAGCACCCGGACCTTCTCGCCGACATCCAGCTCAGTCCACAGCGTCTTGCCCAGCCGCCCGCCATTATTGGCGATGACGCCGGACGCCGCACCCAGGATATGCGGAGTCGACCGATAATTCTGCTCCAGCCGGATGACCTTGGCACCGGGAAAGTCCCGCTCGAACCGCAGGATATTCTCGACCTGCGCACCGCGCCACGAATAGATGGACTGGTCGTCGTCGCCGACGCAGGCGATGTTCTTGCGCGCCTGGGCGAGCAGTCGCAGCCATAGATATTGGACGCTGTTGGTGTCCTGATACTCGTCCACCATGATATAGCGGAAGCGCTGCTGATAATGCTCCAGCACGTCGCGGTGCGTCTTCAGGATGGTGAGCATGTGGAGCAGCAGGTCGCCGAAGTCGCAGGCGTTCACGCTGCGCAGCCGTTCCTGATACTGGCGATAAAGTTCGGCGCCCTGGCCATTGGCATAACGCTCGGCCTCGCCCGCATCGATATCGGCCGGGACCAGCCCCTTGTTCTTCCACTCGTCGATCAGGCCGCCCAGCGCGCGGGCGGGAAAGCGCTTTTCGTCGATGTCCGCCGCGACGATCAACTGCTTGAGCAGACGCAGCTGGTCATCGGTGTCGAGGATCGTGAAATTGGATTGCAGCCCGACCAGCTCGGCATGGCGGCGCAGCATCTTCGCGCCGATCGCATGGAAGGTGCCCAGCCACGGCATGCCCTCCACCGCATCGCCGACCAGGCGACCGACCCGCTCGCGCATCTCCTTGGCGGCCTTGTTGGTGAAGGTGACCGACAGGATTTCGGACGGCCACGCCTTTCGCGTGTAGAGCAGATGCGCCAGCCGGGCGGTCAGCGCCGCCGTTTTGCCCGTTCCCGCTCCCGCCAGCACCAGGACCGGACCGTCGGTCGTCAGCACCGCCTCACGCTGCGCCGGATTGAGGCTGCGCAGATACGGATAGTCGGTCGACAGCGCGGCGGGATCGGAGGGGGAGACGGTCATCGCGAACAGTTAGGGAACGTTTGCAACCGGGGCAACCACCCGCGTCATCGAAGACCGCTTGTTTCATCGCGGGACTCGTCATCATGACGACTTGTTCACGACGCGAAAGCGACATGCGCTGCCCCTAGTGGCGCGGCGTGCCGACGAGCATCGGGGTGCCGCAGCGGTTCCCACGACGCCGCGACGGGCACGTCCCGATGCAGGAGCAACACCCGATGAAGATCTTCACGGCGGCCGCCTTTGCGGCCTCTCTTTTCGCGTCCGTCACGGTTCATGCCGAGGAGCGCGAAACCGTCTCAATCACCGTTCGTCACGGCGATCTCGACCTCCGTCGCGCCGATCACCGCGCCCAGCTCGACGCGCGTATCCGTCGGGCGGCGATGATCGCCTGCGGGACGATAACGGCCGACCTGCGCCAGAATGACGACATCGCCCGCTGTCGTCGCGAGATGACGGTCGATGCGGCGGTGAAGGTTGCAGCGCTGTCGCCGTCGCGTGTCCAGCTCGCAAGCAATCGCTGAAATCGGTCTTTCCGCACGATTGGGTGACTCGCCAGGGCACCCGGTCGTGTTCGGTCGCTGGTCCGCGCTGGACCGATCGTCATCAAAATGTCACTCGAAGGGCGCAACGGATCATCACCATGACAGCTCAAGCGCTCGCCGGTGGCCAATCCGAATCCCGCACTCGCGGACCGCGTCTCGACGCCGGACTTCATCCGATGGGGCGGTGGCTCTTTGCCGCGCTGCTGGTCGGCGGCCTGCTCTATGCGGGCTATAGCGTCGTGATCGACACGGCGCGCGTCGGTGAGCCGATGGCGATGGGCGTCTTCGCCTTTCTGGGCCTGGCCCTGCTGATCGCGCTCGGCTTCGAGTTCGTCAACGGATTTCACGACACCGCCAATGCGGTCGCGACCGTCATCTACACCCACTCGATGCCCGCGCCCTTGGCGGTCGTATGGTCGGGTTTCTTCAATTTCCTAGGCGTCGTAACCTCGACGGGGGCAGTCGCCTATTCGATCATCACGCTACTGCCGATCGACCTGATGCTGCATGTCGGCTCGGCGGGCGGGTTTGCGATGATCTTCGCGCTGCTGCTGGCCGCCGTGTTGTGGAACTTGGCCACCTGGGCAGTGGGCCTGCCCAATTCGTCGAGCCACGCGCTGATCGGCTCGATCCTGGGCGTGGGGCTCGCCAATCAGCTGCTGTCGAACATCCCCGGCACCTCGGGCGTCGACATGGCGCAGGTGCAGAAGGTCCTGTCGGCGTTGTTCTTCAGCCCGCTGATCGGTTTCGTCGGCGCGTTGATGCTCCTCCTCCTGATGAAGCGTTTCCTGCGCGACAAGCAGCTCTATCGCGAGCCCGAGGGCGATACGCCGCCGCCGCGCGGCATCCGCGCCTTGCTGATCTTCACCTGCACGGCGGTCAGCTTCGCGCATGGAGGCAATGACGGGCAGAAGGGCATGGGCCTGATCATGCTGATCCTGATCGGCTGCGCGCCGACCGCCTATGCGCTGAACCGCACGCTGCCCGAAAGCGCGATGCCCGCCTTCGTGCGCAGCGCCCAGGTCGCCGCCACCGCCTATGCCGCACACGGGACGCCCGGCGCGCTGTCGGTCGATCGTGCCCGCGAGGCGGTGGTCGACGGCGTCCGCACCAAGGCCATCGACAAGCCGGAGGTCTATGCCGGCCTGTCGGTCCTGTCGCGCGATATCGGCGAGCGGATCGAGGATTACGGCACCTTCAGCCGCGTGCCCGCTGCCATCGTGCCGAACCTGCGCAACGACATGTACCTCGTCCTCGACACAACCCGCATGGTGACGAAGAGCGAGGGGGCCAAGCAGCGCTTCACCGCCGCCGAGATCGAATCGCTCAACGGCTATTCCGCCTCGCTGGAACGCGGCACCCGCTATATCCCGCTCTGGGTCAAGGTCACCGTGGCGCTGGCGCTGGGGCTGGGCACGATGGTCGGCTGGCGGCGGATCGTGGTGACGGTCGGTGAGCGGATCGGCAAGACGCACCTGACCTATGGCATGGGTGCCGCGGCCGAACTGGTGACCGCCGCGACGATCTTCGGGGCCGAATATATCGGTCGTCCGGTCTCCACGACGCACATCCTGACCTCCGGCGTGGCGGGCGCGTCGGTGGCCAATGGCGCGGGGCTGCAGTTTCGGACGATCCGCAACATGCTGCTCGCCTGGGTCCTGACGCTGCCCGCCGCGATGCTGCTGTCGGGCACGCTCTATTGGCTGCTGCTGCAATTCGCGGGTGCGGTCGCGGGCTGAGGTGGATAAATCGGGCGACAGGGTCTTTACGCGGCCCGCTCGCTTCTGCACGAGCAGGGGATGACCCCAGCATCGGCCGTGTCGCATCGTCATATCCTGCTCGCCAGCCTGACCGGCACGGCGGTCGAGTTCTATGATTTCTATATCTATGCGACCGCGGCGGCGCTGGTGTTCGGCCCGCTCTTCTTTCCGGCGTCCTCGGCCACGGCGCAATTGCTGCTGTCCTATGCGAGCTTCGGGCTGGCCTTTGTCGCACGGCCGGTCGGTGCCATCGCGTTTGGGCATTTCGGCGACCGGGTAGGGCGTAAGTCCACCCTGGTCGTCAGCCTGATGCTGATGGGCGGCTCGACCGTCGCCATCGCTTTCCTGCCGACCTATGCGCAGGCCGGTTGGATCGCGCCGCTGCTGCTGTGCCTGGCCCGGCTGGGGCAGGGCCTCGGCCTGGGCGGCGAGTGGGGCGGCGCGGCGCTGCTCGCGGTCGAGAATGCACCGCCGGGCAAGCGCAACACCTGGGGCATGTTCCCACCGCTGGGCGCGCCGGTCGGGTTCATCCTGGCCAATGGCTTCTTCCTGATCCTGGGCCTGATCCTGACCGACGACCAGTTTCGCGCCTGGGGCTGGCGTCTGCCTTTCCTGGCCAGTGCGGTGCTGGTAATGCTGGGCCTGTGGGTGCGGCTGCGCCTGACCGAGACACCCGATTTCGCCGAAGCCAAGCAAAGCGACGCACTACCCCGCGTGCCGATCGCCACGCTGCTCAGCGGTCATGGCCGTGCGCTGCTGGCGGGGACGGGCGGGGTCATCGCCTGTTTCGCCATCTTCTACCTCGCGACCGCCTTTGCGCTGGGTTACGGCACCACCGTGCTGGGATATCCGCGCGAAGCGTTCCTGGGTGTTCAGCTGGTTGCGATCCTGTTCCTCGCGCTGGGCGTGATCGTCTCGAGCGTCATGGCCGATCGGCGCGGTGCTCCGGCGATGCTGAAGCTTGGGTTTGCGGGCTGTGTGCTCATCGGGATCGTCATGGGGCCGATGCTGGGATCGGGATCGCTGGCCGTGGTCTTCGTCTGGCTGGCGATGGCGCTGTTCGTGATGGGGTTCGCCTATGGCCCGCTCGGCGGCTGGCTGCCTGCGCTGTTTCCGGCGGGGGTGCGCTATACCGGCGTGTCGATGACCTTCAACCTGGGCGGCATCATCGGCGGGGCGCTCGCCCCCATTGCCGCCCAGGCGCTGACCGAGCGAGGCGGGCTGAACTTTGTCGGCGGCTATCTGGTCGCCGCCGGTCTGCTCAGCCTCGCCGGAACGGCCTTGGTGCGGGGCCGCGCGCTCGTTCAGCCCTGACGCAACAGGGTCAGCCGCGCCTTGCCGTGAACGCGTGAGGCGTCGACGGTAAAGCCTGGCATGGCGATCTCCTCCTGCTTGGCGGTCTCGATGCTGATCCAGGTGCCTGCGCCAACCCAGCCGAGCCGCGCCAGCTTGTCGAGCGCGACGCTGCCCGCGCCGGTGCCATAAGGCGGGTCCATCAGGATCAGGTCGAGCGGCGCGCGTGCCGGCCCCAGCGCCATCACCGAGGTCGCGCGCACATCGCCCTGCGCCTCCAGCTTGGCGAGGTTCGCCCGCAGCGCATCGAGCGCGGCCTTGTCCTGCTCGACGAACAAGCAGGACGCCGCCCCCCGCGACAAGGCCTCGATCCCCAGTGCGCCGGAGCCTGCAAAGAAATCGCCGACCGCCAGCCCCTCGAAATCGCCCAGCCGCGCGGTCAGCATCGAGAACAAGGCCTCCCGCGTCCGATCGGCGGTGGGGCGGGTCACGTCACCCTTGGGAGCGACCAGCGGACGGCCCCGCCATTGTCCGGCAATGACGCGCATCAGCGATTACCTCCCGGCCGACCGGGCCGCGAACCTCCGCCGCCGGGCCTGCCGCCCCGCGCCCCGGGCTTGGCCGGACCACCGGAGCGGCCGGACGGACCTTGCACGCCGCGCGATGGCCGCGCGGGACGATCGTCGCGATTTTCGCTGCGAAACGGGCGGTCGCCCGATTTGGCAAAGGGCTTGGCGTCCGACCGAGGACGAGCAGGGCGGGCGGAACGGTCGCCGCGATCATCGCCGCGAACCGGCCGCTCGCCGGACTTGGCGAAGGGCTTCGCCTCCGACCGTGAGCGACCGGGGCGAGCCGCGTCGCCATAGGCCGAGCTGCGCCCGGCATCATCGCGGCGGGGACGGTCGGTGGCACCACTGCGTGGCGGCCGCGCGGGATGCTCGGCGCGATCGTCGCTGCGGAACGAGCGCTCGCGTCCCGGGCCGGGCCGATCACCCGTGTGAGCCTTGCGCTCGGGGCGTGGACGGTCGGGGCGAACCCCGTCACGGCCCGTGCTGCGATCCTGCCGCTTCGGCACACCACCATCAACGGCTGCGTTCCGGGCAGGACGATCGCTGACCGTCCGCGCCGGGGGCGCTCGGAAGCCGGGCTTCACTTTCGGGGGCTTGATCGCGTCGGCCGGAATGCCGCCTTCCAGCGTGCGACGGAACTCGACGATGTCATATCCCTTGACTTCGCCGATTGCGCCGACCGGCAGGTCGTCGAGCAGGAACGGGCCGTAGCGAAGCCGGATCAACCGGCTGACCTGCAGCCCCAGATGTTCCAGCACACGGCGAACCTCGCGATTCTTGCCTTCGCGCAGGGTCATCTCGATCCAGACATTGGCGCCCGTCCGTCGCTCCAGATTGGCGTCGATCTGGCCATAGCGGATGCCGTCGATCTCGATCCCGTGGATCAGCTCTTCCAGCTGCGCCTGGGTGATGTCGCCGTACGCGCGGGCGCGATAGGTGCGCTCGACGCCGGTCGCGGGCAATTCCAGCTGGCGCTTGAAACCGCCATCGGTGGTCAGCAGCAACAGTCCCTCGGTATTGAGGTCGAGCCGTCCCACCGGCATCAGGCGCGGCAGCCCCTCGGGCAGGCGATCATAAATGGTCGGGCGACCGGCGGGATCGTGCTCGGTCACCAGCAAACCGGTCGGCTTGTGATAGAGGAACAGCCGGGTCGGCTCGGGCGCGGCGACGGGCTGGCCATCCACGGTGATGCCGTCGAGCGTGGAAAGCAGCGTCGCGGGCGTGTCGATCGTCGTGCCGTTCAGGGCGATCCGCCCCTCGGCGATCATCCGCTCGATCTCGCGACGCGACGCGACTCCGGCCCGGGCCAGCAGCTTGGCGATACGTTGATCTGATGTCATGATCGACGCTGATACAGACGCAATGCGCCAAAGGAAATTAATTGCGTCGTTTCGCCGCAACGGCGCGTTACGGCAATCAGAACGGGGCAAGAAAGACGGGCCGGTACAGGGATGAGACTCTTCGGGCGAAAGAAGCGACAGCTCGTCAAGCTGCTGGTCGTCGAAGACGAGCCGCTGGTCGCGTTCGATAACGAACACGCCCTGACCGATGCCGATTACGAGATCGTCGCGACGGTCGACCGGGCCAGCAAAGCGGTAGCCGTGATCGAAAGCGGCGTGGCGATCGACCTGGTGCTGGCCGATGTGCGGCTGGCTGACGGTAGTGGCATCGACGTCGCCCAGGCCGCGCATAGCCGCGACATCCCGGTCCTGTTCATCACCGGCACGCCGCCCGACGGGGCCGAGCATCTGGCCGAGGGCATATTGATGAAACCCTATGGCTCGCGCGAACTGCTCGCCGCGATCGAGGTGATCGAGGAGCGGCGCGGCGGCCGGACACCTGCGCGCTTGCCCTCCGGCTTTCGGCTGTTCGCCCGCGCCTGAGGGCACGAACCCGACACCGCGCCCGTTGCCCGCATGGTCCAAGCCCGATAGGGTCCGGCCTTTCGATCGATGCGGACGGATTTCCTTATGACGAGTGGGCGTTGGGTGGATGGCGTGCGGCCCTATGTCGAGCGGGCCCCGCTGGCCGCGCTTGCGCTGGGTGTATCTTCCGCCTTTCCGCTGACGATGATCAACTCGACCCTGGCGAGCCGCCTGGCCGAAGCCGGGATCGAGAAGAAGAGCGTGACCGCCTTCGCGCTCGTCATCCTGGCCTATAATTTCAAATGGCTCTGGGCCTGGATCGTGGAGGGCGTGAAAATCCCGCTGCTCCATCGCCTGGGCCAGCGCGTGTCATGGCTGTTCGTAGTCGCGGTGCTGGTCTGCCTGGCGGCCGTGGGGCTGGGGCTGTCCGATCCCAGGGTATCGCTGGCGCAGACCGCTTTGGCGGCGATTGCGCTGGGGATTGCGGGTGCGACCTTCGACATCGTGATCGACGCCTATCGCATCGAACTGCTCGAGCCGCGTCAGCTGGGCGTGGGCGCAGGCATGAGCCAATATGGCTGGCGTATCGGATCGGCGCTGGTCGCGTCGCTGTCGCTCGTCATTGCGACCCGCGCCGGGTGGAGCGTGGCCTATATGGTCAGCTGCGCCTTCGCGCTGCCCGCCGTGCTGACCGCGATCGTCATGGGCGAGCCCGAACGGCATCACGAGATTACTGCCAAGCGCCCAGGCGAAGGCGTCGTTCGTGCGGTGATCGGTCCGTTCGCCGAATTCTTCCGGCGGCGGGGTGCTGCTATCATCCTGGCCTTTATCCTGGTGCACAAGATCGGCGACACGCTCGCTAACCTGACCTTCCGGCTGCTGTTCAACGATCTGGGTTTCAGCAAGGACGAGATCGCCTTCTACGATGTCGGCGTCGGTTTCTGGGCGCTGCTGGTCGGTGTGTTCGTCGGCGGCGTGATCTATGCCCGCCTGGGCATGAAGCGTTCGGTCATCATCAGCCTGGTGCTGATGGCGGTGTCCAACCTGTCCTTTGCCGGACTGGCGGCGCTGGGGCATTCCAATCTGGGCATGGCCGGCGCGATCGGGTTCGAGAATTTCTCGAGCGGCATCGGCGGCGTCACCGTCGTCGCCTATTTCTCGGCGCTGACCGACTTGCGTTTCACCGCCGCGCAATATGCGCTGATCTCGGCGGCGGCCAGCATCGTCGGCCGTATTCTCAGCGGCACGACGGCAGGGGCACTGGTCGAGCGCTTCGGCTATGTCGACTTCTATATACTGACGACCATCGTGGCCATGCCGGGCGTGGCCCTGTTCTGGTGGATGGCCCGCTCGGGCCTGGTCGATCGTTCGATCGGCAGTGCGGGCGTCGAGGGAGAGGGCGACGCCCGGCAGGAGGCGGCGGTCAGTAGCTGATCGGTCGCCCCTCATCGGCAAAGGCGGCGCTAACTGCCGCCGCGCTGGCGAGCACACCATCGATGCGCCGCACACCGAGCAGGTCCGCCATCAGGAAGCGGGCTTTTTCGGGGGCGACTTCCATCTGCGCCAGGATAGTCATCAACGCCGCCTCCGCCGCCGTCATCCGGCCGCAGCAGCATGGAGCGATGGCGATCTGGCCCGTCGCGTGAGCGGCCAAGTCTGCCATCAGCGCGCGCATCAGCACCAGAGGTCGCCGGAAATCCTGTCCGAACACGGTGAACAGCGTATGCGCCGCCCGCGCATCGGCCAGACCATGCGCGCCCATCCGGCGAACGGCGAACAGCGCGATCCGGGCATGGGGGCAGGCCGGCAGCATGTGCGGAAGGGCGGCGGAAAGGGTCTGGGTTTCGGCCATCGGCTTGGGACTCCATGATTATGAGCCCCATGCTAATTCCTCGCTATTGATAGTCAATCGCAAATAAATGGATTGGCGATCACGCTTGGCCGCATCAATCCGGCGCTTCGCCGTTCTGCTCCAAAATCTGACCTGCGAGATAGAGCGACCCGGCGATCAGCACCTGGGCAGGGCGACCGAAGCGTTCGGCAATCACGTCCAACGCCGCCGCCGGATCGTCGGCCGACAGGGCGTCCATCCCCAGGTCTCGCGCCTGTTGCGCCAGCGCGTCGGGTGCATGGCAGGCATGATCCGGAACCGGCACCGTCACCACCAGATCGACCATCGCGCCTAGCCGCTGGAGCACGGGCCCGGCTTCCTTGTTGGCCAGCATACCCAGTACCAACGCACTCGGTCCCTGCGACCGCCATCGGGCCATGGCCCGCGCCACCGGCGTGGCCGCCGAGGGATTATGCGCGCCGTCCAGCCAGCACCGACTGTCGTCCGGCAACCGAGCGGTGAGCGGCCCATGCCCCAGCGGCTGCATGCGGGCAGGCCAGCTTGCGCGCGTGGCGGCGGCTTGGAGGGCCTGGTCGGGAACGGACACGGCCGATTGATGGCGGATCATCGCAACCGCCAGCGCCAGGTTGCGGGACTGGTGCGACCCGGACAAGGCAGGGCGGGGCAGGGTAAGGCTGCCCTGGCGATCTTCGTAACGGATGCCCTTCTTCGTCACATCGCTCGACCAGTCGCGGCCTCGCGCGAACACGGGAGCACCCGCCGCTGCGGCGGTGGCCTGGATCGCGTCGCGCAACGGTTTGGCATAGTCCATCGTGACCAGCGGAGTGCCTGGCTTGGCGATACCTGCCTTCTCGCGAGCGATGCCGGTCAGGCTGCGGCCGAGAAACGCCTCATGGTCGATGCCCAGCGCCGCGATACCGCAGACGGCCGGGGGCGGCAGGATGTTGGTCGCGTCCAGGCGACCGCCCAGCCCGACCTCGATGATCGTCGCGGCCGCCGGAGTGCGCGCGAAGCACAGGAAGGCGGCGGCGGTCGTCACCTCGAAGAAGCTCGCTCCAATCCCCTCAGCTTGCGCGAGCACCTCTTCCAGCACCCCTGCCAGCGCCTCATCGTCGATCAACCGCCCGGCGATGCGGATACGCTCGTTGAAGCGGACCAGGTGCGGGCTGGAATAGACATGCACTTTCTGCCCCGACGCCTCGATCGCTGCGCGAAGAAAGGCGCAGGTCGACCCTTTGCCGTTGGTACCCGCGACATGGATCACCGGCGGCAGATGATGCTGGGGATCGCCCAACCGGGCCAGCAGCGTCGTGATCCGCTCCAGCCCCAGCACGTCCGCACCGGGGGACAGGGCCCAGAGTCGGTCGAGTTGCGCCTGAACGGCCGGATGATCGGAACGGGCATGATCGGGCATCGGTCGATCCCTATGAGCAGATAGACAAGAGGCGGACCTCGCGGCCCGCCTCATAATTCCAACTCTTGTGAAAAGCGACGGATCAGGCCGCCTGACGCGATCCCGTCAGATAGCCGATGACGGTCGCCAGACGCTCGCGCAAGTCGCGGCGATGGACGACCATGTCGAGCATGCCATGGTCCAGATAATATTCCGAGGTCTGGAAATCGTCGGGCAGCTTCTCGCGGATCGTGTTCTCGATCACTCGGCGGCCGGTAAAGGCCAGCGTCGCCTTGGGCTCGGCGATCTGGACGTCGCCCAGCATCGCATAGGCCGCCATCACGCCGCCCGAGGTCGGGTCGGTCAGCACGACGATATAGGGCAGGCCCGCATCGTGCAGCATCTGGATCGCGACCGTGGTGCGCGGCATCTGCATCAGGCTGAGAATGCCCTCCTGCATCCGCGCGCCGCCCGATGCGGTGAAGATGACATAGGGGCAATGGTCGGCGATCGCGGCCTCGACGCCGCGCACGAACGCCTCGCCGACGGCCAGCCCCATCGAGCCGCCCATGAAGGCGAAGTCCTGCACGCCGACCACGACCTTGTGGCCCAGGATGGTGCCGCGCGCATTGACCAGCGCATCCGTCTCGGCGGCGTTGGTGCGGGCAGCCTTCAGCCGGTCGGCATAGCGCTTGGAGTCGCGGAACTTGAGCGGGTCTTCCGGCACCTTGGGCGCGGGCAACTCGTTGCAGCTGCCCTCATCGAGCAGATGGCGGAAACGCGCCTTGGGCCCGATGCGGTCGTGGTGATCGCATTTCGGGCAGACATTCAGATTGTCTTCCAGTTCCTTGGTGAAGACCATCTGCCCGCATCCCTTGCACTTGTGCCAGAGATTATCGGGCGTCTCCTTCTTGACGACGAAGGGGATGACGTTGCGGACGCTGTTGAGCCAGCTCATGCGAGTTCCTTGCGGGCGTCGGCCAAGGCCGACGAGAGAGTTTCGATATAGGCGCGGACCGGTTCCGGGGCCGCCGCGCCATGTTCGCCGACCAGATCGACGATGGCCGAGCCGACGACCACGCCGTCCGCCACCCGACCGATCGCCGCCGCCTGTTCGGGCGTACGCACGCCGAAGCCGACCGCGACGGGCAGAGGCGTCGCCACCTTCAGTCGCGCGACCGCATCCTCGATCGAGGCCTGCGCCGCCTGTTGCTGACCGGTGATCCCTGCGACCGAGACATAATAGAGGAAGCCATCGGCACCCGTCAAAATCGTCGGCAGGCGCGCGGCGTCGCTGGTCGGGGTGGCGAGGCGGATCGAGGCAATGCCCTTCTCGCGCAGTGCGACGCCCAGCGCATCGTCCTCTTCGGCGGGCACGTCGACGCAGATCACGCCGTCGACGCCCGCTTCGGCGGAGGCCTCGGCGAACCAGTCGGGGCCACGCACCGTCATCGGATTGGCATAGCCCATCAGGACCAGCGGCACGTTCGCATGACGCGCACGGAACGCCGTGGCGATGGACAGCACGTCGGCGGTGCGGGTGCCGGCACCCAGGCTGCGAATATTCGCCTTCTGGATCGCCGGGCCGTCCGCCATCGGATCGGTGAAGGGCATGCCCAGTTCGATCACGTCCGCACCGCCCGCGACCAGGGCGTCGAGGATCGCGGCGGTGTCGCCCGGCGTCGGATCGCCTGCCGTCACGAAGGTGACGAGCGCGGCGCGCCCCGCTTCGGCACAGGCGGCAAAGGTGTCGGCGATGCGGCTCACATCTTCACTCCCATGGCGTCGGCGACGGTGAAGATGTCCTTGTCGCCGCGGCCCGAAATATTGATCAGGATGATCTGGTCGCGGTCCATCGTCGGCGCGCGCTTCAACAGACCGGCCAGCGCATGGGCGCATTCCAGCGCGGGGATGATCCCCTCGACCCGGCAGCACAGCTGGAACGCGTCCAGCGCCTCGGTATCGGTGATGCCTTCATAGACGACACGGCCGGTGTCGTTCAGCCAGCTATGTTCGGGCCCGATACCCGGATAGTCGAGCCCAGCCGAGATCGAATGCGCCTCGGCGATCTGGCCGTCCTCGTCCTGCAACAGATAGGTCTTGTTGCCGTGCAGGATGCCGGGCTTGCCGCCGGTCAGGCTGGCGGCGTGCTGCGTGGTGCTCAGGCCATGACCCGCCGCCTCGATGCCCAGCATCGCGACCTCGGCATCGTCCAGGAAGGGGTGGAACAGGCCGATCGCGTTCGATCCGCCACCGACCGAGGCGATCAGCAGGTCGGGCAGGCGGCCTTCGGCCTCCATGATCTGCGCCTTGGATTCGGTGCCGATCACCGACTGAAAGTCGCGGACCATCTCCGGATACGGATGCGGGCCTGCCGCCGTGCCGATGATGTAGAAGGTGTCGTGAACATTGGTGACCCAGTCGCGCAACGCCTCGTTCATCGCATCCTTCAGCGTCTGCGCGCCCGACGTGACCGGGCGGACCTCTGCGCCGAGCAGCTTCATGCGGAAGACGTTGGGCGCCTGGCGCTCGATATCGCGCGCGCCCATGAAAATGGTGCAGGGGATGCCGAAGCGGGCCGCCACCGTCGCGGTCGCCACGCCATGCTGGCCCGCGCCCGTCTCGGCGATGATCCGCGTCTTGCCCATCCGCTTGGCGAGCAGGATCTGGCCGATGCAGTTGTTGATCTTGTGCGCGCCGGTGTGGTTCAGTTCTTCGCGCTTGAAATAGATTTTCGGCCCCTTGCCGTCGGGCGCGCTCGCGCGAAGCGTCTCGGTCAGGCGCTCGGCATAATACATCGGGCTGGGGCGACCGACATAATGGGTCATCAGGTCGTCGAACTCAGCCTTGAACGCCGGATCGACCTGCGCCGCGCGATATTCACGCTCCAAGTCCAGGATCAACGGCATCAGCGTCTCGGCGACATAGCGGCCGCCATAATCACCGAAATGGCCACGCTCGTCGGGCTGGGCGCGGAAGGAGTTGGGGGCGTTCATCATCTATTCCTTGGGCGTTGGCGAGGCGAGCCTGCAAACGATCCTGTCACTGTTTTGTCGCAACGGCTTTAAGGAAGCCTGCGATCTTGTCCATATCCTTGACGCCCGGCGCGCTCTCGACGCCTGACGACACATCGACCAACGGCGCGCCGGTGCGGCGGATCGCCTCGCCGACATTGCCCGCATCCAGCCCGCCGGACAGCGCCCAGCGCAGCGGATGGCGCACGCCGTCCAACAGACTCCAGTCGAAGCGCAGGCCCATGCCGCCGGGCAGCGATGCCTCGTCCGGGGTCTTCGCGTCGTACAGGATCAGCGTGGCGGCCCCCGCATAATCGCGCGCCTTGTCGACGTCGCCGCGCGCCTTGATCGCCACCGCCGCCCAGACCTCGCGATCGAACTTCGCGCGGATCGCGGCGACGCGGGCGGGGGCGGTACGGTGGAGCTGGATCGCGTCCAGCGTTCCGGCACGGACCGCTGCCTCCAGCAGCTGGTCGTCGGGATCGACGAAGACACCGACCCGCTGAACGTGATCGGGCACCCGGCCCGCCAGCCCTGCCGCCACGTCGAAGGTCAGGTGGCGGGGCGAGGCCGGGAAGAAGACAAAGCCGACATGGCTCGCCCCCCCGCCCAGCGCCGCGTCGAGCGTGGCGGTCGTCGTCAGTCCGCAGATCTTGGCGGTGGTGGGCATGATCGTTTCCCGAATGGGAGGGGTCGAAAAACGTCTCAGAGCGTGGCGGCAATGGCCCGCGCGGCCGCGTCCGGGTCTTCGGCCTGGGTGATCGGGCGACCGATGACCAGGATCGAGGCACCTGCGTCCATCGCGGCGCGCGGCGTGACGACGCGCTTCTGGTCGCCGATCACGCCGTTCGCCGGGCGTACGCCGGGCACCACGAAGAAGCCCTTGGGCCATGCCTTCTTGACCGCCGCGACCTCTTCACCCGAGCAGACGATGCCATCGACACCGGACTCGGCCGCCAACTCAGCGAGGCGGCGAACATGATCGGCGGGCGACCCGACGACACCGGTGTCCGACAGATCATTGGCGTCGAGGCTGGTCAGCATGGTGACCGCGACGACCTTGGTGCCGACGGGAGCGGCGGCCTTGGCATCCTCCAGCATCGCGCGACCACCGCTGGCATGGACCGTCAGAATGGCGGGAGCCAGCGGCCCCAGCGATTGGACCGCCTTGGCGACCGTGTTGGGAATGTCGTGCAGTTTCAGGTCGAGGAAGATCGGCAGGCCGATATGCGCCATCTCCCGCACCCCGGTCGCACCGTGCGCGCAGAAGAACTCCAGCCCCAGCTTCAGGCCGCCGACATGGTGGCGGACCTTTTGCGCCAGCGCCTGGGCACGGGCGAGGTCGGGCGTGTCGATGGCGACATAGATGCGGTTACTCATGAGAAAATCAGACCGTCGGCTCGGTGGTGGGGGTGGTAGGCACGGGCGCGACATAGGCGCTCGTTTCGGCCGAAACGGCGGCGAGCGAACGCTCCGCCGCGCTCAGCCGCTGACGCAACCGCCAGCGTGCCGCATGCTGCCAGATCAGCGTCGGCACCAAGCCGAGCAGGAAGGTCAGGAACAGCAGCAGCGGCAGGTTCACGTCCGCCACCAGCCCGCCGACCAGCCGGATCGGCACGGTCGTCCAGTTCCCGATCGTGAAGGCTGCGGCCAGAAAGGCCAGCAAGCACCAGAACAGCATTTTCAGGAACTGCATGCGCTTCTCCGCGTAACCCGGTCCACCGCCCCCTGACGAAGCGGGCGGACGTCGCCATGGGCTGGCGGTCTAGCCGCGTTGTTCGGGCATGACCAGCCTTCAGCCGATCTCGCGGCGAAGCGAGGCGATCAGCGGCGCGACGGCGGTCAGCCGCTCTTCCTCCTCGTCCAGGATGGCGAGGAAAGCACGTCGCTTGAACGCCGCGACCGCACCCGGCTTCAACCGGATGGTGGAGGGTAGGGTCGAGATGGCGATGTCGATCATCCGCTCCGCGCCGTGCAGACGGCCCCAGAGATAGTCGTTCTCGCGATAGCTACGGCTAAAGAACGCGCCGAAGGTCAGGAACTGGATGCCTTTCAGGGTCGCCTCCGCCCCGCCCGAGCGGATCGCGGTCGCGTCGTCGGGCGCGATGCGATCGACCTTGATCGGATCGAACTCATCCAGCCCCTCACCCTGCAACAGCGGCAAGGTCGCCACGTCGAAATAGGGAAAACCCAGATAGGTCAGCAGCAAGGTCCGCCGGGCCGAACGCGGCAGTCCGGCGAAGGCGGCGGCCAGCCGGGCGTCGGTCTCGCCGTCCAGCCGGATCAGGTCGAGCCGCGCCTCCAGCTGGTCGAGCAGCGACCCGCCATCGTCGCGGGCATGGCGAATATCATGGGCCATGTCGGCATGGGCCGCGCCCTGTTGGCGCTCCAGAAATTCGGCCAGCATTTCGTAGATGGCGTCGCGCACGGGGGCCAGCTCGGCTTCGCTATGATCGGCCTCCAGCGCGGTCAGGCGACGGGCGAGCAGGCGGAGGCGACGAATGCGATAGCCGAGGTCGAAGGCGCGTAGGAAGTTACGCGCGCCGTTGCTGGAGCCGCCTTTGAAGTGGATCGCCTCCGCGCCGACATAGCGCTCAGCGACGGTCCGCTCGATCATCGCGCGCAGGCGGCCGCGCCGCTGCGGCCCTTCGTCGCCGATCGCCTCGGCAAAGATCGTCGCCATGGCGTCGACGACGTTGGCGAGCTTCAAATGACCATAGGCGGCATAGCTGAACCCGGCCTTCGCCGCCGATGCCGCCTGGGCGCGCACCCGCCACGAGGCCAGCCGCGCGGCGGTCGGGCGATCGAGGAAGAAGGTGCCGCCGAACAGTTGCTCGATCTCGGCCTCCACATCCTCGCGAATGGCGGCGACGATCGCCTGCATCCGGTCGATCCGGCCCGAGCGCGCGGCGATTGCCTCCAGATTGTCGCGGATCGGCTGCTGACGGGGCAACTCGCTGATCGCGCCGATGATCGTCTGGAAGAAGCCGGGATGGCCGCCGCCGCCGGGCAGGCGGAAGTGCATGCCCGGAAAGGGATCGATATAGACGAAGCGTCGATCCACCTGCCGCCGCGCCGGACGGCGACCGAGCGCATCGATGGCGGGGCGGAAGGGTGCGTTGACCAGCACCGAACCGTCGATCAGCACCGCCTTGTCGGCGGCACCCGCCGCATGGTGACGGGGAAGGACTCGGCGGAGAAATGCGTCGCGGCTGTCCCATCGCTGATCCCGGCTTTCCAGCACACGGTCCAGCTCGGCGACGGTGAAGGGCGGGAAGGCACCGGGAAAGCTCGACGTCGCACGCGCTGCAAACACCAGTTCGGGGATCGCCGCCAGCTGGCCGCCGCCGCTATCGGTGAAGTCGACGACCATGCGATGCTCGGTCTCGACCACCTCGCCCGGCGAATGGAGCTTCAGCCGCTGGGGCTGGCCGGTGAAGTCGGTGACGGTGACGAAGAGGTCCAGCGGCTGGCCGGGCGGCAATAGGCGCTTGCCCGCCGGGGCCGCCGCCATACGGTCGAATGCCTCCAGCAGCTTGCCCGTAAAGGCATCGGCGTCGAACGGCGGCTCGAACCAGCGCGAGCGGACGAGATGGCCGAGCTTGTAGCGCACCTCGTCGCGGGTATCCTCGTCCAGCGCCTCGATCTTGTCACCACTGCGCCCCGCCGCCATCCAGGCGATGGGCAGGGCCCACATCTTGGAAAAGCGAGAGGTCGGCGCGGCCTCGGGCGCGATCAGCGACTCGATGTCGCCCGCCTCCAGCCACAGGTCGGTCAGCGGGTCGAGCGACTGGCCGGTCGACAGGGCCTGTCCCAGGAAAATACCGTTGATCCCGCCGGCACTCGCCCCTGCGATGATGTCGGCAAGCACGCGAACCCGCACGCCGCCCCGCTCGGCCATTTCGTCCAGCAGATCCTGATAGACCGCATCGACGGCGGACGCTGGCGGATCGCCCTCGTGCGAGGCGCGGCTGGCGCGGACGATCCGCCAGATTTCCTTGGTGATGCCGTGCATGTAGACGGCCAGGCTGATGCCGCCATAGCAGACCAGCGCCAGCCGCAGTTCCTTTTCGCGCATCAGCGGGGTGCCAGATTCGCCCAGATGGGCAGATGGTCGGAGGCCTTGCGCGACATCGGCGTCGCATGGACGCCGCAGTCGGCGATGTGTAGATCGGGCGTCACCATGATCCGGTCGAGCCGCCCGATGGGGCGCCTGGCATGAAAACTGGGGCCGGTGTCCGCCATGATGAACTCCCGCGTGAAATCCCGAAGGCACCCGGCGGCGCGAGTCCATTCGTTCAGGTCACCCATCATGACGGTGGGACGGGGTTCCACGCAACTCGCCAGATGCGATAGAATCGCCCCGGCCTGCCTCCTGCGCCAGAGGCCCGACAGGTCGAGGTGCATGCCGACCACGCGGATGACGCCGCTGTTCGTCCTCAGGTCGGCCATCACCGCCCCGCGCGGCTCCAGCGAGGGCAGGTGGATCGCCTCGAAATCCAGGATCTGCACGGTCTTGCGGACCAGGATCGTATTGCCATGCCAGCCCATCGACCGGGCTTTCATCCCGTACACGATCGGCTTCCAGTCGCTGTGATCGTCCAGCAGGTGAAGCGGGATCACCCCTTCGCGCTCGCCGAAGCGGCGGTCGGCCTCCTGTAGCGCGATGACATCGGCATCGACCTCGCGCAGCACGTCCAGGATACGGTCGGGATTGCGCCTGCGGTCAGCGCCGATCCCCTTTCGGATATTGTAGCTGGCGACCTTGATCATTCCGCCACTGTAACGCAGCGCGGTGGTTTTGGTGCCAATGTCGATGGCGTGTACGGAAGGGAAATGGTGCCGGATGAGGGGATCGAACCCCCGACCTTCGGTTTACAAAACCGCTGCACTACCGCTGTGCTAATCCGGCGTTGCGGTCCCCCTAGCGTCAAGAGACACCGAAGGTCCAGCCCTCCGTTTGGGCGATCTGCGTCGTCAGCCCTGCCGGATGCCACAAATCCGACCGCGCCGCGACGGTGCGCAGCCAAGCGGAGGTCAGGATCGCATCGGTACTGTGATCGTCATAGCGGTCCAGCGGGTGATGCCGTTGGCTGCCCAGCTGGGTCAGCGCGTCGTCCAAGGCCTCGGCACTCCGCATCTTGCTCCGGCCTCGGGGGCGACCGGCAGCGCGCGCGGCGATGGAGGTATAGATTTCGACCACCAGCGCGCCCTTCGCCGGAATGGAATCGAAGGGCCAGATCGCGACATGCCCGTCCAGCCGTCGCAACAGCCGCATTCCGGCAAAGCTGGCCTTCGCCACCTGGGACGCACCGATCGCGTCATAGACGGTCGAGGGCTTCTTCCCCCCGTCCGCGGCGATCTCGCATGCGCGCCAGTGGAGGAAGTCGGCCTTGCGCCCATCGGCTGCCCCGAAATAGAAATGCGTGCCCCGCCGCGCCTCCAGGAAGCTGCGCGCGCCCAGATCGGGATCGTCGCTGCTCTCGTCGACATAGGCCCAGAGCGCCCGGGCATCGGGAGTGGGCCTATCGCCAGGCAGATGCGCGCCGCGCGCGACGAAGGGCGCCGAAAAGCTGAAATCGAAACCGATCAGCAGAGGCTCATCGGCACGCTCCAATATCCAGTCCGCCACGCCCTGGCGCGACCAGGCCCGGCCCGGCGGCGGCACCAGCTCAGGTGCGGCATGTCCCGCTCCGCAATGCGCCATGCGGATGCCCGGATGCGCCGTTCCGTGCGCCCCCGACCAATCGATCGCGACGAACCCGTCGAAGCGCTCAGCCATCCCCATCCCGCAACGCGCGCCGCCGCTCGTCCCACCACGCCATGCGCTCGGCGATCCGTTTTTCCAGGCCGCGGCCCGAGGGGGTATAAAATTCTTGCGGCGGTAGTTCGTCGGGCCAGTAGTTGGCGCCCGAAAACCCGCCCTCGGCGTCGTGGTCATACTGATAGTTCGCGCCGTAACCGATCTGCTTCATCAGCTTGGTCGGCGCGTTCAGGATATTGGCGGGCGGCATCAAAGAGCCCGTCTCCTTGGCGGTGCGCCAGGCCTGTTTCTGCGCCTTGTACGCGGCGTTCGATTTGGGCGCGGTCGCCAGATAAAGACACGCCTGCGCGATCGCCAACTCCCCCTCGGGCGAGCCCAGAAAGTCATAGGCGTCCTTGGCCGCAAGACACTGGGCCAGCGCCTGCGGGTCGGCCAGCCCGATATCCTCGACGGCGGCGCGGGTCAGGCGGCGCAGCACGTAGAGCGGCTCCTCGCCCGCCGTCAGCATCCGCGCGAGATAATAAAGGGCGGCCTGCGGGTCCGATCCGCGGATCGACTTATGCAGCGCCGAGATCAGGTTGTAATGCCCCTCCCGGTCCTTGTCATAGACCGCAACCCGACGTTGCAGGAATGCGGACAGCCCGGCGGGGTCGAGCGGCTCGGGCAAGTCGACCGCGAACAGCGTCTCCGCCTGGTTGAGCAGGAACCGCCCGTCACCATCCGCACTGGCGATCAGCGCGTCGCGCGCCGCCGGATCGAGGGGCAGGGGACGGCCCATCTCCACCTCGGCCCGCTCCAGCAACTGGTCGAGGGCCGCCTGGCCGAGGCGGTGGAGGATCAGCACCTGCGCACGGCTGAGCAAGGCGGCGTTGAGCTCGAAGGAGGGGTTCTCCGTGGTCGCCCCGACCAGCGTGACGGTGCCATCCTCGACATAGGGCAGGAAACCATCCTGTTGCGCGCGGTTGAAGCGGTGGATCTCGTCCACGAACAACAGGGTGCGCTGACCCAGACGGCCATGGTCGCGCGCCTCGGCAAAGACCTTCTTCAAATCCGCGACGCCCGAAAAGACGGCGGAGATTGCGGCATAGCGCAGGCCCACCTCGGCGGCGAGCAGTCGGGCGATCGTGGTCTTGCCGGTGCCGGGCGGTCCCCAGAGGATCATCGACGACAGCCGACCGGCGGCGACCATCCGCCCGATCGCGCCGCCCGGTCCCGTCAGGTGATCCTGCCCCACGACCTCCGCCAGCTGCATCGGGCGCAGCCGGTCAGCCAGCGGCGCGTCCGGTGACAGGGCAGGAGCGGCGGGGGCGGGGTCCATGCCCGCGAACAGATCGGCCATGTCCGCCATGTAGGGCACGAGGGGCGTCACGTCATCCTCTCACCCAAAGATATATCTTGGACGATCTTGACTTCGATCGCTCACGATATATCTTGATGCTATCAAGAAAGGAGTTGCACCATGCGACATCATCATCACCATCATCATGCCGAGGGGACGGATCGCGCCCATCGACGGAGCCATTGGTCGTTCGGGCCGTTCGAGGTGAAATGGGACATCGAACGGGAAATGGGCGGCGGTCGCGGCCGGGGCGGACGCCGTGGACGGATGTTCGACGGCAGCGAATTGCGGTTGGTTCTGCTCAAGCTGATCGCCGACGAACCGCGCCACGGCTATGACCTGATCCGCGAGATCGAAACCATGACCGGCGGCGCCTATGCGCCCAGCCCGGGCATCATCTACCCGACGCTCACCCTGCTCGACGAAATGGGCTTTATCGAGGAACAGCGCTCGGAGGGCGCCAAGAAGCGGTTCGCCGCGACCGAAACCGGGCGCAGCCATCTCGCGGACAATGCCGAGCAGGTCGAGGCGCTGATCGCCCGCCTGAAAGCCCTGGGCGAGCACCGCGAACGGACCGACTCCGCACCCGTCCGGCGTGCGATGATCGGGCTGAAGATCGCGCTGGGCGAACGCTTCGGGCGGGGCGATGCCTCACAGGATATGGCTCACGAGGTCGCCGCGCTGATCGACGAACTGGCCCAGAAGGTGGAGCGGATGAAATGAGCATGTCCGTTGCCCGCGTGCCGACGCTTTCGGCCAGCCGCTACCTCCAGCAGCTCGCCAAGCATTGGAGCCACAAGATGGAGGTCGTCTTCACCGCTGAAGAGGGGACGATCACCTTTCCAAATGGATCGAAACTGGAAATGCGCGCGAGCAGCGACACGCTCGACGTGATCCTCACCGTGCCGGAGGACGGCGACGTCGCACGAATGCGCGAGGTCGTGTCCAGCCATCTGGATCGCTTCGCCTTTCGCGAGGCGCCGCTTACCTTCGACTGGCGCGAAGGCTAGGCGTCAGGCGCGGTCGGCGAACAGCGCGCGGTACGCATCGAGCACGGCGTCGTTGACCTTATCCCACCGGTAATCGGCGACGCGGGCCTGGCCTGCTGCGCTGAACCGGTGGCGCAAGGGAGCGTCGGTCGCGATCCGCTCCAGCGCGTCGGCATAGCCCCTGATGTCGCGCGCCTCGACCAGATAGCCGGTCTCGCCATCCGCCACGAGGTCCATCGCGCCAGTCGCGTTGGCTGCGACGACGGGCACACCGGCGGCCATGGCTTCGGTCGTCACGTTGCCGAACGTCTCGGTGACGCTGGGGTTGAAGAAGATGTCCATCGACGCGACCGCCCGGCCCAGATCGTCGCCGGTCTGATAGCCTGCGAAGATCGCATCGGGCGTGGCTTTCGCAAACCAACCCTCCGCCGGGCCCTTGCCCACAACCAGTACTTTGTGCGGCACGCCGCGCCGCCGCAACTCGGCCAGCGCCTCGGCAAAGACGTCCAGCCCCTTTTCCTTGACCAGGCGGCCCAGGAACCCGATCGCGACCTCGTGATCGGCGATGCCGAGTGAGCGCCGCCATTCCAGGCTGCGGCGCGCGGGCTGGAACCGGTCATGGTCGATTCCCCGCGACCAGATGCTCATCGGCGGCGTCACGCCCCAGCCGCGCAGCAGCGCGATCATGCTGGGGCTGGGCGCAACGATCCGATCGAACTTGTTGTAGAAGCGAGTAAGCAGCCGGATGATCGCCTTTTCGAGAAAGCCCAGGCCGTAATAGGCCGGATAGGTCTCGAACCGGGTATGCACCGACGCCAGCGACGGGACACCCTTGTCCCGCGCCCAGCGCACCGCCGCATGGCCGAGGAATTCAGGGGCCGAGACATGGACGATATTGGGCGCGAAGGCCTCCAGATCGGCGCGCACCTTGGCAGGTAGTCCGCGCGCCAGCTTGTAATCCGCGCGGAAGGGCAGCGGGATGGCTGGCACGTCGACCAGATCGCCGACCGGCGGAAAGGCCGGGGTCGAGGATGTCGGGGAATAGACGCGTACGGCGACGCCCCGATCGAGCAGATGGCCGACGAGCAGGTTGAGCGTCTGGTTCGCGCCGTCGCGCGTGTAATTATAGTTGCCGCTGAACAGGGCGACACGAAACTGGTCTGGGGTCATGGAATCCGCCCCATAGACGGGTGACGACGCAAAGACCACTCCTGCCCCGGCGCATCATATCCGTTCCATTTTCGTTCCGCTCCCGCTAGAGGTAGCGCCATGGCCAAAGTTCAGAAGCGCTATGTCTGCCAATCCTGCGGATCGGTGTCGTCCCGCTGGCAGGGGCAGTGCCCCGATTGCTCCGAATGGAATACCATGCTGGAGGAAGCGCCGGTCCAGCTGACCCCTTTTGCCGCCAAGCATAATCTGCAGGGCGGCGGGCGTGCGATCCAGCTCGTCGGGCTGGACGCCGACATTCCGTTGCCCGACCGGATGGCGACCGGCATCGCCGAGCTGGACCGGGCGCTCGGCGGCGGGTTCGTCGAGGGCTCGGCCACGCTGATCGGCGGCGATCCGGGGATCGGCAAGTCGACCCTGCTGCTCCAAGCCGCCGCCAAGCTCGCCCTGGCGGGCAAACCCGTCGCCTATGTCTCGGGCGAAGAAGCCGCCGACCAGGTGCGTCTGCGCGCGCGTCGGCTGGGACTGGGGCAAGCGCCGGTCCGGCTGGCGGCCGCGACCTCGGTCCGCGACATCCTCACCACCCTGTCGATCGGCACGCCACCAGCACTGCTGATCATCGACTCGATCCAGACCATGCACTCCGACCTGATCGAGGGCGCACCGGGCACGGTCAGCCAGGTTCGCGCGTCGGGTCAGGAACTGATCCGCTTCGCCAAGGAGCGCGGCACCGCCGTCGTGCTGGTCGGGCATGTCACCAAGGACGGATCGATCGCGGGGCCGCGCGTGCTGGAACATATGGTCGACACCGTGCTCGCCTTTGAGGGCGAACGGAGCCACCAGTATCGTATTCTGCGCGCGATCAAGAACCGTTTCGGCGGGACCGACGAGATCGGCGTTTTCGCGATGCAGACCGAGGGGCTCACCGAGGTCGGCAATCCCTCGTCGCTGTTCCTCACCAACCGGGACGAGGGGGTTACGGGGGCGACGGTGTTCCCGGCGCTGGAGGGGACGCGACCAGTGCTGGTCGAAATCCAGGCGCTGACCGTCCGGCTGGCCTCGGGTGCCACGCCCCGGCGTGCGGTCGTCGGCTGGGACACGGGGCGGCTCGCGATGATCCTGGCCGTGCTGGAGGCGCGATGCGGGCTGAGCTTTTCGTCGGCAGAGGTATATCTCAATATCGCGGGCGGATACCGAGTGCAGGACCCGGCGGCCGATCTCGCGGTTGCCGCTGCGCTCATCTCGGCGCTGTCAGAGCGGCCGGTTCCGTCGGACGCGATCGTGTTCGGCGAGATCGCGCTGTCGGGGGAAATCCGATCGGTTGCACACGGCGCGCTACGACTGAAGGAGGCAGGCAAACTCGGCTTCGAGAAAGCCATGGTGCCCCGAGCGATGACGTCCGAGGAAAGCGGTTTGCGAATGACCGGTTTCCGTACCCTGGCCGAGTTCGTTGACCATATGTTGGGTCGAGGGTAGCGAGGGGCTGAGGTCGTCACGTCCGCCCGCGCCGTGCCGGGCGGCGCGATGACAGGATGGGGCTGAAACATTGGACCGGACGCATTGACAGCGCTTGATATTCTTGTCCTGATCGCCGTGTTCGGCGCCGCGATCCAGGGTTTCCTGCGCGGTTTCGTAACCGAAGTCCTCGCGCTGTTTGCCTGGGTCGCGATCGTCGCGGCGCTAAAACTCTTTCATATCCCACTTGCCCAGGCGCTGACCGGTGTGGTCGGCACCGTATCGGGATCGGCCGTCCTGGCCTTCGCGTTGATCGTCGGCGTGACCTATCTCGGCGGACGGCTGGTCGCCCGCGCGATCGGCAGCCGGGCGCGGACCTCGATCCTGGGGCCGGTCGACCGAGCGCTTGGCTTCGGTTTCGGTGCGCTCAAAGGACTGATCCTCGCCAGCCTCGTCTTTCTGGTCGTGGCCCTTCTGGTCGATACGGTCAGCGGCGGCCCGGCCCGCCGTCCCGAATGGATGGTCAAGAGCCGCACCTATAAGCTTCTGAATGCCACGAGCGCCGGGATCGCCGACTTCGTCGATCGCCGCCGTCGCGGCCTGCCGGTCTTCGGCGCCCCTATACCGCCCACCGACGCGGCCACCAACAGCGAGACGCCGTCATGACCGCGCCCCTCTATAACGCCGAAATCCTGCGGCTAACCACGGCCATTCCGCACGACCAGCGGCTGACCGATCCGATGGCGAGCGTGGAAAAGCGCTCGCCCATCTGCGGTAGCCGGGTGACGGTGGACATCGATCTGGACGAGGACGGCCGCGTCAGCCAGGTCGGAATGCTCGTCCGTGCCTGCGCGCTGGGGCAGGCGTCCGCCGCGCTGCTTTCGGCACATATCGTCGGGCGCAGCGTGAGCGAACTGGCCGAGGCGCGCGATGCCCTGACCGGCTGGCTGGCGGCGGGGCAGGAGGATGCACCCGACTGGCCGGGCCTGGAGGTTTTCTCGCCCGCGCTGACCTACACCGCACGCCACCCCTCGATCCGGCTCGCCTTCGAGGCAGCGGCCGAGGCCGCTGAGCAGGCATCCGGCGCGATGGTTCGCTGATGCATAGCGAAGTCTCCCTGCTGCGCGACGGTGCGATCCTGCTGGGTTTCGGGCTGGCGTTCGTGTTGGTCTTCCGACGCCTGGGTCTCGGTGCTACGCTGGGCTATCTGGTCGCGGGCGCGGTGGTCGGCCCGCATGTGCTGGGCTTGGTCGGCGACGCCGAGTCGAAACTGGGCATCGCCGAGATCGGCATCACCCTGCTGCTGTTCATCGTCGGGCTGGAGTTGAACCCGGCTCGACTGTGGCGGATGAAGCACGAAATTTTCGGGCTCGGGCTGATCCAGGTCGCGGCCTGTGGCCTGGCCATCACCGGAATTGTCCTTCTGGCGCATTTCTCACTGGAGGCCGCGCTGGCGTTGGGCTTGCCATTGGCGTTGTCCTCGACCGCCCAGGTTTTGCCGATGCTGCAATCCTCGGGGCGGATGCGCACGCCCTTTGGAGAGCGCGCCTTCTCGATCCTGCTGTTCCAGGACCTGTCAATCGTCCCGCTGATCACCATCGTGGCGGCCATGTCGCGCAATCCGGCGGACCACACCGGTCCGCCGGGCTGGATACTCGCTCTGGAGACGATCGGCGCGATCATCGGCCTGATCGTGGCGGGACGTTTTTTGCTGCGGCCTTTGTTCCGCCTGATCGGCAATATGGGCGAGCGCGAGATGTTCGTCTTTGCCGGACTGTTTACGGTCATCGCCAGCGCCGCGGTGATGGAACTGCTCGGCCTGTCGACTGCCTTGGGTGCATTCATCGCGGGCGTCATGCTCGCCGACAGCCCCTATCGGCATGAGTTGGAGGCGGATGTCGAGCCGTTCCGCTCGATCCTGCTCGGTCTGTTCTTCCTAGCCGTCGGCATGATGCTGAACCTGCCCGCCATTGCCGAGCGGCCGCTATTCGTCGCGGTAATGGCATTGGCGCTGATCGCGACCAAGACGCTGGTCATCATGCTGATCGGCCTGGCGTTCAAGATGAACTGGCGGTCCGCCTTCGCGCTCGGGCTGCTGATGAGCCAAGGCGGCGAATTCGGCTTCGTCCTGTTTGCCCAGGCCCAGGCGGGTTATCTGATCGCGCCCGAAGCGGCGAGCCTGTTCGGCGCGATCATCACCGTGTCGATGGCGACGACGCCCTTCCTGATGGCCGCCACCCGGCGTATCCGTGAGGAGCCGGTCATCACCCGCGGCGGCCAACGCGAGGGGCCGATGACCGATGGTGCCAACGCATTGATCGTCGGCTATGGCCGTTTCGGCCAGACCGTCGCCCAGATGCTGATCGCCAGCGACGTGCCCGTCACGCTGATCGACCGCGATATCGAGATGATCGACATCGCCGCGTCCTTCGGGGCCAAGGTCTATTATGGCGACGGCACCCGGCTCGACCTGTTGCGACAGGCGGGCGCGGCCGAGGCGGAGTTGATCCTGTTCTGCCTCGACGAGGATCAGATCACGCTGGAATTTCTGGAAAGCGTCCACGCCGCCTTCCCGAGTGCCGCGCTGTTCGTCCGCGCCTATGACCGCCGCGCCGTCCTGCGCCTGAAGGGCGGACCGGCGCGATATGTCGTCCGCGAGGTTCTGGAGTCGGCGGTGAAGATGGCCCGGCTGGCCCTGGGCAGCCTGGAAGTCGACGAGGCCGAAATCGACCGGGTCGAGACGATGTACCGGGCCCGCGACAAGGAAAGGCTGGCTGCCCAGGCCGCAGCCGGAGACCTGCACGCGGCGAGTGACCGGATGATCACGCAGGACGAGCGAAAGGGCTGAACCATGGGATGGGTGGCGATCTTGGCCGCGTTATCGGGTGCGATGGCGATAGCCGCCGGGGCGTTCGGCGCACACCGGGCGGAAGGCGCGGCGGTCGAATGGCTGCGCACCGGTGGCCACTATCAGCTGATCCACGCGGTCGCCGCGCTCGTCGCGCTTCGGATGGAGGCGCGCGGCGTCGCCTGGGCCTTCGTCATCGGGGCAGCGATCTTTGCGGGTACGCTTTACGCCATGGCCTTTGGCGCGCCGCGCTGGCTGGGCGCGATCACACCGATCGGGGGCACGATCCTGATCGGCGGCTGGCTGTGGCTGGCCTGGAGTCTTCGCGGCTAAGCCGGGCTTCACCTGCGCGAGGGGATGTTCTAGGGACCGGCCATGGCCGATCCATTCTATATCACCACCGCCATCCACTATCCCAATGGCCGCCCGCATATGGGCCATGCCTATGAGATGGTGGCGGCCGACGTCATCGCCCGGTTCCAGCGTCAGGCGGGCCGCGATGTCCTGTTCCAGACGGGCACCGACGAGCATGGGCTGAAGATGGCCCAGGCAGCGCGCGCGCGGGGCGTCCCGACACGCGAATTCGCCGACGAAATGTCCAGCCATTTCCATGTGATGGCGGACCGCCTTGATATCTCCTACGACCGGTTCATCCGTACGGTCGACACCGACCACTATGCCGCCAGCCAAGCGATCTGGAAGGCGATGCAGGACAAGGGCGATCTATACCTCGACCGCTATGAGGGCTGGTATTCGGTCCGCGACGAAGCCTTTTACGACGAGGGCGAACTGACGACCGCCGAGGACGGCACCAAGCTGTCGCCGCAGGGCACGCCGGTGGAATGGACCGCTGAGGAAACCTGGTTCTTCCGCCTGTCCAAATATCAGCAGCCGCTGCTGGACCTGTACCGCGACAATCCCGATTTCATCCGCCCGGAAAGCCGCCGCAATGAGGTGATGCGCTTCGTCGAAGGCGGGCTGTCCGATCTGTCGGTGTCGCGGACCAGCTTCGACTGGGGCGTGCCGGTGCCGGACAGCCCGGGCCATGTCATGTATGTCTGGGTCGACGCGCTGACCAACTACCTGACCGGCACCGGCTATCCAAACAAGGATAGCGATTTGGCGCGGTTCTGGCCCGCCAATCTGCACCTGATCGGCAAGGACATCGTGCGGTTCCACACCGTCTATTGGCCCGCCTTCCTGATGTCGGCGGACTTGCCTTTGCCCCAATCAGTGTTCGGGCACGGCTTCCTGCTCCACCGGGGCGAGAAGATGTCCAAGTCGGTCGGCAATGTCGTGGACCCGATGGGCCTGGCCGATGCGTTCGGTGTCGACGCCTTGCGATATTTCTTCCTGCGTGAGGTGAGCTTCGGCCAGGACGGCTCCTATTCGGCCGAGGCGATCGTCACCCGCGTCAACGCGGAACTGGCCAACAGCTTCGGCAATCTGGCACAGCGCACTCTGTCGTTCATCGCCAAGAATCTGGGCGGCGCACTCCCCGAGGCGGGACGGAGCGATCCGGCCGATGCGATGCTGTTGGAGGAGGTCGTTGTGGCCTGCGCGGGCCTGAAGACGGCCTTCGGCGATCTGGCGCTTAGCCAGGGGATCGAAGCGTGGATGCGCGGCGTCTATGCCTGCAACCAGTATATCGATGTGCAGGCCCCCTGGTCGCTGCGCAAGACCGATCCCGAGCGGATGCACGCTGTGCTCTGCACGCTGGTGCGTGCGATCCGTATGCTCGCCATTGCGATCCTGCCCGTCACGCCGCGCGGGGCAGGGCTCGTCCTCGACACGCTGGGGGCCGAGGAACGGGATCATGCCGCGATCGACGATGATGGCTGGTACGCACGCCGCGCGGCGAACGGCACGCCGCTGGCCGCGCCGACCCCGGCTTTTCCGCGCCTGGAAATCCCGGTCGAGGCCGACGCCTGATGCTCGCCGACAGCCATTGCCATCTGAATTACAAGGGCTTGATCGAAGATCAGGCTGGGATGCTCGCGCGGGCGCGGGATCGGGGCGTCACCGCGATGCTCAACATCTCCACGCGCGAAAGCGAATGGGATGCGGTCATCGCCACTGCCGAGCGTGAGCCGGATGTCTGGGCGACGGTCGGCATTCACCCGCATGAGGCTGATGCCCATCCCCATGTCGACACCGCCAAGCTGGTCGAACGTGCCAGCCATCCGCGCGTCGTCGGCATCGGGGAGAGTGGCCTCGACTATTATTACGATCACAGCGACCGCGAGCGGCAACAGGCGAGCTTCCGTGCGCATATCGCCGCGTGTCGCGAGACCGGTCTGCCGCTGGTCGTCCACACCCGTGACGCCGAGGATGATACCGCCGCAATCCTGGCCGACGAAATGGGGAAGGGGGCCTATCCGGGCGTCATCCACTGTTTCACCGCCAGTGGAGCATTTGCCGATAAGGCCTTGGCGTTAGGCTTTTATATATCCATTTCGGGTATCGTGACCTTCAAGAGCGCGAAGGATTTGCAGGACACCGCCGCGCGCCTGCCGCTCGACCGGCTGCTGGTCGAGACCGATGCTCCGTTCCTGGCGCCCGTGCCCCATCGCGGCAAGACCGGGGAGCCGTCCTTCGTCGCCGACACCGCCAAGTTCCTGGCCGAGCTGCGCGGAGAAACGGTCGAGCAGTTGACAACCGCGACCGCCGAAAATTTCCACCGGCTGTTCGCCAAGACGCGCGCGTGAAAATTCGCATCCTCGGTTGCGGTACATCGTCGGGCGTTCCCCGGATCGGCAATGACTGGGGCGCATGCGATCCCGGCGAGCCGCGCAACCGGCGGATGCGCATGTCGGCGCTGGTCGAGCATGAAGACACGCGTATCCTGATCGATACCGGCCCGGATATGCGCGAACAGCTGCTGGCCGCAGAGGTCGCCACGGTGGATGCGATCCTCTGGACGCACGACCATGCCGATCATTGCCATGGCATCGACGATGTGCGGCAAATCTATCATGCGCTGGGCCAACCGGTGTCGGGTTATGCGCGCCCCGCGACGGCCGCGTCGCTGGAAAGCCGCTTCGGCTATGTGTTTCGCGGGAAGACCGGCTATCCGCCGACAGCAACCATGACGATGCTGGAAGACGACATGACGATCGGCGGCGTGCGGGTGCATACCGTGGATCAGCCGCATGGCCGCATTCTGTCGGCAGGCTTTCGTTTTGAATGCGATGGCAAGAGCATCGGCTATGCCACGGATTTTCATGATCTGACGCCCGACATGGCCGATCTGTATCGCGATCTTGATATCTGGATCGTCGATGCGCTGCGCCGCCATCCGCATCCGGCCCATGCCGACCTGCCATCCGTGCTGCACTGGGTGGAGATGCTGAAGCCGCGCCGCACCGTGCTGATCCACATGGACCAGTCGATGGATTATGCCACGCTCTGCCGCGAACTGCCCAAAGGGGTCGAGCCCGCCTATGACGGGTTGGAGCTGATCCCGTGAGCACCGACCGGGCCATGGACATCGTCTTTTATGGCCTGATCCTGATATTGCCGCTCAGTGCCTTGCTGGCCCGGCGCATTCCCATCGGCCAGTCCATGCGCATGGCGTTGATCTGGATCGGGATATTCGGTGCCATGTTCCTGGTCGTCGCCCAGCGCGATCGTCTCACGGGCTGGTGGCCGACTTCCAAAGTGTCGGCAGGCACCGCGCGGATTCCGATCGGCCCGGACGGCCATTATTGGGCCAATGTCCGCATCAACGGCATCGAGCGGCGCATGATGATCGACAGCGGCGCCACGACAACGGCCTTATCGGTGGCTACGGCGCGGGCGGCCGGACTGGATCTGACGCAAAGTCCTTTCGGCAGTCTGATCGACACGGCCAACGGCCCGGCCACGGCGGACCATGTTACGGTTGCCAAGCTCGGCATCGGATCGGTCATTCTGGACGATGTTGGTGCGGACGTATCGCCGGCATTTGGCGATCAGGACATCATCGGCATGAACGTGTTGAGCCGTCTGCGCGCCTGGCGGGTCGAGCAGGGTATCATGACCCTCAACCCGCCAGACTGACTTGGTTTTACATAATATATATTATCGAATGTAAGGAGATCGGTGTTGGAGCGCCTGCTGACCATCATGAAGCGCCTTCGCGACCCCCAGACCGGTTGTGAATGGGATGTGGCGCAGAGCTTCGAGACGATTGCGCCCTATACGATCGAGGAAGCGCATGAAGTCGCCGACGCGATCGCGCGCGGTGACATGGCCGATCTCAAGGACGAACTGGGCGACCTGCTGCTACAGGTCGTCTTCCACGCGCAGATTGCTCAGGATATGGGGCATTTTGCCTTCCCGGATGTCGTGACCGCGATCAGCGATAAGATGGAACGGCGCCACCCGCATATCTTCGGCGATGTGGCCGAGGGTGGCCATCATCTGTGGGAGCAGATCAAGGCCGAGGAACGCCGTGCCAAGGCGGCCGGTGGGACGCTTGACGGTGTGGCGCTCGGTCTGCCAGCGCTGATGCGGGCGGAAAAGCTCCAGAACCGCGCGGCGCGGGTCGGCTTCGATTGGCCCGACGAGGCTGGGCCACGCGCCAAGATCGACGAAGAGATACAGGAGATCGTCGAAGCCACGCCCGACACGCTGGAAGAAGAGTTCGGCGACCTGCTATTTGCCGTCGTCAACTGGGCCCGCCACCGGGGCGTCGATGCCGAAGCCGCGCTGCGCAACGCCAATCTGAAGTTCGAGCGCCGCTTCCGGGGCATGGAGGAGATCGCCGGTGAAGGCTTCTCCGCCCTCGACTTGGAAGCGAAGGAAGCCCTCTGGCAGGACGTCAAACGTCGCGGCGGTTGAACCGCTCGTAATCCGGTTCGGACAGGCGGACGTCATAGACCGCCTGTTCCCCCTCGATCACCTGATCCAGCACCTCGCCATGCGCGTGGAGCCAGGCGGCCCCCGCCCCGTCACCGGCATCCAGGGCGATGCGATAACGACGATGGCCCGAGGTCAGCGCGGCGGCAACCTGTTCGATCAGGTCATCCACGCCCTCCCCCGTCATAGCGGATAGAGCCACGATGTTCGGGCGCCGCGCCGCCTCGACCAGCACGTCCTCGCGGTGATCGCCATCGATCAGGTCGACCTTGTTCCATGCCTCGAATCGCGGGGTTTCGGGATCGACGCCGATTTCGGTCAGCACCGCCTCGACGTCGGCGCGCTGTGCCTCTGTATCGGGATGCGCGATGTCACGAACATGGATCAGCAGGTCGGCCGAAACGACCTCTTCCAGCGTCGCCTTGAAGGCAGCAACCAATTGAGTCGGCAGGTCGGAAACGAAGCCCACCGTATCCGACAGGATCGCCTTATCGATGCCGGGCAACTGGATCTGGCGCAGAGTCGGGTCCAGCGTGGCGAAAAGCAGGTCCTTCGCCATGACATGAGCGCCCGTCAGGCGATTGAAAAGCGTCGACTTTCCGGCGTTGGTATAACCGACCAGCGCGATCACCGGCCAGGGTGCCCGCTGACGACGTTCGCGGTGAAGACCACGCGTCCGGCTGACCTGATCCAACTCCCGCCGCAGCCGCGCCATGCGGTCGCGGATCATGCGCCGGTCGGCCTCGATCTGGGTTTCACCCGGCCCACCCAGGAAGCCGAAGCCGCCGCGCTGGCGTTCCAAGTGGGTCCAGCTGCGGACCAGTCGGCCCGCCTGATAATCGAGATGGGCGAGTTCGACCTGTAACCGGCCCTCGGCCGTCGCAGCGCGCTCGCCGAAGATTTCGAGGATCAGGCCGGTCCGGTCGATGACCTTGGCCTCCAGCGCGGTTTCCAGATTGCGCTGCTGCACCGGGGTCAGCGCAGCGTCGAACACGACGAGCTGCGCTTCCTCCATCCGCACCTGCTGCGCGACCTGTTCGACTTGGCCGCTGCCGATCAGCGTCGCAGGCTTGGGCGCACGGACGCGCAACGCGACCCGCTCGACCACATCCAGGCCGATGGCCATGGCGAGGCCCGCCGTCTCATCGAGCCGGGCCTCGGCGTCCCGAGCGGCATCGCCTTGGTCGGGCAGGACGATGACCGTGCGGGCGCCCCGCGCGAACTCACCGCGGTCGCGATCGAAACCGGTGCTCAATCCTCGGCCGATCCCGCCTGCTCTTCGGCCAAGTTCAGCGGACGCGCCGGCTGAATGGTCGAAACGGCATGCTTGTAGACGAGCTGCGCCATGCCCTCACGCTGAAGCAGCATGCAGAACAAATCGAAGCCCGCAATCTGGCCCTGCAGCATGACGCCGTTGATCAGGAACATGGTCACGGGGTCTTCGGACTTGCGCACCGCGTTCAGGAAGATTTCCTGCAAAAGCGGGTTCTTACGCTGCTGCTCGTTCACGCCGTCTACGATCGCGGCGACGTCCAGCGGGCCAGAGGGCATGATCGTGGAAATGGCGTGCTTGTAGATCAGCTGCGACTGGCCGTCGCGGCGCAGCAGCACCGAGAAATTGTCGAACCAGGTGACGATACCCTGGAGCTTGACGCCCTTGACGAGGAACATGGTGACCGGCGCCTTGGAGCGGCGCAGTGCATTCAGAAAGAGGTCCTGCAGCGAACCCGATTTGTCGGCCATGGGAAAGCCCTTGTTCTTGGCGGGTCCGTGCCCGCGATTAGCGCCGTTTCCCGGCGTCGGAGATGCACCCGTGGACCGGGTACCGCCAATATCTAAGATTTCGAGGGACGTTCGTCCAGAGGGACCGCCCGCCCCTTCGATCAATCCTCGCGCGTTTCGCTGATACCCAGCAGCTTCAACTTGCGGTGCAAAGCCGAGCGCTCCATGCCGATGAAGCTGGCGGTGCGCGAAATATTGCCGGAGAAGCGCCGGATTTGCACCCGCAGATACTCCCGCTCCCAGCTTTCGCGCGCTTCCCGCAACGGAGCGCCCATGATCGCGGTCGCGCCCGATCCGCCCATATCGGCCCCCTCACCCAGAACCTCGGCGGGCAACAGGTCGAGATCGATACGACCGACCCGATCGCCCGGCGCCAGGATGATCGTCCGTTCCACCACATTGCGCAGCTGGCGGACATTGCCCGGCCAATCATAGGATTGCATCGCCACCATCGCATCGGGCGCAATCTCAGGCGTACGGACGCGCCGCTCGGTGGCGTAATGCGCCATGAAATGCTCGACCAGCGGCGGGATGTCCTCGCGCCGCTCGGCCAGCGACGGGATGGTCACCGGCACGACGTTGAGGCGGTAATACAGGTCTTCGCGGAAACGCCCCTCGGCAATTTCCTGCGTCAAGTCGCGCGCGGTAGCGGAAACGACGCGGACATCGACCTTGACGACGCGCGTGCCGCCGACGCGCGTAAAGCTCTGATCGGTCAGCACGCGCAGGATACGCGCCTGGGTCGCGATCGGCATGTCGGCGATTTCGTCCAGGAACAACGTACCGCCATGCGCCTGTTCGAGCAGGCCGGTACGAACGAGGTCTCCCCCCTCCTCCACACCGAACAATTCCTCCTCGACCCGCTCGGGCGTCATCCGCGCGGCGCTGACCACCACGAAGGGCGCATCGGCCCGGTTGCTCCAGCCGTGGAGGAGCCGCGCGGCGACTTCCTTGCCGACACCCGCCGCGCCCATGATCAGCACCCGGCTGCCCGTCGCCGCCACGCGCTTCAGGGTGGCGCGGATGCCATTGATCGCACTTGACGAGCCGGTCAGGTCGGTCTCGCGCCCGGCGGAGGCGCGCAGCGAGGCGTTCTCGCGCCGCAGCCGCTCGGTCTCGGTCGCCCGGCCGACCATCAGGAGCAGGCGTTCGGCCTCGAACGGCTTTTCGATGAAATCGGCCGCGCCTTTGCGGATCGCGGCGACGGCGGTGTCGAGATTGCCATGCCCCGAAATGACCAGCACCGGGATGGAAGGATCGCGGCGCTTGATCTCGTCGAGCAGTTCCAGCCCGTCGAGCTTCGACCCCTGCAACCAGACGTCGAGCAGCACCAGCGACGGACGGCGCACCGCCACGGCCTCCAGCGCGGCATCGCTGTCCGCCGCGACGCGGGCGTCATAACCCTCGTCTTCCAGCACGCCCGCGACGAGTTCGCGGATATCAAGTTCGTCGTCGACGACGAGGATGTCCAAAGCCATGATCTTTTACGTCCGGGTACGAGTCAAAGCAGTGAGCTGGCCCTCCCCAGCCAGTTCGGGTTCGGCGCCGCCCTGATCCAGCGCCGCGAGAGCACCGGCATCGAACATCATCGACACGATGGTGCCACCGGTGGGATTGTCGGAAAAGCCGATCGTGCCGGCATGTTCCTCAATGATCTTGTTGACGATGGCGAGGCCCAGGCCCGTGCCTCGCGCGCGGGTCGTCATATAAGGCTCGATGATCCTATCGCGCTCGGGCGGCAGGCCGATGCCGTTGTCGGAAACCGTGATGGTAACCATCGTCGCCTGCTGGCCGACGGTCATCACGACCTTACCGCCTTTCATGCCTTCGGGCCGGGATTCAATGGCTTCGACGGCATTCTTGACGATGTTGGTCAGCGCCTGGCTCATCTGCCGCCGGTCGCAGACCAGGGTCGGCGCGGGCTCTTCCTGGTCCAGCTGGAAGGTCACGTCCGGGTGCGCGACTTCGTGCAGGAACATGGCCTGCGCGCAGATATCGGCGATCGCTTCTTCGCGGAACACGGGCTTGGGCATACGCGCGAAGGACGAGAATTCGTCGACCATGCGGCGCAGATCGCCGACCTGGCGGACGATGGTTTCGGTCAGGCGGCCGAACGTCTCGTCCTCCGGCCCGATGATCTTGCCATAGCGCCGCTGGAGACGCTCAGCCGCAAGCTGGATAGGGGTCAGCGGGTTCTTGATCTCATGCGCAATACGGCGGGCCACGTCGGACCAGGCCGCGCGCCGTTGATCGAGCAGTTGCTGGGTGATGTCGTCGAATGTCAGGATGGGGCCGTCGCCGGTCTGCGCGATCCGCACCGCCAGCGTCCGCATGTCACCATGCAACGCGACCTGCACGGTCGCTTCGCGGCGCCCCTGGTCCAGCAAATCGTCGAGCTCGGGCGCGACCTCGGCCAGCTTGCGGCCCACCAGTCCATCGTGATCCGCTCCCAGCAGCAGGTCGGCCGAATTGTTCGCGATGCGAATACATCGGTCGCGACCCACCGCCATGACGCCCGCCGACACGCCCGCCATCACCGCCTCGATCAGGGCACGGCGGTTGTCGAGCTGCGCATTGGCGGTGACCAGCTGCGTGTTCTGGCGCTCGAGCTGGCCGGTCATCTGGTTAAAGGCGTTGGCCAGCGTGCCAACTTCGTCCCGGGTGCGCGGATCGGGCACTCGCGCCGTCAGATCGCCGCCCGCGATCCGCCGTGCCGCTTCGACCAGTTCGCCAACCGGCCGGACAAGCCGGTCGGCGACGGCCAGCGCGATCCAGACGGCAATGCCGACGATCAGCAGGGCGATCGCGAACAGGACGAGGTTGAACTTGAGTTGGAGCGAGCGGGCGCGCCCCTGAAGTGCGCGATAATCGTCGAATACGTCCTCGGCCGCAAAATGCTGCTTGCTGAGGAAGTCGGCATTCACGCCGGTGCCGACATACAACATGATCCCCTTACTATTGGGAAGGGGAGTGACCACCCAGACGCGGCGCTCGTTGATGCCGACCTCGGGCCGGTTGGCGCGCTGGGCCTGCTGCACCATGTCGGGCGTCACCAGCTCGCGGAACTTCGAGTCCGACGGCGGAAAGACATAGTCGTAGAATTTGAAGCCCTGTTTCGGGTCATAGGAGAAGAGTACCGCCTCCTCCAATTCACGCACCAGCATCTGCGAGCCAAGATATTGGTGAAATTCCTCGCGATTTTCCTTGAGGACCGGAAGGTTGCGACCGAGGTCGCCCGACATCGCGCCCGCGCCCTTGACCCAGCGCTCGATGATCTGCTGCTGCGACTGGCGGGCGATATCCATCGCGTCGCCGAACGCCTTGCGCGCGCGGTCGGAAATCCAGAACTCGGCGGAGGACTGGAACAGCACCGAGGCCGTGACGACCGTCAACAGGATCGGAATACTGGCGGTCAGCGAGAAGATCGCGACCAGCCGGACATGCAGCCGTCCACCCCCGCCGACCGGAGACTCATCCGCACGGCGCATCGCCACGCGCCGCCCGAGCAACATCAGAAGCAGAACACCCGGCACGAGGTTCAGCGCCAGCAAGGCCGCCATGACCGGAGGCGCGATCAGTCCTTGCGTATCGTGGCGGCTGTCGATGAAGACATAGGTGCCGATCGCGACGGCCACGGCGCCGATGATGACCGCAATCTCCATCGCCGGGGTCACCGCGAAACGGGATCGCGGTGGTTCGGCAGGTCCAGCAGGCTTCAGGAACGCCAACATCGTTGCAATCGTACAACGTGAAGCGTGTCCTGCAAGACACAATTCGTAAAAATAATGTCAGCCCCTATCCCGCATCGTCGTCGCCGCTGACCGGGATGTGCAAGCTGTCGAGCCGCTTGCGCAGGGTATTGCGATTGATCCCCATGGCGCGCGCCGTCCGCAGCTGATTGCCGCCATGCCGTGCCAGCATCGCCTCGATCAGGGGGCGCTCGACCTCGCCGATGATCCGATCATAGAGCGTCCCGTCGTCCAGCGCGTGTGGCTGTGTCGTCGCCAGCCGGGTCAGATAGGCATGGACGGCCGCACTCAGATCACCCCCGGCGCCGCCATCGCTCTGCTGGACAAGGAACGAGCGCGCCTCTCCCAGCATGATGCGTACCGCATCGGCGTCGATCACTTCATCGCGCGCCAGCACGGCCAAGCGCCGCATCATATTCTCCAGTTCGCGGACATTACCGGGCCAGTCATGCGCGACGAGCACATCAAGCGCGTGGGCATCGATCCGGCGCCGGGGAAGCCCCTGAAGCGCGGCATTTTCCAGGAAGTGGCGCGCGAGCAGCGGAATGTCCTGCCGCCGTTCGCGCAGCGCGGGCAAAGCGATCGGTACAACGTTCAAACGGTAGAAAAGGTCTTCCCGAAACTGGCCCGAGGCGACCTGTTGGCTGAGGTCACGATTGGTCGCGGCGACGATGCGGACATCGGTGCGGATCGTCCGCGCGCCGCCCACCGTCGTGAACTCACCGGATTGCAAGACACGCAGCAGCCGAGTCTGCGCCTCCATCGGCATATCGCCGATCTCGTCCAGAAACAGCGAACCGCCCGCCGCCTGCTCGAAGCGTCCCGCATTGCGCTGCGCCGCGCCGGTAAAGGCTCCGCGCTCATGCCCGAACAGCTCGGCCTCGATCAGTTCACGCGGGATGGCGGCCATGTTGATCGCCACAAACGGCGCAGCGCGTCGGGGGCCCAGGTCGTGGATCGCTCGGGCGACCAGTTCCTTGCCGGTGCCGGATTCACCCGAGACCAGCACGGTCAGGTCGGTCGACACCACGCGCGCGATGACCCGGTACACGCCCTGCATCGCCTGCGACCGGCCGATCAACGGCAGGGCGCGGTCATCCTCGCCCAAGCCGTCCTCGACCAGCACACCGCCCCGCGCCAGTGCTCCAGCTACCGCCTGGGTCAGTGCATCGAGATCGAAGGGCTTGGGCAGATATTCATAGGCCCCGACCTCGGCCGCCCGGACGGCGGTGGTCAGGGTGTTCTGCGCCGACAGGATGATGATGGGCAGCGCGGGGAACCGCTCCGCCACGCCCCGGATATGGTCGATGCCGTCGCCATCGGGCAGGATGACATCGGTGACCAGCACGTCCGGCGCCCCGCCCGCCAGCACGCGGTCCAGTCGCGCCAGCGTCTCGACTGCCGTCACCTCATGCCCAGCCCGCCGCAACGCCTGCCCGACGACGGTACGGATTGCGGCGTCGTCATCCACCACCAGGACGTGGCTCATGCCTGGGCCCTGGGCAGCAGCAGACGGAGTACGGTCATTTCGGGCGAGCCCTCTCTTGCATATTGGATGATGCCGCTCATGTCGCGGACCAGCTTGTCGACGAGCGCGAGGCCCAGCCCCTGCCCTTCGCGGCGCCCCGAGACGAAGGGGTCGAACAGATGGTCGGCGATATCCGCCGGCGCACCCGGCCCATTGTCGATGACGCAGATTTCGATGGGCAGCGGCAGGCGGGGTCGCCCTTCGCCGGTGCTGACCGACATGCCGTGGCGATAGGCGGTGGTGATGACGATGCGCGGATTACGCACCTCCCGCACGGCCTCGCGGGCATTTTTCAGCAGGTTGATGACGATCTGAAGCAGCGCGTCACGGTTGATCCGGGCGGGCGGCAGCGAGGGATCGAACCGCTCCTCGACCGGAACCCCGCGCGCGAAACCAGCCAGGGCGACCCCGCGCGCATGGGCCAGCAGCGGATAGATATTCTCCGATGCCAGCGGCAAGGGCCTGGTATCGCTGAAATCCTGCATCCGGTCGATCAGCGCGGCGATGCGGTCGACCTCGGTCGTAATCAGCGTCGTCAGTTCGCCGCCATTGAGCAGTTGCGCCGCGCCGCGAATACCCGACAGCGGGTTCTTGATCTCATGCGCCAGCATGGCGGCCGCTCCCACCGCTGCCCGCGCGCCAGCACTACGCTCGGACGCATGGCCGAGCCGCCGCGACGGCCCAGCGCTGTGCAACGTGATCGCATGCCAGCCGGGATAGTCCGGGATCTGCGCCTCGACAAAATCGACCCGGATCTTGGGTCCGTGCGGTGTAGCGATAACGGTATCGTACACCGCGAAGCCATGGCCGTCCCGGCTGCGCGGCGCGTCGGGTGGCGGAAGGATCGCGGCAAGCGGCTGTCCGACCATCAGCCGCTCGGACAGGTTCAGCAGCTGTTCGGCCAACGCATTGGCATGGGCGATGCGATTGTCAGGGTCGACCACCACGATGGCCACGGGCAAGGCGGCGAACATCGCCCCGAACCCAGGGCGACCGCGACCTGCCGGATCAGGCAGCCGCTGCAAGCTCGATCTGCGGCATGTAGAAATCGTACAGCATCGCCTTGACCCGCTCGGCGCTGGCTTCGTGGTTCACCGTGTTGCGGAATTCGGCTGAACCGTGCAGGCCGCGCGTGTACCAACCGATATGCTTGCGGGCCATGTTGACGCCGGTCTCAGTGCCGTAATGCTCCAGCATCGCGTCATAATGTTCGGTCACGGCGCGATATTGCTCGTCGAGAGCCGGGTCCGCGCGCCGTTCGCCGGTGGCGAACCAGTGCATCACCTGCCCGAGTAGCCAGGGACGGCCATAAGCCCCACGCCCGATCATGACACCATCGGCTCCCGACTGGTCGAGCGCCGCATCGGCATCGTCGATCGAGCAGATATCGCCATTGGCAATCACCGGGATGCTGACGGCTTCCTTGACGTTGCGGATGAACGCCCAGTCCGCGCTGCCCTTGTACATCTGGTTGCGGGTGCGGCCATGGACGGTGATCATCTTGACCCCGATATCCTCGGCGATGCGCGACAGCTCGGGCGCGTTCAGACTGTCATGACACCAGCCCATCCGCATCTTCAGCGTCACGGGCACGTCGACCGCCTTCACCGTCGCCTCGATGATCGCCGAGGCCAGCTTCAGATCGCGCATCAGCGCCGAGCCCGCATCGCCATTGACAACCTTGCGCACCGGGCAGCCCATGTTGATGTCGATGATCGCGGCCCCACGATCGGCGTTCAGCTTGGCCGCCTCGCCCATCTCATAGGGAGTGCAGCCGACCAGCTGCATCGACACCGGCTCCTCCAGCGGGTGCCAGGCGGCCTTCTGGATCGACTGGCGCGTCTCGCGGATCGCGGCCTGGCTGGCGATCATCTCGGTGACGTTCAGGCCCGAGCCATAGCGGCGGACAAGCGTGCGGAAAGGCATGTCGGTGACACCGGTCATCGGTGCCAGCACGACGGGGCTGTCGATCGTCACCGGACCGACCTGGATGGGAGCGAGATTACGCATCATACTGCCTGAAAAATAAGCATTCGCCTTATCGCAAGGCCCCCGCAAAGGCAAGATTGGCGGCCGTACCCAAAAGCCGCTAGGCGGAGCGCCATGAGCCAGGATGGAAAGATCGCCGCGCTGATCGTCGCGGCGGGCGGCGGCAGCCGGATGGGCGGCGGCGTGCCGAAACAGTTTCGCGACCTGGGCGGGCGGCCGATGCTGACCTGGAGTCACGCCGCCTTCTCGACGCATCCGGCGATCGATACGGTCCTGACCGTCGTCGCGGAGGATCAGCGCGACCATGCCGTCGCGATCCTGCCGGGTGCCTGGATCGAGGCAGGCGGGGCCAGTCGCCGCGAGTCGGTGGCGCGCGGCCTTCGCCATCTGGCGCTAAAGGGCGTGACCAAGGTGTTGATCCATGACGCCGCCCGCCCCTTCCTGTCGGCCGAGGTCATCGACCGCGTACTGGCAGGGTTAGCCTCGGCGGATGGCGCGATGCCGGTGCTGCCCGTCGCCGATACGCTGGCGCGGGGCGAAGACGCCGTGCTGGGCGAGATCGTGCCCCGCGACGGCTTGGTCCGCGTCCAGACGCCGCAGGGCTTTCACCTGCAAGCCGTGATCGCCGCCCATGCCGCCTGGCCCGCCGAAGCGGAAGCGACGGACGATGCACAGATGGTGCGACGGCTTGGCGGGCGCGTCGCTTTGGTGCAGGGCGATGCCATGCTCGAAAAGATCACCCATCCCGACGACATGACCGGAGCCGATATGCGCCTGACCTGGGAAACCCGGACCGCCATGGGCTATGACGTCCACCGGCTGGAGGATGGCGAGGAGTTGTGGCTGGGTGGCGTGCTGATCCCGCACCATCAGGGCCTGTCAGGACATAGCGACGCCGATGTCGCGCTCCACGCGCTGACCGACGCGCTGCTGGGCACGATCGCGGCCGGAGACATCGGCACCCACTTCCCGCCCAGCGACCCGCAGTGGAAGGGCGCCGAGTCGGGCCAGTTCCTGCAGCACGCCGCCAAGCTGATCGCCGACAAGGGCGGCCGGATCGATTTCGTCGACCTGACCATCATCTGCGAAGCGCCCAAGATCGGCCCACACCGCGCCGCCATGGTCGAGCGGATCGCCGCGCTGCTGAACATCGACCAGAATCGGGTGAGCCTGAAGGCCACCACGACCGAGCGCCTGGGCTTTACCGGGCGTGGCGAGGGCATCGCGACCCAGGCCGTGGCGACGGTACGGCTGCCTGGCGGAGCCGCGGCATGAGGAGCCTCGGCCTAATTGCCGCGCTGGCGGCTTTGCTCGCGCCCGAAATGGCGACGGCCCAGCGCGCCTGCATCACCGCGCCCGAGGCGGAGGCGATGACACTGGTCGCCATGCCCGACATCCTGCGCGAGACGGGCCGGGTGTGCGGCGCACGCCTGCCCGCCAACAGCCTGATCCGGGGCGGCGGTTCGCTGATCTCGAAATATGAGGGCGCGGCCGACCAGGCATGGCCCGCCGCACGGGCAGCAATCGTCAAGCTGTCCGATCCGGCGATCGATACGCTGCTTCAGTCGGACTATGCCAGGCCGCTGCTGACTTCTCTGCTCGTGCCGTTCATCGTCGGGCGGATCGGGTTGGAGGATTGCGGCACCATCGACCGGCTGGTGACCCAGCTTGCCCCCCTGCCCCCGCGCAACATGGCAGGCGTGGTCGTGACCGCGCTGCAATATCTCAAGACTGAAAAGGCGCGGGGACGGCAGGTGGCCGTGCCAGACCTGCCGCTGTGCACCAACGGAAACTGATATGGACGTCCTTCTTCCCCGCGAGCTGATCGAACTGGCCGAGCGCGTCGTCGTGGCCAACCGAGCCGCAGGTCGGCGGGTCGCGCTGGCCGAAAGCTGCACCGGTGGACTGGTCTCGGCGGCGTTGACCGAAATTCCGGGCTCGTCGGATGTGGTCGAGGCCGGGTTCGTGACCTATTCCAACCAGGCCAAGATCAGCATGTTGAACGTCAGCGCCGAGGTCATCGAGACCTTTGGCGCGGTATCGACCGCGACCGCCTGGGGCATGGCGCAGGGGGCACTGGCGGCGAGCGAGGCGGATGTCGCGGTCGCGATCACCGGCGTGGCCGGGCCCGGCGGCGGCACCCCGAAGAAGCCGGTCGGCACCGTCGTCTTCGCCCAGGCGCTACGCGGCGGCGACCCGGAAGAGGTCAAGGCCGAGCGCCACGAGTTCGGCGATATCGGTCGCGGTGCGATCCGGCTTCAGGCGGCGCTGTTGGCGCTGGAGCTGTTGCTGCCGTAAAGCTTGGCGGCGCGATCCTCGAACGCGCCGATCATGCGGCGGAGCGCGGTGCCGAACACCTGCCCTGCCAGCATCTCGAAAACGCGGTTCTTGAATGCGAAGTCGACGGTGAAGTCGACCGCGCATCCCTGTTCCTCGGGCCGGAAACGCCAGTTGTTGCGCAGGTATTTGAGCGGACCGTCGAGATACTCGACGTCGATCGATTCCGGCCGCGCCTTGGTCACCCGGCTGGTGAAGGTCTCGCGCAGCCCCTTGAAGCCGACGATCATGTCGGCCACCGTTTCGGTCGGCGTGTCCGAGCGGACCCGCATCGCCGATACCCAGGGGAGGAACTCCGGGTAGCGGGCGACGTCGGCGACCAGATCGAACATCTGCTCCGGCGTATAGGGCAGATGCCGCGTCTCGCTATGCTTGGGCATCAGCGCGCGCTTGCGAGCTTCGCCTCGCGGGCCGACCGCAGCCTCTCGAAATCATCGCCTGCATGATAGCTGGAGCGGGTCAGCGGCGAGCTGGCGACCAGCAGGAAGCCCTTGGCCCGCGCGATCGCGGCATAGGCGTCGAACGCCTTGGGCGTCACGAACTCGGCGACCTTGGCATGGCGCGGCGTCGGCTGGAGATACTGACCCATGGTCAGGAAATCGATATCGGCCGAGCGCATGTCGTCCATTACCTGATGGACCTCCAGCCGTTCCTCGCCCAGGCCCAGCATCACGCCCGACTTGGTGAAGATCGACGGATCGTGCCGCTTCACGCTCTCCAGCAGGCGCAGTGACGCATAATAGCGCGCGCCGGGCCGGATCGTCGGATAGAGCCGGGGGACCGTCTCCAGATTGTGGTTGTAGACGTCCGGCCGCGCCTCGACGATCGACTCGATCGCGGCCTGCGCCTTGTTGCGGAAGTCCGGGGTCAGGATTTCGATCGTGGTGTTGGGCGTGGTCCGGCGCAGCGCCTGGATCACCTTCACAAATTGCGACGCACCGCCATCGGGCAAGTCGTCGCGGTCGACCGAGGTGACGACGATATGGTTCAGCCCCATCTGCGCGGCGGCGTCCGCCACATTCTGCGGCTCCATCGCGTCGACCTTGCGCGGCATGCCGGTCTTCACGTTGCAGAAGGCGCAGGCGCGGGTGCAGGTGTCGCCTAGGATCATGACGGTCGCATGCTTCTTCGACCAGCATTCGCCGATGTTCGGACAGGCGGCCTCTTCGCAAACGGTCGTCAGGCTCTTGGACCGCATCAGTTCGCGCGTGGCGGCGAACCCGGCGCTGGTCGGAGCCTTGACGCGAATCCAGTCGGGCTTGCGCGCGCGCGCCGGCGCGGCCAACGGTGTCAACTCGTTCATGGGTTGCGAAATAGCGATGCACCGGGTCGGACACAATGCCTACCGGACTCGTGGTCAGCACCCGGCAGACATACTTTGATATGGAACCGAAACGGCCGTGTCTGGTTGGCCTGCTAGAACGAAAATTCCTTCATGGGATAAGAGAGAGCAATGACCGACTTTAACGACCTCGTGGATGGCTATCAGCGCTTTCGGACCTCCGATTGGCGTCGCCAGCGCGACCGCTGGGCCGAATTGAAGGAAGGCCAGAGCCCCAAGGTGATGGTGATCGCCTGCTCGGACAGCCGCGTCGATCCGGCGCAGATCTTCGACACGCTGCCCGGCGAGATTTTCGTCGTGCGCAACGTCGCCAATCTAGTGCCCCCGTTCGAGACCGGTGGCGGCCATCACGGCGTATCAGCGGCGCTGGAATTCGCGGTGACGCAACTGGAAGTGACCGATGTCGTCATCATGGGCCATGGTGCGTGCGGCGGCTGCAAGGCCGCGTTGACGCAGGGTTTTGCGCATGCCCCCCAAGGCGAAGGCGGCTTCGTCTCGGACTGGGTCAGCCTGCTCGATGGCGCCCGTGAAAAGGTCATCTCCAAGCATGGCGACGGTGCCGATGCCGATGCGATGCGCGAGATGGAGCTGGAATCGGTCCGTACCTCCATCGCGAACCTGCGGACCTTTCCCTTCGTCACCAAGCGTGAGGATGCGGGTACGTTGACCCTGCGTGGCGCCTATTTCGCCATCGCTGACGGCGTTCTTCACATCATGGACGAACAGGGCGAGTTCAAGCCCGCGGCTCCGGCACTCGTCGCGGCCTAAACGAATCTGCCCGGGTCCCCGGACCCGGGCATGACATGAAAAGGGCGGACGCCACATCCGGCGCCCGCCCTTTTTATTGATCTTCGGCGATGGATCAGCCCGCCGGAGCGACGACGACCTGATCCCCTTCCTTCTTAGGCTCAGCGGTCGAGCGGAGCGACAACTCGCGCATCTGCTTGTTGCTGGGCAGGCTGGGCGCACCCATCAGCAGGTCTTCGGCACGCTGGTTCATCGGGAACAGCGAAATCTCGCGCAGGTTCTGCGCACCGCAGATCAGCATGACGATGCGATCGACACCAGCGGCCATGCCACCATGCGGCGGCGCGCCATATTGGAACGCGCGGTAGAGGCCGCCGAAGCGTTCCTCGACATCCGCCTTGGACAGGCCGACCTTCTCGAACGCCGCGACCATCAGCTCCGGCGACTGGTTGCGGATCGAGCCCGACGCGATCTCGAAGCCGTTGCAGACTAGGTCATATTGGTACGCCTTGAGCGACAGCGGATCGGCGGAGTTTAGCGCCTCCATGCCACCCTGCGGCATCGAGAAGGGGTTGTGGGCGAACTCGACCTTCTTTTCGTCCTCGTCCCACTCGTAGAAGGGGAAGTCGACGATCCAGCACAGGCGCAACGCGCCCTCCTCGATCAGGCCGAGCTGCTCGGCGACGCGGGTGCGCGCCAGACCCGCCAGCTTGGTCGCTGCCTCGACCTTGCCTGCGGCGAAGAACAGGCCGTCATCGGGACCGAGGCCGAGCGCGGCATAGATCGCCTCCATGCCCTCGGTGCCATGGTTCTTGGCGATCGGGCCGCCGAACTCGCCGCCCTTGCGGGTGACATAGCCCAGGCCCGCATGGCCCTCGGCGCGCGCCCATTCGTTCATCTCGTCGAAGAATTTGCGGCTCTTCTCGGCAGTCTTGGGCGCGGGGATCGCGCGGACGACGCCGCCCGAACCGACGATCTTCTCGAACAGGCCGAAGCCCGAGGTCGTGAAATGCTCGGAGACATCGGTAATGATCAGCGGGTTGCGCAGGTCGGGCTTGTCGTTGCCGTATTTCAGCATCGACTCCGAGTACGGAATACGCGGGAACTGGCCGATCGGCGTGACGGTGCGGCCGTCGGCGAACTTCTCGAAGATGCCGCCGATCACCGGCTCCATCGTCTCCCACACCTCTTCCTGGGTGACGAAGCTCATTTCCAGGTCGAGCTGGTAGAACTCGCCCGGCAGGCGGTCGGCGCGCGGGTCTTCGTCGCGGAAGCAGGGGGCGATCTGGAAATAGCGGTCGAAGCCCGCGACCATCAGCAGCTGCTTATACTGCTGCGGCGCCTGGGGCAGCGCGTAGAATTTGCCCGGATGAATGCGGCTGGGCACCAGGAAGTCGCGCGCGCCCTCAGGCGACGACGCGGTCAGGATCGGCGTCGAATATTCGGTGAAGCCACCGGCCTCCATGCGACGACGCATGTCAGAGATCACCTGCGTACGGCGCACGATATTGGCGTGCAGCGTCTCGCGGCGCAGGTCGAGGAAGCGGTAACGCAGGCGGATATCCTCGGGATATTCCTGTTCGCCCGCCACCGGCATCGGCAGTTCCTCGGCCGCCGACAGCACGGTCGCGCCGCGCGCGAACACTTCGATCTCGCCGGTCGCCAGGTTAGCGTTGACGGTCCCCGCCGAGCGCGCCTTCACCACGCCGTCGATGGTCACAACCGACTCGACCCGGACGCTCTCCAGGATGGCGAGCGCAGGCGTATCGCTGTCCGCAACGATCTGGGTGATGCCGTAATGGTCGCGCAGATCGACGAACAGCACGCCGCCATGATCGCGCTTGCGATGGACCCAGCCGGACAGGCGGACCGTCTCGCCAACTGCCTCAGCAGTCAGCGCGGCGCAGGTGTGGGTACGATAGGCGTGCATGGCGGACATTCTCTGTACGTCGGGGGAAAGTGCTGCCGCTTCCCCGCCCGCCCCCTTTTTGTCAATCCCAATGTGCCCGAACGAGCTTCTCTTGCGTTCCTCTTTGTCAACCCGCGTGAGCCGGGCTATGTGCAGGTGATGCACGTTCATCCGTTGATTACCGACAGCGCCACGCTCGCCAATCTCTGCGCCCGCCTCTCGCAAGCCGACTATGTGATGGTCGATACCGAGTTCATGCGCGAAAGCACCTATTGGCCCGAACTCTGCCTAATCCAGATCGCCGATACCGAAGAGGCCGCCGCGATCGATCCCAAGGCGCCGGGGCTGGACATGACCCCGCTGCTCGACCTGCTGGTCAACAATGACGATGTGCTGAAGGTCTTCCATGCGGGCGGGCAGGATATAGAGATTATCTACAACCTGACCGGCAAGACCCCGCATCCCCTGTTCGACACCCAGATCGCGGCCATGGCGCTGGGTCAGGGCGAGCAGATCGGTTACTCCAATCTGGTCGACAGCTGGCTGGGCATTTCGGTCGACAAGGGGGCGCGCTTCACCGACTGGTCGCGCCGTCCGCTTGACCAGCGCCAGGTCGATTATGCGATCGGCGACGTGACCCACCTGGCCGCCATCTTCCCCAAGATGCTGGAGCGTCTGCGCAAGACCGGGCGCGGCGCATGGCTGGATCAAGAAATGGAGCGGCTGGCCGACCCGGCGCATTATGCCAACGATCCCGATGTCGCGTGGAAGCGCGTCCGTGTCTCGGGTCGCAAGCCCGACATGCTCGGCCGCCTCAAGGCGCTGGCCCGGTGGCGCGAGCTGGAGGCGCAGGCCAAGGACCTGCCGCGCGGGCGCATCGTCAAGGACGAGACGCTGGCCGACCTGGCCGGGCATCCGCCGCGCAAGCAGGCCGATCTGGCCAAGGTGCGTGGTCTGTCGGCGACATGGGCGGGCAATGATATCGGGGCGCGCCTGATGGATGCGCTCGAAGCCGCTCAGCCGCTGGACGCCGACGAGCTTCCCGCGCGCGACGAGCGCAAGCCGGGCCTCGGTCGCGAAGGCGCGTTGGTGGCCGACCTGCTGAAACTGCTGTTGAAGATCCGGGCCCGCGACATCGACGTGGCCCCTCGCCTCCTTGCCCGCGCCGACGATCTCGAAATGCTGGCGGCGGGCGTTCGATCCGACCTGTCGGTTCTGGAAGGCTGGCGGTTCGAGCAGTTCGGGCGCGATGCGCTCGATCTGGTCGAGGGACGGCTGGGCTTCGTGGTGAAGGGCGGCAAGCTCAAAATGGTTCGCAATACCGAGGAGGTTGCGTGACGCGTGCGCTCGGCTTGATTGCGCTGACTGGCCTTGCCGCCTGCGCGCCCGCACCCAAGCCTGCGGCATTTGGCGAGGGCAGCACCTGCGGCGACACCAGGGTCGCCAAGCTGGTCGGTCAGGTCTGGCGCGAGTCGCAGCGAGCCAAGACACTGAAGGCCTCGGGCGCGCCGTCGCTGCGGGTGATCGCGCCGGGCACGGTCGTCACGATGGACTTCCGCCCCGAACGGTTGAACATCGAAACCGACGCCAACGGCCGGATTACACGCATCAAGTGCGGCTGATTCGCTCCGGCGTCTTGCCTAGCGCGGTCGCCAGTGCGGCGTGGCGGCGTTCGACCGCCTCACCGTAAAAGCCCCGATCCTCATTCGTCAGGGCTAGGACCAGCGTCGTTTCGCCGAGTTCCAGCGCAGTCCGCTCAAGCGGTCCGGCGAGACCACCGCTCAACCGCTGCCCCAGACGAATGGCGAGGCCCCAGCTGGTCGCGAGCTTCAACTGGGCGGGGCTTGCCAATTCCGCCAGTGGTGAAGGCACATCGAGGCCGCCACCCAGACTGGTGTGCAACGCCTGGGCCAGCATCGCCCGGCCCTCCGCATCGATACCCACCCAATTGCCGTGAAGGGCGATCTCGACGCCGCGCTCGGCCCGAAATTCCGGGTTGGCACGCCAGCCGACATCGGCGAGCAGACAGGCGGCGTGGCGCAGCCGTGTTTCGGCCGCCGCTTCGCCGACAAACAGCGGCGCGATCCACTGTTCGAGCAGATCGCCATGCTCCGGGAAGCGCCCCAAAAGCCTTCCCTCCTCACGCGCCGCGACGATCAACGGATCGAGCGCACGGGTCTTCGCGTCGAGGCCGCCATAGAGCAGCCCCTCGCGCAGGCCGAAGGCGGAGACGACCGTCGTGCTGCTGCCCAGATGCTTGAGCAGCACGCTCAGCAAAGCGGTCGCATCGCCCAGCGTCGCGGCGCGGCTGGCTGATAGCCCCTTCACTTCGCGCAACCGAGCCTTGCTGAGATGCGGAATGGTCCGCGACAGCCGCAATATATCGGTCGGCGTCAGCTCGTAATGATGGATGATCGGCAGCGGATAATCGGCCAGCGTCATGTCCAGCCGCGCCAGCGCCCGCCACGATCCTCCGACCAGATAGAAGGGCAGGCCCCTGCCCCGGCTCTCCCAGCCCGCATCTTCGATCAGGCGGCCGATCTGTCGCTCGAAACTCTTGCTGCCTTTCTCGCGCAGCGCCGGGATACGCAGGACGCCGAGCGGGAAGGAAACCCGGTCCTCGACCCCGCCATCGCGGACGCGCACCAGTTCCAGACTGCCGCCGCCGAGATCACCGACAATGCCGTCGGCATCGGGAATGGCCGACAGCACGCCCTCGCCCGCCGCCTTGGCTTCCTGTTCGCCCGACAGGAGTTCGACGTCCAACCCCAGCGACTCGGCGCAGGCGATCAGTTCCCCGCCATTGGCCGCATCACGCACCGCCGCCGTCGCGACGGTCCGCAGGCTCGTGACGCCCATCTCGCGCGCTAGGCTCGCGAAACGGGCAAGCGCCACCTGCGCCTTGGCAAGCGAGCCCGGATCGATCGCCCCGGTCGCCGCCAACCCGCGCCCCAGCCCCGCCATCACCTTTTCGTTGAACAGAATGGCGGGAAGACGCGCCGGGCCCTGATAGACGACCAGGCGGACCGAGTTGGAGCCGATATCGATGATCGCCGTACGCGGCGCGCGGGAAACCGCCATGCTTCAGCGACCGCCCGTCACCGCTGCCGCCGAAGCGACAAGGTCGGCACCGCCTTGCTGGTGTCAAGCGCGGCGCCGCGCCCCGAAAGAGAGGGATTGGTCATGAAATACCGATGCAGGTTGAAGGGGCGATCACCCGGCGTATCGCGGACATAACTGCCGTCCGGCTCCAGCTCCCAGCTTTGTTCGTTGTCGAGTAGGTTCGCGACCATCACCTGGTCCAAAATCTGGTCGTGCACGGTCGGGTTTTGAATGGGCAGCATATATTCGACCCGGCGATCGAAATTGCGCGGCATCCAGTCGGCCGAGGAGATGAAGACCTTGGCCGAGTCGTGAGGCAGGACCTTGCCGTCGCCGAACGCCCAGATGCGGCTATGTTCCAGGAAACGGCCGACGACCGACTTGACCCGGATATTATCCGACATGCCCGGCACGCCGGGCCGCAGGCAGCAGATGCCGCGCACGATCAGGTCGATCTCGACGCCCGCATCACTGGCCTCGTACAGTTTTTCGATGACCTGCGGGTCGACCAGCGAGTTGACCTTGGCCCACAGGCTGCCCTTACGCCCCGCCCGGGCATGGGCGATTTCGGCATCGATCAGCGCCATCAGATTGTGGCGCAGGTCGCGGGGAGATAGGCTGACCCGGTTCATCGCGACCGGTTCGACATAGCCGGTGATATAGTTGAACATTTGCGCCGCATCGCGCCCGATCAGCGGATCGGCGGTGAAGAAGCTGAGATCGGTATAGATGCGCGCGGTGACCGGGTGGTAGTTGCCCGTGCCGAAGTGGCAATAGGTGCGGAAATCGCTGCCCTCGCGCCGCACGACCATCGACACCTTGGCATGCGTCTTCCAGTCGATGAAGCCATAGACGACCTGCACGCCCGCCCGCTCCAGCGCGGACGCCCAATAGAGGTTCTGTTCCTCGTCGAAGCGCGCCTTCAGCTCGACGATGGCGGTCACCGACTTGCCTGCTTCGGCGGCCGCGATCAGCGCGGCGATGACCGCCGACTGCTTGCCCGCGCGGTAGAGCGTCTGCTTGATCGCCACCACGTCCGGATCGGCCGCCGCCTGTTTCAGGAAAGCGATGACGACCTCGAACGTCTCATAGGGGTGATGGACGACGATATCCTTGGCCTTGATCGCGGCGAAGCAATCGCCTGCAAATTCGCGGATACGCTCCGGGAAACGCGGGGAGTATGGCGGGAACTTCAGGTCGGGGCGATCTTCGTCGACCATCGCCACGAGGTCGCCGATGCCCAGCATGTTGCCGCTCTCGGTGATGATCGCGTCCGAGCCGCCCAGTTCGTCGCGCAGCACATCGGCCAGCTCGTCGGGCATGCCGGTTTCCAGCTCCAGCCGGATCACCCGCCCGCGCCGCCGCCGCTTGATGGCATTGGCGAAGTAGCGAACCAGATCCTCCGCCTCTTCCTCGATCTCGATATCACTGTCGCGCAGCACGCGGAAGGTTGCCGCCCCGTTCACGATATAGCCGGGGAACAACAGCCCCGAGAACCGGCGAAGGATGGTCTCGATCGAGACGTAACGCGATCCCTCACCCGGCAGGCGGATGAAACGCGGCATGGTGGACGGGATCATCACCAGTTCGCGAATCGGTGCCTTGTCCGACACGCGGGTCAGGTCGAAGATCATCGACAGACCCTTGTTGGGGATGAACGGGAAGGGGTGCGCCGGGTCCAGCGCCTGCGGGGTCAGGATCGGAAAGACCTGATCGCGGACATGGTTTTCCAGCCATGCGCTGGCTTCCTGGTCGATGGCGTCGCGACGCAGGACGAAGATGCCCGCCTCGTCCAGCAGGTTGCGCAGGTCGCCCCACACTTCCTGCTGGCTCTCCATCAGGCGATCGGCCTCTTGCACGATCCCGCTCAACTGCTGCCCCGGCGTCAGCCCGTCGACCGAGCGCTGCTCGACATCCTGTGCCTGCTGCCCCTTCAGGCCCGCCACGCGGACCATGAAGAACTCGTCGAGGTTCGATCCCGAGATCGACAGGAAGCGCAACCGCTCGAGCAGCGGATGGGCAGCGTTGCACGCCTCCTCCAGCACCCGCCGGTTGAAGGCGAGCCAGGAGAGCTCGCGATTGAAGTAACGCCCGTTCGGCTCGGTCGAGAAGTGATCGTCGTCCGGTTCGGACATTTGCGCGATATGAGCAGGACGGGTCATCGTTTCTCGCTTGGGCTTACGGCTCGGCGATCAGGCCGGCCGCGATCAGAGTGGATCGTGCAAGGGGAATGGACAAGCGCGCGCGCCGTTCCATCGCCCCCTGGTCGAGCATATCCACTGCGCGGATGACAGAAAGGTGACTACGCTCGATCCGCAGGGTCAGCCATTCGATCAGGTCGGGTCGCGCATCCAGTCCGCGCCGCTCGAACAGATGCTCGAACAACCCTGCGACAAGCTCGTCGTCGGGCGCGCCGATCTCGGCCAGGCTGCTGTTCGCCAGGCGCGAGCGCAAGTCGGGCAGCTTCACCTGCCAGCGCGGCGGCGGCGCATCGGCGACGATCAACAGCGGCAGCCGGTCGGCCTGTGCCCGGTTCCAGGCATGGAAGATCTGAACCTCCGGCACCCGCTCGGCATCGTCGATGATCGTGCCGCCGGTCCGCGCGGCGAAGATGCGCGCCAGCAGCGAGCGGCCCGACTTGCGCGGGCCAGTCAGGATTGCGGCCATGGTCGGCCACGCCTCCCATTGATCAAGCATCCGCGCCGCCAACCGGTTGGACTCGGTCATCAGGAACGCATCGGATCGGGGGTCGGCCGGCCATTGCAGCGGCAGCGCCATCTGGTTCATCCGGTCGTCACACTATCCGTTGGAAGCGCGGGCGTCTGCACCTGGGGTGCGCGCCTGATGCGCAAGGTCGTGCCCGAACCGGACACCTGAAAACCACGCTGCTCCAGCGCGCGGCGAAGCTGATCGGGATCGCCGTCATAGGTCACCGCCATGATCGATACGCCGCCCAGCGCCAGGCTGGTCGTGCTGGCCCGGACCACGCCGGGAATGGTGCGCACCAGGCTTTCGGCATTGGCCACCGCGCTGGCGGTGGGCGCATCATATTGCAGCGAGACGGCGATGCCCGCGCCCGAAGACGCGATGGCGGCATCCAGTCCCGCGATCGGCACCTCGCCCGGCGCGCTATCGTCGATGACGACCGCCTCCGCCTTGGGCGGCGGGGTGAGCGACGAATCGGGGTGCAGCGCGCCGCTGGCCAGCGCCCGCTGGTATAGTCCGTCCAGCCGCGCCACGCCGGTGTCGAGCAGCTGGTTCAGGCCGTCCGTGCTGCCGACGCGTAGGGTGATCGTACCCAGCAGCGTATTGTCGGGGCCATGCCGCGCCTCGAACACGCCGATCACCGGGCCGCCGGGCCATTGGCGATAGAGGTGGACGACCGGGATCAGGATGTCCGACGCGCCATATTGGTCGAGCACGGTCCGCCACCATCCGCGCGAACGGCGGCCGATCTGCCCCGCGTTCAGCAGCAGCGGGTCGGTACCGGTGCCTGACGGCCGGATATAGTCGATCGTGCTGTTGCCCGTGCGGAACCGCGCCCAGGCCTGTTGCCAGGGCGTCCGCGCCTCGAACATCTGCGACACGCCGCCCGACACCTGAAGCGGCATGACCAGCATCGGCGGCGAGCGATCGGCATAGGCCGAGACGCCCAGCACCGAGGCTGCGCGTACCCGGTCGAACAACACGCCCAGCTTGGCGACGTAGCGGGTCGGGCCGATCTGTTCGTTCTCGACCACGATGCCACTGACCAGCGAATCGAGCAGGCCGTCCGACGCGCCGGTGCCGCTGCGCCCCAGTCTTTGGGCCAGCATCGCCCAGGCCTTGCGCTGCGCGATCCGCCAGCCGCCCAGCCGCGCGGCCTCCGCCGTCTTGCCCGAAACGTCGACCGACACTCCAGTCACTTCGTAGGAACCGCCATTGTCGATGGGCGTGACGCCGCGCGACTGCCCTTCGATCTGGGCGAGCACCGCCCCGCCCCCGGCACCGAGGCCGACAAGCGCGACCAGACCGAACATCAAGGAGGGCGAACGCAAACGCATCGCGGCCTTTTGGCGAACCAGACGTGGAAATCCAAGCGCGATGTCGCTAACCGGCAAACATGACCGACAATAGCACGCCGTCCCCCACCCCTTCGCCCGCCGAAACCGGCGCGTCCTACACCTATGCCGATGCGGGCGTTTCGATCGCCGCGGGCAACGCGCTGGTCCGCGCGATCGGCCCGCTCGCCAAGGCGACGCGGCGGCCGGGAGCCGATGCCGACCTGGGCGGCTTTGGCGGTTTCTTCGACCTGAAGGCCGCCGGTTTCACGGACCCGCTGCTGGTCGCGGCCAATGATGGCGTCGGCACCAAGCTGAAGCTTGCGATCGAGCACAACCGCCATGACGGCGTGGGCATCGATCTGGTCGCGATGTGCGCCAACGATCTGGTCGTGCAGGGTGCCGAGCCCCTGTTCTTCCTCGATTATTACGCAACCGCCAAGCTGGAAGGCGATGTTCCCGAGCGCGTGATCGCCTCGATTGCCGAGGGCTGCCGTATCGCGGGCTGCGCGCTGATCGGCGGCGAAACGGCCGAGATGCCGGGCATGTACGCGCCCGGCGACTATGACCTGGCGGGCTTCTGCGTCGGCGCGGTCGAGCGCAACCAGGTGCTGACCGGTGCGACCATTGGTGACGGCGACGTGATCCTGGGCCTCGCCTCGTCCGGCGTCCATTCCAACGGCTTTTCGCTGGTCCGCCGCCTGGCCGCCGACAAGGGCTGGAAGCTCGATCGTCCCGCGCTGTTCGATCAGGACGTGCTGCTGATCGAGGCGCTGATGGCTCCGACTCGGATCTACGTCCGTTCGCTGCTCCCGTCGATCAAGGCGGGTTCGATCAAGGGCCTTGCCCATATCACCGGCGGCGGGCTGCTCGAAAACATCCCGCGCGTCCTGCCCAAGGGTGCCCATGCCGTGGTCGATGCGGATGGCTGGGAACAGCCGCGCCTGATGGCCTTCCTGCAGGCGCAGGGCGGCATCGAGCCCGAGGAAATGGCGCGCACCTTCAACTGCGGCGTCGGCATGGCGGTGATCGTCGCGGCCGACCAGGCCGAAGCCGTGGCCGAGACGCTGCGCGCGGCGGGCGAGACGGTCGTTACCATCGGTCGGGTCGAAGCGGGCGAGCGCGGCTGCACCGTCAAGGGTTCGGCGGGCACCTGGAGCGCCAAGGCGGACTGGACCGCGACCCATGTCGGCTGACCAGCCGGTGAAGGTCGGTATCCTGATTTCCGGCCGGGGTTCCAACATGCAGTCGCTGGTCGCGGCGTCGAGGGAAGCGGGCGCGGCCTATCAGGTCGCCCTCGTCGCCTCCGACAAGCCCGAGGCGGCCGGACTGGCCTGGGCAAAGGAACAGGGTATCGCCACCTTCGCCCTGTCGCCCAAGGGCATCGGCAAGCCCGCTTATGAAGCGGCGATCGACCAGGCTCTGCGCGATGCGAGCGTCGAGGTGATCGCGCTGGCCGGTTATATGCGGCTGCTGTCGGGCGATTTCGTCGCGCGGTGGCAGGGACGCATCGTCAACATCCACCCCTCGCTGCTGCCGCTCTACAAGGGCCTCGACACGCATGAGCGCGCCATTGCGGCGGGCGATGCGACGGCGGGCTGCTCGGTCCATGTCGTGACCGAGGAACTGGATGACGGCGAAGTGCTGGGCCAAGCCGAAGTGCCGATCCTGCCGGGTGACGACGCCGCGGCACTTGCGGCGCGTGTGCTCGTTGAGGAGCATCGTCTCTATCCCCAAGTCCTGACGGAGTTCGTGCGCCGATGACCGATACCCTGACCCGCATCCGCGACATCGCCATGCTGCTGCCCGGAGCGACCGAGGACACACAGGCGAGCGAAACCCGCTTCCTGGTCGAAGGCAAGCCGTTTGTCCGCGTCGCACAAGGCGCGTCGGGCGTACATGTCTGCGCCGCCGACGAAGGCGCCGAGCCCCATTGGAGTGAGATCGCTCTGTCGGGTGACATCGACTGGACGCTGGTCGAGGATCGCATCGCGCGGAGTTGGGAACTGGTCGCGCCAACCGAGTTGCTGGAGGCTGGCGGCCGATGAGCGACCGGGTTGGCGACGAAGCGGCCGATCGCGCCAAGTCACGGCGTCGCCTGCTGAGCCTGGCGGAGTTCGTCGCGGTGGCGGGCCTGCTCGTTGCTGCGCTCACGCTCTATCTCAACTGGTCGCAACGGCGCAGCGATGCCGCCGACAAGGCCGCCGCCGCCAGCGCCCAGCGCAACGAGCGCGCCCGGTTGGACCTGACCGCGACGGTCGAGAATGACGGTCGCCGCCTAACGCTGCGCGATCCGAATCACGATCTTCAGGATGTGGCGATCGACTTTCCGGCGAAGTCGGGCATCGCCCGTCAGGCACCCGTCGGCGATCCGGTGATCGAGGCGGGCCCGATCGCCGATCCGATCCTGGCTCTGACCGATGGCCAGACGGATACGAAGGAAGGACGCCTGCCAGTGCTGATCACCGTCCGCTACTGGGACGGCGACACCGCGCGGACCGTGACGGGGCTGTATGACGTGATCTGGAGCACGCATGGCCGATTGCTGCGCGGTCGAACGTTGCGGCTGGAAGGACTGCGACTGAAGGATCGCAACGGGACACCCGCCAAGCTCGACGCGGCCTGGGCTGCCAAGCGCGGCTAAAGGTCGCGGGCGTAGACGACATCGTCATAGACGGTGTCGCCGACGCGAAACTGACGCGTTCCAGCAAGCGTAAAACCCTCGCGCTCGTAAAAGGCGCGCGCATTCTGGTTGATGCCCAACACGCCCAGCAGCATCCGACGGCGTCCAAGGGCTCTCGCATCGTCGATCGCACGCGCCATGAGCTTGTGACCCAATCCGGTGCCGCGCGTCAGCGACAGGGCGTAGATGCGGCGGAGTTCAATGTCTCGGGGCCCGGTTTCGATCGGCAGATCGGGCGGCACTAGCAGGCTATAGCCGACCGGCGCGGCGCCATCGGGATGCTCGGCCAAGGTGGCGACGCAGGACATGTCCGCGATCCAGCCATCGAATTTGGCGACTGAGCTATTGGTGGTGCAGTGGCGCACCATGTCGGGACCGGTGATGATCCCGGCAAAGGTCTCGAGGAAACTGGCGGCCGCGACCAGCGATAGCGCGGGCGCATCGCCCGGCCCCGCCTGTCGCAGCCGCCATTCCATTAGCCGACGATTTCTTCCGGCTTGAAGAAGTACGCGATCTCGATCGCGGCATTCTCGTCCGAATCCGAACCATGGACGGTGTTCGCTTCGATCGACTCGGCCAGTTCCTTGCGGATCGTGCCCGGCTCGGCGTTCGCCGGGTTGGTCGCGCCCATGATGTCACGGTTGCGCTGCATCGCGTTCTCGCCCTCGAGAACTTGCACAACGACCGGGCCCGAGATCATGAACTCGACCAGATCGTTGAAGAAGGGGCGCTCCTTGTGCACCGCGTAGAAGCCCTCGGCCTGCTCGCGGGTCATCTGGATACGCTTAGAGGCGACGACGCGCAGGCCGGCTTCCTCCAGCATCTTGGTGACGGCACCGGTCAGGTTGCGGCGGGTCGCGTCGGGCTTGATGATCGAAAAGGTACGGTTCGCGGCCATGATGGTCACGCAGCTCCTGAATAAATGGGTTGGCTGGAAGTGGCGTCGCCCTAGTCGGGGCGGAAGGCCAATGCAATGTCTTATGGTAAGTTGATCCTCCCGTGCCGGGAAGGACTGTCAGGCCGCCTGTTCCCAGCGCCCCTGGTCGTTCTGTTTCCAGTATCGCCGCTCGACGCCTTCGCGGTCGGCCAGCGCCTTCCATGCGGTGCGCGCCTCGCCGATGCGATCGCCGTCGAAGAAGTGAAACGCCCGGTCGAAGGCCAGCGCCTCGTCGCGCCACACGCCATCGGCCAGTGCGACGTGACGGGCGCCATTGGTCGGCTGAACCTCGCCCGCGATCAGCACCGGCTGGGCGGCATCGTCACCCTCGCCCGCCTGGGCATGGGGAAGGAAGCCGTCCGCCGGGATCATCCAGAGTTGCCGGTCGAGCGCGGCGCGCTGGTCGGCGTCGCCGCTGACGATCAGCAACCGCCCGCCCCCCGTCATCACCCGCTCGGCGATGACGGGCAGCAGACGGTCGAGCGGCGCGATCGTCAGATGATAGAAATCGACCTGCATCGCGCCGCCCCTTACCCGACTTACGCCTCGAACCGGTCCGCGACGAACTGGTCGAGCAGGCGAACGCCGTAACCGGTCGCGCCCTTGTCGTGGTTGACGCCCGGCTTGTCAGACCAGACCATGCCCGCGATATCCAGATGCGCCCAGGCGACGCCTTCGTTAATGTAACGCTTCAGGAACTGGGCCGCAGTGATCGAACCGGCGCCGCGCGGGCCGACATTCTTCATGTCCGCGATCTGGCTGTCGATCAGCTTGTCATAGGCATCGGCCAGCGGGAAGCGCCACAGCTTCTCGCCCGTGGCGGTGCCTGCCGCCAGCAGCGATTCGGCCAGCGTGTCGTCATTGGCGAACAGGCCGCCATGCTCGCTGCCCAGGCTGATGATCATCGCGCCGGTCAGCGTGGCGAGGTCGACGATGGTCGAGGGCGAATGCGTCTTCTGGACCCAGGTCAGCGCATCGCACAGGACCAGACGACCTTCGGCGTCGGTATTGATGACCTCGATCGTCTGCCCCGACATCGAGGTGACGACGTCACCCGGACGCTGTGCATTGCCATCGGGCATGTTCTCGACCAGCCCCATGACGCCGACGACATTGGCCTTGGCCTTGCGCGCCGCGATCGCCTTCATCGCACCCGCGACCGCGCCGGCGCCGCCCATGTCCCACTTCATGTCTTCCATACCGGCGGCCGGCTTGATCGAGATGCCGCCCGTGTCGAAGGTCACGCCCTTGCCGACCAGCGCCAGCGTTTCCGCATCGGCCGCGCCGCCATTCCACTTCAGAACCAGCAAGCGTCCTTCGCGCACCGAACCCTGGCTGACGCCCAGCAGCGCCCCCATGCCCAGGTCGCGCATCTGGGCCTCGTCCAGTACGGTGACTTCCAGGCCTAGGCCCTCGACGTCGTTCAGGACGCGTTCGACGAAGGTTTCCGGGTAGAGCTTGTTCGGCGGCTCGGAGACGAGCGTGCGCGTCAGTTCCAGCCCGCCATTGACCGCATGGATACGCGCATAGGCCGCCTCCGCCTCGTCGCCCGCGCCGACGATGGCGATACGGGTCAGCGTCGGCTTCGACGTTTCGGGCAGCTTCGTGCGGTACACGTCATGCCGCCATCCACGTTGCACAGCAGCACCGGCGAAGCTCGCGACCGCATCGGCGGCAGGCTTGGTCGACAGGCCGCTGAGGTTGACCGATGCCGAGGAAGCATTGGTCAGCAGCTTGGCGGTCACCGCGCCGCCGGCCTTACGCCAATCGGCTTCCTTGCCTTCGCCCACACCCACCATCAGGACGCGGCGCGGCGCGCCACCGACGGCGGCGAACAGCTCGACGATCGAACCGGCCTCCCCCTTGAAGCGCGCGGTGTCGACCGCCGCCTTGGCGAGCGCGGCCGCACCCTCCCCGTCGATCCGGCCGGTATCGACCGCATCCTTCGGGAAGGGAAGGACGAGCACGTCACCGGCTTCGACGGTGGAGGTAAAGGCGATCTGCATGGAAACCCTCTGCTGAACTGGTAACAGTTGCTATCATCTAGGCTCTTGGATCGTCGTGGCAAGCGCGCGAGTGCAGCAAGCCGCCGGTGATGCGATAGGCAGGGCTTTCAAGGCGTCGCCCTGCCGGGGGAGGCTTCATCATCGTGTCGGCAAGGACGGAACAGCAATCATCGTGCGCAGAATGACGCTTCTGACCGGCAGCGCCCTGCCCTTCGCCCTGTTCATGGCCATGCCTGCGGTGGCGCAGGACCTTCAGGATCGCCCCGTCTCGCCGCCACCCAGCGAAGGCCCGGCCCCGACCAATCCCGATCAGGTCCGCTTCAGCGCCGACCAGCTGGAATATGACATCAACGCCGATATCGTGACGGCGACCGGCGAAGTCCGGATGCTGCGCGAGGGCGAGCGGCTGCGTGCCGACAAGGTGACCTGGAACCGCAAGACCGGAAAGGTGCTGGCGACCGGCAATATCGCCGTCACCAATCCTCAGGGCGATATCGCCTATGGCGACCAGATCGAGCTGACCGATTCGCTGAAGGACGGCGTGGTCGACAATATGCTGGTCGTGCTGGAACAGGGTGGCCGCCTGGCCGCCGTGCGCGGCACCCGCCAGCAGGACGGCACGGTCAATCTGGAACGTGCCGCCTACACCCCTTGCGCGGTCGAGACGTCGGAGGGCTGCCCCAAGGAGCCGTCCTGGAAGATCACCGCCGTCCGCGTCACCTATCGCCCCGATCGCGAACGCGTCTATTTCAACGGCGCCAAGCTCAACCTGTTCGGCCTGCCGACCATTCCATTGCCGCGCCTGTCTGCGCCGGTCGGTTCGGGTGGCGACAGCGGGTTCCTGACGCCCGATATCCGGCTGGACAGGGTGAACGGGGTCGAGGTCGCGGTCCCTTATTACTGGCGCCTGGCTCCCAACAAGGGCCTGACCGTCACGCCGCACGTCTTCACGGCGGTGCTGCCGATGCTGGAAGCGCAATACGAAGCGCTGACCACGAAAGGCGCGTTCCGCATCACCGGCTATGGCACGGCCAGCCGGCGCAGCGACGACCTGAACACGCTGAACCCGACCGATACCAGCCAGGCCTTTCGCGGCTATCTGGATGCGGTCGGCCGCTATCAATTCTCGCCGGAATGGAGCCTGTCGGGATCGATGCGGATCACCACCGACCGCACCTTCCTGCGCCGTTATGACATTTCCCGCGACGACCGGCTGCGCACCACCGCCAGCCTGGAGCATATCGACGCCAACAGCTATTTCTCGCTGACCGGATGGTATGTCGAAACGCTGCGCGTCAACGATCCCCAGGGCCAGCAGCCGATCGCGCTGCCCGAGCTGGATTATCGTCGCCGGTTCGACGACGGGTTGCTCGGCGGCAAGTTCGAATTGCAGCTCAACACGCTGGCCATCAGCCGGACGGCGGGTCAGGATACGCAGCGCGCCTTTGCCAGCATGCGCTGGGACCTGCGCCGCCTGACCAATTGGGGCCAGGAGGTGACCTTCACCGCCTATGGCCGGGCCGACGCCTATAATGCCAACAATATCGCCTCAACGCCGTTGGTCTATCAGGGGCTGGCCGGGTTCCAGGGGCGCGGCATCGGTGCGCTGGCGGTGGACGTCAAATGGCCGTTCGTCGGCGAACTCTGGGGCGGCAGCCAGCGCTTCACGCCGCGCGTGCAAATCGTCGCCAGCCCGAAAATCAAGAATATCGAAATCCCCAACGAGGATGCACGCTCGGTCGATCTGGAGGATTCCAACCTCTTCGCTCTGAACCGCTTCCCCGGTTACGATCGGTTCGAGGATTCGACGCGCATCACCTACGGCGCGCAATGGGCGCTGACCCTGCCGGGCTTCACCTTCGACACGATCGTCGGGCAGAGCTTCCGCCTGAACGACCGGCCGACCATCCTCTATCCGGGCACCGGCCTGTCGGATCGCTGGTCGGACATCGTCGGGCGGACGGAGATGCGGTTCCGCGACTTCGTCTCGCTGACCCATCGCTTCCGGC
>CAJYRW010000007.1:0-27691 GCA_913777475.1 uncultured Sphingomonas sp. | reverse complement strand
TGTCCTATGCGCGGTGGTTTCATGAACGCGGGCATTCTGTCGCCCTGCCTCGGTTCGAAAGCCGCACGGGGGCGATGGCGTTTCATCGTTGGGACAACCCGCTGGACGAGGAAAGCTTGGAGGCCGGACCTTTCGGCATGCCGCAGCCGGACAGTGATACGGATTCGGTCGTTCCCGATGTCCTGTTCATGCCGCTGGTGGCGTTCACGGCAAATGGCCAGCGACTGGGTCAGGGCGGCGGGCATTACGATCGTTGGCTGGAGGCCTATCCCGACACGCTGACCATCGGCCTTGCCTGGGATGTCCAACTCGCGGAAAGCCTGCCACATGAAGCGCATGATCGCCCGCTGGCGATGGTGGTGACGCCGACGCGGCTATACGAAACCCCGGCCTTGCAAGAGAGAGACCGTTGATGCGCGAAGAGCCGACATGGCGGATCCCGGTGGGGGTACTGGGCCTGGTGGTCGCGCTGGGGCTGTATGGGCTGGCGATCGCCAACTTGCTCGCACCCTGGATCGCCGGGTGGCCGGCTCTGGCGCAGGCACCGGTTTATCTGGTGCTGGGCATTGTGTGGATTCTGCCCTTGCGGCGGTTTCTGATCTGGATGGAAACCGGACGCTGGGGCTGATCCCCGGCTCTTTGCGTCGCCTTCAATTTTCGTCGGTACCGAACCAAGCTGAGAGATACCACGGCAGGCGCTGACGCGGCCTGCTTCCTCCCGGCCTGAACGGTCGGAGGGCGGCCCCGGCTAACTTGCCGAGGCCACCCTATCATCCGATAAAATCAGAAAAATTCCCCAAGTGGCGCGAGTGACGGGACTTGAACCCGCGACCTCCGGCGTGACAGGCCGGCGCTCTAACCAACTGAGCTACACCCGCTGAAAGCGTCGAGGCGCGCCAACTAGGCGAGCCTCCCGGACCTGTCAACGGATCATTTCAACTTTCTTGCGGAACGTCCGCCGGATCACTTTCACGGTCGAGATGGGTGAGCGTGCCATGCTCGAACAGGAAGCCTGCGATGTCGGGCTTTCCGGCGGCCTTCAGCACGGTCTGGAGGATAATCAGCAGCGGCACGGCCAGCAGCGCGCCCGTGGTGCCCCAGACCCATCCCCAGAAGCTCAGGGACACTAGGATCAGCACCGGGCTGATGGTCAGGCGATGCCCGACGATCAGCGGGGTGATCAGGTTCGCCTCGATCAGGTGCATGCCGTACATGATCGCGGGGGGCGCCAGCGCCACCCAGATGTCGCTGAAGGTCATCAAGCCCCCGACCGCGAGCAGCAGAGCGCCGATCACCGGCCCGAAATAGGGAATATAGTTCAGCAGCGCGACGATACCGCCCCACATGAGCGGATAGGGCATGCCGAACAGCGACAAGGCGCCCGCCACCGCCCCGCCCAGCGCCAGATTGATGATGGTGATCGTGCCCAGATAGGCGGACACGTCGTCCACCACCTCCTGGATCACCCGCGCGGTCGCCATCGCCCCGTCGAAGCTGGTCCGCCCACGAATCGTCTCGCGCCGCATCCGGGTCCAGCCCGACAGGACGAAGAAGACGACGAGGACGCCGAACAGGAACTGCACGATCAGGCCGGGCGCGGAGGTCGCCGCCAGTTCCAGGATCGAGCTGGGCGGCGAAACGGCGGCGGTCTGCGGCTGGCGGATCGGCGTCGTGGCGACCTGGCGCAGCGCCTTGTTCACATAGCGTTCGAGGCTGGAATACAGGTCGAGCAGCGGGGCCAGATTGTCCTGGATGCGGCCGATCCGGCTGGGCAGCAGGCGGAAGAAGTCGGTCGCAGGCACGATGATCGCGGCCAGCGCGACATTGGCGACGATCAGGAACAGCAGCACACACATCAGCGCCGCCACCGCCGAGGGCACGCGCCGCCGCTCCAGCCACTCCAGGATCGGGACCAGCGCGATGGCGATGACCAGCGCGGTGGTCAGCGGCAGAAAGAATTCCGCGCCCTCCTTCAGCGCAAAGGGCAGCGCCAGGACGAAGCCCGCCCCGGCGGTCAGCGTCAATCCGGCCAGCAGCCGATCGCGCCGCATCGCGATCCGTACCGCATCCCGAGACCCCATGCCGACGGGCAGCCCCAGGACCGAATCGCCATCTTTCCGAATTTTTTCGACCGGGTCGTCTTGCGCGTCACTCATGGCGGACACGTTAGCGGCTTTCCCCGTCCAGAAAAGCCGCTAACGCCGCAGGAACATGACGTTTATGTCATGATTGATCCGGCCCGGCTTCAGGCCGGCCTTACCAGGCGCGCGGGATACCCCCGGTACGCTCCGCCACGGCATTTTCGATCGACTGAAGCTGGGTCCGGGACAGCACGCCCGCATCCATCAGGTGACGCATCAATTCGTCGGTCAATGCCGCCAGAAAATGCAGTTCGGCCCGTTCCGAGGCACCATCTTCGTTCAACGCGTCCATCGCCTACTCCAACCACCCTTGATCGACGCCCTTGGTGTAGCGACGCGTTCTGAGGCGCGAAAGTATCTTTCCACCCGCCACACCCCATTGACGTTTACGTGAGCGGCAACCATCACCCTGGACATGACCGACCGAACCCCTCCCTCCCCCGAAGCATTGGCACAGGGCCTTGTCGCCCTGCTCGATGTCGAGGAGATCGACACCGACCTGTATCGCGGCGCCAGAAAGCCCGGCGGCGAGGGGCGCGTGTTCGGCGGACAGGTGATCGCCCAAGCACTGCAGGCCGCGCAGCGATCGACCGAGGCCCCGCGCACCGCCCACTCGCTCCACGCCTATTTCATGCGGCCCGGCGACGAACGCTATCCCATCCTCTACCGCGTCGAGCGCGATTTCGAGGGGCGAAGCTTTGCCACCCGCCGGGTGATCGCGATGCAGAAGGGCAAGCCGATCCTGAACCTGGCATGTTCCTTCCAGACGCCCGAAAAGGGGCTGCACCATCAGGATGCGATGCCCGACGTGCCCGCGCCCGACACGCTGACGCCCGAGCGTGAGTTGCTCGCGCGGCTGGGCGACCAGGTTCCCGCCCCGCTCCGCGCCTTTCTCCAGCGGCCGCGGCCGATCGAGCTGCGCCCCGTCGACCCGCGCCAGATGCTCGCACCCGAGCCGCGCGACCCCACCCAAGCGATCTGGTTTCGCCTGGTCGCTCCGATCGGCGACGACCCCGCGCTGCACCGGGCCGTCCTGGCCTATGCCAGCGACTTCGCGCTGCTCGGCACCTCGACCCTGCCGCATGGAGTCAACTGGCTGATCGACGACATGCAGACCGCCAGCCTCGACCATGCGCTGTGGCTGCACGAGCCGTTTCGCGCCGACGAATGGCTGCTCTACACCACTGACAGCCCCTGGGCGGGCCATGCGCGCGGGTTCAACCGGGGGCGCATCTTCTCAGCGGAGGGGCGGCTGGTGGCCAGCGTCGCGCAGGAGGGGCTGATCCGCCTGCGCTCCTCCAGTTCCGTTGACGCCTAAGCGGCTTGGAAAGCCCGGGACAGGCCGATCACGCGGACCAACTGACCCCGCTTCGGCCATACCCTCTTTTTGATGGCGCGCAGGTCCGCTCGGCTTTTCCGTGCCTCAACCTGCGAAAGCCCGGTGACCGCCGATACTTTTTCTTTTAATGGGGACGTTCGCATGGCGGAGGGTTCCGCGCGGACGAGCGAGGGGATGACGACAGATGACGGCGATGCCCGTCGGTGAAGGACAGAATACCGAGCGTTTTCGTCAGAAACGCGACGCCATATTGGCGGCGGCGGCGCAGGCGATCAACGAGCAATCGGCCAAGGGCATGACCTTTGCCGATGTCGCGCGGCGCGTCGGGCTGAACACCACCAGCGTCACCTATTATTTCCGCCGCAAGGAAGAACTGGCGGCGGCGGCGTTCGAGCATACGCTGGATCGCCTGCTGGAGATGCTGACCGAAGCGGCGGAGGAAGCCACGCCGCAGGCGCGCGTCGCCCGCTATCTGGCGATCAACATGGCGCGCCTCGCCCGGATCGAACGGGGTGAGGAAACACCCTTTGCCGTGCTGTCCGACCTGCGCGCCATGGAGGAACCGATCCGCGGCCGGTTGATGGCTGGCTGGCAGAAGGTGTTCCGCGCCACGCGCAGTCTGTGGGGACCCGCCGCCAGCCGCGCGCATACCGACCTGTACGGCGCACGTGCGCATGTACTGCTGGAGAACACCTTCTGGCTGCCGATCTGGCTGGTCCGTTACGAGCCCGATCAATATGCGCGGGTCGAGGAACGGCTGCTCGATGTCCTGACCCATGGCATCGCCGCGCCGGGCTCCACCTGGTCGCCCACCATGCTCGATCTGGAAGCGCGCCAGGGTTCCGGCACCGAGCCGGGGCGCGAGGCATTCCTTCTGGCCGCGACGCGGCTGATCAACCAGCTCGGCTATCGCGGGGCCAGCGTCACGCGCATCGCGTCCGAGCTGAACGTCACCAAGGGCAGCTTCTACCACCATCTCGATGCCAAGGACGATCTGGTCGCCGCCTGTTACCGCCGGAGCTTCGACACGATCATCGCCGCGCAGCAGCTGGCCGATGCGGCGGGGGGCAGCCATTGGCACCGACTGTCGAGCGCCATCGCCACGCTGCTCGACATTCAGTTCGCCGAGCGTGGGCCGCTTCTGCGCACCAGCGCGCTATCCAGCCTATCGGGGGAGGTCCGTGCCCAGATGGTCGACCGGTCCAACCGCATCGCCCGGCGCTATGCGGGCACGATCATGGACGGCGTGGGCGAAGGATCGATGCGCGCGGTCGATGCGCTGATCGCGGCCCAGGCGCTGATGGCGATCCAGAATGCCGCCTTCGACATGCGCAAATGGGCGAGCACCATGGAGCGTCCCCAGGCGATCGCGCTATATGCCTCGACGATCCTCTACGGCATGTTAGACGACCGGCTGCTCGGCTGAGTCGCACAATTTGCGACAAATGCGGGGGATGCGCGACATGATCGGGCGACAGGCGCGGGGCAAAAGGGTGACCATTCGGAAGGGACTTCACCCTTGCCGCCCAGAGGATGCCCACCCCATGCGAAAGACCCTGATCGGCCTTTCCCTGCTCACCATGTTGACCGCCACCGCCGCCCAGGCGCAGACCGACGTACCCCCGCCCCCGCACAGGGGTGGCGGCATGATGGGCGTCCGCCCCGATGCCGAAGGCAACATCACCCGCGCTGCGGCGATGGCCGCCGCCGACCAGCGCTTTGCCGCGATGGACACCGATCATGACGGCACCATCTCTGCGCAGGAGATGCAGGCGTACCGTGAACAGCGGCGAGCCGAATGGCAGGCGCGTCGTGGCGGCGGCGGAGGCGGCGAGCGCGCCGGTCGTCCCGCGCCCCGGCCGGTGACCGCCGAGGCCTTCCGCACCCGCGCGCTGGCGATGTTCGACCGTCTCGACACCAATCACGATGGCAAGATCGACGCCGCCGAGCGCGCCGCCGCACCCCGTTTCGGTCGCCACCCCCAGGGCGACGTGCCGCCCGCCGCTCAGCCTGCTGGACAGGACGACTGAGCCGACAAGCGGGGCAACCGATTCTCCCACCGGTCGTCCCGCTTGCTAGGCCCAGCCGCCATGCTAGACCCCTGCCCTATGTCCGATACGCCGCATTTGCTGCTCGTCGACGACGAGCGTTCAATCCGTGAGCCGCTGGCCGTCTATCTGACCAAGCAGGGCTTCCGCGTGACCCAAGCCGGCGATGCCGCCTCGGCGCGTACCCGGCTGGCCGCCTATGCGATCGACCTCGTCATCCTCGACATCATGATGCCGGGCGAGGATGGGCTGAGCCTCTGCCGCCATATCGCGGCGACCAGCGAGGTGCCGGTCATCCTGCTGACCGCCCGCGCCGAGGAGACCGACCGCATCGTCGGGCTGGAGATGGGCGCGGACGATTATGTCGTGAAACCCTTCTCGCCACGCGAACTGGCGACGCGGGCCAAGGTGGTGCTGCGCCGAACCCAGGCCGGGGGTGCCCGCCACCATGCGCCGGACAGCGGTTCTTATGCCTTTGCGGGCTGGGTGCTGAAATCGGGCGAGCGCTCGCTGGTCGACCGTGAAGGCGTGTCGGTCATGCTGTCGACCGGCGAGTACAACCTGCTCCTCGCGCTGGTCAGCCGCCCGCGCCAGGTGCTGACCCGCGACCAGCTGCTCGACCTGACGCAAGGGCGCGAGGCCGCGGCCTTCGACCGGGCGATCGACAACCAGGTCAGCCGGTTGCGCCGCAAGATCGAGGCGGACCCGAAATCGCCCGAGATCATCAAGACGGTCTGGGGCGGCGGCTACACGCTCGCCGCTGAGGTCACCCGCCTGTGACGCTGCGTCTATGGCCGCGTCGGCTCGCGGCCCAAATGGCGCTGCTGATCGCCATCGCCCTGTTCCTCGCGCAGGCGATCAGTTTCACGCTGCTGCTGAGTGAGCGGCGCTCGTTGATCCTCGAACAGGTGACGGGCCCCGCCGTCGCCCGGCTGAACGACGCGGTCGAGCGAAGCGCCATGGGGCGGGGCCCCGGAGCGGATCGCGGGCGGGTGCGGCGCGTCCCGTCCAACCCGGTCAAGCCCGGTCTTCCCCGCGTGGCCGCAGTCGAAACGGTGGTGCGCGAGGGGATGAAGGAGCTGGGCCATCCTGTCCTGCAAGTCGTGACGGGCATCCGCCCCTTCAACACCGCCGAATTCGACTGGCCGCGTCGCCGGTTCGACCGCAACCGCCATCCGGTCGACGAATTGCTGATCGCGATCGAGACGCCCAAAATGGGTTGGTTCGTGACCCGGTCGGGTTGGCCGCATGACGGACTGTTCATCGTCTGGCGGCTGATCACGCAGACGCTGATCCTCTATGGCATCATCCTGTTGCCGGTGCTGTGGATCGGACGCCGTATCTCCCGCCCGTTGCGTGACCTGACCCGGGCGGCCGAGCGCTTCGACCCGCGCGAACGGGGGGAACCGATCCCCGAACAGGGGCCGCTCGACGTGTCCGGCCTGATCGCCGCGTTCAATGCGCTGCGCCTCAGGATCGGAGCGATGCTGGACGAGAAGGACCGGATGCTGGGCGCGATCGGCCACGACCTGCGCACCCCGCTTGCTGCCCTGCGTGTCCGCATCGAGTCGGTCGAGGACGAGCAGGATCGGCTGCGCATGGCCGATACCATCGCCGAGATGAACAAGACGCTGGAGGACATCCTCTCGCTCGCGCGGATGGGACGGCCCAGCGAGATGGAAACCGATGTCGATCTGAGCGCGCTGGTCGATGCGGTCGTCGCCGATTTCCATGATCTGGGCCAGGACGTGACCTTCGAGGAAGGCGGACGGCTGCGGTTGAAGCTGCGCCCTACGCTGATGCGGCGCGCGGTGCGCAACCTGATCGAGAATGCGGTCAAATATGGCCAGTCTGCCGATGTCCGCATCGATGCGCGCGCCGACCGGGTGGCGATCGTGGTGGCCGATGACGGTCCGGGCATCGCCCCCGACCAACTGGAGACGGTGTTCGATCCCTTCACCCGCCTGGAAACATCACGCAATCGCGAGACGGGCGGGATCGGTCTGGGCCTGGCGCTCGCCCGCTCGATCGTGCGCGAGGCGGGGGGCGATATCGTGCTGGCCAACCGGCCCGAAGGCGGGCTGGCGGCGACGATCACGCTGCCGCGTTCCTAGGCGTCCCTCGCCACCCGCAGCATCGCCAGCGCCGCCAGGCCCATCACGCCCGCCGCGATGGCCATCGTCCACACGATGTCGTGCGGAAAGAAGTGAACTACCACCGCCCCCATGATCGACGACACGATCAGCTGCGGCAGCACGATAAAGATGTTGAACAACCCCATATAAATACCCAGCTTTTCCGCCGGTAGCGCCGCCGACAGGATTGCATAGGGCATGGTCAGGATCGAGGCCCAGGCGATGCCGACCAGCACCATCGCGCCCATCAGCACCCACGCGTCGCGGATGACCAGGAACGACGCAAAGCCCGCCGCCCCGCAGAGCAGGCCCAGAACATGGGTATTCCGCCGCCCGATCGCGCGCGCCAACGGCGGCAGCGCGAACGCCCAGAGCGTCGCAACGCCGCTATAGACTGCAAACAGGACGCCGACCCAGTTCGCCCCGGCGTTGAACGCCGCGCTGTTGGCGTCGGTAGTATGGAACACCCGCTCGGCGACGATCGGCGTGGTGTAGATCCACATGATGAACAGCGCCGACCAAGTGAAGAACTGGACCAGCGCCAGGCGCTTCATCGTGGACGGCATGGCCGACAGGTCGGCCAGGATCTGGCTGAGCGCATTCTGTCCCTTGCCGGCCCGCACCAGCATGGCGCTGACGATTTGGGCCAGCCCAAAGGCGCTCACCCCGCCGCCGAGCAGATAGACCGGCTTGTCGAGCGCGAACCACTTGACCGCCGCGACGATCAGGAGGCCAGCGACGATCCACAGGGGCGCCGTGCGGATGCCGCTGGCAGGCACGGCATCGCTGTGCACGGCCTGTCGCTCATCGTTTTCGGCAAAGCGGGCGAGTTGCTCGGGCGCATATTCGCGGGTCGTCAGGACCGTCCAGAGCACCGCCGTAAACAGCGCGGCGGCCCCGATATAGAAACCGTAGCGCACCGATGGCGGCACCTCTCCCGGCCCGGCGACATTGGCGACATGGAAGACATCAGTCAGCACCATCGGCGCCAGCGACCCCAGCACCGCGCCTGCGCCGATAAAGCCCGTCTGGAAGGCATAACCCGCCGTCCGCTGGCGGCTGGGCAGCATGTCACCGACAAAGGCGCGGAACGGCTCCATCGAAATGTTGAGCGAGGCGTCGAGCAACCAGAGCAGCAGCGCCGCCCCGATCAGCCCGCCCGCATTGGGCATCCCCACCAGCGCCAGCGTCGCCAGCACGGCTCCGGCCAGGAAGTAAGGCCGCCGCCGTCCGAACCGCCCCCAGGTCCGATCACTGTAGTGCCCGATCACCGGCTGGACGAGCAGCCCGGTCAGCGGTGCTGCGATCCACAGAAAGGCGAGGTCCTTCTCGGCGGTGCCCAACGATTGGAAGATACGGCTGACATTGGCGTTTTGCAGGGCAAAGCCGATCTGGATGCCGAAAAAGCCGAACGAGGTGTTCCACAACCCCCAAAAGCCTTGACGCGGCTTCTCCATAACCTCTCCCAAAATTCTGTTATCGTTATGATTTATGGTCTTATGCTCGACCCGCGCACGACCAGGGTGGCGGGCAGCAGCGTCGGCGTCGGCGGCTTGCCGGCAATTTCGGCCAGCAGCGCGCGGACCAGCAGCCGCCCGGCGGCGGCGGCATCCTGCACCACGGTACTGAGCGGCGGATGCGCAAAACTAGCCGCCGGAATATCGTCGAAGCCGACCAGCGAGATGTCGCCGGGCACGCGCAAACCCGCCTCGGCGAGCACGCGCATTGCGGCCAGAGCAATCAGGTCGCTTGCCGCCATGATGCCGTCGAACGCCTTGCCCCGCGCCAGCAATTCACGCGCCGCGCGCTCGCCCTCTTCCTCGCTGGAGATCGCGCCGACCTGTAACGCCGGATCGCAAGCCAGTCCCGCCTCGGCCAGCGCATCGCAATAGCCGCGATGGCGGTCATGGAATTCGGGATAATGGTCGGTCGCATCGCCCAGGAACGCGATCCGCTTGCGTCCCTGCGCCACCAGATGGCGGGTGGCGGCCAGCGCGCCCGCATGATTGTCGCAGCCGATGGTCAACCCCGGCTGCCCCGGCGCGACCGAGCCCCAGCGCACGAAATGGGTGCCGCGCGCGACCAGTGTCTCCAACTGTTCGCGATAGGCGGCATAATCGCCATAGCCGAGCAGGATCAGCCCATCGGCGCGGTGGCTGTCTTCGTAATCCGCCTGCCAGTTGCTGGTCGGGTTCTGGAACGAGACGAGCAGGTCGTAACCGACCTCGGCACAGCTCTCCATGATCGAGCCTAACATACCGAGAAAAAAGGGATTGATCAGCGTGCGGCCCGGCGAGGGGTCGCGAAACAGCAACAGCGCCAGCGTGCGCGTCTGGCCGCTGCGCAGGTTGGAGGCGGCACGGTCGACCGTATAGTTCAGCGTCTTCGCGATCGCCTCGATCCGTGCGCGGGTGGCGGCGCTGACCGAGGGGCTGCCGCGCAGCGCACGGCTGACCGTCGGCTGGGACACGCCCGCCATTTGCGCGATGTCGAACGATGTGGGCTTACGCGGACCGGCCAAGACGTGCGCTTCCTCCTCTCCTCCCCGCATACCGGCTTTCGTGATCCGGGTTAAGCGTGAGCCCTGTCGTAATAATGCAACAGGCCGAAACGGCCGCATTGAATACGTATGCGGCATTATTCCTTTTCGACCCGAACGATTTCACAGAGGCGTCAACAACCATACCCGTTGGTCGATCAAGAAAACGGGATTTCTCGGAGGGGATTTCATGACGGTTCGCCCTGTGGCGCCGGCCGATGCCGCGCGCTCGTTCCTGAAGCTCGGGGTCAGCACGCTGGCCATGGTCGTCGCCGCGCCGGTCTTCGCGCAGACCACGACGATCGTGCCCGCGCCCACCACCAACGGCACCGACGCCGCCGCGCAACAGGCACAGACCGATGCCGAACCCGGTGAAATCGTCGTCACCGGCTTCCGCGCCGCGCTGGAAAACGCCGTCGCCGAGAAGAAGAACCGCGATCTGGTCGTCGAGTCCGTCTCGGCCGAGGATATCGGCAAGCTGCCCGACGCCTCGATCGCCGAGTCCATCGCTCGCCTGCCCGGCGTCACGTCGCAGCGGGTGAACGGCCGCTCCAACGCCATCTCGATCCGCGGCTTTGCTCCGGACTTCTCGACCACGCTGCTGAACGGCCGCGAGCAGACCTCGACGGGTGACAATCGCGCGGTCGAGTATGACCAGTATCCGGCCGAAGTCGTCAACCAGGTCCTGATCTACAAGACCGCCAATGCCGGGCTGATCGGCCAGGGACTGTCGGGCACGGTCGACCTGAAGACGATCCGCCCGCTCGATTACGGCAAGCGCGTGATCTCGGTCGGCGCACGCGGCACCTATGCCGATATCGGCAAGCTGAATGCGGGGTCGAAGGACTTCGGCTATCGCGCCACCGCAACCTATGTCGACCAGTTCGCCGATGACACGATCGGCGTCGCACTATCGGCCAGCTACCTGAACGAACCATACCAGATTCAGGAAGGCAATGCCTGGGGCTATGCCCAGACCACCGTCGGCGGCCAGCCGGTGGACGTCATCGGCGGCTCGAAGTCCTATGTCACCTCGACCACGCTGAAGCGGCTGGGCCTTTCGGGCACAGTGCAGTGGCGGATGAGCGACACCTTCACCAGCACCCTCGACGGCTTCTATTCCGACTTCAATGACGACCAGATCAAGCGTGGTATCGAACTGCCGCTGCAATGGGGTTCGGGCACGTCGCTGACCAATGCCGTCGTCAATAACGGCCTGGTTACCTCCGGCACCTTCAACAAGGTCGAGGGCGTCGTGCGCAACGACTCCTTCCAGCGCAAGGCGAAGCTCTATTCGTTCGGCTATAACGGCAAGTACAAGGGCGATGACGGCTGGAGCGCGTTCATCGACCTCAGCTATTCGCGCACCGATCGCGACGAGGTGACGCTCGAGACCTATAGCGGCACCGGCTACGGCCAGGGCAATGGCGCGACCGACACGCTGGGCTTCACCACCGGTCGGACCGGCACCGTGTTCAAGCCGACGCTGAACTATTCCGACCCGAACCTGATCCAGCTGACCGATCCGCTGGGCTGGGGCGGCTCCACGCGCCAGACCGGTTATTACAACGACCGCAAGGTCACCGATGAGATCAAGCAGTATCGCATCGAGATCGAACGCGAAGTCGAGACCCCGATCGTCAGCGCGCTGCGCTTCGGCCTGAACTATACCGATCATGCCAAGTCGCTGGCGCCCAACGAATCCTTCGTAACACTGCCCGGCACGGCCACCATCGCTCCGGTGCCGCAGCAATATCGCCAGACGCCGACCGACCTGACTTATCTGGGTCTGGGGCCGATGCTCAGCTACGATCCGCGCGCGCTGCTGGCGGGCGGGGTCATCGTGCTGACGCCGAACACCAGCCCGGACATCCCCGCCAAGGCGTATCGCACCACCGAGCATCTGATGACCGCCTATGTCCAGGCGGACCTGAAGGCGCAGCTGGGCGCGGCCGAGCTGACCGGCAATATCGGCGTGCAGGCGGTCGGCACCGAGCAAAAGTCGCGTGGCCTGGTCTATAACGGCACCGGCTATACCAACATCACCCAAGGCGACGATTACTGGGATATCCTGCCCAGCGCCAACCTGTCGCTGCGTCTGCCCAGCGACTGGGTGTTCCGCCTGGCCGCCGCGCGCCAGATGATGCGGCCGCGCTTCGACGACATGCGTGTCGCCCTGTCCTATGGCTTCGATGCCCAGCAGGGCCTGATCTCGGGCAATGGCGGCAACCCGTATCTCCGCCCGATCCGCGCCAATTCGTTCGACGCGACCATCGAGAAATATTTCGGGACCAAGGGCTATCTGGCCGTCCAGGGCTTCTACAAGGACCTGGCGAGCTTCGTGTACAATCTGGAGCAGCCATACAACTATGCCGGGCTTCCCCTGCCCGCCGCCGTGCCGATCGGCACGCCGACGCAGGGACGCATCACCCGGCCGATCAACGGCACCGGGGGCAAGATCTATGGTGCCGAGCTGGCGGGCACCCTGCCGCTGGGCCAGATCGTCGGCTTCCTCGACGGCTTCGGACTGACGGGCGGTGGTTCGTACACCAAGACCGAGATCACCCCGACGCCCGGCGGCAATGCCGAAGACATCCCCGGCTATTCGCGCTGGGTGGCCAACGGCACCGCCTATTTCGAGAAGTGGGGCTTCAATATCCGCGGCTCGGTCCGGTATCGTTCGACCTTCGTGGGTGAGCTGTCGGGCTTCGGCGCCAACCGCGTCCGCCGCCGCGCCATCGACGAGACGATCGTCGACGGCCAGATCGGCTATGACTTCCAGGACGGGTCGCTGAAGGGCCTGTCGCTGTTCGTGCAGGGCCAGAACCTGACCGACACACCCTTCGTTACCGTCAATGGCGGTCGCCGCGACGAGGTGATCGATTATCAAAGCTATGGCCGCCGGTTCCTGGCCGGGTTTACCTATCGCTTCTGATGATCCCCTACCCCCGCGCCGGTGAACCCACCGGCGCGGGGAAGCTGTGAGACGCCGCATGGACGCCGCCCCTTCCGCAGACCGTATCGCCCGACGGGTCGTGATCGTCGGCGGCGGCACCGCCGGATGGATGGCGGCGGCGGCGCTCGCGCGGTTCCTGCCCGCCGACCACCGCATCACCCTGATCGAATCCGACGCGATCGGCACGGTCGGCGTGGGCGAAGCGACCATCCCCGGCATCCGCCTGTTCAACCAAATGCTGGGGCTGGACGAAGCCGAGTTCCTCCGCGCGACGAACGGCAGCTTCAAGCTGGGTATCCGGTTCGAGGGATGGTCGGGTGAGGGCAGCGGTTATCTCCATGCCTTTGGCAGCATCGGTCGCGGCCTGGGGCTCGTGCCCTTCCACCATTATTGGCTGCGCGGCGGCGGTGCGGCGAACCCGGCCTCGCTCTGGGGCCATAGCCCAAGCGCACAAGCCGCGATGGCGGGCCGCTTCGCGCCCGATCCCGGCCGCCCCGACCTGCCGAGCGGTCTGGCCTGGGCCTATCATTTCGACGCCAGCCTCTATGCCGCGTTGCTGCGTCGCCATGCCGAAGGCGCGGGCGTGGTGCGCGTGGAGGGCCGCATCGCCTCGGTCGCGCGTGATAGGGGTGGGCGGATCGACCATGTCGTGCTCGACGGCGGAGACGCCCATGCGGGCGACCTGTTCATCGACTGCACGGGTTTCCGCGCGCTGCTGATCGGCGAGACGCTGGCCGAGCCGTTCGACGACTGGTCGGAGTTGCTGCCCTGCGACCGGGCGCTGGCGGTGGCAGGCGAGCGCACCGCCCCTCTGCCACCCTATACCCGCGCGATCGCACATGGTGCCGGGTGGCGCTGGCGCATTCCGCTTCAGCATCGCACTGGCAACGGACTGGTCTATGACAGCCGCCATCTGTCGGAGGACGAAGCCGCCGACCGGCTGCTGACCGCGCTGAACGGCGAGGCGATGGGCGAGCCGCGCCGCTTACGCTTCACCACCGGTCGCCGCCGCCGCGCCTGGGTCGGCAATTGCGTTGCACTGGGTCTGGCGGCGGGATTTCTGGAGCCACTGGAGTCGACCAGCATTCACCTGATCCAATCGGGCATCGCGCGACTGCTCGAATATTGGCCGGGCTCGACGCTCCAGCCGGTCGAGATCGACGCCTATAACGCCGAGACCGCCGCCGAGTGGCTGGCGATCCGCGACCTCCTGATCCTGCATTACCACGCCAACGCGCGGACCGAACCCTTCTGGGCCGAGCGGCGGGCGGTGCCCCTGCCCGATAGCCTCGCTGCCCGGATCGCGCTGTTCCGTGCGAACGGCCGATTCCGTCGTGAGGGCGAGGAGCTGTTCGCCGAACCCGCCTGGGTCCAGGTGATGATCGGACAGGGCGTCATTCCCACCGGCCATCATGCGCTAGCCGATGCGCTGTCGGCGCATGAACTCGACGATTTCCTCAACCTCACCCGGCGTCACGCCGCGCAGGTGGCCGCCCGGTTGCCGACGCACGACGCCTTCCTCGCCGCGCATTGCGCCGCTCCTGCCCCAAAGGTTTTCGCATGAAAAAGCTGCTGCTCGCGCTCCTCGCGACCGCCACGCCGCTCGCCGCACAGGATTACCGCCAGCGCTTGCCGCAGGACGAGGTGATCTATTTCGTCCTGCCCGACCGGTTCGAGAATGGCGACACCGCCAATGACCGCGGCGGCCTGAAGGGCGGTCCGCTGACCACCGGCTTCGACCCGACGCATAAGGGCTTCTACCATGGCGGCGACCTGAAGGGGCTGACCAAGCGGCTCGACTATATCCAGGGGCTGGGCGCGACCGCGATCTGGCTGGGGCCGATCTTCAAGAACAAGGCCGTGCAGGGCGCCAAGGGCCGGGAGAGCGCGGGCTATCACGGCTATTGGATCACCGACTTCACCACGGTCGACCCGCATCTGGGCAGCGAGGCGGACCTGCGCGCCTTCATCGCAGCGGCGCATGGCCGGGGGATGAAGGTCTATATGGACATCATCGTCAACCATACGGCGGACGTGATCCAGTATCGCGAATGCGGCGAAGGCTCGCCCTGCCCCTATCGGGACCGGGCGACCTATCCCTATCAGCGGCGCGGTGGTGTCGGCGGCGCGGCGATCAACGCCGGTTTCCAGGGCGACGATGTGCAGACGGCGGCGAACTTCGCGCATCTGACCGACCCGAACTATGCCTATACGCCCTATGTCCCGGCCGCGGAGAAGAACGCCAAGACGCCTGGCTGGCTCAACGACCCGATCTATTACCACAATCGCGGCAACACGACGTTCGAGGACGAAAGTTCGACCACCGGCGATTTCTCAGGGCTGGACGATCTCTACACCGAAAATCCGCGCGTGATCGCGGGGATGATCGACATCTATGGCAGCTGGATCGACCGGTTCGGCATCGACGGCTATCGCATCGACACCGCCAAGCATGTGAACCCCGAATTCTGGCGCAGCTTCGTGCCCGCCATGCTGGCGCGCGCAAAGGCCAGGGGCATTCCGAACTTCCACATCTTCGGCGAGGTGACGGCGGGGATGGACCCGGGTGCCCTCGCCCGCTGGACCAAGATCGCCGATTATCCCGCGGTCCTCGACTTCGCCTTCATGAACGCGGTGATCCAGACCGTCGCGGAGAATAAGCCGACCCGCACGCTCGCCAGCCTGTTCGAGGGCGATGTGCTTTACGCCAAGGGCGAGGCGACGGCGGATATCCTGCCGACCTTCCTCGGCAATCACGACCATGGCCGCTTCGCGCGCGACGTTCGCGTGGCGAACCCGAACGCCTCGGACGAGGAAATCCTGAAGCGGGTCGAACTCGGTCACGCCATGCTGCTGACCTTGCGCGGCGTACCGACCATCTATTCGGGCGACGAACAGGGATTTGCGGGCGACGGCAACGACCAGGACGCGCGCGAGGACATGTTTGCCAGCAAGGTCGCGAGCTATAACGACAATAAGCTGGTCGGCACGACGAAGACGACCGCGACCGACAGCTTCATGCCCTCCCATCCGCTCTACCGCGAGATCGCGACACTCGCCCGCCTGCGCACCGCTAATCCTGCGCTCACGCGAGGGCGACAGGTGATCCGGGCACGTGGCGATGCGCCGGGACTGTTCGCCGTCTCGCGCTTCGATCCCGCCACGGGCCGCGAATATGTGATTGCCTTCAACACCTCGGCCAAGCCTCTTGCTCAGGCCGTGCAGGTTGAAACGGCGTCGCAACGTTTCACCACCATGGCCGGCACCTGTGCCCCGACCGCCGCCGCGCCGGGGAGCCTGATGTTGGAATTGCCCGCCTTCGGTTATGCCGTCTGCGCGGCGGAGAGCCGTTGATGACCGAGACTTACCCCAATCCCCCGCGCCCCTGGTGGAAGGGCGCGGTGATCTATCAAATCTACCCGCGCAGCTTTGCCGACAGCAATGGCGACGGCATCGGCGACCTGCCCGGCATCACCGCGCGGCTGGACCATGTCGCCAGCTTGGGCGTGGATGCCATCTGGCTGTCGCCCTTCTTCACCTCGCCGATGAAGGATTTCGGCTATGACGTGGCGGATTACCGCGATGTCGATCCGATCTTCGGGACGCTCAAGGATTTCGACGCGCTGGTCGCCCGCGCGCACGAGCTGGGACTGAAGGTCGTCATCGATCAGGTGTATAGCCATACCTCGGACGAACACCCCTGGTTCACCGAGAGCCGGTCGAGCCGCACCAACAAGCGCGCCGATTGGTATGTCTGGGCCGATGCCAAGCCCGATGGTTCGCCGCCCTCCAACTGGCAGTCGGTGTTCGGCGGCCCGGCCTGGACCTGGGATGCGCGTCGCGGGCAATATTATCTGCACAATTTCCTGAAGGAGCAGCCGCAGCTTCACGTCCATCACCCCGACGTGCAGGCCGAATTGCTGGCGACCGCGCGCTTCTGGCTGGACCGGGGGGTGGACGGCTTTCGGCTCGATGCGATCAACTTCATGATGCATGAGCCGACCATGCGCGATAACCCGCCCGCGCCGCACACGGGCAAGACGCGCACCCGGCCGTTCGACTTCCAGCTCAAGCTCTACAATCAGAGCCACGCCGATATCGTGCCGTTCCTGGAGCGTATCCGCGCCACGCTGGACGAGTATGGCGACCGCTTCACCGTGGCCGAGGTCGGCGGCGATGAGGCGGATCGCGAGATGAAGCTGTTCACCGCCGGGGACCATCGGCTGAATACGGCTTACGGTTTCGACTTCCTCTACGCCGATCGGCTAACCCCGCGCATCGTCGCGGAAGCGGTCGCGAAATGGCCCGCCGAGCCCGGCATGGGCTGGCCGAGCTGGGCATTCGAGAATCATGACGCGCCGCGCGCAGTGTCGCGCTGGGCCAGCCCCGAGCATCGCGAGGCGTTCGCGCGGATGAAGATGCTGTTGCTGCTGTCGCTTCGCGGCAATGCCTTTGTCTATCAGGGCGAGGAACTGGGACTGACCCAGGTCGATGTCCCCTTCGAGCGGCTGGTCGACCCCGAGGCCATTGCCAATTGGCCACTGACCCTGTCGCGCGACGGGGTGCGGACGCCGATGCCGTGGAGCAGCAACGCGATCAACGGCGGCTTTTCGGATGCCGAGCCTTGGCTGCCGACCGGCCCGGATCACGCGGCGCTGGCGGTCAATCGACAGGACGGCGACCCGGACTCGCTGCTGAACCTCACCCGTCGCCTGGTGCGTCTGCGCGCCGAAACGCCCGCGCTGGCGGTCGGCGATCTGACGCTGCTCCACGCCGACGACCTGTTGCTCGCCTTCGAGCGTCGCGAGGGCGACCAGCGCCTGCTCTGCCTGTTCAATCTGGGCGACATGCCCGTGACCCCGCCCTCTGCCCTACCACGCGGTGGGCGGGTGCTGGTCCAAATCAATAGCGCCACCGACGAACGCCTGGGCGCGTTCGGGGCGGCGATCCGGGAGATGACTGCATGAAGACCACCATCGCCATCGGGCTGGGGCTGATCGCCAGCGCCGCCTCGGCCCAGAACGGCCCCGCCGATCCGGCGGTCAACGAGACGTTCAAATTCGCCAAGCCCGCCGGACAACCCGATGCGGTCGAAACCTCGCCCGACGGCCAGATCACCGTGCAGGTCTCGACCGACAATGACGGCCGCGCGGTCTATATGATCGCCCGCAACGGTAAGGCGATCGTTGCGCCCTCACGCCTGGGCATGATGTTCACCGACGCGCCCAAGATCGAGCGCGGCATGAAGATCGAAGCCGTGTCGCACGCCAAGTCCGACGCCAGCTGGACCCAGCCCTGGGGCGAGTGGCGCACCATCCGCGACAATCACCGCGAGATGCGCGTCCGCCTGATGGAGTCGAGCGCACTCCACCGCCGCTATGACGTGGTGTTCCGCGTTCAGGACGACGGCGTCGGCTTCCGCTACGAATTTCCCGAGCAGCAGGCGCTTCCCCATGCAAACATCGCCGAGGAGCTGACCGAGTTCAACATCGCGCAAAACGGGACCGCCTGGTGGAAGCCCGCCTTCCTGTGGAACCGCGAGGAATATCTCTACAACCGCACGCCCATCAGCGCGGTCGGCACGGCGGCGACGCCGATCACCATGAAGCTGGACGACGGCACGCATATCGCCATCCATGAGGCGGCCTTGGTTGACTATGCCAGCATGGCGATGATGAAGACCGAGGGGAACAGCTTCAAGGCGGTCCTCACCCCCGGCTCGGGCGCGCCCAAGGTCGTGAAGACGGGTGCCTGGACGACGCCGTGGCGCACCTTCCTGATCGCGCCTGATGCGGGCGGGCTCTATATGAGCCACCTGATGCTGAACCTGAACGAGCCGAACAAGCTGGGTGACGTATCCTGGGTGAAGCCGGGCAAGTTCGTCGGCGTCTGGTGGAAGATGATCAAGGGCGAATGGAGCTGGGCGCGCGGGCCGCGCCACGGTGCGACGACCGCAAACGTGAAGACCTATATCGACTTCGCGTCGAAATACGGCATCCCCGGCGTGCTGGTCGAGGGGTGGAATATCGGCTGGGACGGCGATTGGGCGGGCAATGGCTCGGCGATGCAGTTCGCGACCCCAGCGGAGGATTTCGATGCGGATTATCTGGCCAAATACGCCAAGTCGAAGGGCGTCTCACTGATCGGCCATCACGAGACCGGCGGCGCGGTCAGCCATTATGAGAGCCAGTTCGACCCGGCCTTCAAGTTCGCCGCCGATCATGGCGAGCATGTCGTCAAGACCGGCTATGTCGCCGATGCCGGGCAAATCGAGCGGGTGAATGCGGACGGTTCAGTGTCGCGCGAATGGCATGAGGGCCAGTGGATGGTGAACCACCATCTGCGCGTGCTGGAGGCCGCCGCGAATTATAAGGTGTCGATCGACAGCCATGAGCCGGTCAAGGACACCGGCCTGCGCCGTACCTATCCCAACTGGCTGGCGCGCGAGGGCTCGCGGGGGATGGAATATAACGCCTGGCCCGGCAAGAACCCGCCCGAGCATGAGGCCAACCTGGCCTTCACTCGGATGCTCGAAGGCCCGATGGACTTCACGCCCGGCGTTCTGAGCCTGACGGGCAGCGACAACAGCCCGATCCAGTCGACCATCGCCAAGCAACTGGCGCTCTACGTGGTACTCTACTCGCCGGTGCAGATGGCCGCCGACACGCCGGAGAATTACGCGAAATACCCGCAAGCCTTCCGTTTCATCGCGGACGTGCCAGTGGACTGGGAAGACAGCCGCGTGCTGAACGGCGAGGTCGGCGATTACGTCACCTTCGCGCGGCGGGATCGCAAGTCTCGCGATTGGTATATCGGCTCGATCACCGACGAGAATGCGCGGGAGCTGACCGTGACGCTCGACTTCCTCGATCCGGGCAAGTCCTATGAGGCGCAGGTCTACAAGGATGGCCCCGGTGCGACCTATGCGACCGATGCGCGGCATTCGATCGCGTTCGAGACCAAGCGGGTGAAGAAGGGCGATACCCTCACCCTGTCGCTCGCCCCTGGTGGCGGCCAAGCGATCCGGTTGAAGGCACTGTAAACCTGTTCCTTCCCCACAGGGGGAGGGGGACCATGCGTAGCATGGTGGAGGGGTATCGCCGGTGGCGAGGTTAGTTTGCCCTCGCCGATCGGGACACCCCTCCGTCAGGGCTTCGCCCTGCCACCTCCCCTTGCAGAGGAAGGAGTTCTTACTTCGTCGGGAAGCCGCGCTGCTTCAGCAGCGCGTTTACGTCTGGGTCGCGGCCCCGGAATGCGCGATAGGCCTCCGCGCGGTCGGTTTCGTTGCCGGTCGACAGCAAGATCTTAGCGAAGCGGTCCGCCGTCGCCTTGTCCCACGGGCTGCCCGCTTCCTCGAACGCGGCAAAGGTGTCGGCGTCCATCGTCTCCGACCAGAGATAGCTGTAATAGCCCGCCGAATAGCTGTCGGACGAGAACAGGTGATTGAACTGCGGCAGGCGGTGCCGCATCACCAATTCCTTCGGCATCCCGATCTCCTTCAGCGTCGCCGCCTCGAACGCGGCCGGATCGACGATCCCGTCGGGCACGGTGTGCAGCTTCATGTCGACGATCGCCGAGGACAGATATTCGGTTGTCGCGAAACCCTGGTTGAAGGTCTCCGACGCCTTGATCTTGTCGAGCAGCGCCTGCGGCATGGGCTGGCCGGTCTTGTAGTGGCGCGCGTATTTGTCGAGCACATCGCGGGTCAGCAGCCAATGCTCGTTCACCTGGCTGGGATATTCCACGAAGTCGCGCGGTGTGCCCGCCAGCCCCGGATAGGTGACGTTCTGCAGCATCGCGTGGATCGCGTGGCCGAATTCGTGGAACAGCGTCTCGGCATCGTCCAGGCTGATCAGGACGGGTTCGCCCTTCGCACCCTTGGCGAAATTGTTGTTGTTCGACGACAGGACATTCTGCACCGGCGGCAGGTTGCGCTGGCCGCGATAGGTGTTCGCCCAGGCGCCCGAACGCTTGCCGGTCCGCGCGAAATCGTCGCGGTAGAACAGGCCCACTTCCTTGCCGTTGCGGGTCACATGCCAGACCCGCATGTTCGGCTCGAACACCGGCACGGTGCCGGTGATCTCCTTGAACTCCAGTCCGTAAAGCCGGTTCGCGGCATAGAGCGAACCCTGGATGATGTTGTTCAGTTCGAAATAGGGCTTCAGCTCGGCCTGATCGAGGTCGTAGCGGCTCTTGCGGACCTTCTCCTGATAGAAGCGATAGTCCCAGGGCTCGATGGTGATCTTCGCCCCTTCCCTATCCGCAATGGCCTGCATGTCGCGGACTTCCTCGGCGACGCGCGCCTTGGCGGCGGGCCAGACGCGCATCATCAGGTCCATCGCGGCGGCCGGGGTCTTGGCCATCGTATCCTGCATCCGCCAGTCGGCATGGGTCTTGAAGCCCAGCAGATGCGCCCGATTGGCGCGCAGGCGGACGATGCGGGCGATGGTCGCCTTGGTGTCGTTGATGTCGCCATTGTCGCCGCGCTTGGTGAAGGCGCGCCACACCTGCTCGCGCAGCGCGCGATCGGTGCCGAAAGTCAGCACCGGATCGACCGCCGAGCGGGTGTTGACGATCGCCCAGCCCTGCTGCCCGCGCTCGGCGGCGGCCGCCTTGGCCACCGCCTTCACACTGTCGGGCAGGCCCGCCAGCCGGGCCTCGTCGGTGACGATGATCGCCGTGCCTTCATCGGCGAGCAACCGCTGCGAAAACTCGCTGAAGTTGATCGCCAGATTCTGATTGAAGGCGGACAGTTCCTCCTTCTGCGCCGGGGTCAGCTTGGCCCCCTGCCGCACGAAGCTGTCATAGGTGCGCGTGACCAGCCGCTTTTGCTGCGCGTCCAGGCCGGACGTGTCGCGCGCCTTGTAGATCGTCTCGATCCGGGCGAACAGCTTGGGGTTGAAGGTGATCTCGTCCGACGCCTTGGACAGCTTGGGCGACCATTCGCGGTCGAGCGCCTGATAAGCGGGTGTATTCATATTGCCCGTCATCACCCCGAACAGCGTCATCACGCGGTTCAGCGTCTGCCCGGCATTCTGCATCGGCACGAAGGTATTGGCGAAGGTCGGCTTGGCGGGATTATTGGCGATCCGCTCATATTCGGCGCGACGTTCGGCCAGCGCCGCCGCGAACGCCGTGGGGAACAGTTCGGGCTTGACCTTGTCCCATGGCGGCACCCCGCCATAGGGGCCGGTCCAGGGGCTGAGCAGCGGGTTGGTGGCTGGGGCCTGGGCCGCCTGCGGCGGAGCGGCCATGGCCGAACTGCTCATGAGGGCCGCCAATGCGACGGCGAGGGACAGATGACGCAAGAAACACTCCCGTTCATGAAATACGCGTCATCATAGGGCGCGGATCGAACGGGTAAAGCGTTGCGAGGCATCAGGAATTGGCGATCTGTGCCTCCGCCTGGCGCGCGGCGGCGACTAGCCCCTCTCCCGTCCGGCGCGCGGCAGCAGGAGTCATCGCCACCGCCACGCCATTGGGACCATCAAGCATCACGATCCCCTCCTCGGCGGTCGCGATCCCGGCATCCCCATGGACCTGCGGCGGAATGCCGGGGCCGGTCACCGGCTCATCCTGTCGAGGGTCGGACCACCGCCATAGAGATAGCCGGGGTCGAAATCGGCCAGCGTAGCCAGCGCCTCCAGGTCCTGAATATGCACATCGCCACTGCGAAACGTCATCAAGCCACGCTCGCGCAACGAGCGCAGCACACGATTGAGGTGGACGGGCGTAATCCCCACCGCCTCGGCCAGATCGATCTGCGTCACCGGGAAACGGAACTTACCCTCGCGGACCAGATCCACCATGGTGAGCCGCGCATGAAGCTCGCAGAACAGATGCGCGACACGGCCGTCTGCCTCCAGCCGCCCCAGCCGAAACACCCATTCCCGGTGCATCGCGGCGTCGAGCAGGGTCGAGAACCACAAGAGCCGGGTCAGGCGCGGATAGCCTGCGACGATCCGCTCCAGCCCGTCATGCCCGGCCAGCGCGACACGGACCGGGGTCAGCGTCGCGACATCGTGGTCCAGATGCCGCATTGCAAAGCCATGCAGGTCGACGAAATCGCCCGGCACATGAAAGGCAACGATCTGGCGATTGCCCTGCCGGTCGTCCATGTACCGGCACATGACGCCTTCGAGCAGCAGGCTGCTATAACGGACACGCTCGTCGCGGCGGATGACGATGGTGCGGGCGGGGATCGAACGTACTTCGTCGATACTGTCCTCCAGCACCGCGATATCCTCCGCCGTCATGGTATCGCGGCCTCGCTCCTTGAGGAACAGGCCGGTCAGCAGCGGCTTGCTCGAGGGCTGCCGCTCCTGGCGCAGGGCATCTATGGCGGACACGGACATGGTTTCGATCCCTCACCCAGCTATCGGACTGCCAATCCTCCGCCGGGCCAAAGAGTTCCATCATCACGTCCGCGCAACGGTTCAATCGCCGATCGGCTTGCCCGACGGATGGACCGGGTCGGCTTCGATCACGGCCTGTTCGGGATGCTTGCGATTGCTGCGCACCGACGCCCAGAAGGCCAGACCGATCAGCGTCGCGCCGATCAGGCCGGTGATGGTCTCCGGGATATGGAACCGCACCGATAGCAACATGATCGCGGCCAGCGCGACGATGGCGTAAAAGGCTCCGTGCTCCAGATAGCGATATTGCGCGAGCGTGCCATGATCGACCAGCATGATCGTCATCGAACGCACGAACATCGCGCCGATGCCCAAGCCCAGGGCGATGATGAACAGATTGTTGGACAGCGCAAACGCACCGATCACCCCGTCGAACGAGAAGCTGGCGTCCAGCACCTCCAGATACAGGAACGCGGCAAAGCCCGACCGTGCGACCGCGCCCGTCGCCGCATCGCCATCACCCTCCAGCACGACGCCGATGGCATGGACCGCGATATAGGTCAGCAGGCCGAAGATACCCGCGGTGATGAACGTCATCCCCTCCGCGGCCGGAATCAGCTGTGCGATGCCATAGAGCGCCAGCAGCACAATGCCGGTCGCCAGCCCCGAGATCTTGCGCAGCGCGGCCAGTGGGCGTTCGATCAGGGGAAGCCAATGCTCCTCCTTCTCGTCGTCGAGGAAGAAGTTCAGCCCGACCATCGCCAGGAAGCTGCCACCGAAACCCGAGATGCCGATATGGGCCGAGGTGATGATCTGCTCGTAGCGAACGGGCTCGCCGATCGCCAGCTTCAGCGCCTCGATCGGTCCCATATGGGCGGCAATGGCGACGATCGCGAGCGGAAAGACGATCCGCATCCCGAACACCGCAATTAATATGCCCCAGGTCAGGAAGCGGTGGCGCCACTTATCGTCCATGTCGCGCAGCACGGTCGCGTTGACGACCGCATTGTCGAAGGACAGCGACACTTCCAGCACGCCGAGAACCAGGACGATCCACAGGACCCCCAGCGTACCGGGCAAGGTGCCGGTGCTCTGGAATCCCAACCAGGCGGCAATGCCAAGGCAGAGTGCCGTGAAAAGAAGCGAACCCTTATAATATTTCAGCAGCACTCATCGCCCCTTTGTACCTGCCCCGCCGATCGCTCGCATGACGATCCGGCGACAGGCACGGTAAAATCCGGGTCGCCGAAATTGTTCAATCGGATCGTCGGCTCTATCGCCGCGAAGCCGATCTGGGACAAGCCGGGATCAGATACGGGCGTCGCTGCCGATCATCTGTTCGGAGATGACCTGCGCGGTGTGGCGCAACCGAGCCAGCGCCTCATCCTCGGTGACGAGCGCATCGGTGATTCGGATGAAGGGCACGGTCAGGACCGCGCAGGCCCTATCGCCGCGCATGATGGGCACCGCCAGTTCCACCATGCCGAGCAGTTCGGTGCTGTCCACGCGGGCGAACTTCTGTGCGCGCAGGGCATCGGCCTCGTCCTGCAACTCTCGGAGCGCTCCATCGGACAGCGGCGGATCGAACAGCGTTTCCCATTCCCGCCGCGTCGCCTCGTTCTGAAAGGCGTAAAGCAGCAGGCCTGACGGCGTTTCGCACAGCGGGCGGCGATAACCGACGCGGACCGAAAAACCAACCGCGGTGCTCGCCTCCATCCGGGCGATCACCGACGATGCCGCACCCGAGGGGATGGCGAGGTAACAGGACTGGCCTATGTCGTCCGCCAGCTTGCGCATCTCGGGAAGCGCCTGCTCCATCAGGCTGCGCACCGGCGGACGCTTCAACCCCAGATGGAAGAGGCGCGGCGTCATTTCATAGCCATCCGGGCCCTGCGCAACGTAACCGCGATGCTCGAGCACCTGGATCATGCGGAACAACTCGCCGGTCGAGCGCCCCAGACGGTTGACGATCGCACTCATCGTCAGCGGATGCTCCTCGGCCGCCAACAGCTCGAGAATATCGAGGCCCTTTTCCAATGCTGGCGCGCGATACAGCCGCTTGTCGTCGGCATTGTTCGCGGGTTCCGTGGGCAAGCTGTCCCTCCTCGTGATCGCGGCCTTATCGCGCTCGGGGTGTTCCACCGAACTGTGACACTTCGCCTACATCGTTTGATTGCCCACGAGCAACACATCTGACGTCAAAATGACACCAATTTAATCTGTTAGAACATGGATCGTATCGTTCGCAACGCGAACGGTCGCGCGTACCCGATCGAGCGGCACCTCCCCGGCGCGGGTCGGATCGACCAGCACGACGCGCCAGCGCCCCGCATGATGGCTGGCCGCGGCAATGTTGGCGGTCCCGCCCAGCGCCTTCACCACCGCATCGGGTAAGGCCGCCGTTTCCGAACCGGACGGCGTGACCGAAGCCACGGTGGCCGGAGCAGTGGACGCGGATGCGGCCTGACGCGTGGCGGGGATCGGTCCGCTCTCGATCGCGGCGCGCATCTCCATCGCGACCGTATCGGCGACCGGGCCCAGCACGACCTGCACCCCGCTAGGCGACGGACGCAGGATACCGCGTGCCCCCAGGCGCTTGAGTGCAGGCTCGTCGACCTTGGCCGGATCGGCAACAACCAGACGCAGGCGGGTGGTGCAGGCGGCGACCTCGGTCAGGTTCGTGCTGCCGCCCATCGCCGCGACGAAAGACGCGCCACGCCCGCCAGCTTCCCCGGCGGTGGCCGCTTCGGCCTGCCCGTCCTCAATCCCGCCATCGGCTTCGCGACCCGGCGTCTGCAGGTTCCAGCGGCGAATGGCGAAGCGGAACACCGTATAATAGAGCAAAGCATAGACCGCGCCGATGGGAATCAGCAGCAGCGGCTTGGTCGCCTTGCCGAAATTGATGACGTAGTCGAACAGACCCGCCGAGAAGGTATAGCCAAGCCGCACGCCCAGCGCGTTCATTAGTGCTTCCGACACGCCGGTCAGGACCGCGTGGAAGGCATAGAGGACAGGCGCAAGAAACATGAAGCTGAACTCGATCGGCTCGGTCACGCCGGTCAGGAACGACATCAGCGCCAGGCTGAACAGCATTCCGCCGACTGCCTTTTTCCGCTCTGGCAACGCCTCATGGTACATGGCCAGGCAGGCGGCGGGCAGGCCGAACATCATGACCGGGAAGAAGCCGCTCATGAACGCGCCCGCGCTCGGATCGCCCGCGAAGAAGCGGTTCAGGTCGCCGGTCTTGCCGTGAAAATCGCCGACCACGAAATAGGCGACGGTGTTCAGGATATGATGCAGGCCGGTGACGATCAGCAGCCGGTTGAGCACACCAAAGGCGAACAGTCCCAAGCCACCCGCCTGCACCACGCCCTGGCTCAGCCCGTCGATGCCCGCATTGACCGGCCCGAACGCTACGCCCAGCAAGCCCGCCAGCGCCAGCCCGGCGATGCCGGAAATGATCGGCACGAAGCGACGACCACCGAAAAAGGCCAGATATTCCGGCATCTTGATGGTAGCGAACCGGTTATAGAAGCTGCCGCCGATCAGACCAGCAACGATCCCCACCGGCACGTCGAACTTGTGCACCGACTTGGTGCGCCACGCCGCCTCGACGGTGGCCGCGATATCCGTCGCCAGCCCCTTGGCGATATCCGCAGGCGGCACGACCAAAGTCTCCGCCCCCTTGATAGTGACGAGGTAGCAGGTGACCCCGGCCAGCGCCGCCGCACCGTTGCCGTCACGCGCAAACGCGGTGGCGACGCCGACCGCGAAGAGCAGGCCCAGATTGTCGAAGATCGCATTGCCCGCATTCGCCATGAAGGCGATGTTGAGCAGGTCCGGCTGACCCAGACGCAGCAGCAGACCCGCCACCGGCAGGACCGCGATGGGCAGCATCAGCGCCCGGCCGAGCGATTGAAGTGAGGCCATGGGCGAGCTCATGCGCCGATCTCCTGAAGCATATTGGTGATGCGCGCACGAACGGCCGCCGCCGAGGGGAGCGCCAGCGCATGGATCGCGGCGGCGCGGCATTTCGCCATGTCGAGCTTGCCGACCAGCGCCTTGATCGCGGCGACGCGGGCGGGCGGCACCGACAATTCGGTGACGCCCAGGCCCAGCAGGATCGGCACCGCCAGGCGATCGGCGGCGAGAGAGCCGCAGACGCCGACCGGGGTGTC
>CAJYRW010000006.1:0-9619 GCA_913777475.1 uncultured Sphingomonas sp. | reverse complement strand
TGTCGAATAGATGACAGGGTATCACGCGCTTTTTCACGTCAGACCAAAATCGGTAATAATTCGGTCCCTCATGTGTCAAAGTCGCGCCATACAGCACGCCCCGCTCGCTCGTTTGAGCAAAAAGTGGGGGATTTTTGACCATGTCCGATACGAACGAAACCCAATTCACCTTGCGGCGGATCGCCGACCGGCGGCAGCTGCTGCGCGGCGCGGCGGGTCTGTCGATGTTGCCGCTGACGGGGGCGCTGGCGGCGTGCGACGACGATGCGATGCTGAACGCCAAGCCGACGACCGCCACGGGAACGGCCGCCGCCACGCCGATCGGCACCACCAGCTTCTCGATCGCGGTGCTGCCCGACACGCAATTCTATTCGCGTTACGCGACGGCCGACGAGAACCGTCAGTTCCAGCGCAAATATGGCTCGGAGCCGTTCGCGGCGCAGACCCAGTGGATCGTCGACAACGCCAAGGCCTATGCGATCCCCTTCGTCATCCATCTGGGCGACGTGGTGGACCAGGTGCGCAAGCCCGCGCAATGGGCGGTGGCCGATGCCGCGATGAAGCGGCTGGAGACGGCGCGCATCCCCTATTCGATCCTGGCGGGCAATCACGACGTCCTGTACGATGTCGATTACCACGTCCCCGCCGACCAGCAGGCGGGCACCGACAGCCAGCGCACCTTGTCGTCCGAACCCTATCTGACATGGTTCCCGACCTCGCGCGCGCAGAACCAGTCGACCTTCCGCGAGCGCGACCGCACCGGCTTCCACGAATATCACATCTTCGAGATGTACGGCGTGAAGTTCATGGTGCTGTCGCTGTCCTGGCGCATCTCGGACGCAGGGATATTGTGGGCGCGCGACGCGATCCGTCGCAACCCCACCCTGCCGGTGATCCTGGCCAACCACCAGCTGCTCAACATCGACAAGGACGGCAAGAGCCCGCTGGAGACCGATTACGGCCTGATGCTGTGGAACAACCTGATCCGCGACAACGACCAGATCTTCATGACGCTGAACGGCCACCACCACGGCGCCGCGCTGCTGACCAAGACCAACGACTTCGGCAATCCGGTCCATGAGATGGTCGTCGATTATCAGATGGCCTATCAGGGCGGCAACGCGCTGATGCGGCTGTACGAGATCGACTTCTCGGCCAACAAGATCGACGTCATGAGCTTCTCGCCCTGGGTCGTGCAGAAGCCCAAGGCAACGCTGAACCAGTTCGACCGCGCGGTGCTGGAGGATGCGAACAACCGCTTCACCATCTCCATGGACTTCAAGAAGCGCTTCGCCCGCTTCCTGCCGAACTTCGCCTATACCGAGATGACGGCGGGCGTACCGATCCTGCCGCGCGTTCGTACCGCGCTGCTGTCGGGCTATACCGAGCCCGCCGCCCCGGCCGAGGTGCTGCCGCGCGATGCCGACGACTATCCCAAGATCGCCGAAACCGCCGCACACTGGCGCGTGGCCAGCGGCATCGTCGACGGCAAGATCGTCCAGGTCGGCGAGACGCTGCCCGATACGACCGGCCGCAACCCGATGACGCGCGTGCCGCTGTCGGGGCCCGCGATGGTCGAGGACGTGGTCTGGTCGACCGACCGCCACCGCCTGTCCTCGGCACCGGGCAGCGTCCGCTTCCGCAACACCGACAAGGTGACCGCGCGCAGCAGCGCCTTTGCCACCGCCTCCAATGCGCCGATCAACGCGGCGACCTTCGGCGCAGGCTATACGGTCGAGGCGTTCATCAAGATCGACGCGAACTGGACGGTGACCAACCACCGCTGGGGCAATATCCTGACCCGCAACGGCAATCGCGGCAAGCTGCCCGGCTTTGCGGGCGGCGACAGGGAAGCGCCGCCGATCCTGTTCGCGATCTCGTCGCTGCGCGAAGTCCAGTGGGAGGTCGTGCCCGCCTCCAACACCGCCTATCCGCAGGCCAACTGGTCGGGCGAGGTGATGGTGGACACCTGGTATCACATCGCGATCGTCAACGATCCGGTCGCGAACGAGACCATCCTCTATGTCGACGGTGCGCCGGTGCTGCGCAACAGCGCGGGCCAGGTCGGCATCGCGACGCTCGCCGCCGACATGCCCTGGGTGCTGGGGGCCGCCTGGTGGGACGGCGCACGCAAGGACGGCTATTTCGGCCATATCGGCGAGGTCCGGATCGTCGCCAAGCCGCTGGCCAACACCCAGTGGCTGACCGCCCGGCGGAGTTGAAGAAGGGGGGCGGGCCGTTGGGACGTCCCGCCCCTTTCCTACCCGCGCCATGCGCCCCATCTGGGCGTCATGACTAAGCGCCCCCTCACCCCGGCGGAAGAGACGCTGGCCCGGTCCGTCTTTGGCGATGCGATCGACTATACGCAGGTTCGGCTGTCGCCGACCAAATGGGCCTTCTTCCAGCCGCGCGACACGGTGATGGCACCGACGGGCTGCATCCATTTCCATCCCAAGGGCGATTTGTGGCGCGAGGATTTCGGCACATGCCCGCTGCATGAGCAGGGGCTGTTCATCCATGAGATGGTGCATATCTGGCAGCACCAGCGGGGCATATTCCTGCCGCTGAAACGCCATCCCTTTTGCCGCTACACCTATTGCCTGAAGCCGGGGCAACGCTTTGATCGCTACGGGATCGAACAACAGGCCGAGATCGTCCGCCATGCCTTTCTGCTGAAACGCGGCGCGGTGGTCGCGGGTGCGCCGCCGCTGGCGCAGTATCGGACCTTGGTGCCGTTTCGGGGTGCCGACTGACGCGTTGTCGCCTGGGGCGAGCGCCCTCCCCCATCCCCTCCCGCCTGCGGGAGGGGAGCGATACCAGGCCAGTTTCGCAACGACACCGCGACGGCGCACGCCGTTGCCGCGGGCATGCCCCTCCCGCAGGCGGGAGGGGATGGGGGAGGGAAAATCCCGCACCCCGATGCCCCCGCCCCCTAACATCCGGGAAAAGCCCGGATTGTTTGATCATGGTTAATTTCGTCAACCATCTTTTCCGTGCGCGGGGCGTCCCGCGCTCGTCAGGGGATGGGAGTTACCATGACGGTCATCAATACCAACGGCGCCGCGCTTCGAGCGATGGCGGCCACGCAGCGCGCCAATACCGATCTGGCCCAGTCCATGGCGCGGCTATCCTCGGGCCAGCGGATCAATTCGGCCAAGGACGATGCGGCGGGGCTGGCGATCAGCAGCTCCATGACGGCGCAGATCCGTGGCATGACGCAAGGAATCCGTAACGCGATGGACGGCGTTTCGCTGGTACAGACCGCCGACGGCGCGCTGACCGAAGTGTCCAACATGCTGCAACGGGTGCGCGAACTGGCGGTACAGGCGGGATCGGGCACCTACAGCATGAGCGACCGCGCGGCGCTTCAGTTGGAGGTGAAGGCGCTATCGACACAGATCGACCAGACGCTTCGCAATGCCTCGTTCAACGGTGTGGCGCTATTCAACGCTAATGCCCCGGTCTACGACAGCAACGGCGTGCTGATGGATGCCAGCGTGAAGTTGAACGTTCAGGCCGGTCCAAATATCAGCGATACTATTCCTGTCGAGATACCAGCCATTCCAACCCAATATATTCATGACGAAGTGGAGTATTATTGGTCAAATTATTATCAGTCGCGGCTGACCCAACCTCAACAATTCAACAACATTGACCCTAGCAAGTCACATCTGGTAACGTTCAATGACTATATGGCCAAGGGTAAAATTGCAGGTGACGAGATAAAAAGGGAAGATATCGGCCGTATCGTTTATCAGCGGGTTAACGATCAATGGTATGACCCGAACGGTAGCGCCTACAATACGGGCGAAGATTGGGAAACTTTTCAACAGCATCGTCAATTTCCGTTGACTGATGAACTCAACGTCACCAACCGCTATCGTACAGACAATACCCTGAAACGTGTCGACGACCTGCTGACCAGGGTAGCCAGCGTTCAAGGGCAACTCGGTGCGACGGCCAACCGGCTGCAATCCGCCGTCTCTACGCTGACCAGCGGCACCACCAATTTGTCGGAGGCGCGCTCGCGCATCGCCGACACCGATTATTCGGAAGAGTCCGTCAAACTCGCCCGCGCCCAAATCCTGGCCCAGGCCTCGACCGCCATGCTCGCCCAGGCCAATCAGAGCCAGAAGGACGTGCTGAAACTGCTCGGCCAATAACGAAAAAGGGCGACCCCGCAGGATCGCCCTTTCGTCATCCTACCGAAAACCCGATCAGTCGGGCTTCTTGGCCACGGCGACCAGCGCGGGGCGCAGCAGGCGGTCCTTGATCATATAGCCCGACTGCATTTCCTGCACGATCGTGCCCGGCTCCTGGTCGGAGGGCATTTCGATCATAGCCTGATGCTTGTTGGGGTCGAGCGGCTGGCCCATCGCCTCGATCTTGGTGATGCCGTGACGGCCGAGCACGCTGTCCAGCTCGCGGCCGGTGGCGTCGAGGCCGGTGACCAGCCCCTTCCACTTGTCGTCGGTGCGCAGGTCGGCCGGGATCGCCTGAAGCGCGCGCTGGAGATTGTCGGCGACCGACAGCACGTCACGCGCGAACGCGGTCGCGGCATAGTTCCGCGCGTCGACCGCTTCCTTCTCGGCGCGGCGGCGGACATTCTGGTTCTCGGCCTGGGCATAGAGATATTGCTGCTTGGCCTCGGCCAGCTGGTTCTCCAGCTCGGCGACGCGGTCCTGCACCGCCACTTCGGGCGCGGCCTCCGCCGTTTCCCCGCGCAGATCATTGTGCAGGTCGTTCTGGGTCTCGTTGGTCGTGTTATCGCTCATCATAATCCCTGTTCAGCCCATCATCCGGGCGAGCGTTGCCGCCGTGAAATCCACCATGGGCACGACGCGGGCATAGTTCAACCGCGTGGGCCCGATTACACCGACCACACCGACCACCTGGCCGTCGAGGCCGCGAAACGGCCGGGCGATCACCGAAGACCCCGACAGCGCGAACAACTTGTTCTCCGCGCCGATGAAGATGCGGGTCGAATCGCCGGCGCGCGCCGAATCGAGCAGGCTGGCAATCTCCTGCTTGCCTTCCAGATCGTCGAGCAGGTCGCGAACCCGCTCCAGATCGGCGGCGGCGGCGGCATCGATCAACCGCCCCTGCCCGCGCACGATCAGGATCGGGCGCCGCGCGCCATCCTCGCTCCAGACGATCAGCCCCTGTTCGACCAACGCCCGCGCCGCACCGTCCAGCGCCGCGCGCCCCGCCGCGAGTTCGCGCTCCAACCGCTCTCGCGCCTGTCCCAGCGTGAGGCCCGCCAGCGTGGCGGACAGATAATTGCCCGCCTCGATCAACGCCGAGCCGGTCATGCCCGGCGGCAATTCCAGCACGCGATTCTCGACCGCGCCGTCCTCGGCGACCAGCACGGCCAGCGCCTGGGTCATCGACAAGGGCACGAAACCGATCGAGCGCAGCTTCATCTCGCGCTTGGGCACCATGACCAAGCCCGCGCAGGCCGACAGCCCCGACAGCACCGCCGTGGTCGCGGCCAGCGCCTCCTCGACCGGGCCGGAACGCGCGGCGCGCGCCTCGATCGCGGCGCGTTCCTCTATGCTGGGCTCCATCGCGTGCATCATGCCGTCGACGAACAGCCGCAAGCCGACATCGGTCGGCATCCGCCCCGCACTGGTATGGGGCGCGGCGAGCAGGCCCCGCTCCTCCAGTTCCTGGAGGACGTTGCGGATCGAGGCGGGGGACAGGTTGATCCCCGACAGCGCGATGGTCTTCGATCCCACAGGCTGACCGCTGGTCAGATAACTGTCGACCACCACACGAAAGATATCGCGCGCCCGGTCGGTCAGTTCGGTGATCGGTGGGGTGACCATGACGGAAATGTAGGCACGCGTACCGCACCACTCAACCGCGATCTGGAGACAATCTCCTTCTTCTCCGCGTCCTCTGCGTCCTCTGCGCGCAAAGAAAGAAAGTTGGTTCACGCGGAGGCGCGGAGACGCGGAGGAAGGGCGAAACAATCTCCGCGGCTCCGCGTCTCCGCGTGAGAAAATTTTGCGCAGAGGCGCAGAAGACGCAGAGAGAAGAGTGTCTTCCGATCGCCGCCGTCCCATCTGGCGCTCTACGCGGGGGGCGGTTAGGGCTGATGCCAAGGAACAAGGAGAAAACTATGCGCCCGTCCGGCCGGATGCCCGACCAGATGCGTCCCATCACCATCGAGCCGAATTTCACCCGCCACGCCGAAGGTTCGGTGCTGATCGGGTTCGGCGATACCAAGGTGCTCGTCACCGCCAGCGTCGAAGAACGCGTGCCCCCCTTCCTGCGCGGCAAGGGCGAAGGCTGGGTCACCGCCGAGTACGGGATGCTCCCCCGCGCCACCCATACGCGCGGCAGCCGTGAGGCCGCCAAGGGTAAGCAGTCGGGCCGAACCCAGGAAATCCAGCGGCTGATCGGCCGTAGCTTGCGCGCCGTCTGCGATCTGAAGGCGCTGGGCGAGCGGCAGATCACCATCGACTGCGACGTGATCCAGGCCGATGGCGGCACCCGCACCGCCGCCATTTCGGGCGCTTGGGTCGCGCTGCGCATGGCGGTCAACAAGCTGATGGCCGAGGGCAAGCTGACCAGCGACCCGATCCGCAACAAGGTCGCCGCCGTTTCCTGCGGCATCCATCAGGGCACGCCGGTCCTCGACCTCGACTATATCGAGGATTCCAACGCCGATGCCGACGCCAATTTCGTCCTGATCGAGAATGGCCATATCGCCGAGGTCCAGGCGACCGCCGAGCACGCCACCTATGACGAAGAGGCGCTGCTGCGTCTGCTGCGTCTGGCGCGCATGGGCTGCGCCGAGATCTACGCGGCGCAGGACCGGGCCATCCGCGCATGAGCGGCGAAGGCAATGGCCGCCAGGCGATCCGCAAGCTGGAGCCCGGCAAGCTGGTCCTCGCCAGCCACAACAAGGGGAAGATCGTCGAGTTTCGTGAACTGCTCGCGCCCTACGGCGTCGAAGTGATCGCAGCCGCCGATCTCGACCTGCCCGAGCCCGAGGAGACCGGCACGACCTTTGTCGCCAATGCCGAGCTGAAGGCACTGGCCGCCGCCGACCTGTCGGGGCTCCCCGCTTTGTCGGACGACAGCGGGTTGTGCGTCGATGCACTGGGCGGCGATCCGGGGCTGTTCTCGGCGCGCTGGGCCGGGCCGACCAAGGACTTCGCTATGGCGATGCGTTCGGTCGAGGATCGGCTGAACGAGGAGCCGGACATGAGCCGCACCGCGCACTTCGTCTGCGCGCTGGCGGTCGGCTGGCCCGACGGGCATGTCGAATGGTTCGAGGGTCGCGTCGACGGCACGATCGTGTGGCCGCCGCGCGGGGACAAGGGCCATGGCTATGACCCGATCTTCCAGCCGCTGGGCAAGACCGAGACGTTTGCCGAGATGGACCAGGACGAAAAGAACCGCATCAGCCACCGCGCCGATGCGTTCGGCCAGTTGGTGAAGGCGGTGTTTTGAAGTTGGCGGAGGGGTGTAGCCCTATCGAGGGCGGGACACCCCTCCGTCAGCGCTATGCGCTGCCACCTCCCCTGCAAGGGGAGGAAATATCCTACCCCTTCGCCAGCCGCTTCTGGTTCGCGGTCACCGCCCGGTGCACCGGCGCCATTGCCTGTAGCGGCATCGACGCACCGATCAGCATGGCGCGCGCCATCGTTTCCCACGCATCGATGACCCCGCCGCGCGGGTCATGCTGCGACAATCGCGACAGCGCCGCCTGATCGCGGTTCCAGATCTTGGCCGACTGGTCGAAGGCCTTCACCTTCTCGCTGACCATCAACGTCATCTCCGCGATCGAAGAGGTGCCCGTCGCCATCGCCCCCATGCGAGTCGCGATTACGCTCTGTGCGCTCAGCATCGCTTCGCTCGCCATCACGGCGAAGCGAGCAGGCGCGGTCCAGAAGGCGAGCCACGCCATCGGATCATAGGGATTGGCCATGTGCGTCAAACCTTTCGTCCGTCCCGGCCTGAGTCAGAAAGCCCGCTCGCCAAAGACGTTACCGGTGGGGCTATAGCGACAAACGAGGAAGTCGTCGTCCGCATTGCTCGCCATCGCGCAACCGACCGCCGTGGATCGGGCCCAGACGATCTGGGTGTAATGGCCGACATCGCCGAATTGGCCCGTCCGGCTGGATTGCGGCACTGGCAGGTTCACGAAATTGCTCCGCTCGGCCAGCCAGTGGCCCATCATCTCGTCATAGCGATAGGCGCCGCGCGTACCGGTCCACAAATTCTCGCCCTGCCGGGTCGGCCCCTGCGGCTGTTCGGCATGTTGGAAGCGGCCGGTCCGCGCCATCTCCTGCGCGTAGGCGAGCGCGCTGGCGGCCAGCCCTTCGTCCCAGCTGAGCGGCGGCAGGCCCACCGCCGCGCGCGCCGCGCGGTGCCCCTCGAGCATCGCCCGACGCAACAGCCCTGCCCCCCGCGCCGTCGGCGTGTCGGAGGCGCGTTCCTCGACCACCCGTGCGGGCGGACTTTCGACACCACCGGTCTGCGACGGCACCACGGGACCACAAGCCGCCAGCATGATGGCAACGATCGGGGCCAGGACGGGAATCGATAAGAGATGGCGAAGCGTGCGCATCGCCGCCATATCGGGCGACATCATGTCCTCCGCAATATCGCCCCGTTCGTCATCGGCTCCCTCTCCGCTCGCGCTCTATGTCCACTGGCCCTTCTGCGTCTCCAAATGCCCCTATTGCGACTTCAACAGCCATGTCCGCGAGTCGGTGGACCAGGCGGCCTGGGCCAAGGCGCTGCTCGCCGATCTGGCGCATGAGGCGGAGGCCCTGCCCGGGCGGCGGCTGACGTCGATCTTCTTTGGCGGGGGTACGCCGTCGCTGATGCCGCCCTCCACGGTCGCCGCGATCCTCGACGCGGCCGAGCGCCACTGGGGCTTTGCGGAGGATATCGAGATCACGCTGGAGGCGAACCCCTCCTCGGTCGAGGCGGCGCGCTTCGCCGACCTGGCCGCCGCCGGGGTCAACCGCGCCTCGCTGGGCGTGCAGGCGCTGGACGATCAGGCCCTTCATTTCCTCGGCCGTGCCCACGGCGTCGACGAGGCGCTGCGGGCGCTCCAGACCGCGCAAGGCCTGTTCGGACGCGTCAGCTTCGACCTGATCTATGCCCGACCCGGCCAGCCGCTACCCGACTGGGAGGCCGAGCTGACCCGCGCGATCGGCTATGGCACCGAGCATCTGTCGCTTTACCAGCTGACGATCGAACCCGGCACGCGCTTCCACACCGAAGCCGCCGCCGGGCGTCTGGTCATCCCCGATGGCGACGCCGCCGCCGATCTGTTCGAGACGACGCGCAGCATCACCGCCGCCGCCGGCCTGCCTGCCTATGAAACGTCCAATCACGCCGCGCCCGGCGCGGAGAGTCGCCACAACCTGACCTATTGGCGCTATGGCGACTATGCCGGGATCGGCCCCGGCGCGCATGGTCGGCGAGAGGGCGTGGCGACGGTCCGGCGCAAGAAGCCGGAAAACTGGATGACGGCGGTCGACCGCAACGGCCACGGCATCGAACAGGAGGAAAGCCTCCCCCCCGTCACCCGCGCGACCGAAGCGCTGGTCATGGGCCTGCGCCTGACCGAAGGCGTCGACCTGTCCCGCGT
>CAJYRW010000005.1:0-17149 GCA_913777475.1 uncultured Sphingomonas sp. | reverse complement strand
CATTGAGTAGGGAGCCGCGCTTGGCCTAAGGCGTTGAGCGACGAGACGAGGGCCTGATGACCAACATCCCGAATACGCTTCCCGACAGCCGCGATACGACGATTCTCGATGCACCCGACAAGATGGTGTCGGTGCGCGACCTGTTCGGCATCGACACCGACATGGAGGTTCCGGCCTTTTCGGTGTCGGACGAGCGCGTCCCCGATCTCGATCCCGCCTATGTGTTCGATCCCGACACCACGCTGGCGATCCTGGCCGGTTTCGCGCACAACCGCCGCGTGATGGTGCAGGGCTATCACGGCACCGGCAAGTCGAGCCATATCGAACAGGTCGCCGCCCGCCTCAACTGGCCGTGCATCCGCATCAACCTGGACGCCCATATCAGCCGTATCGACCTGATCGGCCGCGACGCCATCGTCCTGAAGGACGGGCAGCAGGTGACCGAGTTCCGCGAGGGTCTGCTCCCCTGGGCGCTTCAGACGCCGACCGCGCTCGTCTTCGACGAATATGATGCGGGCCGCCCCGACGTGATGTTCGTGATCCAGCGCGTACTGGAAACCGAAGGCAAGCTGACCCTGCTCGACCAGAACCGGGTGATCCGCCCCAATCCATGGTTCCGCCTGTTCGCCACCGCCAACACGGTCGGCCTTGGCGACACCAGCGGCCTCTATCATGGCACGCAGCAGATCAACCAGGGCCAGATGGACCGCTGGAACATCGTGGTCACGCTCAACTATCTGCCCGCCGCGACCGAAGCGCAGATCGTGCTCGCCAAGTCGGGCGAGTATGACAAGCCCGACGGCAAGCAACTGGTCGAGAACATGGTCCGCGTCGCCGACATGACCCGCAAGGGCTTCGTCAATGGCGACATCTCGACCGTGATGAGCCCGCGCACGGTCATCACCTGGGCGCAGAACACGCTGATCTTCGGCGATCCGGGCTTTGCCTTCCGCCTGTCGTTCCTCAACAAGTGCGACGAGAACGAACGCGCGCTGGTGGCGGAATATTATCAGCGCGTCTTCGGCAAGGACCTGCCCGAAAGCGTCGTCGGCCGGGCCTGATCCTCTTGGCGAACGACACCCCTCTCGACCGGTTCAAGGCGGTCCTCGGCGGCACCGCGCGCACCATCGCGCAGGAGCCGGAGGTCGAGCTTGCCTTCACCGCCGACGCGCCGACCTCCTCGGGCAAGCATATCCGCGTGCCGATGCCGGGCCGCGCACTGCCCGCCGAACAGGTGGCCGAGGCGCGCGGGTTCGCCGATGCTTTCGCGCTGCGGCTGAAGCTGCACGACACCGCGCTCCACGCCAAGGCCGCCCCGGTCGAGGCGGTGGCCCGCGCGGTCTATGACGCGGTCGAGACGGCACGGATCGAGGCGCTGGGCGCGCGCGGCTATGCCGGGATCGGCGACAACCTCGCCCATGCCTTGGACGTACGGTTGCGCTCCGACCCGCTGACCCGGGCGCGCAACCGCGACGAGGTGCCCTTGTCGACCGCGCTGGGGCTTCTTTTGCGTGAGCGGATGACCGGGCGGCCTTCGCCCGCTGAAACCGCGCCCGCCTTGGCGCTGGTGCGCGACTGGCTGGAGGGGGCGACCAACCTCGACGCGCTGGCGGGCGCGATGGACGACCAGAAGGCGTTCCAGTCACTGACCGCCAAGATGCTCGCCGACCTTGAACTCGCCGAGCCGCCTGCCGAGCCCGATCAGGCCGATGAAGGTGGCGACGATCAGGAAGGCGAGGACGAACAGCAGCAGGACGAGAGCGAAGAGGATAACGACGAACAGGGCCAGGGCGAAGGCGAGGTCGAGGCCCGCGCCGAGAAGCGCGACTCCGACAGCGAGGACGGCGAATCACAGGAGCAGAGCCAGGACTCGCTCGACGATCTCGACGGAGAGCCCGGCGAGGATGGCGACGAGGGTAGCCAGCCGACCCGCCTCAACCGGCCGCTGACCGATCTGGCGTCGCAGTTCGACTATAAGCCCTGGACCACCCAGTTCGACGAAGTGGTCGCCGCCGGAGAGCTGTGCGACGCCGACGAACTGGCGCGGCTTCGCGGCTATCTCGACCAGCAACTGGCGCATCTGCAATCGGCGGTGTCGAAGCTCGCCAACCGCTTGCAACGCCGATTGATGGCGCAGCAGTCGCGCTCCTGGGACTTCGACCAGGAAGAGGGGATTCTCGATGCCGCGCGCCTCGCCCGCGTGGTCGTCAATCCCGGCCAGTCGCTGTCCTACAAGATCGAGCGCGACACCGATTTCCGCGATACCGTCGTGACCCTGCTGATCGACAATTCGGGATCGATGCGCGGGCGGCCGATCGGCATCGCCGCCATCTCCGCCGACATTCTGGCTCGCACGCTGGAGCGGTGCGGGGTGAAGACCGAGATTCTCGGTTTCACCACCCGCGCGTGGAAGGGCGGGCAGAGCCGTGAGACGTGGCTGGCCGCCGGTCGCCCGCCGCAGCCGGGGCGGCTGAACGACATCCGCCACATCGTCTACAAACAGGCCGACGAGCCGTGGCGGCGCGCCCGCAACAATCTGGGCCTGATGATGCGCGAGGGGCTGCTCAAGGAGAATATCGACGGCGAGGCGCTGATGTGGGCGCATAGCCGGTTGATCGCGCGGCCCGAGGAGCGGCGCATCCTGATGGTCATCTCCGATGGTGCGCCGGTCGACGATTCGACGCTGTCGGTCAATTCGGGCAGCTATCTGGAACGCCACCTGCGCCAGGTGATTGGCTGGATCGAGAGCAAGAGCCCGGTCGAACTGATCGCGATCGGCATCGGCCATGACGTGACCCGCTATTATGCGCGCGCGGTGACGATCATGGACGCCGAGCAGCTGGGCGGCACGATCATCGAGCAGCTGGCCAGCCTGTTCGACACCGAATGAGCCGCATCGCGGCCCCGGCCGAGGGCTTTGTCGGCCCGGTAAAGCGGTCGATCACCATCGCGGGCCATGCCACCTCGATCAGCCTGGAGCCGGTGTTCTGGGCTGCGCTGGAAGAGGCGGCATTGACGCACGCCCTGCCACTATCGGCACTGGTCGCGGAGATCGACGCGCTGCGCATCGTGGCGAACGACCCGCCCAATCTGGCGAGCGCGATCCGGTCGTGGCTGTTCCTGCGACGATAATTTTGTGCGCGCGGAGGCGCGGAGGACACCGAGGTGGGAGCAACTGACGGAGGCGTTCACTTTCTCAAGCCTTTCTTCTCTGCACCTCCGCGCGAACCAAAAAACTCTTCCCTATTCCGCCTTCCGTTTAGCGGGACCGGAGATCGGGTAGAGTCGATTGACGCCGCCCCTCGCCTCCGGCAGGGCGCGCCGTCTGTTTCGGGGTGTTTGTGACCGGAATTTCGCATCGCAACCGGGGATTGCGGGTCCATCGCTGGCTGGGGCTGGCGATCGGACTATTTGCCATCGCGCTGGCGCTGTCCGGCACGATCCTGGCCTGTGCCCCACTGATCGAGCGGATCGCCTCTCCCGCCCGCTACCGGATCAGCGGCGAGCCCCGCATCGCGCCCGGCGCCTATGCCGACGCCGCGCATCGCCGCCTGCGCCCCGGCGAGCGGATCGCCGCCCTGTCGCTGGAGCAGGGATCGTCACCCGTCATCGTGACGCTGGAGCGAAGCAGCGACCGGGCCCGACGTCTGTTGTTCCTCGATCCTGCCACCGCCACGGTACTCGCCAGCGGCTGGCAGGATGGCGGGGTGATGGGCGTGATCCGTCGCCTTCATGAGGGGCTGTTCCTGTCGGGCGCGGGACGGTGGATCGTCGGGGGCGTCGGATTGGCTGTGTTGCTCGCCAGCCTGACCGGGTTGTGGACGCAGGCGACGCGCAAGGCCTCCAAGCATGGGAAGAACCGCCGGATGCACAAAGGCGAGCGCGCCGCCGCCTGGCATCGCAGGGTCGGGCTCTGGTCGGCGGTGCCGGTTCTGGTGATGACGGCAAGCGGCGTTGCCCTTGCCTTTTCGCACCGCCCGTTAGGTGCCGCGGCCGCCCCGCCGGTCGCTCGCCCGGCGCTGTCGGTGGAGCGCGTGGTGACCAGCGGCCGTGCCTGGTCGCGGGGCACGCTCACCGCGATCGACTGGCCGACCGAGCGCTCCCCCGACTGGACGCTCCACTTCACCGGGAGCGATCCGACGATCGTGAAGGTCGCCGACGACAGCGCCAGCGCGATTGCTGCGCCCGGTCATGCGGTGCCGGTGATGCTGTCCTGGGTTCGCCGCCTGCACGACGGACAGGCCATGCCCTGGGTCTGGCGGCCGCTTGCCGCGCTGATCGGCTTGCTGGCCCTATGGACGGCGGTGACCGGCCTGATCGGCTGGGCCGCCCGCCCGAAGCTCAGACGCGCTCGACGCGGAGCAGGTCGGTCGCGTCCAGGCCGATAAGCTCGATATGGTCGCGGATGCGCGGCCATTGCACCGACAGGAAGGTCTGGCGCTCGGCGGCGCGCAGCCGATCGGCGGCACCCGGCAGGACGAACATGCCGACCCCGCGCCGCACCTCGACATAACCGTCGTCCTGAAAGCTCTGATAAGCCTTGGCGACCGTCAGCGGGTTCGCGCCCTGTTCGGCGGCGAGCGCGCGGACCGAGGGAAGCTGGTCCCCCGTCCGATAGGTGCCATTGAGGATGCCTGCCGCGATCGTGCCGCGCAGGCGGATGTAAACCGGGCTGTCGTCGCCGCTAAGAGCTGTCATGCCGGGTTAATACAGCATGAGCGAGCAAAAGTCGAGAGGCCGCACTCACATCGTTTGCACATCCGTCGCACGGCCGGATCGCCTTATCCGTGCCAGGTCGAGACGACCCGCGCCATGTCGGGGCGCGGCCGCTCGTCGAGTGGACGGCCGGGCGTACCGATGAAGACGAAGCCGACGATCCGCTCCGGCGCGGCCCCGAACGCATCGCGCACCGCGTCCGAAAAGGCGGGCCAGCCGGTCAGCCAGCCGCCCGCATAACCCATGGCGTGCGCGGCATGGAGCAGATTCATGCACGCCGCCCCCGCCGACAATTCCTGTTCCCACAGCGGAATATGGCTGTCGGTGCGGGGCGACGACAGGACGACGACCAGATCGGGGGCCTGATGCGCGAATTGCTCGAGCGAGGCGATCTCGGTCGCGCTCGCCTGCGGCCGTTCGGCGCGATAGGCGGTGGTGATGACCTGAGCCAGCTTCGCCCGCGCTTGCCTAGGCACGATCACGAAGCGCCAGGGGGCCAGCTTGCCATGGTCGGGCGTGCGCGCCGCGATGGTCAGCATGTCCGCCAGTTGCGCGGCATCGGGCCCCGGCGCGACCAGATCGCGCGGCTTGCCCGACCGGCGCGTCGCGAGCAGCGTGAGGGGGGTCGTGCGGTCGTTGAAAATCATGTCCGTCATGGGTTCGATCCTTACGGCGTTGCGCATGATATTTACAGTCGCGGCTTTGGCGTTAGGTTACCAAACCATTACGTCCGCTTGCGTGCCCATGGCGCGCGGGGGGCGATCCCGATGGAGTGAACGCCGGCATGGCGACTGCGTATGAGGCCGCCGCGCGCGGCAAGACGGTTTTGGGCCATCCCCGAGGCCTGTTCCTGTTGTTCTTCACCGAGATGTGGGAGCGTTTTTCCTATTACGGAATGCGCGCCATCCTGGTGTTCTACCTGACCAAGCATTTCCTGTTCGCCGACGAACCGGCCTTCGGAATCTACGCCGCCTATACCTCGCTGGTCTATGTGACCCCGGTCATCGGCGGTTATCTGGCCGACCGCTATCTGGGGGCGAGACGCGCGGTGATGGCGGGCGGGCTGTTCATCGCCTTCGGCCACATACTGATCGCCCTCATGGAGGGGCCGCAAGGCGCGCAAGGGGCCTATCTGGAGGGCTTCTACCTCGCGCTCGCGTCGATCGTGATCGGCACCGGTTTCCTCAAGGCCAATATCTCGGTGTTGGTGGGTCAGCTCTATGCGCGCGACGACATGCGACGCGATCCCGCCTTCTCGATCTTCTATATGGGCATCAACGTGGGCGGCGCGCTGGGGCCGATCGTGTGCGGCGTGCTGGGCGAGACGGTGGGCTGGGCCTATGGCTTCGGCGCAGCGGGCGTCGGCATGGTGCTCGGCCTGATCGCGTTCATCGCCCTGAAGCGCGAACTGCACGGCGCGGGCGAGGCGCCCTCGCTGCCCGTGCTGCGCGCCCCCGTCGTCGCGGGCCTGTCGCGTGAATGGCTGATCTATCTGGGCGCGATCGTCGCCACGCTGGGCGTGTGGCAGCTGATCCAGCATCAAGACGCGGTCGGCACGCTGCTGGTCGTATTCGCCGCCGCCACCGTGATCTTCATCCTGTGGCGCGCGGTGTTCCAGCTGCCCAAGGTCGACCGCGACCGCATCTTCGCCGCCCTGTTCCTGATCGCGCTCTGCCCCCTCTTCTGGGCACTGTTCGAGCAGGCGGGATCGTCGCTGAACCTCTATACCGACCGTTCGGTCGACCGCACGCTGCTGGGCTGGACCATTCCGGCCTCGGCCTTCCAGTCGGTCAACTCGATCTTCATCATCCTTCTCGCCCCGCTGTTCGCCGCACTGTGGACGATCCTGGGCAAGCGTGGGTGGGAGCCCAGCGCGCCGTTCAAGTTCGGCATCGGCCTGGTCGGCGTGGGTGCGGGCTTCATGGTGCTGGTCGCTGGCGCAGCCGCCTATGCGGGGATGCCGACGCCGGTGATCTTCGTCATCCTGGTCTATCTGATCCACACCATGGCCGAGCTGTGCTTCTCGCCGGTGGGCCTGGCGGCGATGACTCGGCTGTCGCTGCCCAGCATGACCGGCCTGATGATGGGCACCTGGTTCCTGGCGACGGCGGCGGGCAACTTCATCGCCGGCCTGATCGCCCAGGCGACCGGCGGCGAGGGCGCAGGGCCCGACAAGGTGCTTGAGGTCTATACCCGGATCGGCTGGTTCTCGATCGGGATCGGCGTGGTCGTGCTGGTGGTGTCGCCCTTCATCGCCAAGCTGATGCACCTCGACCTGCTGAAGGCCGATGCGGCGCTGGCCGGGGACAAGGAACTGGCCGAACCGGCAGCAGCGGGTGTCGATACGCGGCTGGAGCAGAAGCCGCTTTGAGGCTTTGCGGGGACGGTCGGGATTTGCGTCACGACCGCGGTTCAGGCTGCGCGAACGCCGGGGGTCGGCGTGGCGTGGGTCAGTTTCGATTTCACGCGAAGGCGCGATCATTTTGTTCGCGCGGAGGCGCGGAGACGCAGAGAGGTTGAAGCGCGCGTCAGCCTTCCGCGCAGTTCGGCGTAGGACTTTGCCGCGCCGTCGGTGATGGAGGCCAGCCTTGCGGCTGGATACGCCCCCTCCGCGTCTCCGCGCGAACCCAATTACAGCCGCGTCATCGCCATCGCCCGCTCGCCATAGCGCGGGCCCGCCGTACCACCACGCGGGGCGGCTTCGTCCAGCTTCGCCAGATCCGCGGCGGTCAGCGTCAGGTCCGCCGCCTTCGTCGAGTCCTCCAGCGTAGCGCGACGCTTGGAGCCCGGAATCGGCACGATGTCATCGCCTTGGGCCAGCAGCCAAGCCAACGCCACCTGCGCCGCACTGGCCCCATGCGCAGCGGCGATTCCCTTCACCACCTCGACCAGCTGCATATTGCGGTCGAAATTCTCCTCCGAATAACGCGGGTCGTTCCGCCGATAGTCGCCCTCGGGCAGGTCCTCGCGCCGCGTGATCTGCCCGGTCAGGAAGCCGCGCCCCAGCGGGCTGTACGGCACGAAGCCGATGCCCAGTTCTCGCACCACCGGCAGAATGTCGGCCTCGACGTCACGCTCCCACAGCGAATATTCGGACTGGACCGCCGCGATCGGATGGACGGCGGCGGCGCGGCGGATCGTCTCGGCGCTCGCCTCCGACAGGCCCAGCCGGCGCACCTTGCCCTGCTCGACCAAGCGGCCCATCGCGCCGACCGTGTCCTCGATGGGGACATTGGGGTCGACGCGGTGCTGGTAGAACAGGTCGATCGTCTCGACGCCCAGCCGCTTGAGCGATCCTTCGCAGGCGCGCTGGACATTGGCGGGGGTGGAGTCGACGCCCGTCATCCCGTTCTCATCATAACGAAAGCCGAACTTGGTCGCGATCACCACCGCATCGCGCTTGCCGCGAATGGCGCGGCCGACCAGTTCCTCATTGACCAGCGGGCCATAGATTTCGGCGGTGTCGAACAGGGTCACGCCCAGCTCGATCGCGCGGTGGATGGTGGCGATGCTCTCCGCCTCGTCCGCCTCGCCATACATATTCCGGCCGACACCAGCCATCGGCATGCAGCCCAAGCCCAGCGCGGAGACCTCGAACTCGGGGCCGAGAGTGCGATATTTCATGGGCGTTCCTCATCGATCGTGCCGCTCCAGCGCGAAACGGTCGCGGTCGCGGCAAGGTCCATGCTGACATTGCCGAGGGTACGGAAAATGTCGGGAATCGTCTCCACCGCGATGAGCAGCCCCAAGGGCGCGGCGGGCACCCCCAGCGCGACGCAGACCGGCGCGATCGAGGCGAAGAAGGTGATCTGCGACGGCAGGCTTGCCGACCCCAGCGAGACCAGGATCGCCGCGACCACCGCCGCCGCGACCGCTGCGGGGCCGGGCACGATCCCGAACCAGTCGGCGATGTAGAGCGCGACCGCCACGTTCATCGCGGGCTGCGTCCCTCGGAACATCGCCACCGCCATGGGCAGGACCAGGCTGGAGGTGGCAGGCGCGATGCGCAGCGTCTTCGTCCCCTCGACCATGGCGGGCAGGCTGGCGAGCGAGCTTTGCGTCGAGATGGCGACCGCCTGGGCCGGGGCCAGCGCACGGGCGAAGCGCGGCAGGGGCACGCGTCCGGCGATCGCCGCGACGGCATAGGCCATCAGCATGACGATGACGCCGATGCTGGCGATGGTCGCGATATAATGGAGCAGCGCCCCGAACGCCGCACCCCCTGCGCTCGCCCCGACGACAAAGGCCAGCGCGAAGACGCCGAGCGGCGCCAGCCACAAGACCCAGCCGATCAGGACCAGCATCGCATCGCGGATCGCGGTGAAGAACCCCAGCAGATGCGCCCGGCCGCTGCCCTCGATCCGGGTCATCGCAAAGGCGAAGGCCAGGGTGAACAGGATCAGCGACAACAGCGCATTGTTGGTCGCGGCGGCAAAGATGTTGGTCGGCACGATACCGGTCAGGAATTCGCTGATCGGCGGGGTCGGCCCGACCGGTGCGGCATGACCCAGCGCGGTCTTCAGCGCCGCCGCCGCGCCGCGCGGGATCGGTACGAGATGCAGCAGCACCGGCGTGACCAGCGCGGCCATCGTCGCGGTCAGGGTGACCAGGCTGAGGAAGGTCACGATCGCCCGCCCGGCGATCCGCCCGGCCTGTGCCGCCTCCGCCGTCGTCGCCACCCCGGTGATCAGCAGCGTGACGACCAGCGGGATGACCGTCATCTGCAACCCGTTGAGCCACAGCGTCCCCACCGGCCCCGCCACGCCGATCCCCCATCCGGCGGCTTGCGGTGACAGGGTCGCCATCCCCACGCCCGCCAGCAGACCGGCGGCGAGGCATAACAAGATCAGCGTGGCACGGGACATGGGATGCCTTTGACGTCTTTGAGCTTTTGGAAAGGTCACGCTACACGGGACGCGACCAGTTGATGTTTCCCCTTCTAGACCGGCAGGAACCAGGCCGTATGGCAAGAAAATATTTCGGCACCGATGGCATTCGCGGCGCGACCAACGGCGCGGTGATGACCGCCGAGATGGCGATGAAGGTCGGCATGGCCGCCGGGGCCTATTTCCAGCGCGGCGATCATCGCCACCGCGTCGTCATCGGCAAGGACACCCGCCTGTCGGGCTATATGCTCGAATCGGCACTGGTCGCGGGGTTCACCAGTGTTGGCATGGATGTCGTCATGCTCGGGCCGCTGCCGACCCCGGCCGTCGCCATGCTGACCCATTCGATGCGCGCCGATATCGGCGTGATGATCTCGGCCAGCCACAATCCCTTTGCCGACAATGGCATCAAGCTGTTCGGCCCGGACGGCTACAAGCTGTCCGACGAGGCCGAAGAATCGATCGAGGACCTGATCGAGCAGAAGGTGCCGCTGGTCCCCTCGGGCAAGATCGGCCGGGCGCGCCGGGTCGATGACGCGGCGGGCCGCTATATCCACTTCGCCAAGTCCACCTTCCCGCAGGCGCTGCGCCTGGACGGCCTGCGCGTCGTGATCGATTGCGCCAATGGTGCGGCGTACAAGGTCGCCCCCGCCGCCTTGTGGGAACTGGGCGCGGATGTGGTGGCGATCGGCGTCACCCCCAACGGCACCAACATCAATGACGGCGTCGGCTCGACCGCGCCGCAGACGCTGGCCGAGACGGTAGTGGCGAGCGGCGCTGACATCGGCATCGCGCTGGACGGCGACGCCGACCGCCTCATCATCGTCGACGAGCATGGCCAGGTCGTCGATGGCGACCAGCTGATGGCGATGATCGCGACCAGCTATGCCCGCGAAGGACGGCTGGCGGGCGGCGGCCTGGTCGCCACCGTCATGTCGAACCTGGGCCTGGAGCGGCATCTGGCCGCGCAGGGGCTGGGCCTGATCCGCACCAAGGTCGGCGACCGCCATGTGCTGGAGGCGATGCGCACGCGCGGCTATAATGTCGGCGGCGAACAGTCGGGGCATATCATCCTGTCCGACTATGCGCGCACCGGCGACGGCCTGGTCGCCGCACTCCAGGTACTGGCCGAACTGAAGCGCGCGGGCGCGCCCGCCAGCGAGGTGCTGCACCGTTTCGATCCGCTGCCGCAGTTGCTCAAGAATGTCCGCTTCGCGGGCGGCAAGCCGCTGGAGCATGAAAAGGTGCAGGGCGTCATCGCCGCCGCCGAGGCCGAACTGGCCGGGCGCGGCCGCTTGGTCATCCGCCCCTCGGGCACCGAGCCGGTTATCCGCGTGATGGCCGAGGGCGAGGACAAGCGTCAGGTGGAGACTCTGGTGGACCGCATCTGCGACGTGGTGCGCGAGGTCGCCGCCTGATGCTGGAGATGCGTCCCGATTGCGAACGCTGCGGCGCGGACCTGCCCCCGAGCCAGGGCGGGGCATTCATCTGTTCGCTCGAATCCACCTATTGCGCCGAATGCGCCGACGAACTGGACGAGACATGCCCCGATTGCGGCGGCGAGCTGCTCGATCGGCCGACGCGTATGGGCCGCGTGCTGAAGGCCAATCCCGCCTCTACCCAGGCCCGTTTTCGCGGCTGACCTCGACCCCGCGTGCCCGCCGCTCTATGCGGGCACCATCACATACAAGGAGTTTCCATGCCCCAGCTCGTCCTGATCCGCCACGGCCAGTCCGCCTGGAACCTGGAGAACCGCTTCACCGGCTGGTGGGACGTCGACGTGACGGCGCAGGGTGCCGCCGAGGCGCGCGCGGCGGGTGCGATGATGGCGGAGAAGGGCCTCGACTTCGACCTGACCTTCACCAGCCTCCAGACCCGCGCGATCAAGACGCTGAACCTGGCGCTGGAGACCATGGGCCGCCTCTGGCTGCCGACCGAGAAGCATTGGCGGCTGAACGAACGCCACTATGGCGGGCTCACCGGCCTCGACAAGGCGGAGACGGCGGCCAAGCATGGCGACGAGCAGGTGAAGATCTGGCGCCGCAGCTTCGACGTGCCCCCGCCCCCGGCCGAGGCGGGCGGCGAATTCGATGTGTCGAACGATATCCGCTACAAGGGTATCGACGTGCCGCAGACCGAAAGCCTGAAGGACACGATCGCGCGGGTCCTGCCCTATTGGGACGAGCGGATCGCGCCGGCGCTGCGCGACGGCAACCGGGTACTGATCTCGGCGCACGGCAACTCGCTGCGCGCGCTGGTCAAGCATCTGTCGAACATCCCGGACGACGAGATCACCGGCCTGGAAATCCCGACCGCGCAGCCGATCGTCTATGAACTGGCCGACGACTTGACCCCGACCGACCGCTATTATCTGTCGGAACGCTAAGCGCCCCCGCCATCAGGCCGCCCCATCGCCTGGCCGATGGGGCGGTCGCGCCCACCGCACGAGGCTTGATCCGCGCCACGGATCGTGCAGTCTGGCCGCCTGTTCCCGTTACCATGACAGGAAGAGCGCCATGACGACGATTCGAGCGGCCGTGGGGCGCGGAGCCCCCAACCATCCCGACGATGTCACCGCCATCCAGCGTCTGCTGGTTCGCCACGCCCGTTGGCTAGACGGCGCCCCGCCGCCCGAGGTCAACGGCCAGTATGACGCCGCCACCGCGCGGGCGATCCTGGGCTTTCAGAAGGATGGCGCGGCGCTGGCCGTGCCCGACGGCGTGGTGTCGCCGCGCGGCGGAACGCTCGCCCGGCTCGACCTCGACCAGATCACCGGGCCGCAGCATCGCATCTTTCGGTCGCTGTGCTGGGCGCATCAGGGCGACACGCTGACCGAGGCCGATTTTGCGACGGTCGCCACCACCCTGGGGTGCGAGGTCGCCGCGATCAAGGCGGTGGCGGATACCGAAGCCAAGGACGAACCCTGGGACATGATGGGCCGCCCGATTATCCTGTTCGAGCGGCACAAATTCGCCAAGCACAGCCACGGCCTCTACAATCGCAGCCATCCCGATATTTCCACCCCGCGCGCAGGCGGTTACGGCCCGTCGTCGCGGCAATATGATCGCCTGCGCCGGGCAGCGATGCTGGATGAAACCGCCGCGTTGAAATCGGCGTCCTGGGGCCTGTTTCAGATTATGGGTGAAAATCACGGCGATGCAGGTCATCCCACCGTCGCCGCCTTTGTCGACGCCATGATGCTGCGCCGGTCCGAGCATCTGAAGGCCTTCGCCCATTTCGTCGCCGCCAATCCGGGCATGAAGAAGGCGATCCAGAACCGCGACTGGGCGACATTCGCCCGCGCTTATAACGGACCCGATTACGCCACGAATGATTATGACGGCAAAATGCGTCGGGCTTATGAGCGGTTCGCCCGCGCGACACCGGCCCCGGCGCGTCAACCGGCTGGAGTAAGATGAGGATGCGCCCCCACCCGATTATCGGCTTGCCCGCCGCCCTCCTGCTCCTCGCCTGCGGGGCCCCTGCGCGGTCGGTTTCCGCCCAGCCTGACAACGGATCGGACCCCGGTGTTGCGGTTCCTGCGGCGCCCTCACCCTCTCCGGCCGCGACATCGCCGGGTACGCCGGACGGCAAGCCCGTGACGATCACGCTCACCGACAAGCGTCGGGTCACGCTGGCCGGGTTCCGGGTCGTCGAAAATCACGGCCTGTCCGCCGGGCAGTGCGGCGTGACGATCGACCGACAGCGGCTGATGACCCTGGGCGTCGACGATACCGATGCCTATAGCTGCGACGCGCTGGTCGCCGCGGGCATCCTGCCGCCCGATGGCCCGCGGCAGCGGATCGGCCTGATCTACGACGCGTCTTCCCCCAACGCGCATTTCCGCACTGCCGTGGTGCTGCGCGAGGAGGAGGGACGCTGGCGAGTCGATTCGAGCTATGCGGGCAAGTTCGATGACACACCGGCGGGGCGGTCCATCCCCGCGCTGCGCCGCGCGCTGAAATAGGCGGCGGATTGACGTATACAGAAGGTTGCTCGTTCCGCTCGTGCCCGCTAGTCACGCGCCCTCCCCCTCGGCACCGGGGCCGCAGGGGCAGGGCGGAATGCGGATATGATGTCGGTCGGGATCATCATGGGGTCCACTTCGGACTGGGAAACCATGCGGCATGCCGCCGAGACTCTGGAGGCGCTGGGCGTAGACCATGAGACCCGCGTCGTCTCCGCGCACCGCACGCCGCAGCGCCTGTACGACTATGCCACCGGCGCCGCCGATCGCGGGATCAAGGTCATCATCGCAGGCGCAGGCGGTGCGGCGCATCTGCCCGGCATGGCCGCGTCGATGACGCACCTGCCGGTGCTGGGTGTGCCAGTCGAATCCAAGGCGCTGAAGGGCATGGATAGCCTGCTCTCGATCGTCCAGATGCCCGGCGGCATTCCCGTCGGTACGCTGGCCATCGGCAAGGCCGGTGCGATCAACGCCGGGCTGCTCGCCGCGTCGATCCTGTCGCTGTCCGACAATGGCCTGGCCGAGCGGCTGAAGGCATGGCGCCAGCGCCAGACCGACAGCGTTGCCAACGATCCACAGGGCTGAGAATGATGCTGAAGCCGGGTTCGACGATCGGGATATTGGGTGGCGGCCAGTTGGGCCGGATGCTGGCGGTGGCGGCGGCGCAGCTGGGCTATCGCACCCATGTGCTGGCCCCCGATGAGGAAAGCGTGGCGGCGCAGACCGCCTCGTCGCTGACCCGTGCCGACTATCACAACAAGGTCGTGCTGGCCGATTTCGTCGCCGCCTGTGACGTCGTGACCTATGAGTTCGAGAATGTCGACGTGACGCCGGTCGAATGGCTGGCGGAGCGCCTGCCCGTCCACCCTGCTCCGGCCGCGCTCCGCGTCGCGCAGGACCGGATCGCCGAAAAGAGCTTCGTCGAAAAGGTCGGCGGACGCCCGGCCCCCTGGGCCGCGGTCAACTCCGCCGCCGACCTGACCGCCGCGCTGGAGCGGATCGGCTGCCCCGCCATCCTGAAAACCACGCGCTTCGGCTATGACGGCAAGGGCCAGGCACTGATCCGCGACCTCGCCGAAGCGCCCGCCGCCTGGGAAGCGATCGGCGGCCCGGCGGTGTTGGAGGGGTTCATCCACTTCACCCATGAATTCTCGATCGTGATCGCGCGTGGGGAAGACGGGCAGGCGGTCCGCTATGACCCGCCGCACAATGTCCACCGCGACGCGATCCTGCGCAGCTCGACCCTGCCCGCGCCCGCCGAAATCCTGGCCCAGGCCGAGGAGGCGACCGCGCTCGCCATCCGCATCGCTGAGGAACTGGGCTATGTCGGCGTGCTGGCCTGTGAGTTCTTTGCGACCGAGAACGGCCCGGTCTTCAACGAGATGGCCCCGCGCGTCCACAATTCGGGCCACTGGACGATCGAGGGTGCGGAAACCTCGCAGTTCGAGAACCACATCCGCGCGATCTGCGGCCTGCCGCTGGGCGATACGTCGCTGACGGGGACGCGGGTGGAAATGGAAAACCTGATCGGCGACGATGCCTGGGAACAGGCGCTGACCGAAAAGGGCACGCACCTACACCTCTATGGCAAGGGTGAATCGCGGCCGGGACGCAAGATGGGGCACATCACGCGCGTGGTGCGCTAAGCCGACGCGCTATTTGTGGATGGTGAAGCTTACGGGCACCAGCACCTCTGGCTGGATAACCTGATCCCCCTTCATGACCGGGCGGATGCGGAAATTGGGATACAGCCCCAATGCCGCTGGGCCGAAGCCCCGCCCCCTGGGCCGCTCCGCTGCGATCGAACAGCTTTTAGGGCGGCCGGGTTCGGGCACGACACAGAGCAGCACCGCCACCCCACTCACCCCGCCGAACCGGGCCATCTTCGGAAAGGCTTCGTCGATCAGGGACTGGGGTGGTTTTTCGATCCATTCGGCCAAGGCAAAGCGTAACCGCCCCTGACCCGGCCCGTCGCCATCGCCGCGTCCATTACCGGTGCCGCGCCCTTCTCCGCCGGTGCCCTGACCACTGGCCATCCCTGTCCCCCGACCATCGGACGCTGCCACACCGATGCGCAACGGCAGCTCCGCACTGATATCCGACGCCGGAGCCAGGCGATCGACCGGATCGAAATGCGCCGGTGTCGATGCGGCGGGGGCGGCCTGTTCGGCCATGGGGGCCGGCGCCGGACGGGGCGCCCCGCCACCGGCGGTCGAGCGGACGACCAGGCTTTCCCGCTTGACCGGCTCGGGCCTGGTGGCCCGTGGTGGAACGGGGATGGGTGGCGGATCGGGCAGGCGCGGCACGTCGAACACGGCGAGCGCATCGGGCTCCGGTGCCACGATCGACAACGGTCGGGGCCCCAACAGGAGTAGCGCCAACAAGGCGGCGTGCACCGCCCCTGTGGCGACAGCAGCCGTCCGCCGCTTCCCCCTGTCCTCCCGGAACGAAAAGCCGCCATACATTGCGATGTTCTCCCATGAGGAGGATCATCGCGATGCCCCGTCCGGTCAAGCCTTGGCCCACTCCTCCCCGATCCGGCGCAGCACGTCGAGCGGTACGCGGCCATGGCGCAGCACGGCGGTGTGGAATGCCTTCAGGTCGAACGCCGCGCCCTTCTGCTTCTTCGCCAGATCGCGGATATCGACGAACACCGAATGGCCCAGCTTGTAGCTCGCCGCCTGGCCCGGATTGACGCAGTAGCGCTCCACCTCGCGGGTGGCGAAGCCCTCCGCCTCGCCCTCGGCCTCGACGAAGTGGCGGATCGCCTGTTCGCGGGTCCAGCGCAGGTGATGCAGGCCCGTGTCGACCACGCAGCGATTGGCGCGGAAGAGGAGGAACTTCAGATACCCCAGCTGTCCCAGCGGATCGTCGTCATACATGCCGATCTCGTCCGCCAGCTGCTCGGCATAGAGCGCCCAGCCCTCGCCATAGCCCGAAAAGCCGTTGATCTTGCGGATCAGCGGCAGCCGCGTGTTGGACAGCGCCAGCCCGCCTTCCATCTGATGGCCGGGCAGGCCTTCGTGATAGACGGTCGTCGCCAGGCAGAATTTGGGCCAGTCGGCGCTGTCCTTCAGGTTGAAATAGACGAGACCTGGGCGCGAGCCGTCGATCGCGGGCCCCTGCGCAAAGGCCGCCGCCGCGCCCGCCTCAGTCTGGGGCGGCACGCGGCGCACCTCGAAGCCATAGGGCGGTATCCGCTCGAATACCTGCGGCAGCCGGGTGCGGATCGCGTCGAGCCGCGCGTTGCAATAGGCGATGGCGGCGCGCTTGCCCTCATCGGTATTCGGGTAAAGCTGGTCGGGATTCTTGTAGAGCGCCGCCATGCGCTGGCCGACCGTGCCCTTGGTGAAGCCCTGCTTCTTGAGCAGCGTATCGAGCCGCGCGGACAGCATCGCCGCCTGCTCGCGGCCGAAACGGTGCACCTCGTCTGGCGAGAAGCTGGTGGTCGTGTTGGCCTTGAGCGCGACCGGATAATAGGCCGCGCCCTCGCGCAGCTTCCACACGCCCGCGTCATGCGTCGCCTTGGTACGCAGCGTCTTGGCATAGGCGATCTGGCGGTCGAGCGCGGGCAGGATTT
>CAJYRW010000004.1:0-35767 GCA_913777475.1 uncultured Sphingomonas sp. | reverse complement strand
ATGCCCGTGGGCGGATGGTCGAGCGCGTTCTGTCCGAGCAGGGCTTCCGCCCGCGTCGCTGGCGGTATCGCTGGGACGGGTTCGACCGGCTGGTCGAATTGGAGGGGCCGGATGGCGCGCGCTGGCGCTATACCTATGACGCGTTCGGGCGGCGCGTCGGCAAGGCGTTGCTCGGCGGTCCGACGACGCGGCGGGTCGATTATGTCTGGCAGGGCACATCGCTGGCCGAGGCCTGGCATCGGTCCGGTGCAGGCGAGGGCGACGAGGCTCTTTCGATCGAACGCTGGCATTTCGAGCCCGACGGTCTGCGTCCGCTGGCCAAGGAACTGGTGCCCGCCGGTGTCGACGCCGAACCGATACCGGCCGAGGCGCAGTGGCTGCCAATCGTCGCCGACCAGCTGGGCGCGCCGCATGCGCTGTTCGGAGAGGACGGCCGATGCCAATGGCGCGCCGAGCCCGACCTCTGGGGCCGCACCCGCACCGCCCGCGCGCTACTGCGCGAACGCGGGGGCGAGGCGGGGGGGGAGGGCAGGGCGTCGCCCTGCGCACTGCGCTTTCCCGGGCAATGGGAGGATTCGGAAAGCGGGCTACACTATAACCTCAACCGCTATTACGATCCTGAAACCGGCCAGTATCTGTCCCCCGACCCGATCGGGGTGGACGGTGGCCTACGGACCCATGCTTATGTGCATGACCCGTTGCGGTGGATGGACCCGGAGGGGCTTCAGGACGCACCGGGAACGGTCACATATCCCTTGCATCCGACGCTAACTCCGCAATCAGGAAGCTATTCTTCCGGTATTGCGCGTGCCTGGTTACAGGAACAACAACTAGTGCGTGAGACAGGTCGAGGAACAGTTAACTGGACATCTGCCCAGCAAGAGGAACTCATCAATACCGGGCGAGTGCGTGGCTACACTGGCCATCATATCAACAATGCCGCGACCGCTCCCGCATGGGAAGGTGATCCACGGAACATACGCTTCCTGTCTAATGGGCGTGTCGGGATGCCGAATGATCATCTTTACGCTGATCAAGGTCATCGTGGCAATTGGAAGAATAGTACCAGTGGTCGGTTAATTGATAGACTGGAAATGATGCGGCGTTTCCGCGCAGGGTGCGTATAGGAGCAACACATATGACTTATGCTGAAGCCGTTAAAAATCTGGTCGACGCTGGGTCGAAGGCTGGTATATCTATCATCGTGTTAACACCGGAGTATGGCGTTGATCACGTTGTGTTTGGTGATGATCTTGCTCGGGAAATCGAGACTGTTGGCTACCCGGCCGGTGCTGAGCTTCCTTGGATAGTAGAGGATTTTTATCTGTATTCTCTTGACGAAATAACTGAACGGCAAGCTGGTTATCGTTATGATGCACATACAGGCGAAGCGTCACAGGGCTGGGATCAGAATCAATATGTGATTGCCGACTGGACGGCCAATCCGGTAACTTTGGGCGTGGATGGTGCAATCCGCTATGCACGACATGGCCAGGAGGAGTGGACCTATGTCCGAATCGCACCTGACGTTCCGAGCTTTTTTGCGCTTTTAGCGGACTGGTTGCGCTACTTTGTCGTCGAGCGCGCGGGTAACCTATTCAATGAAGATTTCCAGATCGACGAGGCCACCCGCGACATAATCCGCAATTCGATCCTGCGACCGATCGACCTGGATGACCGTGAGGCGGCCCTTGCCTTTCTGTTGGGCGAGTGATGCTCTGACCTGTCATTGCGTTGGCCCGGCCAATGGAAGGGCGCGGAAAGCGGGCTGCACTGTAGCCTCAATCGCTATTACGATCCCGAAACCGGCCAGTATCTGTCCCGCGACCCTATCAGCGTCGATGGCAGCCTGCGCGCCCACGCCCATGTGTATGATCCGCTGCGGTGGTTCGATCCTCTTGGATTAGCCGCTTGCACGCGCTTTCAATATAATCAGGTGTATAATCCGGGGCCGCTTGCGCAACTTCAAGGTAATCCGGCCAGTAGTTTTGCAGGTGGTCGTTATAATGTCACAACGCTCACCGATGACTTGGTGCTATACTGCGGTGGTGAAGTCAGAAAGCCTCTGGGCAATGGTTCACGACAAGCCCACCACAATCAGTAGCACAAGTTCGAAAACTGGCGACGATATACGAGGGTTCTGTTGGGTATCAGGGAGGTGTTTATCTGGGAGGTCCGGGGACTAATCAGGTTTTTGTCCCTGATTATTGAAAAATTCCGGGCGTTCGATTATTAAATGCATCAGGTATTCGGTAAAATATGGAAGGTATGCGATATAGGGCTGTAGATTTATTGCGAGAGGCTTGCGGAATTATGAGTTCGCAGGGGGATCGAAACTGGATAAGGGGTATAGAAAATGTTCTAAGGGAATTGGAGTCGGGAAACATTGACGATGCTTCCTCTATATACCGCTCGATGGTGGCTGGAGGGCGTGGTTTTTCCGAATATAATGTCTGGATTGACCATTTCGATGATAGGATAAAGATAAATCAAAGGCTTGACTGCATTAGAGGCGAATTGTGGGATATTTTTAAATTTTAGCTCTGCTTGTTAAAAGCCGACAATTTATCGTGGCAGGTCGATAATGTCCGCCAGCGCGCGTTGCATGCACTGTTCGGCTTGAGCGGCCAACGCCGATAGCGCGCTGAGTCCGAACTCTGGGGCTGCACGCGCACCGCCCGTGCGCTGCTGCGCGAACGCGGTGGCAGCGATGTTGGCGCGGAAGGCGAAACCACCCCCTTCGCGCTGCGCTTACCCGGACAATGAGAGGATGCGGGAAGCGGGCTGCACTACAACCTCAACCACTATTACGATCCCGAAACCGGCCAGTATCTGTCGCCCGACCCGATCGGCGTCGATGGCGGCCTGCGCACACGCGCAGCTCAACGACGTTATCGGCCGCCCCCTAGGCGTCGATGCTACGGCCGGCAACGTCAGCGACGTGAAAGCGGCGCCTGCGCTCCTCGAACGGGCCGGGCGCATGCGCTACCTCCTTGCTGACAAAGGCTATGACGCCAACAGGTTACGCCACTCGCTCCGCGATGCTGGAGCCGTTCCCGTCATTCCGGGGCGACGCAACCAGAAACGAGCCATCCAATACGACAAGGACCGATACCGTGGCAGGCACCTCATCGAGATTGCCTTCTGCCGTCTCAAAGACTGATGAATAGATCAAACGTGCTGCCACGCATTCTGGACCTCCGCGCCTCCGCGCGAACCAGTCCTCGTGCCATCGCGGCTTCGCGTGAAAAAGCCACTTCCACTCACCGGCCAAACACAAAAAGGCCCGCGCGAGCGTCTCGCGCGGGCCTCCCTATCTAGCCGCCACCCGGAATACCGGGCGAAGCGATTACTGGTTGTTCTGGCGATGCAGGAAGCGCGGGATGTCGAGCGACGAGTCCGAACCACCCTGCGCGGCGTCGTCGCGTGACGCACCACGTGCGGCATTCGACATACGCTCGAACAGCGTACCGCCCAGCTTCACGCGCGGCGCAGGCTGTGCGGGGGCTTCACCGGCTTCGCTGCCGGGGGCCAGCCAGCGGCGGCGCGCTTCCTCACTACCGGGAGCCGGTTCGACCGCAGCGGCCTGTGCGGGCTGTGCCGGGGCGGCGGGGACGATCGTATCCGCTCCCAGCACCAGCTCGTCATCGGCGACCGGAGCCGCCGGCGCGGGGGCCGGGGCAGGTTTGGCGATGGGCGCGCTGATCGTCGCGCTGACGGTCGAGGTCGCCGGAGCCGCGACGGGCGCCGCCGGAGCAGGCTGTTCCACCGGCGCGGCAGGCGTCACGCTCGCCTGCGGAGCGGGGGCCGGCTCGCTGGGGCGATAGCTGGGCGTATCGTCGCTCTTGCGCGCCATACCGCCCATGCTGAAGCCGCTGCTGCGGTTCACCTCCGACGGCGACGGTGCGACCTTCAGGTCGGCATCGATGCCGGTCGCGACGACCGACACGCGGATGCGGCCTTCCAGCTCGGGATTGAAGGCCGAGCCCCAGATGATGTTGGCGTCCGGGTCGACCAGCTCGCGAATGTGGTTCGCCGCCTCGTCGACCTCGAGCAAGCGCATATCGTCGCCGCCGGTGATCGAGATGATGACGCCCTTGGCGCCCTGCATCGACACGCCGTCGAGCAGCGGGTTGGCGATCGCCTTCTGCGCAGCTTCGATCGCGCGATTGTCGCCGGTGGCTTCACCGGTGCCCATCATCGCCTTGCCCATCTCCTGCATCACCGAGCGGACGTCGGCGAAGTCGAGGTTGATGAGACCCGGCATGACCATCAGGTCGGTGATGCCGCGCACGCCCTGCTGCAGCACCTCGTCCGCCATGGCGAACGCTTCCTTGAAGGTCGTGTTGGCGTTGGCGATCAGGAACAGGTTCTGGTTGGGGATGACGATGAGCGTGTCGACATACTTCTGAAGCTCTTCGATGCCGCCATCGGCCGACTTGGCGCGACGATTGCCCTCAAAGGCGAAGGGCTTGGTCACGACGCCGACGGTCAGGATGCCCATGTCACGCGCCGCCTTGGCGATGACCGGGGCCGCACCGGTGCCGGTGCCGCCGCCCATGCCCGCCGCGATGAAGCACATGTGGCTGCCCTCGAGCAGACGCGACAGATCGTCGATCGTCTCTTCTGCGGCAGCGCGACCGATCTCGGGACGGCTGCCCGCGCCCAGCCCCTGCGTGATCTTGGCACCCAGCTGGATACGCTGCGGCGCGATCGACTGCTTCAACGCCTGCGCGTCGGTATTGGCGACGAGGAAATCCACGCCCTGTACCTCGGCGCGCATCATGTTCGCGATCGCATTGCCGCCGGCACCGCCGACACCGATCACCGCAATACGCGGCGTCAGCTCGTCGACCTCGGGTGCGATGAATTCGATGCTCATCCCAATTCTACTCCGCCGTTCCCGGTCGGTACGCAAAGACCGGGCCCCTGAATTAACCGTTAGTGCACCAGACCTGTGCCAAGTGCCAACCGAAAAGCGTCAGATACGCATCGCTTTTCCTTAATAATTTGCTTTTGCGGCCTGAATCAGCCGCCGGAACAGTCCCATGCCGCTGGGTCGGTGCACCGCCTGGTTCGTCGGTGCGATCGTCCGCAGGTCGATGGGATCGGTCGCGGCATAGAAAGCCAGACCCGCCAGCGTCGCGAAAGCCGGGCCGCCATGCGCATCGGGCAGGCCGGTCAGCCCGCGCGGTCGCCCGATCCGCACCGACCGGCCGAGCGCCTGCTGCGCATAATCGGCAATACCTTTCAGCTCCGCCCCGCCACCGGTCAGCACGACCTGACGCCCGACCGGCCCCTCGAACTTCAGATGCTGGAGCGCCTTGCGGATCTCGCCCATCTGATGCTCCAGCCGCTGACGGATCACCGCGATCAGCTGCGCCTTGGTGATCTGCATCGTGTCGCCGCCATCTTCGGCCGAGATCGGCGTGACCTGGATCATGTCGTGATTGTCGCGCGGGGACGCATTGGCCGAGCCGTGGAAGCATTTCATCCGCTCGGCCATCTGCCGCCGCGTGCCAAAAGCGGACGCCACGTCGTCGGTGATGTCCGCCGCGCCCATCGGCAGCGAACACAGCCCGACCAGCATCCCGCCTGCGAACAGCGAGACATTGGTAATCCCCGCCCCCATCTCGACCAGCGCGACGCCCAGCTCGCGTTCCTCGTCGGACAGGCAAGCCAGGCCCGTTGCCACCGGCGCGGCGATGATCGACTTTACCTCCAGATGCGCCGAGCGGACGCAGAGGTCGAGATTGCGGACCGGCGAGCCATCGGCGGCGACGACATGGATATGCACGCCCAGCCGGTCGGCGTGGAGCCCCAGCGGCTTCTTCACGCCGGTCAGCCCGTCGAGCGTGTAAAGCGCGGGCTGCGCGTGCAGCACCATGCGCCCCTGCGGATCGATCGAGTTGCGCCCGGCCGCCAGCAGCGCGTCGATATCGCCCTGCTCGACGCGGTGGCCGCCCAGCTCGAACTCGACCTCGGCCACGTCGGACACCAGCCCCCCGGCCGAAAAGCCGACCCAGACATTCTCGATGTTCAGCCCCGCGATCCGCTCGGCCTGTTCGACGGCCTCGCGCACCGCCGCCTCGGTCGCGCCCATATCGGCAATATAGCCGCGCTTGACGCCCCGGCTTTCGCGCTGGCCGGTGCCCAGCACGATCAGTTCGCCGCCATCGCCCTTTCGGGCGATCAGCGCGGACACCTTGGACGATCCGATGTCCAGGGCGGTGATCAGCCCTTCGGGCGCAATTTTCGCCATGGTCCTACCCCTGTGATTCGCCAGTGCCGGACGCCTCTGTGGCGTTGCCCTCCGGCCCGGTGCCTCCTCCGGCCTGCGCCGGTTCGGCCAGCGCATGATTCTGATTCAAACCGGGCTTTCGCGCAACCAGCTTCGTGGGGTCGCGCATGTCGAAGCGCAGCCAGCCCCGCCCGAGCAGTGGCCGCGAGCCGTCCATGGCGGCAAACTTCATCAGCGCGGCCCCCGCCCCGTCTTCGGGCAGCGCCAGCGTCTCGCCACTGTCGAAGGTCAGGTCCCAGCGGCGATTGCCGATCCAGGTCGCGGCCTTCACGCGCGGCTTCAGCGCGGGCGCGGCGGAGAGCAGCGCCTGGTAAGCAGGCTCCTGCAAATTCGCGCCCGGTCCGATGATCAGCGGCAGGTCGGGCATCGCCTCGGGCCGTACGGGCTCCAGCAACACGCCGCCCGCATCGATCAGGGTCAGCTGGCCATTGTCCTGCCACACCGCCGCCGGGCTGCGCTCCTCGATATCGACGAGCAGCGTGTCGGGCAGGCGGCGCGAAACATGCGCGTCCTTGATCCAACCATAGCGGAGCAGCTTGCCGCGGACATCCTCCAGATTGACGAGCGGCATGGCCCGGCTCTGTTGGTCGAGCGCGACGGCATAGACGGTCATCCGGTCCATGCGCTTCAGGCCCGTCACCTCGATCTGCTGGACGCGAAATCCGGCATGGCCCGCCTGTTCGGCGATCGCGGTGCCGATCATGCCGGGCACGCCGACATAGGTCGCGACCGCCAGCACCGCCGCGCCCGCGCCGCCCAGGATCGTCCAGGTGACAGCCTTCTTGATCGTCTCTTCGCTGACCGGCACCTTGGCCAGCAGGCGCTGCGCCAGCGTGACGCGCTTCACCGGCTGGCGGCGCCGCGGGGCCGGACGGCGCGGCGGGGGGCCGCGCTTGATCGTGCGGCTCATCCCGCCTGATCCTTATACCAGGCTAAGGCCTCGTCGACGATCGCCTGCACGACCGCGTCGTAATCCATACCGACATGGCGGCCCTGCTCGGGCACCAGGCTGAGTGGGGTCATGCCCGGCTGGGTATTGACCTCCAGCAGGAACAGGCCGTCAACGCCGCGCTCGTCGTCCCAGCGGAAGTCGGAGCGCGAGGCTCCACGACAACCCAGGATGCGATGTGCCTCCAACGCCAGCGACTTGCACGCCTCGGCAATGTCGTCGGGAATCTGCGCGGGGCAGACATGCTCGGTCAGGCCGTCGGTATATTTCGCGTCGAAGTCGTACCAGCCATTCTTGGGCTTCAACTCGGTCACGCCCAGCGCGCGTCCGCCCAGCACGGCGGTGGTCAGTTCACGCCCCCGGATATAGGGCTCGGCCAGCAACTCCTCGAACTCGGCCCAGGGACCGGCGGCATCACGCGCGATCGGGTTGCCGTGATTGCTGGTGTCGGTGACGATCGCCACGCCGACCGACGAGCCTTCGTTCACGGGCTTCAGCACATAGGGGCGCGGGAGCGGATCACCGGCGAACAGCTCTTCCGACTTCACGATGCGGCCGCCGGGCATGGGGATGCCGTGCGGGACCAGCGCCTGCTTGGTCAGCACCTTGTCGATCGCGATGACCGAGGTGGCGAGGCCCGAATGGGTATAAGGAACACCCATCAGATCGAGCATCCCCTGCACCGTGCCGTCCTCGCCGGGCGAACCATGCAGCGCGTTGAAGACGATATCGGGCTTGGCTTCGACCAGCCTGGCCGCCAGATCGCGGTCCATGTCGATCCGGGTGACGCGGTGGCCGTTGCGCTCCAGTGCATCGGCGACGCCTGCACCGGACATCAACGACACCGGCCGCTCCGCCGACCAGCCGCCCATCAGAACCGCGATATGCAGATTGTCGGTCACTTCGCGATTCCCACTCTTTGTATTTCCCATTCGAGGCAAATGCCCGACTGCGCCTTCACCCTGGCGCGCACATCCTCGCCCAACGCCTCGATCTCCGCCGCCGTGGCGTTGCCGAGGTTGAGCAGGAAATTGCAGTGCTTTTCCGATACCTGCGCGTCGCCCAGCGTCAGCCCGCGACAGCCCGCCGCATCGACCAGCGCCCAGGCCTTGTGCCCGTCGGGGTTCTTGAAGGTCGACCCGCCGGTCTTGGAGCGCAGCGGCTGCGACGCCTCGCGCGCGGCGGCGATACGGTCCATCTCCGCCTGGATCTCGGCGGGTTCGGCGGCCTGGCCCCGGAAGGTCGCCTCGACCACCACCGTCCCGTCGCTCAGGTTGGAGTGGCGATAGGTGTATTCGAGATCGGCGACGCCCAACGTCTCGACCGTGCCGTCACGACGGACGACCGTGGCGGAAACCAGCACGTCCGCCACTTCGCGGCCATAGGCGCCGCCGTTCATCCGCACGAAGCCGCCCACCGTGCCGGGGATCGAGCGCAGGAATTCCAGCCCGCCGATCCCGGCGTCGCGCGCATTGGACGAAACGAGGATGCCCGAGGTGCCGCCGCCACAGGTGATGAGATGCTCTGCCCCTGCTCGCGCATAGCTGAACGGCTTGCCGAGACGGATCACGACGCCGGGAACCCCGCCGTCACGCACGATCAGATTGGAGCCGAGGCCGAGCGCCATGACGGGCGTGTCGGCCCCAAGCCCGCGCAGGAACGCCGACAGGTCATCGGTGTCCTTCGGCTCAAGCAGATATTCAGCCGGTCCGCCCGCCTTGAACCACACGAGCGGCGCCAGCGGCGCGGCGTGCGTCAATCGGCCGGCGGTGTCGGGCAGGTTCATCGGCGCGCCTCGATGGCGCTCGCCAGACCCGCCGCCCATTTGGTGATGTCGCCCGCACCCAGGCAAACGATCATGTCGTCGGCGCGGATCGAACCCGCCAGCTCCTCGGCCAGCGCATCGGCGTCGGCGACGGTCGCGGTCGAGCGATGCCCGCGCCGCTTCAGCCCCTCGACCAGCGCGGACGCGTCCACGCCCTCGATCGGCTGCTCGCCCGCCGCGAAGACCGGCGTCACCAACACGCGGTCGGCATCGTTGAAGGCGGTCTGGAACTCCTCCATCAGATTGCCGAGCCGGGTGAAGCGGTGCGGCTGCACGACCGCGATCACACGACCACGCGCGCCCTCGCGGGCGGCGGCGAGCACCGCGCGGATTTCGACCGGGTGATGGCCGTAATCGTCGATCACGGTCGCCGTACCGCCATCCACCACGATCTCGCCGACCTTGGTGAAGCGACGCTTGACCCCGCCGAACTGGCCGAAACCCTGCTGGATCGTCGCGTCGTCAATGCCCAGTTCCAGCGCGACGCCGATCGCGGCCAGCGCGTTCTGGACATTGTGACGGCCTGGCATGGGCAGCTCAATGCCCTCGATCGAACGGCTGGAGCCGTCGCGGTGGCGGATGATCGCTTCGAATCGGTTGCCGCCGGGAATCGGCGTGACGTTGACGCCGCGCACGTCCGCCTGCGCCGAGAAGCCATAGGTCACGACACGCCGGTCGCGAACGCGCGGCAGGATGTTCTGCACTTCGGGGTGATCGAGACAGAGCAATGCCGCGCCGTAGAAGGGCACATTCTCGACGAACTCGACGAACGCGTCCTTCACCCGATCGAACGAACCGTAATGATCCAGATGCTCGGGATCGATATTGGTCACGACGGCGATGGTGCCGTCGAGGCGCAGGAAGCTGCCGTCGCTCTCGTCCGCCTCCACGACCATCCAGTCGCTGGCACCCAGACGCGCGTTCGAGCCATAGCTGTTGATGATGCCGCCATTGATGACGGTCGGGTCGACGCCCCCGGCATCGAGCAGCGCCGCGACCATCGAGGTCGTCGTCGTCTTGCCATGCGTGCCCGCCACCGCGACGGTGGACTTCAGCCGCATCAGCTCGGCCAGCATCTCGGCACGGCGCACCACGGGGATGCGGCGCTCCAGCGCGGCTTCGACTTCGGGGTTGGACCGGGTGATCGCGGTCGAGGTGACGACCACCGCCGCATCGCCCAGATTGTCCGCGGCATGGCCGATCGCAACCGGGATACCCTTGTCGCGCAGGCCCTGCACCACATAGCCCTCGGCCACGTCGGAGCCCTGCACCCGGTAGCCGAGATTCTTCATCACCTCGGCAATGCCCGACATGCCGATGCCGCCGATGCCGACGAAGTGGATCGTGCCGATATCCGTGGCGACGCCCTTCATGCGCCTGCTCCCGCCAAATTGGTTTTCCTTTGTGCCTTGCCGACCGGCAACACCATACGCGGCGAATCGAGGCTCTCGACCAGATCGGCCAGATCGCTCGCCGCCTCGGGCCGTCCGCAATTGCGCGCGCGGCCCGCCGCATTCTCCAGCGCCGCCGGGTCGAGGCCCAGCTTCTGCATCTGCTTGGCGAGTTCGACCGGCGTGAAATCACCCTGCGCGATAGTCCGCGCGCCGCCCGCCTTCGTCATCTCACGCGCGTTCACCGTCTGGTGGTCGTCGGTCGCCGAGGGCAGCGGCACCAGGATCGCCGGGCGGCCCGCAACCGTCAGCTCGGCCAGCGTCGAGGCCCCGGCCCGCGCGATGACCAGATGCGCCCAGGCCAGCTGCTCGGGCAGGTCGGGCAGATAGGTGGCGAGTTCGGCCGGAATCTCATGCTCGGCATATTTGGCGCGCACCGCGTCGATATCCTCGATCCGCGCCTGATGCGTCACCTGCAAGCGCCGCCGGAAGGTGACGGGCAGCATGGCGAGGCCATCGGGCACGACCTGGCTCAGGATGCTCGCTCCCTGGCTGCCCCCGGTGACGAGGACGCGGAAGATGCCGTCCTCCTCCAGCAGCGGATAGGGACGCGCACGCAGCGCGAGCACCTGATCCCGGACCGGATTGCCGATCAGCCGCGTCTTGGCCGCGTGCTTGGCGCTCAGCCGCTGCGTATCGTCATAGGACAAAGCGATCGCATCGACCTTGCCCGCCACCAGCCGGTTGACCCGGCCGAGCACCGCATTCTGCTCATGGATGGCGGTCGGAATGCCTTCCGCAAACGCCGCCAGCAAAGCGGGCATCGCCGGATAGCCGCCGAAACCGATCACCGCCGCCGGGCGGAAGGTCTTGTAGAGTTCGCGGGCCATCGCCCGGCCGCGCCACATCTCGCGCAGCGCCTTGGCCCAGCCGACCGGCCCGCCCGAGAAGCGCCCGGCGGGCAGGACGTGCGTCTGGATATCCTCGAACAGCCCTGGGAAGCGCACGCCGCGCGCGTCGGACACCAAGGCGACGCGGTGGCCGCGCCGGGTCAGCTCGGCCGCCAGCGCGGCGGCGGGAACCATATGGCCGCCGGTACCCCCGGCGGCGAGGACGAAGTGACGGCTCATTGCCCGCTCCACCTGACTACATAGGGGCTGCGCGTAAGGAACGGATTGCGCCGGGTAAACGCCAGCAACAACCCCATCCCGATCGACAGCGCGATCATCGACGAGCCGCCATAGCTGATGAACGGCAGGGTCATCCCCTTGGACGGGGCCAGCCCCGTGTTCACCGCCATCGAGATCAGCGCCTGCGCGCCGAACTGCACCGCCAGCCCGGAGGCGGCGTAGAGCTTGAACTCGTCCTGTTCGTCAAGCAGCTTCACGAACACGCGCACCACGATCGCCAGGAAGACCAGCGCGATGATCGAACAGGCGATCAGCCCGAATTCCTCGCCGATCACCGAGAAGATATAATCGGTATGCGCTTCCGGCAGGCCGAACTTGGCCGAGCCACCGCCCGGCCCCGTGCCCGTCCAGCCGCCTGCCGTCAGCGTATTGTGCGCGGCGTTGACCTGAAAATGGTCGGCCGCACCCTCGCCATCGACATCGGGGAAAAGGAACGCGTTGATGCGGCTGCGCGCCACGCCATAGAACATATAGGCTGCGGTCAGGCCCACCGGCACCATCGCCGCCAGCCCCAGCAATATCCGCATCGGCGTGCCGGAGATCATCAGCAACGCCGCCCAGATCACGCAGAACACGATCGTCTGGCCGAAGTCCGGCTGCATCATCAGCAAGCCCGCCACAAGCCCGGTCAGCCCCATGGTGATTAGCGTAGCGGGCAGATCGCGCTCCCTGGCCTTCAGCGACAGCAGCCAGGCCGTCGTCACGACGAACATCGGCTTCAGGAACTCGGACGGCTGGAACTGCGCAAAGCCAAAGCCGATCCAGCGCCGCGCGCCGTTGATCTCCACCCCGATAAAGGGCGTGACGGCCAGGATCGCGATCAGGATAACCGTGCCCAGCACCGCCATCCGCCGCGCCGTGACGACGGGCAGCATCGAGACGACGAACAACACGGGCAGCGAGACGCCGACCCACATCACCTGTCGCCAGAAATAATAGAGTGGCGCGAACTTCCGATGCTCCCCCGAATAGCGCATCGCCGTGGCGGGGCTGGCAGCGGCGACCGCGATCAGCCCGATCGCAATCAGGAACAGGGTGAGGAGCAGCAGCACCCGGTCGATATCCCAGAACCAGGTGCCCAGCGGCGAACGGTCGCCACGCCCGCCCCGGCCCTTCATCGACCCGATCAGGCCTGGGCGCGGGGTCTTGGGTGCGCGATCACTCATGCCAGCGCCTCCACGGCGGCGCGGAAGGCATCGCCGCGCGCCTCGTAGTCGCGGAACTGGTCGAAGCTGGCACAGGCCGGGGACAGCAGCACCGTGTCGCCGGGCTGCGCTGCGGCAGCCGCATGGGCGACGGCCGCCTCCAGCGTTCCGGACTGCTCGACCACCGGCACCTTGCCCTTCAGCAGGTCGAAGAACAGCGGCGCGGCCTCGCCGATCGTATAGGCCGCGACGATGTGATCCAGATGCGCGGCACAGGCGTCGAGGTCGTCGCCCTTGCGCTTGCCACCGACGATCCAGTGGACGCGGGGGAAGGCCGCCAGTGCGGGGGCGGTCGATTCCGGGTTGGTCGCCTTAGAGTCGTTCACGAAGGCCACGCCGTTCCGGGCCGCAACATGCTGCATCCGGTGCGGCAGGCTGGCATAGGTGCGCAGACCCGCTTCGATCACATCCTCGGCTATGCCCAGCGCCCGCGCCACGGCGATGGCGGCCTGGGCGTTCTGGGCATTGTGCGGGCCTTGCAGTGCGGGCCAGCGGGTCTGGTCGATCATGCCGGGCGCAATGGTCACGAGATCGTCGGTCCGCCCGGCGAGCCCTTGCGCGATATTGGCCGAGGCTTCGTCGCCGGTGCCGACGATTGCGACATGCCCCGCCGACTGCATCGCGAACAGCCGCGCCTTGGAAGCTGCGTATCCCTCGAACCCGTCATAGCGATCGAGATGATCGGGCGTGATGTTGAGCAGGACCGCGACGTCGCAATCCAGGCTCTGCGTCAGGTCGATCTGATAGCTGGACAGTTCCAGCACATAGACCCCGCCTTCGGGCAACGGCTCCTGCCCCAGGATCGGCAGGCCGATATTGCCACCCATCAGGGTCGGCACGCCCGCCGTCTTCAGGATGTGGTGGACCAGTGCGGTCGTGGTCGACTTACCGTTGGTGCCGGTGATGCCGACGACCTTGTGCGGCGGGAGGTCCCGCCGCGCTTGGGCGAAGAGTTCGATGTCGCCGATCACCGGCACTCCCGCCGCGCGGGCGGCTGCGGCGAGCGGATGGGTGTTGAGCGGCACGCCGGGCGACACGACGAGCGCATCGAAGCCTGCTAGGTCGAGCGTGTCGAGGTCGGTAATCACGAGATCCTCCCCAGCACGGGGAGGGGGACCGCCAGCCGCAGGCTGGGGGTGGAGGGGGGCTTCGGCAGAGGACGTCGTTTGCGGCACGCCCCCTCCACCAGCTTCGCTGGTCCCCCTCCCCGTGCCGGGGAGGATTGCCTCACGCTTGGCGGGATCGCTGTCCCACGCCACCACGCTCGCCCCGACCGCCAGCAACGCCGAAACGGTCGCGGCGCCGGAGCGTGCAAGCCCCAGCACCGCGTAACGTTTCCCCGCCCAGTCGCTGGCGACGATCATCGCAGCTTCAACGTCGACAGACCCGCCAGCGCCAGCACGAAGGCGATGATCCAGAAGCGGATCACCACGGTCGGCTCCGACCAGCCGAGCTGTTCGAAATGATGGTGGATCGGCGCCATGCGGAACACCCGCTTGCCGGTCCGTTTATAGAAGAAGACCTGGATGATGACCGACATCGCCTCGACCACGAACAGGCCGCCGATGATGCCCAGCACGATCTCGTGATGCGCGACGACCGCGATGGTGCCGAGTGCCCCGCCCAGCGCGAGGCTGCCGGTGTCACCCATGAACACCGCCGCCGGGGGCGCGTTGAACCACAGGAAGGCCAGCCCTGCGCCCACTACCGCGCCGCAGAAGATGGCCAGCTCGCCCGCCCCCGGCACATGCGGGATGCCCAGATAATCGGCGAACTTCACGTTGCCCGCCAGGTACACGATGACCATGAACGCGACGCTGGCGATGATGACCGGCATGGTCGCCAGCCCGTCCAGCCCGTCGGTCAAATTCACCGCATTACCGAACGCCACGATCGTGAAGGCGGCGAACAGCGGGTAGAAATAGCCCAGATCCAGATACATGCGCGAGGTGAAGGGCAGGTAGAGATGCGGCCCGTTCTGCCCCATGATGATCCACGCCGCGACGCCCGCAATGGCGAACTCCAGCAGCAGCCGGGTCTTGCCCGACACGCCCGCCGTCGAGGCCTTCCGCACCTTGTCATAATCGTCGAGGAAGCCGATCGCGCCGAAGCCCAGCGTCACGAACAGGCAGGCCCAGACGAACGGATTGAACACGTTCATCCAGATCAGGATGGACAGCGTCATGCTGGTCAGGATCATCAGCCCGCCCATGGTGGGCGTGCCGCGCTTGGCGAGGTGGGTCTGCGGCCCGTCGGCGCGGATCGGCTGTCCCTTGCCCTGGCGAACGCGCAGCCAGCCGATAAAGCGCGGCCCGATGATCAGGCCGATGAACAAAGCGGTCGCCACCGTCGCGCCGGTGCGGAACGACTGGTAACGGATGAGATTGAGAAGCCCCGGAAACCCGAGATGCTCCGCGATCCAGTACAGCATCTAACTCACGCCCCGCCCGTTGGGGTATCGCCGCGCAGGGCCGCCACAACACGCGACAGCCCGACTCCGTTCGACCCCTTGATCAGCACCACGTCATCGGGTGCGATGATAGCGGCCAGCGCCTCGCGCGCGGCCTTCGCATCCGCCACATGGACGAAATCGACCCGCCCCTCAAGCGCAGTGGCCAAGGGCGCCATCGATTCGCCGACGAGCAGCGCCTTTTCGACGCGCGCCGCGATGATCGGCTCGGCCAGTCCGGCGTGATAGTCGGCGGAGTCCTCGCCCAGCTCGCGCATCTCCCCCAGAACCGCGACATGGCGGCCCGGCTCCTCGGCCAGCACGGCCAGCGTCGCACGCATCGAGGCGGGATTGGCGTTGTAGCTTTCATCGATGACCAGCGCGCCGTTGCCCGCCCGGAACCGCGCACCGCGCCCGGCAAGCCCACCCAGCTCGGCCAGCGCCAGTCCGGCCAACCCCAGATCGCCGCCCGCCGCATCGACGGCGGCGAGCACGGCCAGCGCATTGGACACCCAATGCTGCCCCGGCTGCGACAGGGTGAAGTTCAGTTCCTTGTCGCCCAGTCTCGCGGTCACGAAGCTGCCGCCCTGGGGGCCGCGCATCGCCTCGACCGCGCGGACATCGGCGGCGGGGTCGAAGCCGAAGGTCACGATCCGCTCAGCATAGGGCTTGGCGGCGGCGATCAGGCGCTCGCGGTGCGGGCTGTCATAGGGCACGATCGCCGTGCCGCCGGGCTGGAGCCCCTGGAAAATCTCGCCCTTGGCGTCGGCGATGGCGGACTCGTCGGGGAAGAATTCGGTGTGCGCAGGCGCGATGGCGGTGACGATGGCGATGTGCGGGCGCACCATCGCGGTCAGCGCGGACAGCTCGCCCGCATGGTTCATGCCCATCTCGAACACGCCAGCCCGCACGTCGCGGGGCATCCGCGCGAGGCTGAGCGGCACGCCGGTATGGTTGTTGTAGCTCTTGACCGAGCGGTGCACGTTCCCACGCCAGCCACGTTCGAGCGCGGCATAGAGCGCTTCCTTCGCGCTGGTCTTGCCGACCGAACCGGTGACGCCGATGATCGTCGCGTCGGTGCGGGCGCGGCTGGCGCGACCCAGATCCTCCAGCGCGCGAAAGCTGTCGGCGACACGGACATGCGGATGATCGGTCGCATCGCTGACCAGCGCGCCCGCCGCGCCCTGCGCAAAGGCCTGGTCGAGGAATCGGTGGCCGTCGGTCGCTTCGCCGGTCATGGCGATGAACAGGTCGCCGGGACCGACCTCACGACTGTCAAAGGCGACGCCCGATACGGCGAAGTCGGCAGAGGCCGTGCCGCCGGTCGCCGCCGCGATCTCCTGCGCGGTCCACAGGCTCATTTGCGCGCCTCGGGCGGCTTGGCCCCATAATGCAGCGACAGCTTGGGGCGTGGCCGTGCGGGTGCTTCGGGCTGCAAGGTTTCCCTTTGCGGCCCGGAAGGTGTCTTGGTCGTCGCCTGGCTGCTCATGCCGCACATTCCCGCGCGACGGTGACGTCGTCGAAGGGCAGGACGAGATCGCCGACGATCTGACCCTGCTCATGTCCCTTGCCCGCGATCAGGACGATATCCTGCTCGCCCGCCTCGGCAATGGCGGCGGCGATGGCGGCGCGGCGGTCGCCGATCTCGATCGCACCGGTCGCGCCGCGCATCACCTGCGCCCGGATAGCGGCGGGGTCCTCGGTGCGGGGATTGTCGTCGGTCACGATCACCCGGTCGGCGTGCATCGAGGCGACCTGCCCCATCGCCTCGCGTTTGCCCGGATCACGGTCGCCACCTGCCCCCAGCACCGCGATCAGCCGCCCGCCCGCATGGGGCTTCAGCGCGGCAATGGCCGCCTCGATCGCATCGGGCGTGTGGGCATAGTCGACATAGACCGGCGCGCCGCTCTTCGCGATGGCGGCCCGTTCCAGCCGTCCGCGGACCGGCTGCAACCGAGCGAGGTTCGCGACGGTAGTGGCGATATCCCCACCGGTCGCCAGTACCAGCCCGGCCGACACCAGCGCATTGGCCGCCTGATAGGCGCCGATCAGCGGCAGCTGCACCTTGTGGGTTTCGCCGTGCTCGTCTTCGATCACCAGCCCCTGCCCCAGCAGGGTCGGATGCCGCTCGACCAGCTTAAGCGTCGATCCGCGCGTGCCGACCGTCACCAGCTTGTTGCCGCGCGCACGGGCCAGGTCGATGACACGGCCGCTCTCGACGTCATCCGCCCAGACGACCGCCGTGCCGTCCGGCGACAACACCTCGGAGAAGAGCCGCATCTTGGCCGCGAGATAGGCGCCCATGTCGCCATGATAATCAAGGTGATCGCGCGACAGGTTGGTAAAGGCCGCCGCCGACACCTCCAGCCCCTCGGTCCGATACTGGGTCAGGCCGTGGCTCGACGCCTCGAACGCCAGATGCGTCACGCCTTCACGCGCCAGCCCGGCGACGTTGGACAGGAAGGTCACGACATCGGGCGTGGTCAGGCCGGTATAGGTCCGCTCGTCGGCGGTGGTCACACCCAGCGTCCCGATCGAGGCGGCGTGATGCCCCGCCATGCGCCAGAGCTGGCGCGTCATCTCGACCGTGGAGGTCTTGCCGTTCGTGCCCGTGACAGCCACCGCTGTCGCCGGGAAGGGCGCAAAGAACGCCGCGGCCAGCCGAGCAAAAGTCGCGCGCGGTTCGTCCGAGGCGATGTGGACCGCGCCGTCGACCGTCACGCCCGGTCGCGCGACGACCGCCACCGCACCGCTGCGCACCGCGTCGGCTATGAAGTCCTCGCCATTCACCCGCGCGCCCTGGAACGCACCGAAGACGGTGCCGGGCGCGACCTTGCGATGGTCGATCGCGAAACCGGAGACGAGGGCGTCACCGCCCTCGCCCTGAATATCGCCCTGAATGTCGGCGGTCAGTTGGTTCAGCTTCATGCCGCGCGCCTCATCGTCCATCCACCGGCGGCGACTTCGGGTCCTGCCACAGGGTCGGCAGGATGTCCGACACGTCGATATCCTTGTTCGCGTCCGGCACGACGCCCAGCATCGCGCCGACCCGCGTGATCGTCCGCCCGACCACGGGCGCGGCGTTCCAGGCTGCGGTCTTCCACCCACCGGTCTCCTTCGTACCCTTTGGCGAGTCGAGCATCGCCAGAACCACATAGCGGGGCGCATCCATCGGGAAGGCCGCCGCAAAGGTAGCGACGTTGCGCGACCGATCATAGCCGCCCGCGACCGCCGCCTCGGCGGTGCCCGTCTTGCCGCCGACGCGATAGCCGGGCGCGTCGCCCTTGCGACCCGTGCCGCGCATCACGATCAGGCGCAACATCTGCCGCATCTTGTAGCTGGTCGCCTCGCTCAGTACCCGGCGGCCCGCCGCCGCATGGCCCGGCGCGACCTTCATCAGCGTCGCCGGACGCCAGATGCCCCCATTGACCAACGCGGCATAGGCCGACGCCAGATGCAGCGGCGTCACCGCGATGCCGTGGCCATAGGCCGTCGTCATCGTCGTCGTGCGCGCCCAATAGGTCGGCAGCAGCGGGCGGCCCTTTTCGCGCAGCTCGATATCCGGCTTGGTATCGAAGCCCAGCTTCTTGAACATGGCCTGCATCCGCTGCGGCCCGATCTCGTCGGCGATTCGCGCGGTGGCGATGTTGGACGAATAGATTAGCGTCTCGGCCATGTTCAGCCAGCGCTTCGGGTCGCCCTGCTCGTCATGGATGGTATAGCCGCCGACCTTGAGCGGATGGGTCGCGTCGAAGCGCCGCGCCATCGAGGTGACGACACCATTCTCCATCGCCACCGCCATGGTGATCGGCTTGAAGGTCGAGCCCAGCTCGAACACGCTCTGCGTCGTGATGTTGCGCAGTTCCTCGGTGCCCGCCATGCCGACCCGGTTGGGGTTGAAGGTGGGCAGCGAGACCATCGCGATCACTTCGCCGGTATGCACGTCCAGGATGATGCCGCCGCCGCCACGCGCCGAGAAGGTGTTCATCGCGCGACCGAGTTCGCTCTCCAGCGCGGCCTGGGCGCGGGTGTCGATGGACAGGGCGACGGGCTTGCCCGATTGCGCCGGATCGAGCAGCCGCTGGTCGAGCACGCGCTCCATGCCGCTCATCCCGTGCCCGTCGGTCGACAGGAAGCCTAGGGCATGCGCGGCGAGCGAGGATTGCGGGTACAGCCGCTGCGTCTCGCGGTCGAAGACCAGGCCGGGCTCACCGATCGCATTGACCTGCTCGACCAGCGCGGGGCTGGCGCGGCGTTGCAGATAGACGAAATTGGCTTTGCGGGTCAGCTGGTTGTAGAACCAGGCCTGGTCACCCCGATCGGGCATCAGCGCGGCGAGGCGCGCGGCGATCTCCATCGGATCGCCAATCAGCTTCTTCGGATGGACCGCGATCGTCCAGCTGTCGATCGTGCGGGCGAGCGGCGCACCGTTACGGTCGACGATATCGCCGCGCGCCGCCAGCGTCGCGGTTCGCGCGGCCGCGTCGGCGGGGCCCGCGAACACGGCCAGCAGCATCAACCGTCCGATCACGACCAGCACGGCCGCCCCGAACAGCATCATCAACATCATCAGACGCATATGCGTCGTCGCGACCAGCGCGTGGCGCTGGCCGGCGGTACGCTGCGTTCCGGCGGGACGCGCGACCAGGACGCTCAACGCCGCCGCCGCGATTCGGACTTGGCGCCTTTCAGGATGTCACCCAGCGTCGTGTCGGACAGCAGCTGGCGGTCGAGCATCGCCACCGCCTGCGGCCGAACCTTGGCGACGGCGGCGGCGGTGCGCACCGTGGCGATCGGGGCGGGCTTGGGCGTCCGGCTGGCGACGACACGCTCGGACACGGCCTTCACGACTTGGGGCTTGGGCAAGTCGACCTTGGCGAGGCGCACGACGGGGGCGGGTGCGTTGGGCTTGGCGGCGGCGGCGGTCTGGGTCGGGGCGGCATCCGGCAGGGGCACGACCGGAGCAGGCTGGGAGGGGACCAGCAAGGCGGCGGTCTGCACCGCGCCGGTCGCGGGGCCGCGCGTCACGTCGAGCGAGGCGAGCTGCGCCTCGTCACCTACGAACTGGCCCGCGATCGGGGCAGTCAGCGCCAGCGTGTCGCCATTCCACTTTTCCAGCTGGACCAGGTTGGCGCGGGTGTCGAACTCGGTCTCCAGCGCGCGGATGTCGCGCTCGGCGGTCTGAATGCGGGCGTTGACGTCGTCGAGCTTCTTGCGCTCCGCCGCCACCTGCAAGGACACCAGGTAAAAGCCCAGGACGACTGCGACGCAGCTCCCGAACCACCCGATCCCCTTTAACCGATACGCCGCCGTCATACGCCCAACTCCTGACTCAACTCGCCCCCCGGCGCCCTTCCCTTCCCCGCCGACCAGGCGGGAGATTCCGTACGTGTCGCAAAACGCAGCGTCGCCGAACGCGCGCGCGGATTGCGGGCCAGTTCTGCCTCGCCCGCGCGCACCGCCTTGCCGACATGCGCAAAGCTGGGCGCGCGCGCCGCCGCCTGTTCGGGCAGGTGGCGCGATCCGCCCGGCATCTGCCCGGCGCGCTCGCGGAAGAAGCGCTTGACCATGCGATCTTCCAGACTGTGGAAGGTGACCACCGCAAGGCGACCACCCGGCTTCAGCGCGCGCTCGGCTGCCGCCAGCCCGTCGGCCAGCTCGTCGAGTTCGCGGTTCACATGGATGCGGACCGCCTGGAAGGTTCGGGTCGCCGGGTCCTTCTTGTCATGCGGGCGGTAGCCCAGCGCGCGGCGCACCACGGCGGCAAGCTCGCCCGTGCGGGTCAGCGGACGCGCGGCGACGATCGCCTGCGCGACGCGGCGCGAACGCGGCTCCTCGCCATAATGATAGAGCACGTCGGCGATGGCGGCTTCATCGGCGGTGTTGAGGAAATCCGCCGCCGACTCGCCCGCCTGCGCCATGCGCATGTCGAGCGGACCGTCACCCTGGAAGGAAAAGCCGCGCTCCGCCTGGTCGAGTTGCATCGAGGATACCCCGATATCCAGCACCACACCGTCAACGCGCGCGTCGAGCGCCTGATCCAGACCCGAAAATTCGCGATGGATCAGGGTGAGGCCCGGCTCGGCCGTGACCAGCGCCTGACCATTGGCGATGGCATCGGGATCGCGGTCGAAGGCGACGACCTTGGCACCCCGCCCCAGCATCGCGCGGGTATAGCCGCCCGCTCCGAACGTGCCGTCGACATGCGTCTCACCGGGGGCGATGGCGAGCGCGTCGAGCACTTCGTCGAGCAGGACGGGGATGTGCGGGGCATCGCTCACAGAGCAATCCCCTTTTCCTGGCAATGGAAACGCGCGGCCGAGATCATCTTGGCCGGCAGACCCGGCGTCTCGACCAGCGTCTTGGGGTCCCAGATTTCGATATAATCGAACGTGCCCCAGAAGAACGCATGGCCCGCGATCCCGGCATGGAAACGGGGGAAGCCCGGCATGATGAAACGCCCAGACCCGTCAAAGGGCACCGCCTCGCCATTCGCCAGGTCGCGCTTGATATTATAGTCGATGCGGCCGTCCGGCCCGCGCGACATCTCTGTCCGCGCGTCCAGCTCTTTCTTCAGCACGGCAACATAACCCGGGTCATAAGCGATCAGGCAGCGCTCTGTTTCGTGGACAGCGATGATGATGGTTCCGCCATCTTTTCCGTCGGGGCGCGGCGCATTTTGAGCCAGCGTGGACCGGAGTGCATTAGGGATGGCAACCCGACCCTTGTCGTCGACAAGGCCAATGCCACTTCCCTGATACAAACCCCTATCGGACACGCCAACCTCGCACATGGCGCGCACGGCCTCACTGCTTCGGAATCCGGCCATCGCCGCATTCCGACCATTTCTGGATCACAGTGAGCCTGCCCCTCTGTTGGAAACGGGTTTACCTATAGCAGAACCGGGAGGCAACGGGATTTTTGGGGATAAACGGGGAAACCACTCCCAGAAGACCGGTTATGCGACGAACAACTGGGCGCACCGCGGGAACGGCGTTTCGCTCGAACCCATGAAAAGGCCGGAAAACCGCCGCTCCAGGCGCAAATCCCCGGATTTCCCCAACGACAACGCCGGAGAGAAGGACACCGCAAAATTAATTTCGATTAGCCAGAAAGGCCGGTTCGGCCCTGATTCGCGTCAGGGATACGCACGCGCGGGCAAGGCGGTCCGAAGGATCAGCGCTCGGGAGCGGCGGGGGCCTGGGTGTTTACGGGGGCAGGCGCGACCCCCAGTTCGGCAAGCGGTTCGCTGGCGGCCGGAGTCGCCGCGTTGGTCACGGTCATCTCGGCAACCATGTTGGACGGTGCGATCCCGGCCGTAGCCGCAACCGGTTCGTCGCGGTTGAGCGAGCCCAGGATGGTGCTGGCGATCCCGATCAGCAGAATGACCGCAGCCAAGCCGATCATGCCGACTTTCACACGCTGCATGATATGATGATGGTCGGTCGATCTCATGGAATTGGAAGCTATTATCCTGCGCACGATGTCCTGTCGACCTTCGGTGCGAGAAAGGCCCCGCGCCTATAGTCCCTTCTCGGCCCGCCACTCCGGGTTGTGGAGCGTCGAGAGGTAGCGAAAACCGGTATCGCACAGAATCGTTGCGATCCGCTTATCGGGCCCCAGCGCCTTGGCCAGAGCCACCGCCCCGGCAACGTTGATGCCCGAGGAGAGGCCCAGACACAGGCCCTCTTCGCTCAACAGCCGCTGGACCCAGTACCAGCCTTCGGCGTCCGAGAGACGGAATTGGGTATCGATCGGCGCACCTTCAAGGTTGGCGGTGATCCGCCCCTGGCCGATGCCCTCGGCGACCGACGATCCTTCCGACTTCAACTCGCCATGCGCATAATAATCGTACAGCGCCGCGCCGTGCGGGTCGCTGAGCGCGATGGTCACCGACTCGTCATGCGCCTTCAAACCCAGGCCGACGCCCGCCAGCGTACCGCCGGTCCCGGCCGCGCAGGTGAAGCCGTCGATCCGCCCATCCATCTGGTTCCAGATCTCCTCGGCGGTCCCGACGATATGGGCACGACGATTGGCGATATTGTCGAACTGGTTCGCCCAGACCGCATTGTCCGTCTCCTCGGCGATCCGGCGCGAGGTGTGGACGAAGTGACAGGGACTGGAATAGGGCGCGGCCGGCACGAGCACGAGTTCGGCGCCCAGCGCGCGCAGCGTGTCCATCTTCTCGCGACTCTGCGTCTCGGGCATCACGATGATCGTGCGATAGCCTTTGGCATTGGCGACCAACGCCAAGCCGATGCCGGTATTGCCCGCCGTCCCCTCGACGATGGTGCCACCGGGGCGGAGCAGTCCCCGCGCCTCGGCATCCTCGACGATGAACAAGGCGGCGCGGTCCTTCACGCTCGCCCCCGGATTGGCGAACTCGCATTTTCCGTAAATATCGCAACCGGTGGCCTCGCTCGGCCCTTTCAGGCGAACGAGCGGGGTGTTGCCGATCAGGGCCAGCGTATCGGAGGTCACATGCATGTCCGCTAGATGGCGCCTGCCCCGCCCCTCGGCAAGCAAAGCCTTGCTTGGGGGGCGGCAAGCGAAGGCATGGCGCGCGGGCGATGACCGACGGAGCCCCCCGCCCCCGAAATATAGGTCATTCGACGCGTGACATGCAGGTCATGCTTGACGCCGGGTTGCTGCATTTGCGAAGCACCGCACCGCTATGAAGAGCCTCCTCCCCCTCATCGTCGCCGCACCGCTGCTCGCTTTGGCTGCGTGCAATTCCAAGCCCAGCCAGCCCGAGGTGGTCGATACCAACCCCGATCCCATGGCCAATGTCCTCGCCAATCGCGCGCCGGTCGAACTGCCGCCCGCGATCAAGGCGGACAAGAGCTTCCGCTGCAAGGACAACAGCCTGGTCTTCGTCACCTTCTTCCAGGGTGACAAGCAGGCCAATGTCCGCCTGAAGGAAGGCGACACGCCCGTCGTGCTGAAGGCCCCGGCCGCCGGCGAGCCGCTGACCGCCGAGGGCGGTTGGAAGATGACCGGTGACGAAAAGGCCGTCACGCTGACCACGCCGAAGAAGGCGGCGCAGGTCTGCCACATCTGATTTGCGTTCAATCCATCCTTGATGTCGCTTGATCGACGATAAGGACTTGATCGAAAACCGGCCGACGGGGATATCTCCGTCGGCCTTTTTCGTGGGCCATGACAGGGAGGAACCAGGGAACGCCGTGGCCGCGATCGCGATCTACAGCCTGAAGGGCGGGGTGGGGAAGACCAGCATGGCGGTCAACCTGGCCTGGTGCGCGTCCAGCCTGTGCGCGCGCCGGACCTTGCTCTGGGACCTCGATCCGCAGGCGGCCTCGACCTGGCTGCTCGGCGGCCCCGCCCCCGGCGACCGGGCCCAGGCGATCTTCTCGCGCGATGTCGCGGTGGAACGGCTGATCCGCCAGACCGATATTCCCCGCCTGTCGCTGGTCGGCGCCGACGATTCGCTGCGCGGGCTCGACCTGCTCTTCCACGCGATCGACAAGAAGAAGCGGCTGGGCAAGCTGGTCGAGGGGCTGGACGATTATGACAGCGTGATCCTCGACTGCCCGCCGGGACTGACCGAGACGACGGAACAGGTGCTGCGCGCGGTCGATCTGGTGGTGGTGCCGGTGGTCCCTTCCGCGCTCGCCACCCGCGCGCTGGAGGTGGTGGACGGGCATGTCCGCGGTCGCGTGCCCCTGCTCCCCGTCCATGTCATGGTCGATCGCCGCCGCCGCCTTCATGCCGACGCGCTGGCCCAGCATCCCGACTGGCCGGTCATCCCGATGGCCAGCCTGGTCGAGGCGATGGGCCAGCACCGCGCGCCGGTGGGCGCCTTCGCCCCGCGCAGCAGCGCCGCCAAGGCCTATATCGATCTGTGGCGTCTCATCGAAAAGCGGCTGGCCGGGGGATGAGCCGTCGCGAGGAACCCGGCATCGCCGAACGGCTGACCCCACATCTGGTGCTGGGCGCCTATGCCGTCGGCGTGTTTCCGATGGCCGATACCCGCGACACCGATCACGTCTATTGGGTGGAGCCGGGCAAGCGCGCCATCCTGCCGCTCGACAGGTTCCACCTGTCGCGCTCGCTGCGCAAGACGGTGGCGCAGGACCGGTTCCGCGTGACCGCCGACACCGCCTTTGAATCGATCATCCGGCTCTGCGCCGAGAGCGTGCCGGACCGGCCCGAGACCTGGATCAACTATGCGATCGAGCGGGTCTTTATCGATCTGTTCGACATGGGCTTTGCCCATTCGATCGAATGCTGGGACGGCGACGAACTGGTCGGCGGCCTGTACGGCCTGGCGCTGGGCCGCGCCTTTTTCGGCGAATCGATGGTCAGCCGCCGGACCGACGCGTCGAAGGTCGCCCTGACCTGGCTAGCCGCCCGTTTGCGGGTCGGAGGATACAGCCTGCTCGACTGCCAGTTCCAGACGCCGCATTTGTCGACCATGGGCGCGGTCGAGATCGGGCGCGACGCTTATGTCGCGCTGCTGTCCGACGCATTGGCAGGCGTGGTCGCGCCGGGAGCGTCCGCCTCGGGCGTGTCCACTCCGGGCGACTTTGCCGCGCTGGACCGCTTGGGGGCAGCCCCCGGCAGCGAGGCGGGGACGGTGTCCGGCCCCGTCTCCGGCCAGGACATCGTGCAGCTCTTGGTCCAGACGTCATAGACCGGGTGCAGAACGACGTTGAGCGCCGGGCGCTCCTTGTACAGCCAGCCTGAAAAGGCCCGCCGCCAGCGCTGGTCCGCGCCGCGCACGTCGAGCTGCACGAACGCGCCGGTCAGCGGCTCCGGCTCCCAGGAAGCAGTCTTTTCGCAGGCGCGCAGGCGGACGACCACGTCCCCGACTCGGACTGCCTGGCCAGGCTTCAGCGTCAGGTCGCGCGAAACACCGTTGCGCTTGTTGAGGAGGCCCAGCACCGCGACACGCTCGGCCATGGGCGTGCCGCCGGAAGGCAAGGCCGCCTGGGCGCCGTCGACCGACTCGATTCCCGATGCCGCGCCGGGACGGTCGGGCAGGATCTGGCTGACCGCCGATTCGGCCGGGTCCGGGCCGCCCTTGTCGGTCAGCGCGTGATAGCCGAACCAGCCGCCGACGCCCAGCAAGGCGACCAGCGCTCCGCCGGCCAGCCAGCGCGAGGTCTTCACCCCTCAGGCGTCCAGGCTTCGTAATCCCCGGTCGCCGCCTGGCGCACGCCGCCCTTTTCCAGCGCGCCGGAGGGGCGGTAAGCCATGGCGGTGCCGGTCATGTTCGGAAGCGCGGGCTTCTGCCACGCGCGACGCGGCGGCAGCGAGCGGTCGGGCACGTCATCGACCTGATGGTGCAGCCAGCTGAACCATTCCGCCGGAACCCGGCTGGCATCGTTCGAGCCCTTGTAGATCACCCAGCGACGCGGGCGACCGGCGGTGTCGCTGCCCCCCTCATAATAGACGTTGCCATGCGCGTCCTCGCCCACCTGCGCCTTGCCGCGCAGACCGAACCAGGTGCCGATGGTGGCGCCGTTCCACCAGGTGAAGGGATTGAGGTTGATGCCCATGACGCGCCGTGTAGCCCGGCTCTCGCCGCCCTTCAACTGCGTTCGTGACGGTTGAAGCCTTCGGCCGCGCCGGAAAGTCCCTCCTCTCGCCAGGGGGCCAACCGCAAGCGGTTCACTCGGTGAGACACAGCCCTCCCCCAGCCCCTCCCGCCTGCGGGAGGGGTGAAGTGCGGAGCGACGTGGCCTTCCATTAAGCCCCTCCTCCCGGCAGGGGGGAGGGGTTTGGGGTGGGGGCCCGGCCGCGGGCGATGTTCTCGGTGAGACACCCTGCCCTCCCCCGGCCCAGTTTCAGGCAAACGATGCCCCGCATCGTTTACCTGAAACTCGCCTGCGGGAGGGGAGATATGGTGTCGATCACTTCGGCCAGGAAACCGAATCGCCCTCCGATACCCCCAGCTCCGCCGATCGTCCGCCGACCAGTTCCAGTACCGCCGCCACCGGCTCGCCCGAGGGGATCGGGGTCTGGCTGAACGGGGTCGTGTTCTCGGCGATGCGCGCGATGGTGCCGTCGGCGCGCAGGAACAGGATATCGAGCGAGGTCGGCGTGTTCTTCATCCAGAAATTCGCCTCGCGCGGGCCCCCACCCTCGGGCGGATAAGGCGCGAACAACATGCCGCCATCGGGCTTCAGGTCGGTACGGTACATCAGACCCTGTTCCTGTTCGGCGGCGGTGCGCGCACGCTCGACCTGGAATTTATGCTGGCCCTGCGCGGTGGTGATCGTCACCGCCACCGTCTCGGCGGCCTTTTGCTCCGTCTGCTCGGTCGCGGAGGTGCCCGCCGAACAGGCCGAAAGCGCCAGCCCCAGCGGCGCCAGCGCAAGCACCACTGCGGCCGCCACACCGTTATACGTCATCCCAAATCCCGTTCCGTCACGATCACCGCCAGCGGCCCCTTGGGCCCGTCGACGATACGCGCGGCCAGGGGCTGGCCCGGCTCCACCTCGAGGATGCCGCCGCGCCTGAGCGTCTCCATATGCACGAAGATATCCATGCCGTCGCGATCACGCAGCAGGAAACCATAGCCTTTCAGGCGGTTGAACCATTTGACCGATACCGGCTCGGGTGTCCCCGCCCCTTCGACCAAGGCAACCGGATCGATGCGATCGGGGGAGCGCGGGCGCCGGGGCTGTTCGGGCACCGCATGGGTCAGGTCGATCGCCACCACGTCGCGCGCCTGATAGCCGCGCCCGCCGCGTACCGCGGTCAACTCGACCCGCGCGCCCTCGGGCAGGCTGCGTCGGCCATGCGGCTGGAGCACGGTGAAGTGCACCAGCACATCGCCATATGCCGGATCGTCCGCGACCACGAAGCCAAAGCCCCGCGTCACGTCGAACCATTTCACGACCCCCGCCAGACCAACGGCCGTATCCGCCGTTTCGCTGTCGATGCCGCCCCCCTGATTTGGCGTTTCATCCAGCATCATCGCACCCTTGTACGCCTTGCTAGCATCATTGTTCGCACTCGCAATGCAAGGCCGTTCATTTTTCCTGGTCCGCAGCGGGACGCCGAAGCGGAAGAACCCATCAAATCAGGGCTTGAGTATGCCCGCACGCGATTGAGCCTGTTCAGAAATCGTCGTCGTCGGGCACCTCGCCGGGTGCGGCCGCGACGATTCGGCGCGACAGCTCCACCGAGTGGCCCGCACGCATCATCGCCGCGAATTGCTTGTCGCGTACCGCCCGGTCCGCTTCGCCGCTTCCGTACGGCCCGATTCGCTTGCGCCGGGCAAAGGCGAGGGCGGCGTCGCGCGCCGCCTCCGCCACCTGGGGACCTATCGCCTCGTGATCCTCCGTGCCCACATGCGCGGCGTGCAGGGCCTGCGCCACCCGGCGTGCGCCCAAGCCACGCCTGGCGAGCGACGCGGCCTTCGCCTCGGCATAGGCGCGGTCGTCGATATAGCCGAGCGAGACCATGCGCGCCGCCAACCCCTGGGCGTCGGGCGCCCCCTCCCCCGCCCAGCCCCTTTCGCGCAGCTTGCGGGTCAGGTAATCGACCAGCTTCCCCTCGGTGGTCGCGAAGCGTTCGACGTAACGCAGCGCGAGTCTCTCGAGCAATTTGGGGTCAAGCGGCTTGGGCGGGCGTCGATCGGCGGGCACGCCTTGTTTGTGCCACACTGACACCGGATTTAGAACGCGGGAAGCCGCTATCCGCGGCACAAAAGTTTCATCCGCGCCCGATTGACGATCCGCGGGCGCGCAAAAGCATAAGGGACGAAGGCAAGGCCATGACGATCGAGCACCATCAGGACGACGCGCGCGCCATCATCGCGACGCCGACCGAAGATGCGCTGCCGCGCCGCTTCGCCGACTTCGACACGCTGGGCGAGGCACTGGACTATGCCGCGTCGGGCTCACGTGGGCTGAACTTCCACGACGCGCGCGGCACCCTGTCGCGGCCCTATCCCTTTGCCGAACTGCGCGAGGACGCCCTGACCTGCGCCCGCCGCCTGATCGCCAGCGGTGTGCAGCCCGAGGATCGCATCGCGCTGGTCGCCGAGACGGGGCCGGAATTCGCCGCCTTGTTCTTCGGCGTGGTCTATGCGGGCGCGTGGCCGGTGCCGCTGCCGCTGCCGACCTCGTTCGGCGGCCGTGACAGCTATATCGAGCAGTTGCGCGTCCAGCTCGCCAGCTGCGACCCCAAGATGCTGATCTTCCCGCCCGAACTGGCGCAGATGGCGGGCGCGGCGGCCGAAGCGGCAGGCTGCGAAGGGATCGACTGGGACAGCTTTGCCACCCGCGCGGCCCCCGAGACCGAACTGCCCAAGGCCGATCCGGAGGCGATCGCCTATCTGCAATATTCCAGCGGCTCGACCCGTTTCCCGCATGGCGTGGCGATCACCCATCATGCGCTGCTCAACAATCTGGCGGCGCACAGCCATGGCATGAAGATTCAGGAGAGCGATCGCTGCGTCTCGTGGCTGCCCTGGTATCACGACATGGGTCTGGTCGGCTGCTTCCTGTCGCCGGTCGCCAACCAGGTGTCGACGGATTATCTGAAGACCGAGGATTTCGCGCGGCGTCCGCTGGCGTGGCTGGACATGATCAGCCGCAATCCGGGCACCTCGGTCAGCTATTCGCCGACTTTCGGCTATGACATTTGCGCGCGCCGCATCTCGTCGCAGACCAAGGCGTCGGACCGCTTCGACCTGTCGCGCTGGCGGATCGCGGGCAATGGCGCGGACATGATCCGTCCCGACGTCATGCAGAGTTTCGTCGACGCCTTTGCCGATGCGGGCTTCCCGGCGACCGCTTTCCTGCCGTCCTATGGCTTGGCCGAGGCGACGCTGGCGGTGTCGATCATGCCGCCGGGCGAGGGCATTCGCGTCGAACTGGTCGAGGAAACCCAGTTGTCGGGCGGCGCGCAAGGCACCGACCGGCCGCAGCGGTTCCGCGCCATCGTCAATTGCGGCAAGCCCGCGCGCGACATGGTGATCGAAATCCGCGAGGAGGACGGCACCCCCCTGCCCGACGGCGCGATCGGCAAGGTCTGGTGCAAGGGCCCCTCGGTCATGGTCGGCTATTTCCGCGACCAGGCCGCGACCGATGCCTGCCTGGTCGATGGCTGGCTCGACACCGGCGACATGGGGTATATGTCCAAGGGCTATATCTACATCGTTGGCCGCGCCAAGGACATGATCATCGTCAATGGCCGCAACCACTGGCCGCAGGATATCGAATGGGCGGTCGAGCAGCTGCCGGGCTTCAAAGCGGGTGACATCGCCGCCTTCGCCATCACTACGCCGGGCGGTGAGGAAACCCCGGCCGTGCTGGTCCAGTGCCGCAGCTCGGACGACGAGGAGCGCCTGCGCCTGCGCGACGAAATCCGCGAGCGCGTGCGTGCGGTGACTGGCATGAACTGCGTGATCGAACTGATCCCGCCGCGCACCCTGCCCCGCACCAGCTCGGGCAAGCTGAGCCGCGCCAAGGCCCGCAACCTGTATCTGGCGGGCGAGATCAAGCCGTACGACGTCGCGGCCTGATCTATTTGGAACTTGAGGTTGGAGGAAAGGGCTCGGCGAAAGACCGGGCCCTTTTCCACACGTTCGTTCAGTCTGAACGAAGTCGAAGGTGATGCTCCGCCATCACCCCAATACGCCACCCCGGCGCAGGCCGGGGTCCAGTTTCCACCAAGCCCGTGGCGCCTCGCTAGCTTATCCAAACTGGACCCCGGCCTGCGCCGGGGTGGCGACTTTTGTTGGAGCGCCCGGTAACTGTGGCCTTTAACCTTGCTTTGGCCGAACGGAGGTTGGGAAAGCCCCCCTCAATCCTTCAACGGATCATGCCCCCAGTTCATCAACGAATAGCGCCACGGCGAATGCTCGACATCCTTGTCCGGCCCGCCCTGCTTCAGGTGCCGGTGCACATAACCGACGACCTTCTTCATATGCGCAAAGTCATCGTCGGTCAGGTCGGCCTTTTTCTTGCCCTTGATCTCGACGATCCGGCGGCCCGACTCATGACCGACGCTCTCGCCTGAACCGCCCTTTTTCTGGCCGACATCCTGCGACTCGTCGGTATCCAGAAACTTCTCCAGCTCAGCCGGGGCCATGTTCACGGCCTCCTTGAAATCTGCGTACACCTTTTCGTTATCGTCGGCCATGCGCGGCTCCTTTCGGGGCGGTCAACGCTGCGCACAGGCTTCGGGGTTCAGATCAGCATCGCATCATAGCTTTGCGGCGGCAGCGGCAGGGTTGCCCGTGCAATCCCGCCGAGGATCAGCACGACCGCCACTACCATGCCCGTCGCCAGCACGATCCGCCGGTCACCCCGCCACGGCTTGGCGATGATCATCCCCAGCGCGCACGCCACGATCGGCCATAAATGATAGCGGACATCCGACGCCACGCTAATGACCAGGAAGCTTGCCTCCAGCCCCAGCGCCGAGCCGAACAGCGCCCCCGCAAAGCCTTGGCCGCGCGTCACCGCCAGCCCTCCGGCTGCCAACACGAGCCAGACGATCGGCCACATGATCGGCACATCGACCCAAAGCTCCGCCATCTTCTGCCAGGCCAGCGCGGTCCGGCCCGGCTGCCCCAGATGATAATCATTGGGTTCGCTCCCCTGCGGTGGCGCGGCGTTGATCAAGTGCGCAGGCACCCAGAACCGCCAGGTCGAATTGACATGCGCCAGCCGCTGCTCGGCATAGGCCAACGGATGGTGCAGGATCGCGGGCCCGAGCTTGGCATAAATCTGTCCCGGCGGTGTCTTCTCGAACCGCTGGAGCCGGGTGCCGCAGCGGGCGGGTTCGCCCAGCGGGTCCCAGAAGAAGGGCTTCACGCACTGCTTGGCGCGGATCTCCGCCACCTCGACCGGGGACAAGCCCAGCCGGGGATCATAAGGCACCCGCACCGCGATCCCCGCCAGATCGTATAGCGCCTGGGTCCGTGCGACACCGCTGTCCGCCGCCCCAAGCAGGCGATGATTGACGAAAGGCGCTGCCGCCAGGGTGACGAGGGTTAGAATGATGGTGATCGCGATCCGGCGCAGCCAGCGCTCCGTGACCAGCAGCGCGACGAGCGGTGCGATGGCGAAGATCGCATTCGCGCGGACCAATGCAGCATAGGCCAGCAACAGTCCTGCCGCAGCCCAGGCTCCGCGCGGCACCGCCTGCCCCCGAAGCCGCCACCAGCCAATGATCCCGACCGCCCCCAGCGTGGCGGCCGTCATCTGCGCATCCTTCAGGATCGCGACCTGCCAGCCGAGCCAAGGGGGCACCAACCCGACCGCCAGCACCATCAAAGCACCGCGCGGTCGCCGGTCGACGATCGCCGCCGCCAGCGCCCCCAGCCCCAGCCACCATCCAGCGAGTTGCAGCACAAGCATCGGCTCCGCACCGTGCGGGCCGAAGATCGACCAGAGCCGCGCCATGATCGGCGGGTGCCAGTCGTCATATTGTCCGGTCAGCGCCTGCGCATACTGGCCGACACTGTCATACTGGACGAACCCCGGCGCGAAGACGACGACACTCAGCCCGAACAGGATCAGGGTCGCGACGATAATGCGCAGGCGGTGGCTATAAACGCGGGTCATGACGAATGCGACCGATGCGGCCAAAACCGGATGTTCCGCAAGCGGAATGCGGCATGCCGCCCCCGGCCGGGCGTAATTCGAACGGCCATGGATCGACCAACGGAGAAAAAAGGGGCGGCGTTGCCTCGACGATATTAGGACGATAGCAGGGCCCTCGCAAAAGCGCGGCGATACAATGGCCGCCGCGCCGGAGAGTGCCGATGGAACCCCAGACCGCCCTTCTCATCATCGATATGCAGATGACGATGCAGCACCGGATCGAGGCCGGACGACCGCACGTCAACGCTGGCGCACCCTCTGCCATCGACTCGCTGGCCACTGCTTTTCGCGATGCCGGCCGCCCGGTGATCCATGTCCGCCATGCCGAAGCCGATCCCGCCTCGCCGATGCATCCCGAAGCCCCCGGCCATGCGCCCATGGCCTGTGCACACGACCGGCCGGGCGAGGCGGTGTTCGTAAAGACCAGCTCCTCGGCTTTTGCCAGCACCGGGCTGGAGACTCATTTGCGCGAAAGAGGCATCACCCATTTGGTCGTCGTCGGCGCGGTCGCGGGGTTCTGCGTCAATTCGACGGTACGCGCGGCCAGCGACCTGGGCTTTGCGGTGACCGTGGTGACCGACGCGGTAATCGGTTTCGACCTGCCCTCGGCCGGGCTCAATGCGCAGGTAATCTTCGACGTGACCATGAGTCTGCTGGCGGCGGATTTTGCGACCCTCCACGACAGCAGGTCGATCATCGAATTGCTCTGAGGAACGCCCAGGACATAACGCCAACAAAAAAAGGGGCCCGCCGCAGCGAGCCCCTTTCCCATAACCGGATCGGCAAAAATCAGATGTGCAGCGCACGCCCGTAAGCCGCGAGCACCGATTCGTGCATCGATTCCGAGATGGTCGGATGCGCGAACACCGTTTCCATCAGCTCGGCCTCGGTCGTCTCCAGCTGGCGGGCGACGACATAGCCCTGGATCATCTCGGTGACTTCCGCACCGACCATGTGTGCGCCCAGCAGTTCGCCGGTCTTGGCGTCGAACACGGTCTTCACGAAGCCCTCGGCCTCGCCCAGCGCAATCGCCTTGCCGTTGCCGATGAAGGGGAACTTGCCGACCTTCACGCTGTACCCGGCTTCCTTGGCCTTCGCCTCGGTCAGGCCGACCGACGCCACCTGCGGACGCGAATAGGTGCAGCCCGGGATGTTGCCCTTGTCCATCGCGTGCGGGTGGACATCCTTGTTGCCCAGCGCCTTCGCGATGGCCTCGGCAGCGATCACGCCTTCATGGCTCGCCTTATGCGCCAGCCAGGGAGCGCCGGTCACGTCGCCGATCGCCCAGATGCCGTCGACATTGGTGCGGCAGAAGCCGTCGGTCTTGATGTGACCGCGATCGGTGGTGACGCCCAGCTTTTCCAGACCGATATTCTCGGTGTTGGGGACGATGCCGATGGCGACGATCGCGTGGCTGAACTCGGCGGTCTCGACCTTGCCGTCGGGGCCCTTCATCGCGGCCTTCACGCCCGATGCGGTGGCTTCCAGCTTCTCAAGGCCGGTCTTGGTCTTGATGGTCATGCCGAACTTGGTCAGCTGCTTGGTCATGAACTCGCTGACTTCGGCGTCCTCGACTGGCATGATCCGGTCGAGCATCTCGACGATGGTTACTTCGGCGCCCATGTCGTTGTAGAAGCTGGCGAACTCCACGCCGATCGCGCCCGAGCCGATGACCAGCAGCTTGGTCGGCATGGCGGGCGGCACCATCGCGTGGCGATAGGTCCAGATACGCTCGCCGTCCGCCTTGGCGAAGGGCAGGTCGCGGGCGCGCGCGCCGGTGGCGACGATGATGTGCTTGGCGGTCAGCTCGGTGGTCTTGTCGCCCTGGACGACCGACAGCTTGCCCTTACCCGTGATGGTGCCGACGCCCTCGACGACCGTCACCTTGTTCTTCTTCATCAGGCCCTTGACGCCCGCGTTGAGCTGGCCCGCCACCTTGCGGCTGCGATCGACCACCTTGTCGAGGCTGAACGAGGGCTTCTCGACCGACAGGCCGTACTGCGCGGCATGGGTCATGTAATGATAGACCTCGGCCGAGCGCAGCAGCGCCTTGGTCGGGATACAGCCCCAGTTGAGGCAGATGCCGCCCAGCCGTTCGCGCTCGACGATCGCGACCTTCAGGCCGAGCTGGCTCGCCCGGATCGCCGCGACATAGCCGCCGGGGCCCGAACCAAGCACGATGAGGTCGTAGGATTCAGCCATCACTTTACCTTTTCGCTCGTTGCTGCCCGGTCGAGCAGCCGAAATAATTGCCGCACGATCGCCGTGCCTCAGCCCTCGATCGGTCGCGGGCGGCGATGTTCGTCGATTGCCACGAATACGAAGCGTGCCTGGGTCACGCGGTCGACCGCCTCACCGAACCGGTCGCGGCGCCACGCCTCGACCTCGATCGTCATCGACGTGCGGCCAACCTTCACGATGTCGGTATAGACCGACACTTCGTCCCCGACCGCAACCGGCGCGTGGAACTGCATCGCATCGACCGCGATCGTCACTGCCCGCCCCTTGGCATGACGGGCTGCAACCAGTCCAGCAGCCATGTCCATCTGCGACATGATCCATCCGCCGAAGATGTCGCCGTACGGGTTGGTGTCGGCCGGCATCGCGGTGACGCGGAGGGCGGGCTGGCCCGGCGGCGGGGCGATGGCATCCTCAACGATCATGCTATATCCCCTTCGCGCGTTCCTCGGCCATGGCGCGCTGCACCTGCCGGACGCCCAGCACCAGCACGACGACCATCGCTACCCATGTTACCGTCCAGATGTCGCGCCGTCCCAGCGGATACGACCATGCCGAAAGCGAACCGATCGCCCATGCCGCTGCCACCCCGGCAACGACATGCACGATTTCGGTCAGCAACCGGGCG
>CAJYRW010000003.1:0-27623 GCA_913777475.1 uncultured Sphingomonas sp. | reverse complement strand
AAGGCGACGCCGCCGACCGCGATCAGCAGCCACAGTCCGCCCGGCATCCGCACCGGCCGGGCGCCTGCCGCCAGCGACAGGGCGGCGAGGACGGGGATCGCCAGCGTGATCCGCCAAAACCCGGCTGCCACCGGCCCGACATCGGCCAGCCGCACGAACCACGGCCCGAATGCGAGCGCGATATTGGCCAGGATCAGCGCGACGAAGCCCAGCGCAGGCGCGGTGTCCGTAGCGGCAACCGGAACCGTTGGCGCAGGCACAGTTTTTCTTGTGGGGTCGGGCCGATGCATGCCGCCCTTTAGCGCCCTATCTTCCCCGCGTCAGGCCACTAACGGAGCATCCATGCCGAGCCTTTTCGACCCCATCCAGCTGGGCGATATCCACGCCGCCAACCGCATCTTCATGTCGCCGCTGACCCGCGGCCGGTCGACTGACGGCCATGTGCCGACCGAGATCATGATCGACTATTACCGTCAGCGCGCCAGCGCCGGCCTGATCATCACCGAAGGCACCGGCGTCAGCCAGGAAGGGCTGGGCTGGCCCAATGCGCCGGGTTTGTGGACCGACGAGCAGGTCGAGGCCTGGAAGCCGGTGACCGACGCGGTGCACAAGGCGGGCGGCCGGATCGTCGCGCAGCTCTGGCATATGGGCCGTCAGGTGCACAGTTCGGTCACCGGGATGCAGCCCGTCTCGTCCTCGGCCACCCGCACCGAGGGGCAGGCGCATACGTTCGAGGGCAAGAAGGATTTCGAGACCGCCCGCCCGCTGGAGCTGTCGGAAATCCCGCGCCTGCTCGACGATTATGAGCTGGCGACGCGCAACGCGCTGGCCGCCGGGTTCGACGGGGTGCAGATCCATGCCGCCAACGGTTATCTGATCGACGAATTCCTGCGCGACGGGGCGAACCACCGCGAGGACGAATATGGCGGCTCGCCGGAGAATCGCATCCGCCTGCTCCGCGAGATCGCCGAGCGCGTGATTTCGGTCGCGGGCAAGGAGCGCGTCGCGGTGCGTCTCTCGCCCAATGGCGACAGCCAGGGCGTGGACGACAGCGATCCCGCCTCAGTCTTCGTGCCCGCGGCCAAGATGCTGTCGGACTTGGGCATCGCGTTCCTCGAACTGCGTGAGATCGGCCCGGACGGCACCTATGGCCGCACCGACGTGCCCAAGCTGTCGCCGCAGATTCGCGAGGTGTTCAAGGGCCCGCTGATCCTGAACAGCGATTTCGACACGCGCGAAAAGGCGCAAGCCGCCATCGATTCGGGTGTCGCGGACGGCATCGCGTTCGGCCGGACCTTCCTGGCCAACCCCGACTTGCCCGAGCGCCTGCGCACCGATGCGCCGCTGAACGAGGGCGATATGAAGACCTGGTACAGCCAGGGGCCGGAAGGCTATATCGACTACCCCACGCTCGAAGAGAGCGCGCGGGCGGCTTGAGCATGAGGGGCGGGGTAATGAACACCCCCGCCCCCTTCACCACCCCGGCCTTTGCCGGGGGTGGCGGCCCTTTGTAAGACCGTATCAAGACAAAGCTTATCGCGGTTTCGCCTTACCGGAGGTGCGGGCTATTCGCCGCTATCCAACGTGTCGAGCCATGCTGTCACCCGGTCGCGCATTGTCTGGCGCATCTTGGGATTGAGCAACAGCAGCGGCGCCCCCCATAAGGGTGGGGCGAAGCTCGCGACCAGCACCCACAGGATCACCAGCGCGACCAGCCCGGCCCCGGCAAAGCGCAGCTTCTGCATCGCGCCCGCATCGAGGGTCAGGGCACGGGGACCCTTGGCGTCATAGAAACTGTCGGTGGTCCAGCTTGCCGCACCGTCGAAGCGGATCTTTTTCGGCAGTTGGAATCGCGCTTCGGTTTTGTCCGAGGCCGGTCGCGGTAAGTCCGTCCGGCGGACGGGCGGCGACTTATCCGCCTGGGTATCGATCACCACCAGCCGCCGACCCCGCTCGACGACACGGAATCGGCTGGGCGGCATATCGGTCATTGTGCGCCTGCTGCTCGACGTGCCCGCCACTGGTCGGCGCTCTGGCCCCAGGCATCGACGGGAAAACTCTCCAGCGGGGCGGGAAGGCGTGTCGGGCCCTGGTTCACCGACCCCAGCCGCTGGGCCAGCTTGATCGAGCCGATATTCTCCGGGTCGATGGTGTGGATCACCTGATCCCAGCCCAGCACATCGACCGCATAGTCCATCGCCGCGCAGGCCGCTTCATAGGCATAGCCGCGCCCGGCGAATTCGCGCGCCACGCCCCACGCCACCTCACGCCCGGGCCAGCCCTCGGGCTGCCACGGTCCGATCCGTCCGACCCAACGGCTGGTTTCCCGTTCGATGACCGAGAACATGGCGAAACCGCGCACGCTCCACGCACCGACCATGGTGCAGAGCGATCGCCACGCTGCGCCGCGCGCCTGCACGCCGCCCAGGAAACGCATCGTGTCTTCCTCGGCATGAAAGGCCGCCCAAGCCTCGAAATCCTCCGCCGAGGGCAGCCGCAAGGTCAACCGCTCGGTCTGGAGGACGGGCGACGTCACCCGAACCGGCCCTTGAGCGCGAGCATGGCGAGTGCCGCCTTGGCCGCCTCGCCACCCTTGTTCTTTTCGTCCGGCTTGGCGCGGGTCAGCGCCTGCGCCTCGTTCTCGGTGGTGATGATGCCGTTACCGATGGGCAGCCCGTCCATGGTCAGCGCCATCAGGCCGCGCGCGCTCTCGTTCGAGACGATCTCAAAATGATAGGTCTCGCCGCGGATCACCACGCCGATCGCGACGAAGGCGTCGTAACGGCCCGAGTCCGCCGCCATCGCCACCGCACCGGGGATTTCCAGCGCGCCGGGGACGGTGATCGTCTCATGGCTGTGGCCCGCCTCCTCGATCGCGGCGCGCGCGCCCGCCAGGAGCAGGTCGTTCAGATGCTCGTAAAAGCGCGCCTCGACGATCAACACATGCGCCATCAGGCGTCTCCCTCAGCATTTTCAATACGACGTTCGCCGACGATCGACAGGCCATAGCCGTCGAGCCCGATCAGCGTGTGATGGGTGTTGGTCAGCAGCACCATGTCCTGCACGCCCAGCTCGGCCAGGATCATCGCGCCAACGCCATAGTCGCGCAGCTCCTCCATATCGATCTGCACTTCCTCGCCGGCCTTCAGGCGGACGGCGGTGGTGAAGGCATCGGTGCGCGGGCGGTTGATGACGACGATCACGCCCGAACCTTCCTCGGCGATCATCTTCATCGACTTGGCGAGCAGGGCGCCGCGCGCACCCGCCTCGCCGAACACATCGGCGAAGGGCGACAGCGCGTGCATCCGCACCAGCACCGGCTTGGTGGTGTCGAGCTTGCCCTTGACCAGCGCCACCTGCTCGGTCCCGGTCGCCTTGTTGCGATAGGCGCGCGCGGTCCAGGTGCCGCCCCATTCGCTCTCGAACGTGGCCTCCGACTGCAACTCGACCAGATGGTCGTAGCGGCGGCGATAGGCGATCAGGTCGCGGATCGTGCCGATCTTCAGGTTGTGGAGCTGCGCGAACGACACCAGGTCGTCCATCCGCGCCATCGTCCCGTCCTCGTTCATGATCTCGCAGATCACGCCCGAGGGGTTGAGGCCCGCCAGCCGCGCGACATCGACCGCCGCCTCGGTATGGCCTGCGCGCACCAGCACGCCGCCGTCGCGCGCGACGAGCGGGAAGACATGGCCCGGCGTCACCAGCGCGTCGGCGCCGTGGCTCGAGTCGATCGCCACCGCGATGGTCCGTGCGCGGTCGGCTGCCGAAATGCCGGTGGTCACACCCTCACGCGCCTCGATCGAGATGGTGAAGGCGGTTTCGTGCCGCGTCCCGTTCTTCGGGCTCATCAGCGGCAGGCCGAGCGTGTCGACCCGCTCGCGCGTCATGGCCAGGCAGATCAGCCCGCGCCCGTGCCGCGCCATGAAGTTGACCTTTTCCGGCGTCGCCATCTGCGCCGGGATGACTAGGTCGCCTTCGTTCTCCCGGTCCTCGTCATCGACCAGGATGAACATGCGGCCGTTGCGCGCCTCGTCGATGATCTCTTCGGGGCTGGAGAGGAAACCGCGCCGCAGACCAGCCAAAGCGTCGGGATTAGCGGCCACGATAATGCTCCATGCGCTGCAGATACCGGGCGAGTACGTCGATCTCGATATTGACGCGCTGGCCCTGGCCGATGCCGCCCAGCGTGGTGACGGCGGCGGTGTGGGGAATGATGTTCAGGCCGAAGACGGTGCCGTCGGCGGTGTCGTCCACGCTGTTGACGGTCAGCGAGACGCCGTCGACCGTCACCGAGCCCTTGGTCGCCATGAAGGGGGCGAGGTCGGACGGAACGGCCACGAAGACGCGGTGCGATCCGCCTTCTTGCCCGACCGATACGACATGGCCGACACCGTCGACATGGCCGGTGACGATATGCCCGCCCAGCTCGTCGCCCAGCTTCATCGCGCGTTCCAGGTTCAGCCGCTGGCCGGTTGTCCACTGGTCGGCGGTGCGCCCGATCGTCTCGGCCGAGACGTCGACCGCGAACCAGTCCGGGCCTTTCTCGACCACGGTCAGGCAGACGCCCGAACAGGCGATCGACGCGCCCAGGTCGATGCTGGCCGTATCATAGGCGGTGGCGATGACGACTCGTGTGTCGCCGCGCGTTTCCACGGCGGTGATGGAGCCTATGTCGGTGACGATCCCGGTAAACATATCAAGCGCGCTCGTAGACCTCCAGCCGGTCGCTGCCAAGCATCCGTGAATCGGCCAGCCGCCAGCGGCCATGCGCCTCGGCCAGACGGGAGAGGCCGATATTGCCGAGCGCCGCGCGACCCTCGCCGATCAGGATGGGCGCACGATAGAGCAGCAGCCGGTCGACCAGATCGGCGGCGAGGAAGGCGGAGGCGGTTTGCGCCCCCCCCTCGACCATCAGCCGGTCGACGCCTGGCAGGTCGGCGATGGCGGTGGGGGAGGGGATGGTTTCCCAGCCGGGCTCGGGCGTGCGGGATAAAAGGATGCGGCGCGGGCTGCGCGACTCGAGCCCCGGCAGGCGGACGTCGAGTCTGGGCGCATCGGCCTCCAGCGTGCCGCGCCCGACCAGGATGGCTTCGTGGCGGCTGCGTTCCAGATGGGTATGCGCGCGCGCCTGTGGCCCTGTGATCCAGCGGCTTTCGCCATCGCCCCGCGCGATCTTGCCATCGAGCGAAGTGGCGAGCTTCAGCGTGACGAAGGGACGGCTGTGGGCGCGGCGGGTCAGGAAACCGGCGATCATCCGCCGCGCCTCCTCCTCGCGCACGTCGGTTGTGACCGCGATCCCGGCGGCGCGGGCGCGGGAAAAGCCGAGGCCGTCTGTGCGCGGATCGGGATCGCCCATCGCCGCGACGATCCGCGCGACTCCGGCCGCGATCAGCAGGTCGGTGCAGGCAGGGCCGCGCGGCGAAATATGCGCACAGGGCTCCAGCGTGACGTAAGCGGTGGCCCCGCGCGCCGCCTCTCCGGCTTGGGCCAGGGCCATCGCTTCGGCATGGGGGCGGCCGCCGGGCTGGGTCCAGCCGCGCCCGACCACATGGTCGCCCTGTACGATGACGCAGCCGACATGGGGATTGGGCGCGGTCCGCCCGACGCCGCGATCCGCCAGCGCCAGCGCCACCCCCATCCAGCGATGGTCGGTCAGAAGCCCCACTTGGTCAGCGCGTCGTCGACCTTCTTGAACTCGGCCTTGCGCTGGTCCTTGGCGGCCTGCTCCTCGGCCAGTTCCTGCTTCTTCTTCACATAGTCGATCTTCTGCTGCGCGCGGATTTCCGCATCGGTGCGGTTCGCGGGCCATTGTTCGACATAGATGATGTTGGGCTGATAGGGCGGCCGCACATAATCGTCGCGCGCAAAGGCGTAGATGAAGAAGCCGGTAATCCCCATCGCGATGATCAGGAAGACCAGCTCATAGGGCTGGCGCTGCGACAGGAAGAATCGCAGGTCGCGATACGCGCGAACGGGGGAAAAGCGGCCGAAGAACGACATGGGGGGAATGTAGGCGCTGGGCGCGCGGGATGCCAGTGGGGATGGGTTGGTCTCGGTGAGACACCTTTCCCTCCCCCATCCCCTCCCGCCTGCGGGAGGGGAGCGGCAAGGGTCGAGGGTTGGATCAACTCGCGAGCGCAGACCTTGGCACGCCCCTCCCGCAGGCGGGAGGGGATGGGGGAGGGATTGGCCCCAAGCGACGTCCCCCAATTACCCGCCAGACACGAAAAAGGGCGGCCACCAAAGTGACCACCCCCTTCCTGTTTCCGCGAAGGAAATCGTCAGCGCATTACGCGACGGTCTTCAGCTTCTCGGCGGCGACCGCGAAGCGGTTGCTGATCGGCTGGGCGATCTCGCCGGCCAGCTTCATCAGGTGCTCGGTCGAGCGCGAGGTCTCGGTGACCATCGAGTCGAAGGCCGAGCGGGCGAAGTCCGACTGCAGCTTCATGAACTCGGTCGGCGACTTGACCGACGACAGGGTCTGCAGCGTCTGGCTGGCGGTCTCGAAAGAGCGCTTGGCATAGTCGGCGGCACCCTGGCCCAGCGTCTCGGCGCCCTTGGCGGCGATCTTCGACGATTCGACGACCGCTTCGATATTGTCCTTGCTGAACGCGATCATGTCCTCGAACAGCTTGGCGCTCTTCTCCATGGTGGCCTGGGTGCGGGCCTGGGCGTCGCCGAAAAAGGCCTGGGTCTTGGCGGTCGCGTTTTCGATGGTGCTCTGGGCGTCCATGATAAAATCCTTGGGCTTGGAGTCCGCCGAAACCGCGGCGGTCGGGGAAGAAATCGTCGGGGCCGCCGCCTTGGGGGCGACGGGCTTGGCCGGTGCACTCAACGGTGCCTTGGGCTGTGGCGCGGGCTTCGTCGCAACCGGCTTGGCCTCCGCCTTCACGACGGGAGCCTTGGGCGCCGGAACGGGCTTCGCTTCGACCTTGGGTGCGATCGGTGCGACAGCGGCGGGCGCTTCCACGACCGGCTTCGGGGCTGTCTCGACCTTCGGGGCTTCGACCTTGGCGGTCGGTGCGTTCAGCGGCAGCGCCGGGCTGTTCGAGGGGGCGGCCTCGGCGGCGATCGCAGGCTTGGCGACCGGCGGCTTGGCCGGAGCCATGGTGTCGGAGGGCAGGCCCGGCAGCGTCTTGGGCGCGACCGGCTTGGTCGCGCGACTGGCTTTGGTCACCGCCTTGGCGGCGGGCACGGTCGGCTTGTTCTTGTCCAAGAGCGCTCTCCCGATTTGTTGCGCTGCACAATAGCGATTCGCGGGAGCAAAATCAAGCCTATTGTGCAGTGCAACAAAACCGAAACTAACGCTGCCGGACGTATCGTCCGGGCGCTTCGTCGAGCGCCGCAAGCGCGCCCTCGCCAGGGATGCGCGCGCCCTGCACCGCGACGGTTGCGGCATCGCGGGTGCGCAGCCACTGGGCCCAGTCCGGCCACCAGCTGCCCTTGGTCTCGGTCGCGCCCGCGACGAACTCGGCGAGTGTCGCGGCGGGGGTGTCGTTGGTCCAATATTGATATTTGCCGGCGGCAGGCGGGTTCACCACGCCCGCGATATGCCCCGAGCCGGCCAGCACGAAGCGCAAGGGGCCGGTGAACGCCTCGGTGATCTTCCACACGCTCTCAGGCGGCGCGATATGATCCTCTCGCCCCGCCTGGACATAGGAAGGGGTCGCCACCCGCGTCAGGTCGAGCGGCACGTCGCCGATGCGCATCGCGCCCGGCTGCATCAGCAGATTGTCGCGGTACAGGTCGGTCAGATAGGCGAGATGCCACTGGGCGGGCAGGTTGGTGACGTCGCCATTCCAGTGCAGCAGGTCGAACGGCACATAGTCGCGCCCCAGCAGATAGTTGTTGGTGACGTAATTCCAGATCAGGTCCCGCCCGCGCAGCAGGTTGAAGGTCATCGCCAGATAACGCCCGTCGAGATAGCCCTCGGGCGACAGCGCGGCGATCATCTTGAGCTGTTCGTCATCGACGAAGTGGAGCAGCTCGCCCGCCTTCGAGAAATCGACCTGCGCGGTGAAGAAGGTGGCGCTGGCGACCTTTCCCGCCTGCTCCTGCGCCGTCAGGTAGGCCAGCGTCGCGGCGAGCGTCGTACCCGCCACGCAGTAACCGACGGTGTGGACCGATTCGACGCCGAGCAGGTCGCGCACCGTGTCGATCGCATCGACCTGTGCCGCGACATAATCGTCCCACATCACGTCCTTCATCGTGGCGTCGGCGGATTTCCACGACACCATGAAGACGCTGAACCCCTGATCGACCAGCCATTTGATCAGGCTCTTTTCGGGCGCGAGGTCCAGGATGTAAAAGCGGTTGATCCAGGGCGGAAAGATCACGATTGGCACCGCCGCCACCTGTTCGGTGGTCGGGGTATAATGGATCAACTCGTACAGGTAATTGCGCTTCACCACCTTGCCCGGCGTCGCGGCGAGGTTGCGCCCGACCTCGAACGCGCTCGAATCGCTATGGGTCAGCTGGCCGCGCCCCAGATCGGCCATCATGTTCTGAAGGCCTTTCAGCAGATTCTCGCCGCGTGTCTCGACGATCTTGTCGAGCACTTCCGGGTTGGTGGCGGGGAAGTTGGTCGGGCTCATCGCATCGATAAAGCCCTGCGCGGCGAAGCGGATCTGCTCCTTCTGCTTCGGGTCCACTCCCTCCAGTGCATCGACGCCGCGCAGCATATGGTCGGAGATCACCTGATAGCTCTGCCGAATCCAGTCGAAGAGCGGCGATTGCCACTGCTCGGCCTTGAATCGGCGATCGGGCTTGGGGGCGACGCTCGGCTCGGCGGCGGGGTCGACGAAGCGCTGCCACAGCTTCATCGAATCGGACCAGAAGTCGCGGACGCGGCCTATCGTGGCGGAGTCGTTGAAGCCGGGCACCACCGGCACCCCTTCGGGCGGGGTCAGCGCGGCCTCCATCATCATCTGCTGCGCGCGGCCCATCACCCAGGTCCAGTGCTGCAACTCCTCCAGCGTGGGCAGGGTGGGGGCTTGGGTCTGGCCGGGGGTCATCCGCATCCTCTCGTTCGTCGCGCGCCCTATTGGCGTCAGGATATTGCGTCATCATGTCGGGTCGCGTCGGGAAACGAAAGCCGCTAAGGTCCCGGTCCCAAATCGTTACACAGAGGGACCCATGTCCGAAGAGTTCTACCGCATCAAGCGTCTGCCGCCCTATGTCATCGCCGAAGTCAACGCGATGCGGGCCGCGGCGCGCGCGGGCGGTGAGGACATCATCGATCTGGGCATGGGCAATCCCGACCTGCCGCCGCCCGACCATGTGCTCGACAAGCTGGTCGAGGTCGCCAAAAAGCCCGACGCGCACGGCTATTCCCAGTCGAAGGGCATTCCCGGCCTGCGCCGCGCCCAGGCGAATTATTATGGCCGCCGCTTCGGCGTCGATCTGGACCCCGAGACCGAGGTGGTCGTGACCATGGGGTCGAAGGAAGGGCTGGCCAGCCTCGCCACCGCGATCACCGCGCCGGGCGACGTGGTGCTGGCGCCCAACCCGTCCTACCCGATCCACACCTTCGGCTTCATCATCGCCGGAGCCACCATCCGCGCGGTGCCGACCACGCCCGACGAGGCCTATTTCGAGAGCCTGGAGCGGGCGATGCACTTCACCGTGCCGCGCCCCTCGGTGCTGGTGGTCAATTACCCGTCCAATCCGACCGCCGAGACGGTGGACCTGGCCTTTTACGAGCGCCTCGTCGCCTTCGCGAAGAAGCATGAGCTGTGGGTGCTGAGCGACCTCGCCTATTCCGAGCTGTATTATGACGGCAACCCGACGCCCTCGATCCTGCAGGTCAAGGGCGGCAAGGACGTCGCGGTCGAGTTCACCTCGCTGTCCAAAACCTATTCGATGGCGGGCTGGCGCATCGGCTTCGCGGTCGGCAACAGACGCCTGATCGCCGCGATGACGCGGGTTAAGTCCTATCTCGATTACGGCGCCTTCACCCCGATCCAGGCGGCGGCCTGTGCCGCGCTCAACGGGCCGCAGGATATCGTCGAGAAGAACCGCCAGCTCTATCACAAGCGCCGCGACGTGCTGGTCGAAAGTTTCGGCCGGGCGGGCTGGGATATTCCCTCCCCCAAGGCCTCGATGTTCGCCTGGGCCCCGCTGCCGCCCGCGCTCGCGCATCTGGGCAGCCTGGAATTCTCCAAGCAGCTGCTGACCGAGGCCAAGGTCGCGGTGGCACCGGGTGTCGGCTACGGCGAGAATGGCGAGGGCTTCGTCCGTATCGCCATGGTCGAGAACGAGCAGCGGCTTCGTCAGGCGGCGCGCAACGTGAAGCGTTACCTTCAGTCGATGGGCGTCAACACGCCGGGGGCGACCAAGGCGCTTTGATGCACGGGGCTATCGGGGCGCCAATCGGCCGTCCCGATAGCCTGGGTCGCCCGTAGGGCCTCCCAGTCCGATCGGGTCAGGCGGCTTCCACAAGGGGCCGCTGGGCGTGGCGGGCCCGCTTGGCGGCATACATCGCCTCGTCCGCCTGCCGGATCAGCCGGTCGAGTCCTTTGTCCGCCGATCCGGTCGCGATGCCGATGCTCAGCGACGGCGGATAGGGCGAATCGACGGCGGCGACCACGGCGCGGTCGAACCGCTGAGACAGGGTCTTGTGCAGCGCCTCCGCCTCGGCCTGGGTGGCGGCGGGCAGGACGCAGAGAAACTCGTCGCCGCCGATCCGCACCACTTGGCCTCGCTTGCCCAGTTCGGCCTGGGCCAGATCGACCAGCAGCCGCAGCACCATGTCTCCCGCCGCATGGCCCTGCGTGTCGTTGAGCGACTTGAAATGATCGATATCGATCAGCAGCAGGGCGACCGGGCCGTGCTGCGCGGTCCGGCTCTGGTCCAGCCCGAACCGGTTGAGCGCGCCGGTCAGGCTGTCGCGACAGGCCTGTTCGCGCAGTTCGCGCTGGGTGCGTTCGGACTCGATCAGCAGCAGCGAGAAATGGGTCAGCGTCACCATGATGATCGCGGTGCCGACCGCCCAATGCGCCATCGCATGGGCCTGCACCTCCCAGGCGGGGACGGTGAAGCCGATCAGGTTCAGCACCATGTTCAGCAGGAAGGCGATCGTCGAAAGGGCAAAGATGACGCCCATGGTCCAGGCGGTCATCAGTCTTTCCCGCCGGGCGATGCCGGTCACCAGCCAGGTGAGCGACAACAGGCATAGGATGCGGGCCATCCCCATCGTCGCCACGGTCCAGCGAACGTCATACGGGTCGAACAGGAACAGCGCGATCAGCGCCGCTCCGGTGGCCCCGAACAGGACCATCAGGATACGCGGCGGCATCCGGCCGCTCATGGTCGCGGCGCTGCGGATGCTCAAGGCAAGGCCGATCACCAGGACCAGGTTGAGCAGGCGTTCGACCGCCAGCGTGCTGGAGCCGTCGAAAAGCAGCGTCAGTCCGTTCGCCAGGCCGATCAGGATTTTCGCCAGACCCCAGTCGCGCACCCATCCGCCGCGATCCTGGCGCGTCAGTCCCGGCGTCAGGTGAAGAGCGCCGATGATGAAGTGGCTGATCGCGGCGATCACCTGGATGGTAAAGACGTCGAGAATCAAGATGGGTGTTCCGTAGCGGGCATGGCACGGCCCTTCGAAAGGGCCTGGACGCGATCTTAACCTATGACATGTTGAGGAAAGGTTGGCGTGACATGGGTCGTCATGGCGGCCGTCATGGTCGCGGACCCTGCGTGAAGGATTGATCCCATGGCCACCCAGCCGCTACGGCGGGGGCAATCCCGCCAACGGGCCATGCGCCTTTACGGGGGCGCCAGAACGGCCGACGGAGTGACATGTGAGTAACGAACTCGAACAAATGCGTGAGCCGCTGCTCGCCGCCATCGCCGATGCGCCCGCGCTGGACGCGCTGGAGACGATCCGCGTCGACACGCTGGGCAAGCAGGGCCGCATTACCCAGCTGCTCAAGACGCTCGGCAAGATGAGCCCCGAGGAACGTCAGGTCGAGGGGCCGAAAATCCATTCGCTGCGCGAGGCTGTCACCGAGGCACTCGCCAATCGCAAGGCGGCGCTGGAGCAGGCGGCGCTCGACGCGCGGCTGTCGTCCGAGCGGCTGGACATGACCCTGCCGGTCGACACCGCCAGCTTCGGCACCGTCCACCCGGTCAGCCAGGTCATGGACGAACTGGCCGAGATCTTCGCCGATCTGGGCTTCGCGGTCGCCACCGGGCCGGAGGTCGAGACCGACTGGCATAACTTCACCGCGCTCAACATTCCGGAGACGCATCCGGCACGCGCGATGCACGACACCTTCTATCTGGCGGGAGTCGAGGCGGGCGGCGACGAGCGCACCGTGCGCCGGGTGCTGCGCACCCATACCTCGCCGGTGCAGATCCGCACCATGCTGGACCAGAAGCCGCCGATCCGCATCATCGCGCCGGGCCGTACCTATCGCTCCGACTCGGATGCGACCCACACGCCGATGTTCCACCAGGTCGAGGGGCTGGTGATCGACAAGGGCATCACGCTCGGCCATCTGAAGTGGACGCTGGAGACCTTCCTGAAGGCGTTCTTCGAGCGCGACGACATCGTACTGCGCCTGCGCCCCAGCTATTTCCCCTTCACCGAACCCTCGGCCGAGGTCGATGTCGGCTACACGATCGAGAAGGGCAAGCGCGTCATCGGCGGCCACCCTGGAAGAGATGGGGGCGGCGGCTGGATGGAGGTGCTGGGCAGCGGCATGGTCCATCCCAAGGTCATCGAGGCGTGCGGGCTCGATCCCAATGAGTGGCAGGGCTTCGCCTTTGGCTGCGGCATCGACCGCCTCGCCATGCTGAAATACGGGATGGACGATCTGCGGGCGTTCTTCGACGGCGATATCCGCTGGTTGAAGCATTACGGGTTCGCGAGCCTCGACGTACCCACTTTGTCGGGAGGAGTCGGCGCATGAAGTTCACCCTGGGCTGGCTGAAGAGCCATCTGGACACCGACGCCGATCTCGACACCATCGTCGAGGGGCTGACCCGTATCGGCCTGGAGGTCGAGGGCGTGCACAATCCGGGCGAGGCACTGGCCTCGTTCCGCGTCGCGCGCATCCTGTCGGCCGAGCGGCATCCGCAGGCGGACAAGCTGCAGGTCCTGTCGGTCGATGCCGGCGACGGCCCGATGCAGGTCGTGTGCGGCGCGCCCAATGCGCGGGCCGGGCTGGTCGGCGTGTTCGGCGCGCCGGGGGCCTATGTCCCCGGCCTCGACGTGACGCTGAAGGTCGCGGCGATCCGCGGCGTCGAGTCGAACGGCATGATGTGCTCGGCGCGCGAGTTGCAGATCGGTGAGGGCCATGACGGCATCATCGAACTGCCCGAGGATGCCGCCATCGGCACGTCCTTCCCCGATTATGCCGGGCTGAACGATCCGGTCATCGACGTGTCGATCACGCCCAACCGCCAGGATTGCATGGGCGTGCACGGCATCGCGCGCGACCTCGCCGCCGCCGGTCTGGGCACGCTGATCGCGCCGACCGTGCCGGAGGTGAAGGGCGAGGGCGCCGGTCCCGATGTGCGGATCGAGGATGCCGAGGGCTGCCCGGCCTTCTACGCACAGGGTGTCTCGGGCCTGACCAATGGCGAGGCCCCCGAATGGATGCGCCAGCGGCTGACCGCGATCGGGCAGAAGCCGATCTCCGCGCTGGTCGACATCACCAACTATATGACGGTTGATCTCGGCCGCCCCTTGCACGTCTATGACAAGTCCAAGCTGACTGGCGGTCTGGTCGCGCGGCATGCCCGCGAGGGCGAGACGGTCGAGACGCTGAACGGCAAGACCTATACCCTGTCGGAAGGCATGACCGTCATCGCCGACGATGCGGGCGTGCACGACATCGGCGGCATCATGGGCGGCGCGCATTCGGGCGTGTCGGAGGCGACCACCGACGTCATCATCGAATGCGCCTACTTCACTCCCGAGGCGATCGCGCGCACCGGCCAGAAGCTCGCGCTGACCAGCGACGCGCGGACGCGGTTCGAGCGTGGGGTGGACCCGGCCTTTCTCGACGACGGCCTCGCCATCGCGACCTTCCTCGTGCTCGAATATTGCGGCGGCACGGCGAGCAGCGTGACGCGCGCGGGTGAGCCGCCGGTCGTCGGCAAAACGATCGGTTACGACCCCAATCTGGCGGAAACGCTGGGTGGCCTCGCCATCGCGCCCGATCGACAGAAGGCAATCCTCGAGTCGCTGGGCTTCGCCGTCACCGCCGACTGGCAGGTGACCGCCCCCAGCTGGCGTCGCGACGTGGACGGTCCCGCCGATCTGGTCGAGGAGGTCATCCGCATCGAGGGGATCGACCATGTTCCCCCGGTGGCGCTGCCCCGCGCGCCCGGTGTCGCGCGTCCGACCGCCACGCCGCAGCAGAAGCTGGAGCGTCGCGCCCGCCGCGCCGCTGCCGCACGCGGTCTGGACGAAGCGGTGACGTGGAGCTTCATCAGCGAGGCGCAGGCCGCGCCCTTCGGCGGCGGCGCGTTCACGCTCGCCAACCCGATCAGCGAGGATCTGAAGGTCATGCGGCCTTCGCTTCTCCCCGGCCTGCTCGCCGCGACCGAGCGCAATATCAAGCGCGGCGCGACCGCCGTGCGCCTGTTTGAGATCGGCCGCCGTTACCTCGAAGAGGCCGAGCGGCCGACGCTGGGCGTGGTGCTGGCGGGCGACAAGACGCCCCGCAACTGGCGCTCCGGCAAGGCGCAAGGCTTCGACGCCTATGACGCCAAGGCCGAGGCGATCGCGCTGCTCGCCCAGGCAGGGGCGCCGGTGGACAATCTGCAGGTGATGGGCGAGGCGGGCGATGCCTGGCATCCCGGCCAGTCGGGCACGCTGCGCCTCGGGCCGAAGACGGTGCTGGCGGCGTTCGGCATGGTCCACCCGACGGTCCTGAAGGCGTTCGACCTCGACGGCGCGGTGGCGGCGGTCGAACTCTATCTCGACGCGATCCCGCCCAAGCGGGCGACCGGCTTCATGCGTCCGGCCTATAAGCCACCGGCGTTGCAGTCCGTAAAGCGCGACTTCGCCTTCCTCGTGCCCGACACGCTGGCCGCAGACATGCTGATCCGTGCGGTGCGCGGGGCGGACAAGGCGGCGATCACCGCCGCGCGCGTCTTCGACGTGTTCGCCGGACAGGGCGTGCCCGAGGGTCATAAGTCGGTCGCGGTCGAGGTGCTTCTGCAACCCCAGCAGAAGAGCTTCACCGACGAAGAGCTGAAGGCCATCGCCGACAAGATCGTCGCGGCCGCCGCCAAGCAGGGAGCGCAACTCCGTGGCTAATGAGGAAAACTGGGTCCGTATCGCCAATGAGCATCTCTCGGCGGCGATCAATCCGTTCGGGGCGGAGCTGTCCTCGCTGAAGGACGCGGACGGCCGCGAGCTGATGACGAATGCGGACCCGGCTTTCTGGACCGGCCGCGCGCCGTTGCTGTTCCCGGTGATCGGCGTGACCCGTGACGGCATCCGCCTGAACGGCCAGCATTATCCGATGGCCAAGCACGGCTTTGCCCGCCACTCGACCTTCGAGCTGGTAACGCATGAGGCCAGCCGCGCCGTCTTCTCGCTGGGCGATAGCGAGGAGACGCGCACCTCCTATCCCTTCGCCTTCCGGATGGAGGCGGAGTTCCGGCTGGAAGAGGCGACGCTGGTGATGGAAATCCGCATCCTCAACCGAGGCGAGGTGCCGATGCCCGCCAGCTTCGGCTTCCACCCCGCCTTCGCCTGGCCGCTGCCCTATGGCAAGGCGCGGGCCGATCACCGCATCGTCTTCGAGCAGGACGAACCCAGCCGCCTGCGTGAGATCGCGCCCGACGGACTGATCGCCGAAGCGCGTCGCGACAGCCCGCTCGACGGGCGCGTGCTGCATCTGGCGGACGATCTGTTCACCCATGACGCGCTGGTCTGGGACCCGGTCGAGAGCCGCCATGTCACCTACGGTGCGGACGGCGCGCCGCAATTGCGCATCGCCTTTCCCGACACCGACAAGCTCGGCATCTGGACCAAGCCGGGTGCCGCCTATGTCTGTGTCGAACCCTGGCACGGCATCGCCGACCCGGAGGGGTATGACGGCGATTTCTTCGACAAGCCCGGCGTGTTCGTCGTGCCGGTGGGTGGGGAGAAGGTCATTCAGATGTCGGTGACGCTGGCGGGGTAAGAACGTCCACCCAATATCCTACACCACCCCGGCGAAGGCCGGGGTCCAGTGGCTGTGACGTCGGTGGCGAATGTCGACGTCCGATCTCAACGACCTTGGCAACTGGACCCCGGCCTTCGCCGGGGTGGCGCGGATGGAGGGAGGCTGGCCCTGATGGCCGCCCGCAATCCGGGGCCTGTCTTGTGCCACAATTTGCTGTAACAGGCGCAGCATCTCGGGCGCTCGAATGCGCCATTTCCCTATTCGACAGAGCCGCCCATGACTTCCCCCCGCCGTACCTTCGCGATCATCTCGCACCCTGACGCCGGCAAGACGACGCTGACCGAAAAGCTGCTCTATTTCGGCGGCGCGATCCACCTGGCGGGCGAGGTCAAGGCGCGGGGCCAGAACCGACGTGCGCGGTCGGACTGGATGAAGATCGAGCAGCAGCGCGGCATCTCGGTCACGTCGTCGGTGATGACGTTCGAGAAGGACGGCGTGACCTTCAACCTGCTCGACACGCCGGGCCACGAAGACTTTTCGGAAGACACCTACCGCACGCTGACCGCGGTCGACTCGGCCGTGATGGTCATCGATGCGGCGCGCGGTATCGAGGCACAGACGCGCAAGTTGTTCGAGGTTTGCCGCCTGCGCTCGGTGCCGATCATCACCTTCGTCAACAAGGTCGACCGCGAGGGCCGTCCGCCCTTCGAGTTGCTCGACGAGATCGCCGACATCCTGGCACTCGACGTCGCGCCGATGAGCTGGCCGGTCGGCATGGGCGGGCTGTTCGAGGGTATTCTCGACCTGACCACCGGCAAAGTCAGCCGTCCCGAGGGCGATAGCCGCGCCTTTCATGGCAAGGTGGACAATGCGCCGACCCTGCCCGCCGAGGTCGCCGAAGAGGTCGAGCTGGCCCAGGCCGGTTATGCCGAATTCGACGGCGAGGCGTATCGCAACGGTGACCTGACGCCCGTCTATTTCGGATCGGCGTTGAAGGACTTCGGGGTCGCCGAACTGATCGATGCGCTCAGCCGCCACGCCCCGCCGCCCCGTCCGCAGCCCGCCGAGCCCGCGCCCGTCGCGCCCGAGAACAAGGAAGTCACCGGCTTCGTGTTCAAGGTGCAGGCGAACATGGACCCGCAGCACCGCGACCGCATCGCCTTCATGCGGCTGTGCTCGGGCACGTTCAAGCGCGGCATGAAGCTGACCCCGACGGGCCATGGCAAGCCGATCGCAGTCCATTCGCCCATCCTGTTCTTCGCGCAGAACCGCGAAGTCGCGGACGAGGCGTTTCCGGGTGATATCATTGGCATCCCCAACCACGGCACGCTGCGGGTCGGCGATACCCTGTCGGAGCGGGCGGATGTGCGCTTCACCGGCCTGCCCAATTTCGCCCCCGAAATCCTGCGCCGCGTGGCGCTCAAGGACCCGACCAAGACCAAGCAGCTGCGCAAGGCGCTGGACGACATGGCCGAGGAGGGGGTGACCCAGGTCTTCTATCCCGAGATCGGGTCGAACTGGATCATCGGCGTCGTCGGGCAGCTCCAGCTCGATGTGCTGCTGTCGCGGCTGGATGCGGAATATAAGGTCGCGGCGGGGCTGGAGCCTGCGCCATTCGACACCGCACGCTGGATCGCGGCGGACGACCCCGCCGACCTTAAGGCGTTCATGGACCTGAACCGTTCGGCGATGGCCAAGGACCGCGACGACAATCCCGTCTTCCTCGCCAAGAGCGCCTGGGAAGTCGGTTATGTGGCCGATCGCTATCCCAAGGTCCGCTTCCTCGCCACGCGCGAGCGCTGAGTCGGAACCCGAGGGCCGTTTCGGCGCTTCAACGACCATGAACGAACAGGGACCCGCCATGGACCGAGCTGCGATCGAAGCGACCTTCGAGGCCAATGAAAAGCTGATCCGCCGCCGCGCGCTGAAGGCCGGGGCGAAGGCGCTGACCATCGGTACCGAGAGCTTGGCCGAGACGATCGACGCCATCGGCGATGCCTATGCCCTGACGGGCGCGCAGCGTCGCCAGCTGGAGCCCGGCATGGCGATCGAGGCGCAGGAGATCGTCGGCAAGCTCAAGGGCTTTGTCGGCCCCGCCGCCTTGTTCAGCGATTTGCGCGGCGGTGCGGGGCTGTTGTCGCAGGCCAAGGCGGCCGGGCGGCTGGCCAAGACGGCGCGCAAGATCGGCAAGGGCGGTCTGGCGGCGGGCCGCGTCGCGGCGCGGGGCGGCCGTGCGGCGCGCGGATTGCCTTGGGCGGCGCTGGGCGTGGCGGCCTGGGGTGTCGGCAATGGCGGCTGGTTCTGGTGGAAGGCGCACGCCTATAATCGGGCGTGTCGGGATTTGCTGCTGGGTGAGCAGGGCGGGGTGGTTCTGCCAGCCTGAGCGGCCCGTTCAATCGGCTCGCGATCCCAGACGTTCGAGGATCGCCCAGAACAGCCCACCGGCTGCAAACAGCGCCATCTTGGTCGAAGAGTCGCCCGAGAGCCACATGACCGCAAGAAGGGCGCCGGTGAGGAGCAGTGTACTCCAGAACGGCCCCATGGCCTGCCAAGCGCTCTTCATCCCGGACAGCCAGCCCCGAACGGTCGTGCCCAAGGTCATATGTCCCGCGTCTCCGCCCGGTCGTCCCAGGCCAAGCCTTCGGCCAGCGAGTCGCGAATGGCGCGCAGCATCGCGGCGGGATCGTCCTTGGCGCGCGATTCGGTTTCGAACAGCTGCTGCACCCCGCGCACCGTATAGCCCTGCTGATTGAGCAGGCGGTCGATGCGGCGGATCAGGGTCAGGTCGTCGGCGCGGTAATAGCGCCGGTTGCCCGCGCGCTGGACCGGGCGGAGCTGGGGAAAGCGGCTTTCCCAATAGCGCAGGACATGCTGCGCCACCCCGGTTTCGCGCGAGACTTCCCCGATGGTGCGCAGCGCACCATCGGTCTTGCCGCCATCGGCCGGGCGTGTCGGTCTATCCGGCCGCGACAATACGATCGCGCATCATTTGGCTGGCGCGGAAGGTCAGGACGCGGCGGGGTGCGATCGGCACCTCGATCCCGGTCTTGGGGTTGCGGCCGATCCGCTCACCCTTGTCGCGCAGCACGAATGTTCCGAAGCCGGAAATCTTGACATTTTCCCCCCGCCCCAAGGCGTCGCACATCTCGACGAGGATCTGCTCGACGACTTCCGCCGAATCGGATCGGGACAGTCCCACTTCCTGATGCAGAGATTCGGCGAGATCCGCCCGTGTCAACGTTCCAGCCTTCGTCATGCCATCCCCCAATGGTGCGGAAGTGACCGATTAACACATCCAAGATTGGGACCGAAAGGGATTTATCTCGGTTAATGTCAATCGTTTGTCTAAAAGCGGATCACCGCCGCGCCCCAGGTGAAGCCCCCGCCCATCGCTTCCAGCACGATCAGGTCGTTCTCCCGGATTCGTCCGTCGCGTACCGCCGTGTCCAGCGCCAGCGGCACCGAGGCGGCGGAGGTGTTGGCGTGACGGTCGACGGTGACGACGACCTTTTCCGGGGCCAGGTTCAACTTGCGGGCGGTGGCGTCGAGGATACGGGCATTGGCCTGATGCGGCACGACCCAATCGACATCGGCCGACGTCAAGCCCGCTAGGCCCAGCGATTCTTCCATCACCTGCGCCAGATTGACGACGGCGTGGCGGAACACCTCGCGTCCCTTCATCCGCAGCTTGCCAACGGTGCCGGTGGTGGAAGGGCCGCCATCGACATAGAGCAGGCCGTTATGGCGGCCATCGGCATGGAGCTTGGTGGCCAGAATACCGCGACCATCCGAATCGGAGCTTTCACGCGCCTCCAGCACCATCGCGCCCGCGCCGTCGCCGAACAGGACGCAGGTGGTGCGATCCTCCCAGTCGAGAATGCGGCTGAAGGTCTCCGCGCCGATCACCAGTGCGCGACGCTGCACGCCCGAGCGCAGCATCGCATCGGCGACCTGCACGGCATAGAGAAAGCCCGAGCATACGGCGGCGACGTCGAACGCGACGCAGTCGTTGATGCCCAGCATCGCTTGGACCTTGGTCGCGGTCGCCGGGAAGGTCTGGTCCGGGGTGGCGGTCGCCAGGACGATCAGGTCGATATCCTGCGCCGACAGACCAGCGGCGGCGATCGCGGCTTTGGCGGCGTCGGCGGCCAGCGTCGCGGTCGTTTCCTCGGGCCCAGCAATGTGGCGGAAGCGGATGCCGGTCCGCTCGACGATCCACTCGTCGGACGTGTCGACCTCTTGCGCCAGTTCTTCGTTCGACACCCGCCGGGTTGGAAGTGCCGACCCCGTACCCGTGACGATCGAACGAATCATGCGGCGTCCTCGAAATTCAGGAGATCCTCGGCGATACGCCGGGTCAGGTCGGCGCGCACCATCTTGGCCGCATTGCCGATCGCGGTGGCGACGCCCAGCTCGTTGGCGCTGCCATGGCTCTTCACGACCACGCCGTTCAGGCCCAGAAAGACTGCGCCATTATGGTTGTTGGGGTCCAGGTGATCGCGCAGCAGCTGTGTCGCGGGCCGCGAGATCAGGAAGCCGAGCTTCGACCGCGCCGACGAGCGGAAGGCGCGCTTCAACAGGTCGCCGACGAAGCGGGCGGTGCCCTCGGCGGTCTTGAGCGCGATATTGCCCGCGAAACCGTCGCACACGATCACGTCGACTTCGCCACGGGCCAGCTGATTGCCCTCGATGAAGCCGGTGAAGTTCAGCGGCAGGTGGTTCTGGCCGCGCAGCACGGCGGCGGCGTCGCGAATCTCGTCGGTTCCCTTCTGATCCTCGGACCCGATGTTGAGCAGCGCGACTCGCGGATTGTCGAGTTCGAGCAGGATACGGGCATAGGCCGCACCCATCACCGCGAACTGGACGAGGTTGCGGGCGTCACACTCGGTATTGGCGCCGAGGTCGAGCATGACGACGTCATTGTCGCCCAGCGTCGGCAGCGGCGCGGCGAGGGCGGGCCGGTCGATGCCGGGCAGGGTACGGAGCGACAGCTTGGCCATCGCCATCAGCGCACCGGTATTGCCCGACGACACCATGGCGGCGGCGCGCCGCTGCTTCACCAGATCGATGGCGATACCCATCGACGTCACACGCGCACGCCGGATCGCCTGGCTCGGCTTTTCGCTCGAACCGACGATCTCGGGCGCGTGGATGATCTCGGACGCGGCGGACAGGTTGGGATGGACCGTCAGCCCCTCAGCAATCTGTGCCTCGTCCCCGACCAGGAAGAAGCGCATGCCCTCGAAGCGACGACGCGCCCTGGCGACACCGGCCAGCATCACGGCCAGCCCGTCGTCGCCGCCCATCGCATCGACGGCGATCCAGGCGTTATCGGCCATGCGTTCCTCTAACGGTCAATCAGGTCGGGTAGAGGGATCAGCCCTCGACCGACACGACCTCACGGCCGTTATAATGGCCGCAGGCGGTGCACAGATTGTGCGGACGCTTCAGTTCGCCGCAGTTCGGGCATTCCTGGAACGCCGCGACCGTCAGCGAGTCGTGGCCACGGCGCATGCCGCGCTTGGAGGGCGAAGTCTTTCTCTTGGGGACGGCCATTGCGGCACCTTATCAATCGAACAATGGGTGGAATACGCCACGATCAGCACCCATTGCGCGCCCGGATCGAGGACCCGGCCGCGTGAGCACCCAGCCGGACGCATCGCGAAGCCCCGCGCCTATAGCGAGTTTTGCCGATGTTGCAAGCCGGGCTGGGGAATGGCACTCCGCTTCTTCGTCCAAATCCCGGAGAATGCGCCGCTTATGATCCTGCCCGTCACGCTCAGCATCGCGGCGGCGGCCGCGCTGGTCAATCTATGGCTTGCCCTGCGAATCGTCGTCGGGCGGGTGCGCGGCAAGATCCTGCTCGGCGATGGCGGCGATTCGCGACTCGGTGCGGGCATGCGGGCCCAGGCCAATTTCGTCGAATATGCCCCCTTCGTCCTGATCCTGATGGGGCTGATCGAGCTGGCGGGTGGCTCGGCCTTCTGGCTGTGGGTGCTGGGTGGGGCTTTTATCCTGGCGCGGATCGGCCATGGTTGGGGCATGATGCGGCCCGCCCCCAATATCGGCCGTGCGGGCGGCGCGATCGGAACCTGGGCGATCCCGGCCTTGTTGGCCGGATGGGCGATCGGCATCGTCTATACCGCCAACATCACCCCCGTGACCGGGGTCACTGTCTATAAGGTTCAGCAGCGATGATTCGTTTTGCCCTGATTGCTCTGGCCGCCGTCACGCTGACCGGTGCCGCGCCCGATCCGATCTCGCCACAGCGGCTGTCCGACGATGTGAAGACGCTCGCCTCCGACGCGTTCGAGGGGCGTGCGCCGGGCACGGCGGGGGAAACCAAGACCGTCGACTGGCTGGTCGCGCAGTTCCGGGCGATGGGTCTGCAACCCGGCGGACCTAATGGCCAGTGGACGCAGCCCGTGCCGCTGATCCGCACCCAGATCGGTCAGGGGACGATGCGCGCCGGGGCCATGCCGCTGGTCCAGGGGCAGGGCGTCTATGTCTCGACCGTGCGGCCCGTCGACCGGGTGGCGATCCAGAATGCGCCGATGGTGTTCGTCGGTTACGGCGTCCATGCGCCCGAGCGCGGCTGGGACGATTTCAAGGGCGTCGACCTGAAGGGCAAGATCGCGGTCTTCCTGGTCAACGATCCCGATTTCGAGGCGGCGGCGGGCGACGATGCCAAGGGCAAGTTCGGCGACCGGCGCATGACCTATTATGGCCGCTGGACCTATAAATATGAGGAAGCCGCGCGGCAGGGCGCGATCGGTGCGCTGATCGTCCATGATACGGCCGGCGCGGGCTATGGCTGGGCGACGGTGACCGCGCCCGCGGGCGAGAATTACGATATCGTCCGCGCCGACCCGAGTTCGCGGGTCCTGCTGCAAGGCTGGCTGTCCGGCGAGTCGGCGACCAAGATCTTCGCCGCCGCCGGGCTGGACCTGGCGCAACAGCGCCAAGCCGCGCGGCGTGCCGATTTCCGGCCGGTCGCATTGAAGGGGCAATCCTTCTCCGCCGACCTGCCGGTGACGACGGTGCGCGCGGAAAGCTGCAACGTGCTGGCGAAGCTGCCGGGCAAGACGCACCCCGATGAGGTCGTGATGTTCGGCGCGCATTGGGATGCGTACGGTCGGGGCAAGGCGGACGCGCAAGGCCGAACGATCCGCCCCGGCGCGAACGACGACGCGCTGGGCGTGGCGGGCGTGCTGGAACTGGCGCGCGCGTTCAAGGCAGCGCCGCCGACCGACCGCAGCCTGGTGTTCGCACTGTGGACCGGCGAGGAGCGCGGGCTGCTGGGCTCGGAAACCTATGCGGTGAAGCCGGTCTATCCGCTGTCGAAGACCGTCGCCAATCTGACGCTCGACATCCTCCAGACAACGGGACCGGCCAGGGACGTGATGCTGGTCGGTGACAGGCAGAACGATCTGGAGGACCGGTTGAAGGCCGCCGCTGCAGCGCAGGGCCGCGTGGTGACACCCGAGGCGCTGCCGGAGCGTGGGCTGTTCTACCGCGCCGACCATTTCTCTGTCGCGCGGCGCGGCGTGCCGACGCTGCTGCTGATGGCGATCAGCGGCGCGCCCGATCTGGTCGCGGGCGGGCGCACGGCGGGGCAGAAATGGCTCGACGCCTATATGCGCTGCTATCACCAGACCTGCGATGCCTGGGACGCCAACTGGGACTTGCGCGGTGCGGCGGCGGATGTCGGACTGTTCTATCGGATCGGGCGCGACCTGGCCGATGGGCGGGACTGGCCGGAATGGCGCGCCGGGTCCGAGTTCAAGGCGATTCGAGCGGAGTCTGCTTCGGACCGGCAGTAATCCCGCTGCGTCCATTCCTCCCCTTGCAGGGGAGGAATGGAAAGGAAAGCCTTACCCCAGGCCCAATACCCGGTCCGCCACGAAGGCGTTGCTCTGCCGCTCATGGCCGAAGGTGCTGGGCTGGCCATGCCCCGGAATGAACGCGGTCTCGTTCCCGAGCGGCCAGAGCTTCTCGACGATCGAGCGGATCAGCGTGTCGTGATCCCCGCCCGGAAGGTCCGAGCGCCCGACCGAGCCCTGGAACAGCACGTCCCCGACCAGCGCGAATTTCGAGGGGGCATGGTGGAAGATCACGTGCCCGCGCGTGTGACCCGGCGTCTCGTACACATCCAGGGTCAGGTCGCCGATCGTCACCGTATCGCCCTCCGACAGCCAGCGGGTCGGCTCCAGCACCTGCGCGGGGATGCCATAAGCCTGCCCGTCCTCGTCCAGCCGGGCGAGCCAGAAGCGATCCTCCTCCTGCGGCCCCTCGACCGGCACGGACAGCGCGTCGGACAGCGCCTTGGCCCCGCCCGCATGGTCGATATGGCCGTGCGTCAGCAGGATCTTCTCCACCGTCACGCCGGTCTTGGTGATGGCGTCCTGGATACGCGGCAGGTCGCCGCCGGGATCGACCACCGCCGCCTTCATCGTCGCGGTGCACCAGACGATCGAGCAATTCTGCTGAAGCGGGGTGACGGGCACGATCGCGGCGCGCAGCGGCGGCATAGGGGTCTCGGTCATGGGCCCGGAGATAGGGACTGGGACAGCATCGGCCAATCGATACTTGCAAGCGCCCCTGCCCGCCGTGCATGGATCGTGGTTCATGCTGCGGCCCACCCCTCCTTTCGTCCTGCTCGACGACGCCCGTGACGGGGGGGCGGCGGCGCGTCTCTATACGGCGCCGGTCGAGGTCGTCGTCGCCCATGCCCCGGCGGAGGTCGCGCCCGCGCTGGCGCGGTTGCGAAGTGCAAGGCAGGCGGGCCTCCATGCGGTCGGCTATCTGGCCTATGAGGCGGGGGCCGCGTTCGAGCCCGGCGTTGCCGCGCGGAACGCCAACGGCCCGCTGCTGTGGTTCGGCCTGTTCGCCGATTACGCGGTCGTCGATCCGCAGGCGATGCTGCCCGATCCGGCCGGGGCCTGGATCGGCGATCTGGAGCCCGAGGTTTCGCCCGAGCGCCATGCCGCGCAGTTCGCGGCGGTGCAGGCGCTGATCACGGCGGGCGATCTGTACCAGGTCAACCAGAGCTTTCGTGCGCAGGTGCCCGTCGCGGGCGATCCACTGGCGCTCTATGCGGGGTTGCGGGCCCGGTCGCGGGCGGGCTGGGGCGCGGTGGTCGCGACCGGCGAGGCGACGATCCTGTCGCTGTCGCCCGAGCTGTTCTTCGCGCTGGAGGATGGCCGCCTGACCGCCCGGCCGATGAAGGGCACCGCGCGGCGCGAGGCCGATCCCGCCACCGATGCACGCGCGGCGGCCGCCTTGCGCGACGATCCCAAGCAGCGCGCCGAAAATCTGATGATCGTCGACCTGATGCGCAACGACCTGTCGCGCGTCGCGCGGGCGGGCAGCGTATCGGTTCCCGAACTCTTTGCGGTCGAACCCTATCCGACCGTGCACCAGATGGTGTCGACCGTCACCGCCGATCTGGCCGAGGGGCGCGATGCGCTGGACGTGCTGGCGGCGCTCTTTCCGTGCGGTTCGATCACCGGCGCGCCCAAGATCCGCGCGATGCAGGCGATTGCCGAGATCGAGGATTCGCCTCGCGGCCTCTATACCGGTGCGATCGGGCGGCTGGATGCCGATGGCGATGCGATGTTCAACGTCGCGATCCGCACGCTGACCTGGCCGGTCGGCGATGCCCAGGCGACGCTGGGCCTGGGATCGGGCGTGGTCGCCGACTCGGTGGCTTTGGCCGAGTGGGACGAATGCCTGGCCAAGGGCGCGTTCCTCGACAGCGGGCGGGCCGATTTCGACCTGATCGAGACGATGGGCTTCGATCCGATCGAGGGTATCCAGCATCTGGAGGCGCATCTCGCGCGGATGAAGGCGAGTGCGACGGCGCTGGGATTTCGCTTCAACCGCCATGACGCGCGCAACGAATTGCAGGCGGCGACCTTCCGCCTGCGCGATGCCCGCCGCATCCGCCTGTTGCTGGCGCGCAGCGGGGCGGTAGTGGTCGAGGTCGGGCCTGGTCCCGCCCCCTTCGAGCAGGTCGTGCCGGTGCGTGTCGTGCCCCTGCCCGTCGCGCCCGACGATCTGCGGCTGCGGCACAAGACCAGCGCGCGGGGCTTCTACGACGCGGCGCGCGCGGCGGCAGGCACGGCGGAAGTGGTGTTCGAGGGCCGTGACGGCACGCTCACGGAGGGCAGCTATACGTCGCTGTTCGTCGAGCGGGAGGGGAAGCTGCTGACGCCACCGTTCGCCGCCGGGCTGCTTCCCGGCGTGTTGCGGGGGCACCTGATCGAGACGGGGCAGGCCATCGAGGCACCGTTGACCCGAGACGATCTGAAAGACGGATTCTTGCTTGGCAATGCGCTGCGCGGATTGTTTCGTGCACGGATGGTTGCGGATTGAGCGGTTGAGCGGCTAAGGCGCGGCCGCATTCTCCTGTCGCAAAGGTATCCATCATGCAGCCCTCCGCCGCACTCGGCCGTATCAGCCCGTCCCCCACGCTCGCCATCACCAGCCGCGTGATGGAGCTGAAGCGGGCCGGTGTCGACGTGATCGGCTTGGGCGCGGGCGAGCCCGATTTCGACACGCCGGATTTCGTAAAGGAAGCCGCGATCCAGGCGATCCGCGACGGCAGGACGAAATACACCAATGTCGACGGCACGCCCGAGCTGAAGGCGGCGATCGCGGCCAAGTTCGCGCGCGACAATGGCCTGACCTACAAGGCCGATCAGATCAGCGTGAATGTCGGCGGCAAGCATACCTTGTTCAATGCGATGGTCGCGACGATCGACGCAGGGGACGAGGTCGTGATCCCGGCGCCTTACTGGGTCAGCTACCCCGATGTCGTCCAGTTCGCAGGCGGCGTGCCGGTGATCGTGAAGGCGGGACCGGAACAGGGTTACAAGCTGACCCCGGAAGCGCTCGATGCCGCGATCACGCCGAAGACCAAGTGGGTCATCCTGAACTCGCCGTCCAATCCGACGGGCGCCGGTTATACCGCGGACGAGCTGAAGGCGCTGGGCGAGGTCATCCTTCGCCATCCGCATGTCTGGGTCTTCGCCGACGATATGTATGAGCATATCGTTTATGACGGCTTCCGCTTCGCCACCATCGCGCAGGTCTGCCCCGAGCTGTATGAGCGCACGCTGACGGTGAACGGCTGTTCCAAGGCCTATGCCATGACCGGCTGGCGCATCGGCTATGCGGGTGGTGCGCCCTGGCTGATCAAGGCGATCGCCAAGCTGCAGTCGCAGTCGACTTCCAACCCCTGTTCGGTGGCGCAGGCGGCGGCGACCGCTGCTCTGACCGGCGACCAGAGCTTCCTGGCCGAGCGCAACCTGGCCTTCCAGGCGCGGCGCGACATGGTGGTGGCGATGCTGAACGAAATCGACGGCATGACCTGCCCGACGCCGGAGGGCGCCTTCTATGTCTATCCGTCCTTCGCACCGCTGATCGGCAAGTCGACGCCCTCGGGCCGGTTGATCGACAGCGACGAGGCGTTTGTCGGCTATCTGCTCG
>CAJYRW010000002.1:0-44711 GCA_913777475.1 uncultured Sphingomonas sp. | reverse complement strand
TCGACCCGGAAATAGGCGATGCTTTCCTGAAGCTCCTCGGCCTGGCTGGCGAGTTCTTCGGAGGTCGACGAAATCTGCTCGGAGGCTGAGGCGTTCTGCTGCGTCACCTTGTCGAGCTGCTGGATCGCCTCGTTGATCTGGACCGCGCCGATATCCTGTTCGCGGCAGGCGGCGCTGATCTCGGCCACCAGTTCGGCGGTGCGGCGGATGTCGGGCACCAGCTTGGTCAGCATCTCACCCGCCTGGGTGGCAGCACCGACAGTGTCGGATGACATGCCGCTGATCTCGGCCGCCGCCGTCTGGCTACGCTCGGCGAGCTTGCGGACCTCGGCGGCCACCACCGCGAAGCCGCGACCATGTTCGCCAGCCCGCGCCGCCTCGACCGCCGCGTTCAACGCCAGCAGGTCGGTCTGGCGCGCGATTTCCTGCACGATGCCGATCTTCTCGGCGATGGTGCGCATCGCGAGGACCGCCTTCTGCACCGCCTGGCCGCTGATCTCGGCGTCCTGCGAGGACTGGCGGGCGATCTTCTCGGTCTGGGTCGCGTTGTCGGCGTTCTGTTTGATGTTCGCCGCCATCTGCTCCATCGATGCCGAGGCTTCCTCGGCCGCCGCGGCCTGCTCGGTCGCGCCCTGGCTCACCTGTTCCGACGACGACGACAGCTGCTGGCTGCCCGCCGCCACATTCTGCGCCGCCTGGGTGGCATCGCCGACGACGCCGCGCAGACGCTCGACCATCGCGACCAGGGCATGACCCAGCGTGTCCTTGTCGGACAGCGGCTGGTGATCGACGGTCAGGTCGCCGCTGGCGATCGTATCGGCCAGTTCGGCACTCTGCCGCAGATTGGCGGTCATACGGTTGACGGTTTCGACCAGATCCTTGATCTCGTCATTCGACGTGACCGTCACGTCCTGGCTCAGGTCACCGATCGCCACGGCATCGATCGCCACCGAGACCTTGTTCAGGCCTTGCGAAACAATACGCGAAATCCAGAAGGCACCGGCAATGGCGACCAGCAACGCCAGGCCCGCCGTGATGAACAGGATGTTGCGCGCATTGGCATATTGTTCATTGGTATCGGCGTCGGCCTGCTTCATGCCGTCCTGCGCGATGCCGACGATCTGGTCGAGTTGCTGAGACATTGCACCGGCAACCTCACGCGACTTGGTGACCGAAACCTGCCCCGCTTCCGTGTTCTTGTTGGCCAACGCCAGGCGGCGAACCTGGTCGTTGATCGGCACATACTGGTCGAACAGCGACTGGACCTGCATCCAGCGCGGCTTGCCTTCGGCCGTCGCGATGCTGATCCCCGTGGCGATCAGTTCGCGCACCTCGTTGCGCGCCTTCATGTTTTCCGCATCGAACTTCTGAGTGAGGCCCTCGTCCTCGGTCAGCGCCATGTTCTTTTCAAAACGCAGAGTCTTGTTCATGCGCTCGTTGACGCGCAACGCGATCTCCAGACGCTTGGAAGGACCCGCGATGACCTCGGTGATGGCTTCGTTCAGGGCGCTCATCTTGGTGACGCCGACGCCGACGACGGCCAGCATCAGGACGATGATGACGGCATAGCTGGCCGCCAATTTCATTTTGATCGTAGCTCGCATGTATTGGGGCCCCCCCCTTGAGGATAAAATTGGATGGCAGGTTGCAATCAGTGAAGGCTGACCGGCTCGGCCGCGCGCGCCGTGAGGCGCGCGAACAGCGATGGCAGGTCGGGCAGGACGATCAGGTCGCCCTGGCGGCGGACCAGGCAGCGGACATGGTCGCGCGGCCAGCGTATGCCGATGACGGGCGCCTCCTCGGCATCCAGCGCATCGAGCACCGCGACCTCGTTGACGCGATCGGCGGTCAGGCCGATCAGAACGGGCGCGCCGTCCAGGTCCAGCTCGATGACGATGATCCGGCTGTCGGCGGTGGAGCCTTGCGCCTCCATGCCGAAGGGCCCGCGCAGATCGGCCAGCGGCACGATCCGCCCGCGAAAGTTGATGACGGCCCCCGCCATCGGATCGGCCCCGGGCACCGCCGTCACCGGCATCATGTCCAGGATTTCGCGGACGATGCCCGCTTCCAGCGCAAAGGTTTCGGACCCCAGGCCGAAGGTCAGGACCTCCAGGCCATTGTCCGGCGTCCAGTTGGGAATCTTGTGATATGGCATGGATTTATCCAGCGGCGAGACGCCGCTCCTCCCTGGGCTGGCTCATCGCGATGAGCTGGGCGATGTCGAGGATCAGGGCGACCGAACCGTCGCCCAGGATCGTCGCGCCCGCAAAGGCCGCGACGCCCCGGTGCAAGGGCGACATCGCCTTGATCACCGTCTGGTGGTTGCCGATGATCTGGTCGACGACCAGACCGACCCGCTCCTGGCCGGTGCCGACCACCACGATCTTCTGATAGGTGTCGGGCTTGGTCCCGGTGTCGAACAGGTCGCGCAATCGCAGGAACGGCACCAGCCGTTCGCGCAGCGTGATGATGCTGCGCCCGCGCGAACGCAGATCCTCCTCCAGCGACAGCTCCAGGCATTCCTCGACCGCCGCGAGCGGGATGACGTAGCGCCCCTCACCCACCCGGACGAGCAGCCCCTCGATGATCGCCAGCGTCAGCGGAATGCGAAGCGTGATGGTCGAGCCCTGGCCCGATACGCTCTTGACGACGATCGAGCCGCGCAGGCTTTCGATCGTGCGCTTGACCACATCCATGCCTACGCCGCGCCCGGACAGGTTGGTGACCTGCGCCGCCGTCGAGAAGCCGGGATGGAAGATGAGGCCCAGCAATTCGTCCTCGCTGACCACCTGCCCCGGCTGGAGCAGGCCATTGGCCTCCGCCTTGGCGCGAACGCGCTCGACATCGATGCCGCGCCCGTCGTCGGTGATGGTGATGAGGACTTCGCCGCCCGCCTGATGCGCGCTCAGGCGGATCACGCCGCTGGCCGACTTGCCTGCCGCCAGACGATCCTCGGGCTTTTCTAGGCCGTGGTCGCAGGAGTTGCGGATGATGTGGACCAGCGGATCGAACAGGCGCTCGATGACCGTCTTGTCGACCTCGGTGCTCTCGCCCTCGGTGACCAGTTCGATGGTCTTGCCGGTTTCGATGGCGAGGTCGTGGATCAGGCGGCGGAAGCGGCCGAACAGCGTCGACACCGGCACCATGCGCAGGATCATCATCGTGTCGCGCATCTCGCCCGCCAGCCGTTCGATCTCTTCCGAGACGGAACGCAGGCTGAGGTCCTGGCCATGGCCCGCCAGCTGCGACAGCCGGCTCTGCGCGATGACGAGTTCGCCCACGCGGTCCATCAGCTCGTCTAGCCGCTCGGCCGGGACGCGGACATGCTCGCCCTGCGACCGGTTGGCCGCCGCTGCCCGCGGGGCCGCATCGTTCGCTGCGGCGGGCGCGGTGGCGGCCGCCTTGGCCTCGACGATCTCCACCGGAGCCGCCTCCTGCACCTCGTCCTCGGCCTCCTCGACCGCGAGCGGGGTGATGGTGATGTCCATATCGTCCATGACGAACAGGAAGACGTCCTCGATCGCCTCGCGCGAAATGTCGCCGATCAGCGTGCAGTCCCAGCCGACGACGCAGTGGCTGGGGTTGAGCTCGTCCAGCGCGGGGATGTCGTCGAGGCGCGCGACGATGGTCGCCTCGCCCAGGTCGCGCAGCTCGTCGAGCAGCGCCAGCGGGTTGGTGCCATGGGCCATCGCGTCGGGCGGCAGGCGGAAGGACAGGGTCCAGCCCTGCTTCGCCGGAGCCTTCACCGCGGCCGGAGCGCCGCCGGTCCCGCCCGCTGCGGCGTCGACCGCCGCCGCCAGCTTCGCCAGGATCGCCTGCCCCTCGGCCTCGGGCGCATCACCCTCGACCAGGGCGCGCATGTGATCGCCCGCCGACAGGATCACCGATACCAGGTCGGCGGTGGCGGGCACATCGCCCTTGCGCACGCGGTCAAACGCGCTTTCGCAGTGATGGGTGAAGGCCGCCAGCTTGTCGAAGCCGAACATCGCGCCCGAGCCCTTCAGCGTGTGAAGCCCCCGGAACACCGCGTTGACCAGGCTCATATCGTCCAGTCGGTGGCCCAGATCGAGCAGGCCCTGTTCGACCTGCTCCAGAAGCTCGCCGGCCTCGATCCGAAAGGCGGCTGTCGGGTCCTCATTGCTCCCGGGACCGCTCATCGTGCCAGGACCTTCTGCGCGACGCGGATCAGCTGTTCGGGCTGGAACGGCTTGACCAGCCAGCCGGTGGCACCGGCGGCCTTGGCCTGAGCCTTCATCGCATCGTCCGATTCGGTGGTGAGGAAGATGATCGGCACACCCGCCTGGGCGGGCTGTTCACGCAGCGCGCGAATCATCTGCAACCCGTCCATGTTGGGCATGTTCAGGTCGGTGACGATCAGGTCGAACCGCGTCGCGGTCGCCTTGGCCAGACCTTCGACACCGTCGGCTGCCTCGGTCACCGCATAGCCCGCGCCGGTCAGCGCGATGCGGATCGCCATGCGCAAGCTGGCGCTGTCGTCTACGGTCAGAATGGATGCGCTCATTGGGCGGTGTCTCCGTGGAACCAGAATTGGGAGTGGTCGGGATGGTCGGCGGACGTGAAGCCCGCCCGGTCAAGAAGGGCGCGGAACGGATCGCCCGCCGGGGCCGTCAGCGCGAAGTCGCACGCGGCCTTCGCCGCGCTGACCCGCGCCGCCTGCACCAGCTGGATCACGCTGAGATCGGGGGCGGCCACGTCGGACAGGTCCAGTCGGACCGCGCCCCCCGGCGTGATCGCGGCGGTCAATTCTTCGGCAAGCACGCCGATATTCGGCAGGCACAGATTCTCGCTTGCCATCACCGTGGTGATCGACATGATCATTTCCTTCCATGGAAAAGCTGTGGCGGCGCCGGAGCGGCCCTGCGCCGGAGATTACAGTCTAGGGATTGCTGCGACCGTCTTTCGGCCGTCGATGATCGTCACCGGAGCGATGCCATCGCACGCCGCCAGCCTTTGGTCGCTGTGACGAAAATCCTAGCCTCATCCGTAATCCCCCACGTTCATTCGTGGGTGTACGCGTCAATGGTAAAATCGAGCTTAAATACAGAGGAGGATGTGACGGAAATGGCGATTTCTGTAATCGATCCCATGGACCATGATAAAAATGCCATGGATGCCGCCATGTTTGTGCTGGGACATATCCGCAAACAACACCAGGCCTGACGCTTAGCCGCGAAGAAAAGAAGAGCCATTCCCCGAGTCGCGGGGGATAGGAGCGGTGGGCGTGGGCGGCACTGCACCCACCCGCCCACCGGCGAAAATGGTCATTCGGCGAACAGGATCGCGCTGTCCTCGACCGACAGGTCGATGCCGAACATCAGGCTCATGCGCATCCGATAGACGCGGGGATCGGTGATCGTCGCGGCCGTCTCGTCCTGCCCGACGCGGCGGCGATAATGGCGATCGGTCAGCGAGGCGAAGCCGTGCGGCAGGATAATGCTGACGATGGTCGCCTGCCGGAACCGGCTGGCCTCGGCGGTCGAGGTCCAGTGATTGCTGAGTGCCAGGTCGGCGTCCCAGACATGATCGGTGGTGAAGCTATATTGCGCCTCCCACCCCTCACCCACCGAGCGACCGTCGGTATGCCCCGGATGCCCGTCGCGCAGCAGCATCCAGCCATGCTGCGCATCGCGGGTCAGGCGGAACCGCGCGCCGTCGGGGGCCGTCGCCTCGGCGCCCTCGACCAGCGGCATGGGCGGCGAATAGCTGCCCCCGAAACCGGCATCCGCGATCCAGTCCTGCCCGTCGATATGAACGAGGCTGAGCGTGTGGGTGACCGGCGGCACGTCGGTGGCCCGCAGCCAGACCCGCGCCAGGATCGGCCGCGCCGCGAACCCGTGCGCGGCCAGCGCGTCGAGGAACAGGCGGTTCTGCTCGAAACAATAGCCGCCGCGCTTGGCCATCACCAGCTTGGTGAAGACGCTGTCGCTGTCGATGGCGATGGGACGGCCCAGCCGCACATCGAGATTCTCGAACGGAATGGCCAGACGATGCGCCCATTGCAGCCGCGCCAGCCCATCGGCATCGACGGTGACGCGCGACGGCAGGGCGATACGGGCGAGATAGGAATCGAGGTCGAACATGGCCCAGCAGATAGGGTGCCGGATCACGATTGTCGAAGGGGTGATGGCCCCGCCCCTTATCGGGCGCACCTCTTATCGAACAGGGCGCAACCGGGTATAGGCGCGCGCGATGGCCTTTCCCGACACCGATCCGACCCTGCCCTTCTCGCCCGCCGCGATTCGCGCGGCCGCGCAGGTCCTTCGTGCCGGTGGCATCGTCGCGGTTCCGACCGAAACCGTCTACGGCCTGGCCGCCGATGCGACCGAGCCGCAAGCCGTGGCGCGCATCTATGCGGCCAAGGGGCGGCCGTCCTTCAATCCGCTGATCGTCCATGTCCCCGATCTGGCGGCGGCCGAAGCGATCGCCGAGTTCGACGCGGAGGCGCTGGCGCTGGCCGGGGCCTTTTGGCCGGGGCCGCTGACCCTGGTCCGCCCGGTGCGACGGGATTCGGGGATCGCTGCGCTGGTGACCGCCGGGCTCGACACGGTCGCGATCCGGGTGCCGCGCCACCGCGCGATGCAGGCGCTGCTGGCGGAAAGCGGCCGTCCGCTCGCCGCCCCCTCCGCCAATGCCAGCGGCGGGATCAGCCCGACCCTGGCCTGCCATGTCCGCGCCAGCCTGGGCCCCGCCGTGCCGATCCTCGACGACGGCGCGACCGAGGCAGGTCTGGAGTCGACCATCGTCGCCGGGCGCACCATCCTGCGCCCCGGTCCCGTGACCGCCGCGATGCTGGCCAAGGTGTTGGGCGAAGTGGAGCAGGGCCCCGAAACCCCCGCCATCGTCACCGCCCCTGGCCAGTTGGCCAGCCACTATGCCCCGCGCAAGCCGCTGCGGCTGAACGCAATGCGGGCCGAGGCGGACGAATGGCTGATCGGCTTCGGCGCGGTGACCGGACAGGATACGCTGTCGACCAGCGGCGATATGGTCGAGGCGGCGGCGCGCCTGTTCGACGCGCTCCACCGCGCCGATGCCAGCGACCGGCCCCGGCTGGCGGTCGCCCCGATCCCGGCCGAGGGAATCGGGGACGCGATCAATGACCGGTTGCGACGGGCGGCGACCCGCTAGGATAGCGGACGGGGGCTGATCCTTCGCTTTCGCCCCCGCCCGATACCCGGATTACGCCGTGACGGCCTTCGACCGCGCGGCAAAGCTCTTGCGCAGCTTCTGCAGCTTGGGCGGGATCACGGCCATGCAGTAGGGGTTCGACCGGCCAGAGGTTTCCCAATAATCCTGGTGATAATCCTCGGCCGGATACCATTCCGCCATCGGTTCGATGGTCGTCACGATCGGCTTGTCGCTGCCCGCCTGGGCCCGCTCGATCGCGGCCTTCATCGCGGCGTCCTGGCGCTCGTCGGCCGGGAACATGGCGGATCGATACTGCGTCCCGACATCATTGCCCTGACGGTTGAGCTGCGTCGGGTCATGGGTCGCGAAATAAATGTCGAGTAGGTCGTCCAGCGCCAGCTGCTCGGGGTCGAAACCGATACGGATCGCTTCGGCATGGCCGGTATCGCCGCCGCACACCTGCTTATAGGTCGGGTTGGGCACGGTGCCGCCGATATAGCCGCTTTCGACCGATTCGACGCCGATCACGTCCTTGAACACCGCCTCGGTGCACCAGAAACAGCCCCCGGCCAGCGTTACATATTCGGTCACTCGGAATCTCCTTGTCGTCTTGTATGCCTAGATAGGAAGCGGCTAGGCCACGGCAATCCAAGCATTTGGGACAAAAGTGATGGCAGCGATCGACGGCAAGGTGATGGTGACGGGCGGGGCCGGCTATATCGGCAGCCATGCCGTGCTGGCGCTGCTCGATGCGGGCCATGAGGTCGTGGTGCTCGACAATCTGGTCACCGGCTTCGACTGGGCGGTCGATCCGCGTGCATCGCTTGTCGTCGCCAATGTCGCCGACGACACCGCCGTCCGCGCCGCGATCCGCGACCACCGCGTCCGCGCGATCATGCACTTCGCCGGTTCGGTCGTGGTGCCCGAGTCGGTCAGCGACCCGCTCAAATATTACCGCAACAACACCGCCGCCAGCCGGTCGCTGATCGAAAGCGCGGTGGCCGAGGGCGTCGCCCATTTCATCTTCTCCTCGACCGCCGCCACCTATGGCACGCCCGAAAAGGTGCCGGTCGCCGAAAATGACCCGAAGGTGCCGATCAACCCTTACGGCATGTCCAAGCTGATGACCGAGATCATGCTGAAGGACGTCGCCGTCGCGCATCCGATCAACTATTGCGCGCTGCGCTATTTCAACGTCGCGGGCGCGGACCCGCAGGGTCGCTCGGGCCAGTCGACGGTCGGCGCGACCCATCTGATCAAGATCGCGGTCGAGGCGGCGATCGGCAAGCGTGAGGCGGTCGGCGTCTATGGCACCGACTTCCCGACCCGCGACGGGACCGGCGTGCGTGACTATATCCATGTCTCGGACCTCGCCGCCGCGCATGTTGCCGCACTGGAGCTGCTGGTCGCGCAGCCGGGCGAGAGCCATACGCTCAACTGCGGTTACGGCCGGGGCTTCTCGGTCCTCGAAGTGCTCGACGCGGTCGACCGGGTGACCAACCACCGCATCGAACGCCGCATGGAGGGCCGCCGCGCGGGCGATCCGGCCGAGCTGGTCGCCGACAATAGCGCGATCCTGGCCGCCCTGCCCTGGCGGCCCGAGCGCGACGATCTCGACGGGATCGTCCGCGATGCGCTCGCCTGGGAGCGCAAGCTGGCCGAGATGGGCCGCTGACCCCGATGCGGCTGCGCTCGCTGTTGTTCGTGCCCGGCGACCGGCCGGACCGGATGGCCAAGGCGCTGGGTCTGGGCGCGGATGCGCTGATCCTCGACCTGGAGGATGCGGTTGCTCCCGAGGCGAAACCCGCCGCCCGACAGGCGGCGGCGGCGTTCCTGGCCCAGCCCCGCGATCACGGCGTACAGCTGTTCGTGCGGATCAATCCGGTCGACGGGCCGTTGGCGGCAGAGGACCTAGCCGCGATCCTGCCCGCCCGGCCCGACGGCATCGTCCTTCCCAAGGCGGAAGGGCTGGTCAGCCTGCACGCGCTGGCGGCGCGCGGGGTGGAGCATATCCCCATCCTTCCCATCGTCACCGAAACCCCGACCGCCCTGTTCCGGCTGGGCGAATATGCGGGCGCCAGCCTGCCGCTCGCAGGGCTTACCTGGGGCGCGGAGGATCTGCCCGCCGCGATCGGTGCGACTACGGCGCGCGAGGCGGACGGCAGCTATACCGCCCCCTATCAACTCGCGCGTTCGCTGACCCTGTTCGCCGCCCATGCCGCGGGCACCGCCGCGATCGAGACGGTCTATCCCGATTTCCGCGATCTGGATGGACTGGCCGCCTATGCCGCGCGGGGTCAGCGGGACGGCTTTACCGGCATGATGGCGATCCATCCGGCGCAGCTGCCGGTCATCAACGCCGCCTTCACCCCCTCGGACCAGGATATCGCCCGCGCCCAAGCCATCGTCGACCTGTTCGCCGCGAACCCCGGCGCGGGCGCGCTGCAGCTGGACGGCAAGATGGTCGATGCGCCGCACCTGAAGGCGGCACAGGCGCTACTCGCTCGCGCGCGCGCCTGAGGCTTTGGCCCATGAGGTGCGCGCGGCGGCGGTCGCCCACCACCAACCCAGCGCCCAGAGCGTGCCGAAACACCATCCCGCCGCGACGTCCGACGGCCAGTGCACGCCCAGATAGACCCGACTGACCCCGATCGCGCCGACCAGCACCACGGCCAGCAGCACGATCATGTGACGCAACCGCCGATTCCGCGTCGCCTGGGTCGCGAGCGCCGCCAGCGTCAGATAGACCATCGCCCCACCCGCCGCATGGCCGCTGGGAAAGCTGGCATTATGGACGTCGACCCAGTGCGGCACCAGGTCGGGCCGGGTGCGCGCGACCAGATGCTTGACCAAGGTGACGACCGCGCCGCCGCTAATCCCCGCCGCCACCGTCGCGATCGCCGTCAGCCACCAGCCGCGCGCCAGCAGCAATAGCGCCGCGCCCCCGACCATCAGGATCAGCACCGGCACGCTGCCCAACGCGGTGAAATCGACCGCCACCGCCCTGAGCGCGGTCGACTGGGCATGTGCCCGCAATCCGGTCAGGATCGCGCGATCCCAGGCAAAGGGCCAGTGATCGAGCAGCAAGCCCACCATCAACAGCAACGCCAGCGCCGCGCCCCCGGCCGCCAGTCCCCGCAAGGCCAGAGGCAGGCTCGCCAGCCCCGGCGACTCGGCCGCCTGTGATTCGGTGGAAAGCGCCAAGTCGTTTTCAAGCGATTCGTGCGGAGTCATGGCTTCGGAACTTCCATGGCGATGCTGTGACGATGCCTAGGGTAAAGCGCAAGCTCGGGCCCCGAGCGCCCTGGGAAAACCCGCTTGTTTCAGCACGTTCCAAATCAGGGTACTTATCGATCTCTCCGTTCGATCACGGTCATTCGAAAAACGGGTTTGTCAGGCCGATTCTTTTGATGCAGAAATGTCCTACACCGGCACAAAGACCGGTGGGAGAGGAATGCCAAACCATGGACGAACACGCCATCCTACCTATCAATCGCCTGTTGATCCTGACCTTTGGCGCTGTCGTAAGTTGGCTGGCTGTTGGTGGCGTCGCGCTCGGTGCCTCCGCGCTGGTCAAACAGCTGCTCTGATCGACCGCTTCACTTTCCCCATGGCATAACAGGATCGGTCGCTCCTCTGGTCGAGCGGCCGATTTCTGCGCATGATCGGAATGGCATGACGCGCGGCGTCCGCATGGGGACGAACCTGCAGCGATGCTTCCCCGCGATGGTGGGTCCGCCGGGACTCGAACCCGGGACCTCTCGATTAAAAGTCGCTTGCTCTACCAACTGAGCTACGGACCCTCCATCGGGGTGGATGGGACCTAGGGGCGCGGACGCCTCTGGTCAACACCATGTCGCATTTGCCGGACCGTTCGGCCATCACGCGGATCGCGCCAGTCCGGAACGATCGCGGCCAGCGGGTGCAGCACGAAGCTCCGGGTGGCATAGGCGATGTGCGGCACGGCCAGCTCGGGCGAGCGCCACCGCCCCCCCGACCACAGGATAATGTCCAGGTCGATCACCCGCGCGCCCCAGCGCTGTCCGCGCCGTCGCCCGAAATCCTGCTCGATCGCCTTCAGGTGACGGAGCATCGCCGGGGGGGCAAGCGGACTGTCGACCAAGGCTGCGGCATTGGCAAAGGCCCGGATCGACGGCCCTACCGGCGCGGTCGTGATGATCGGCGACACGCGCCGGACACCGCCGATCGCGGCCAGCGCGGCACGAATCTCGTCCTGCGGCGAGCCGTGACGTCCCGGACGGTTGGAACCCAGCGAGATGGCATAGCTTGTCGTCGTCATGTCACCCGACTACCCGAGCGCGATGCCCGACGCATCCTTTCCCGCCATCCCTGCGCCCCTCGCCCCGATCCAGCCGCCGCGCGACTGCCCGCTCTGTCCACGCCTGGCCGAGGTCCGCCAGGCCGTTGCCGCCGAATATCCCGGCTGGTGGAACGCGCCCGTGCCGCCGTTCGGCGATGAGAACGCATGGCTCGCCATAGTCGGGCTGGCACCGGGCAAACATGGCGCACACCGCACCGGCCGCCCCTTTACCGGCGATGGCGCAGGGCCGCTCCTCTATGGCACGCTCGCCAAGTTCGGCTTGGCCGAGGGGCAGTTCGACGCGCGTGTCGATGACGGCGTGACGCTGACCGGCGCGGTGATCCTGAACGCGGTCAAATGCCTGCCACCAGAAAACAAGCCGACGCCCGACGAAATCCGCACCTGCCGCCCCTTCCTGACCCAGGAGCTGGCGGCGCTGCCCCGGCTGTCGGTCGTGATCGCGCTGGGCCAGATCGCGCACCAGTCGGCGGTCAAGGCGCTGGGCGGCAAGCTCCCCAAGACCCGATTCGCGCATCTCGCCGAACACCGGATGCCAAGCGGCATAGTCGTGCTCGATAGCTATCACTGCTCGCGCTACAACCAGAATACCGGCCGCCTGACGCCCGAAATGTTCGAGGCGGTCTTCGCGCGGGCGCTGGAACTGCGGGGGTAATCTTATTCCTCACCTGCAAGGGGAGGTGGCAGGCCGCCAGGCCTGACAGCGGGGTGTCACCCTCTCGATATCGGGACACCCCTCCGACGCGCTACGCGCGCCACCTCCCCTTCCAGGGGAAGAACTTAAGTTCAGATATCCTGCACCAGCCGCCCGTACAGCTCGGGCCGGCGGTCGCGGAAGAAGCCGAAGGCGGCGCGGTGGCGCTTCACGCGGTCGATGTCGAGGGTGGCGACGATCACGCCTTCTTCCTCGCGGCCCAGTTCGGCCAGGATGTCGCCGCGCTCGTCGCAGATGAAGCTGGTGCCGTAGAAGGTCTGGCCATGCTCGTTGCCGATACGGTTCGCCGCGACGATCGGCACGACGTTGGACACGGCATGGCCGACCATCGCGCGCCGCCACAGCCGGGCGGTGTCGAGGCTGTCGTCATGCGGCTCGCTGCCGATCGCGGTGGGATAGAACAGGATTTCCGCGCCCATCAGCATCATCGCACGCGCCGTCTCGGGATACCATTGGTCCCAGCAGATGCCGACGCCCAGCTTGGTCGCCGGGCCGTCCCACACCTTGAACCCGGTATTGCCGGGGCGGAAATAGAATTTCTCCTCATAGCCCGGACCGTCCGGGATATGGCTCTTGCGATAGACGCCCGCGACCTGGCCGTCGGGATTGATCATCGCCAGCGAATTGTAATGGTGCGGCCCGTCCGCCTCGAAGAAGCTGGTCGGGATATGGACCTTCAGCTCCGCCGCCAGCGCCTGCATCGCCAGCACCGCCTTGTGCTCGCCCGTCGGCTTGGCGTTGCTGAACAGTCCTTCGTCCTCGACACGGCAGAAATACTCGCCCTCGAAGAGTTCGGGCGGCAGGATCACCTGCGCACCCTGAGCGGCCGCCTCACGGACAAGGCGCGTGACCTCGGCGATGTTGCGGTCGATATCGGCGGTGAAGGCCAGTTGCAGCGCGGCGACGGTGATCTGGGTCATGGCCACGCCCTTTAAAGGCTCGGCGACCGGGCGTCACCCCGCTTCCGCGCGCCGGACGTCGGGAAAAGATCCAGGCACGGCGTTGCGGTCGCGCCGAGCGAAGCGCCCGGCGGTCAAGATGCCTGCCGGAATACGGCGAGGCGTTGCGTCGCGTCGATGCCCGGGTCGAGCAGGATGCGGCGCAGTACCACCGGGTAGAAGTTCTTCATTTTCTGGTCGCACAGCGCCATCAGCCGCTCGTTGAGCTGGCGCGTCACCACGACATATTCGCTCCACCGTTCCTCAATGGCGCGCGCGGTCCAGGTGCCGACATGCCGGGAATAGGCCAAGCGTAACTCGCGGGTTTCGGTCACGATCGCCTCGCATCCAGGAATGCTCGCCATCAGCCGTCGCTCGCGCAACGGCGTCAGCAGCAGCTCGTCCTCGGTCTTCAGATGCTTGACGATGATTTGCGCGATCCGCATGCGCACCGCACCCAGCATGGGCTCGGCATCGGCATAGCGCATGTCGAACAGCGCCATGAGATCGCCGATGGCCCGTGCGATGTCGTCATATTGGCTGCGGAGCAGATTGATCGTGGCTTGCAAGGCATGATTCCGATCCCGGACAGGGGATCGCGAGGACTTAGTCGGCTGACAGTTTACGGATAGTGAAGGGCCTGCCCCCGACGGGCTGAAGCCCGCGTCTCCTTGTCGGACACGCGGGCTCGAAACCCGTGATCAGGTGATCGCCGGAATCTGCTGCGAGATGCAGTGGAAGCTGCCGCCGCCGGTCAGGATCGCATCGGCGCGCAGGCCGACGACCTCGCGGTCGGGGAAGATTGCCTGGATCGCGGCGACGCCCGCCGCGTCATTCTCGCTGCCATAGAGCGGCACGACGACGGCGGCGTTGCCGATATAGAAGTTCATATAGCTGGCGGGCACGATCTCCTCGTCGCGCAGCACGCGGCCCGGCGAAGGGATCAGCACGACCTCCAGCCCGGCGGCAATGGCGTCGCGCTTGGCGGCCATATAGACCTGCCAATTGGGATCGTTCTCGGCCGCTTCGGGCAGGGCGATGCGGTTCGGACCGACGAAGCGCGCCAGATTGTCGACATGGCCGTCGGTATGATCGTTGAGCAGCCCGTCGCCCAGCCACACGATCCGGGTCAGCCCCAGGTCCTGCGCCAAACGCTCGGCAATCGCCTCTTCGCTCAGGCCCGGATTGCGGTTGGGGTTGAGCAGGCACTGGCGTGTCGTCACGGCCAGGCCGGTGCCGTCACCATCGATGGCGCCGCCCTCCAGCACCCAGCCGCACGCCTTGGCCGCGATCCCACGCTCTTCGGCCAGTCGCGCGCCGACCGTGTCGTCGCCGGGCAGGTCGTATTTGCCGCCCCAGCCGTTGAACTCGAACAACCGCGCCGTGCCGTCGCCCGTGACGATCGGCCCTGTATCGCGCAGCCAGATGTCGCCGAACGGCTGGACGATCACCTCGGCGGCATCACCGGCCATGCGGCGTGCGGCGTCAGCCGCCTCGCCATCGGCGGCGACCAGAATCACCCGCTCGCCCCGGCCATCTGCATGGACGGCGCGGGCAAAGGCCAGCACCTCCTCGCGCGCGGGCTCCAGATCGTCTTCCCACAGCTCGCCATGGCTGGGGAAACCGATCCACACGGCTTCGTGCCGGGCCCATTCGGGGGGGGGCGGCGTCGTCGCGTTTGGCGTCGTCACATGTAACGTCGTCACTGGGCGTTCTTCCTGCTTTGATCGCGGATGCCGCGAAATTCGGCGGTGGGATACCAGTTGGGCCACAGGCCCGGCCGGTCGGCGAGCGTCCTGCCCAATTGATAATAGACCGTCAAATCCTCGACCGCACCCGACCAATCCCAGCGGGGATCATATTGGTCGGCGGGCTTGTGATAACGGTGCGCGACATAATCCTCCGCCGCCGCCTTGCCCGCCGCGGTGCCGCCGACCACCTTGTCCTGTCCCGATCCGCCGTCGAGCATCGGCACGCCCAGCTTGGCGAAGGAGAAATGATCGGAGCGGTAATAGCTGCCCCGCTCCGGATTGGGCTCGGCGCTGATCGTGCGGCTCTGCGCGGCGACGATCTGTTTCGCCAGGTCCTCGATCTCGGACTTGCCCTGCCCGACCAGCACGAAGTCCCTGGAGCGGCCGGTCACGTTCAGCCCGTCCATGTTCACCCCGCCGACGGTACGCGCCAGCGGGAAGACCGGATGCTGCGCATAATAGGACGAGCCAAGCAGCCCGCTTTCCTCCGCCGTCACCGCCAGAAAGGCGATGGAGCGCTTGGCCGGGCCCGCCTTGGCCTGCGCCTCCGCCAGCGCGACCAGCCCGGCCACGCCGCTGGCATTGTCGAGCGCGCCGTTGCAGATATCGTCGCCGTCCACCGCGTCGCACCGACCCAGATGGTCCCAATGCGCCGAATAGAGGACGTAATCGCCCGGCTCGGTGGTGCCGGGCAGGACGCCGATGACGTTCTTCGACGCCTGACGCCGGATCGTATTGCTGAAGCCACCCGACAGGGTCAGGCCAAGGGGCACCGCCTTGAACCCCTTGACCTGGGCGGCCTTGGTCAGCGTGGCGAGGTCCCGGCCCGCCGCCTTCAGGATGCGCTCGGCGACCGGTTGCTGCAGCCAGCCGATCACCTGGCTCTGGTCCTGATGGTCGCCCGCCTCGTCCAGTTCGAGCTGCGGCCCGGTCCAGGAGGATTGCACCACCGCCCAGGGGTAGGCGGCGGGTTCCGTCTGGTGCACGATCAGCGCAGCGGCCGCGCCGTGCTTGGCGGCATTCTCGAACTTATAGGGCCAGCGGCCGTACCAGGTCATCGCCCGCCCCTCGAACGGCCCTTCGCGGCCCATGGTCTGCCAGTCGGCGTCGTTGATCAGGATGACCACCGTCTTGCCGCGCACATCGACCCCGGCATAATCGTCCCAGCCCTTTTCGGGGGCGGTGATGCCGTATCCGACGAACACCAGCTCGCTGTCCTTCACATCGATGCGCGGCGTCACCCGATACGTGCCGACCACCATGTCGGTGCGATAGGCCAGCGAAATGGGTGCACCCTTTCCTTTGACAGTAAAGGGCTGGACGTCATTGGCGGTGATCTCGACCATCGGCACGTCCTGGGTCCAGCTGCCCTTGTTGCCGGGCTTCAGGCCCGCCTTCTGGAAGCGGTCGATGATGTAGGCGACCGTCTTGTCCTCGGCCGGGGTGGTCGGCGCGCGGCCCTCAAAGGCATCGGAACTGAGCGTCTGCGTCACGGTCTTCAGCGTGTCGACCGAGATGGCGGGCCTGTCCTGCGCCATCGCGGTGCCGGACAGGAGGAGGGACAGTAGGACCAGACGGCGCATGATGATTTCCCCTGATGTTTGCGACTGTTGTGCCCGGCAGGGTGGCTGGGGGCAAGCTTGCCGACAGGGGTGCTGTGCGTCAGGGCGACGCCTTGCAGGCGCTGCCACCGCTGGCTGTGCCGATCCCGCTTCCCATCAGCAGCAAAGCCGAAAATTGGCGAACGCGTCGGACTGATCCTGCAACCGTCGCCACGACAAATGGTTGTGCGACTTTGGCGGTCGATGAGACGTTCACGCCGCACAAAAGGAGGGCATGATGAAGTGGATTGTCGCTGTGACCGCCGTGATGGGTGTCGGTGCAGGTGCTCCCGCCGTCGCGCAGGAATCGCCGAACCTATCCCCGGCCTATGTCAACTGTATGGACCGCGCCGGAAGCAACACCGTGCAGAGCGGCGTCTGTACCCAGCGCGAAGCGGCCGTCCAGGACGATCGCCTGAACAAGGCCTATCAGCAGGTCATGCGGCAACTGGCGTCACGTCCGGCGGCCAAGACCGCCCTGCGCGACCAGCAGCGCCGCTGGATACGGGAACGGGATTACAGCTGTAAGATCAATGGCGATACGATCGATACCAGCTGCATCGTGACCAAGACGGCGCTACGTGCGGATCAACTGGAGCGACAGGTCCGCTTCTGATCGCGGCCTTGTCGCTGCACGACCCCAGGCGTCTGCCTGTCAATCGCCTGGGGAATACACCGCCTCGAACTTGCCGTCCTTCAGCGCGCCGATGACCCAGGTCGTGGGTTTGCCATTGGTGAAGGTCACGGTGTATTTCTCGTAACGCTGGCCATTGGCGTCCTCGGCCTTGTCGAAGGTCATCGACTGGACCGGACCGGCGGCCTTCAGCGCAGGGCCCATTTGCGGCAGTTGCTGGCGACAGGCATCGAGCAGCCCCGCGCCCATCAGATTTTCGGGACAGGTGCCGCCCGCCACGGCGGTGAACATGGCGCGGAGTTGATCCGCATAGCGTCCCTGCTCACCCGTCTGACCGGTCGCGGCGGTCGCGGCGGTCGCCAGCACCAACGCCCCGATGGCGACAAAACCTAAGCGCATCATACCCCTCCCCTTTTCACGGGCATGAGTATGAGCGGCCCCATGCCATCCGGCAAGCGAACCCATAACGAAAAAAGGCGGCCCCGAAGGACCGCCTCTTCATATTCGGTAGAGACCCGAAACTTAGCGCGAATAGAATTCGACGACCAGGTTCGGTTCCATCTTCACCGGATAGGGCACCTCGTCCAGGGTCGGGATGCGGGTCAGCGCGACCTTGGTGTTGCCGTCGGCGGTGACGTAATCGGGCACTTCACGCTCGGCGAGCTGCTGTGCTTCCATGACCAGCGCCATTTCGGTCGCCTTCGAGCCCAGCGAGATCTCGTCGCCGACGAAGCAGCGACGCGACGCGATGTTGCACTTAACGCCGTTGACGCGGATGTGGCCGTGGCTGACCAGCTGGCGCGCAGCGAAGATCGTCGGCGCAAACTTGGCGCGGTACACGATCATGTCCAGGCGCTGCTCGAGCAGGCCGATCAGGTTCTGCGAGGTATCGCCCTTCATGCGGGCGGCTTCCTGGTAGCAGGCCTTGAACTGCTTCTCGGTCACGTCGCCATAATAGCCCTTCAGCTTCTGCTTGGCGCGCAGCTGCAGACCGAAGTCCGACATCTTGCCCTTGCGACGCTGGCCGTGCTGGCCGGGGCCGTATTCCCGCTTGTTGACCGGGCTCTTGGGGCGACCCCAGATGTTCTCGCCCATACGGCGGTCGAGCTTGTACTTCGCGCTCTGACGCTTCGACATGTGTAATCCTTAGCAACTACGAACAACGTTGGTCCCGGTATCGCACCATGCCAGTCTTTATGGGACAAGCGCAGGCCCACCGCTTCACCGGGATGCGGGGGCAATTGCGAAGCGGCGCGCCTAGACGAGGGAGGGTCGCGAGTCAAGTAAGGCGGCGGCGCAACACGAAGAGCGGACTGGACAGCGCCCGCCCCGCCCGGCAGAGCCCTTGCCCATGACCCAGATACTCGCCGGACCCGATTGCACGACCATGGCGGAGGTTCGCGCCGGGGTGGACCAGCTCGACCGCGAACTGGTGGCGCTGCTCGCGCGCCGCTTCGCCTATATGGACGCCGCCGCGCGGATCAAACCGACTCGCGACCGCGTGCGCGACGAGGACCGCAAGACCCAGGTGATCGATCAGGCGCGCGCCGAAGCGGTGCGGCTGGGCCTGCCCGAGACGGTCATCGCCGAAATCTGGGAGACACTGGTCGAAGGGTCGATCGCATACGAACTGGCGACCTTCGACCGGACGCGGGGATAAGGCCTTACCGCTGACGCGGCCGCGCCAATGACGACAGGACACCGCGCAGGGTCCGCACTTCCTGGCTCGACCAGCCGGGCTTGGTCAGCAGGGTGCGCAGGGTCCGCTTGCTCGCAGGCGTCCGATCGGGCGGGAAGAAGAAGCCCGCATTCTCCAGCATCTCCTCCAACTGGCCGATCATGCCGTCCAACTCGAATTGCGGCGCGACCTCAGGCAGTTCGACTTCGGGCGGCTGGGCCAGCGCGATGCCCTTCGACCATTCATAGGCGATCAGGATCACCGCCTGGGCGAGATTGAGGCTACCGAATTCCGGGTTGATCGGCACGGTCACGATCTTGCGCGCAATGGCGACGTCATCGGTTTCGAGGCCGGAGCGCTCCGGCCCGAACAGAAATGCCGCGCGGCCCACCGTATCGGCATGGATTTCCCGCGCCGCCTCTTCCGGCGTCACCACCGGCTTGGTTACGCCTCGCTTGCGCACCGTGGTGGCATAGACCTGGGCACAGTCAGCCACCGCCTCGGCGACGCTCTCATAGACCTTGGCCCGTTCCAGCACGATGTCCGCGCCGGACGCGGCAGGGCCCGCCTGTGGGTTGGGCCAGCCGTCGCGCGGCGTGACGAGGCGCATCTCGACCAGCCCGAAATTGAGCATGGCGCGCGCGGCCTTGCCGATATTCTCGCCAAGCTGTGGGCGGACCAGGACGATGACGGGCGGTTGGGACTGCGATGGCAACTGGGACACTTTGCTTTTCCGGGCGCGGCGGCCGGTTGCGCCGCCTTCTGTCCGCGATATCGCGGCTTCCATCGGGCGCGTCCAGTGCGATCCGGCCCGCTATCGAATCGCGATCAGGGATTTGACCAGGCCGAACACCCGCTCCTTGACGATCGTCGCGTCCGGAAAAAGCGCCTGCATTTGCGGAGCGGTGAGGAGATTGACCGATTCGATGCTGACCATCGCCTCTTCAAAGCTCTGCGCCCTGGGTCGATGCCCTCGCTTGCCTTTCATGAGCATCCTTGCCCGAACACCTTGCGGCAGCAGCTGAAAATACACGCTGCGAAAATGCGGCTCGATCGGAAACCAGAAATTGGGCGTCTGGACGAAATAGCGGGGCGCCACGCGGCGTATTTCGCCCGCCATGGCCATCATCGCCTGCCACCCGCCCACATGTTCGATCACGCTGTTGGAATGGACGATATCGAACGCGTTATCGCCATATTCCAGGGCACAGGCGTTGCCAGCGACGATGCGGAAGGGGCCATCCTGCTCTGGCACGGCATCCAGGTTGAGCAGGGTGATCTCCAAAGGAATATGGCCCCAATGATCCTGCAAGCCTTCCCAATAGGCCCTGGTTCCCCCGACATCCAATACACGGACCGCCCCTTTCGACTCGATGCTCTCCAGCATCTTCACGAAAGTAGAAAATCGCTTGATTCGGAACCGGTTGGTGTCGACGTTCGGCCTGTGAGGCGCGGCAGGATCTGTCAAACCGGCCAGATTACGCGATTTTGCAGGCATTGATCATATCCCCAGATGACGAGGGGATATGATGGTGCCGGGCAGATTTGGCATCCTCCATATGAGGTATGTTTGCGAGTGTCGGGCCGTTTCGGCGGGCCGTTCACGAGAGACTTTCCCGATCGATGTGCCATTTCAGGAGGAGATCATTCCCCTTTGGGCGCGACCTCTTCCACCGTTCCGGCAAAGGCCTCGAAATCCTTGGCCTCGCCGAACTCGCGATAGACGCTGGCGAAGCGGATATAGGCGACCGAATCGAGGCCCTTCAGCCCCTCCATCACCATCTCGCCGATCCGCTTGGACGATACCTCACCCTCGCCGCTCGTCTCCAGCTGGCGCTGGATGCCGGACACCAGCTTTTCCACGCGTACCGGATCGATGGGTCGCTTGCGCGTGGCGATGGCGATGGAGCGCAGCAGCTTCTCGCGGTCGAACGGCTCGCGCCGGTCTTCGCTCTTCAGCACGAACAGCTCACGCAACTGGATGCGCTCGAACGTGGTGAAGCGCGCGCCGCAGCCCTCGCACTGGCGGCGGCGGCGGATCGCCGCCCCATCTTCGGTGGGGCGGCTGTCCTTTACCTGACTGTCTTCATGGCCGCAAAAGGGGCAGCGCATTCAGATTTTCTTCTTATCGCGTTTCCAATAGGCGTAGGTGGCGCCGGCCACCGCACCCAGCGGCATCGTGAAGGGCAGCGGAATGGCGATCACCGCGCCAAGAGCCGCCCACTTGGCCATCGACTTGCCCAGGCCCGGCGTGTTCTTCACCGTTTCCGGCACCGCGTTGATCTTGTCTTCAAAGCTGCTCATTCAGACTTATCCCTGATAGATCGGAAAGCGTGCGCAAAGCTCACGCACACGGGCACGAACGTTCGCCTCGACTTCGGGGTCCCCATGTTCGCCCTTGGCCTTCAGTCCGTCGAGCACATCGGCGACCATATGGCCGATCTGCTCGAACTCCGCCGGGCCGAAACCGCGGGTGGTTCCGGCGGGCGAGCCGACGCGGATGCCGCTGGTCTTCATCGGGGGCAGCGGATCGTTGGGGATGCCGTTCTTGTTGCAAGTGATGCCCGCGCGTTCCAGCGCCTCGTCGGCATCCTTGCCGGTGATGCCGAGCGGCGTCAGGTCGACCAGCGCCAGATGCGTGTCGGTGCCGCCCGCGACCAGATTCGCGCCGCGCGCCTTCAGCGTCGCCGCCAGCGTGCGGGCATTTTCCACGACCGCCGCGATATAGGTCTTGAACTCCGGCTGCAGTGCCTCTCCGAACGCGACCGCCTTGGCGGCGATGACGTGCATCAGCGGACCGCCCTGAAGGCCGGGGAAGACCGCCGAGTTGATCTTCTTCGCGATCGCCTCGTCATTGGTCATGATCATGCCGCCACGGGGCCCACGCAGCGTCTTGTGCGTGGTGGTGGTCACGACATGCGCATGGCCGAACGGGGTCGGATGCAGGCCACCCGCGACGATGCCCGCGAAGTGCGCCATGTCGACCATGAAATAGGCGCCGACCTCATCCGCGATGGCGCGGAACTTGGCGAAGTCGATGACGCGCGGATAGGCCGAGCCGCCCGCGATGATGATCTTGGGCTGGCTCTCACGCGCGATGCGGGCGACCTCGTCATAGTCGATCAGGTGAGTATCGGGATCGACGCCGTACTGGACCGCGTTGAACCACTTGCCCGACAGCGCCGCCTTGGCACCGTGCGTCAGGTGGCCACCGGCGTCGAGCGACAGGCCCATGATCGTGTCGCCGGGCTTGGCCAGCGCCAGCATGACCGCGCCGTTCGCCTGAGCGCCCGAGTGCGGCTGCACGTTGACGAAGTCGCAGCCGAAGATCTGCTTGGCGCGGTCGATCGCCAGCTGCTCGACCTCATCCGATGGCGCGCAGCCCTGATAATAGCGCTTGCCCGGATAACCCTCGGCATATTTGTTGGTGAAGACCGAGCCTTGCGCTTCCATCACCGCCTTGGAGACGATGTTCTCGCTGGCGATCAGCTCGATCTGGGTCTGCTCGCGCTCCAGCTCGTGCGCGACACCGGCGAAGACGGCGGGGTCGGCATCGGCCAGGGTGCGGGTGAAGAAACCGGCGGGCTGGACGTCGTTAAGCATGCTCATGGGGTACGTATCCTCGGGCGTTCAATGCTGGGCGGGCGCGGTGGACAGCATGTCGACACGGCGCTGATGACGTCCGCCCTCGAACGGGGTGGACAGAAAGGCTGCGAGGCAGGCCTTGGCCATTTCCTCCCCGATGACGCGTGCGCCCATGGCGATGGCGTTGGCGTCGTTATGCTGGCGGGCGAGCGCGGCCGACAGCGGCTCGGAGACGAGCGCGCAGCGGCAGGCGGGGTTGCGGTTGGCGGCGATCGAGATACCGATGCCCGATCCGCACAACGCGACGCCACGCTCGACGCGCCCATCGGCCAGCGCCTCGCCGACAGCGCGGCCGAAATCGGGATAATCGACGCTCGCCGTGCCATCGGTGCCCAGGTCCAGCACCTCATGCCCCTGTTCGCGCAGCCAGTCCGCCAGCACGGTCTTCAACGAGACGGCGGCATGATCGGATGCGATCGCGATGCGCATGGGACGGGCGCTCCTGACAGGGTCGAATGGAATGCCCGCGCCTTTACGCGCGCGCAGGGCGAATGGCTACCCCTTCGCGTAACGGAACGTGCGCCCGGGTTGAGAGGTTTTGCGCACCATGAAGCGCATCCTGATCCTTACCGCCCTCTCTGCCCTGACCGCCTGCTCGCGCGAGACGCCCGAAGAAGTGAAGAATGCCGCCGCCGCGACGAACACGCCCGCCGCCGCCGCGGCGGCGGGCCCGGCCGGGGATGGCGCGACCTTCACCGGTCTGCCCAAGCAAAAGGCCCCCGATTATGTCGGCCGCTATGTCGGGGTCGAGGGCATGTACCTGAACATCAAGCACGCCGCGACGCCGGGCCGTTACCGCATGGAGATGCAGTGGGACCTGGACAACAAGGGCGAGTTTCGGGGCGAGCAGGTCGGCGACACGATCGTGTTCGAGCGGAACGGCGTCCGCGAAACGCTGCGCCCGACCAATGGCGATGCCACGGGGTTGAAGTATCTGGCGGGCAAGACCGACTGCCTGACGGTGAAGTCGGGTGAGGGCTATTGCAAGAAGTGAGGCGCGGCTAGGCTCGCTATCCCCGCCATGATAGGATCGCGACCGTGAACCAACTGGCCCGCCTTTCCCCGGATACCCGCGCACGCTTCACCACCGCCGAGTTCCTGCGGATGGTCGAGAGCGGCGCGTTCGAGGGCATGAAGGTCGAACTGATCGACGGGGAACTGGAACGGATGAACCCGCCCATGGGGGGCCATGCCGCCGCGCAGGCCAATGTCGTGTTCTATCTCGCTCAGGCCGTGGGCGTCGCGCTTGTCTTGGGTGAAACCGGTCTTGTTACCGACGACTCGACGGTCGTCGCCTGTGATGCCGCACTACTGCGCCAGCCGATCGCCGAGAACCGCTTCCTGACGCCAGACGATGTTCTGATGGTGGTCGAGATCGCCCAGACGACGCAAAGCCGCGACATGGGGCTCAAGCGGATGCTCTACGCCCAGGCGAGCATCCCAACCTATTGGGTGATCGACGGGGTACGCCGCGTCGTCCACGTCTATGATGATCCGGTAGAAGGCGACTATAGCAGCGTCCACACGGTGCGGTTTGGCGCATCATTGGCGGTGCCGGGAAGCGACGCCACAATCACGCTCGACTGAAATCCGGCCTTTAAAATTGTAACCACCCCGGCGAAGGCCGGGGTCCAGTTGCCCTATCTTTGGTGGGGATAAGGTCGCATCGCTCGGCGCACCACCCGCTTCGCCGCACCTGGGCCCCGGCCTTCGCCGGGGAAGACCGAAAAAGATGGAGCCCGTTACGCCGCCATCTTCAACTCGAGCCGCTCCCAGATCTCGACCAGGGCCGATACCAGTTCGGCCATCATCGCCTCGTCATGCGCGGGGCCGGGGGTGAAGCGCAGGCGCTCGGTGCCGCGCGGGACGGTCGGGTAATTGATCGGCTGGACGTATACACCATATTCGGCGAGCAGGATGTCGCTGATCTTCTTGGCCTTGACCGGATCGCCGACCATCACCGGCACGATATGCGTTTCGCCCAGCATGACCGGCAGGTTCGCCTCGGTCATCATCGCCTTCAGCTTGGCGGCGGCGGCCTGCTGGCCTTCGCGCTCGACCGAGCTCTGCTTCAGGTGGCGCACGCTCGCCAGCACGCCCGCGACCAGCACCGGCGACAGCGAAGTGGTGAAGATGAACCCCGGCGCATAGGAGCGGATCACATCGACGATCATCCGATCGGCCGCGATATAGCCACCCATCACGCCGAACGCCTTGCCCAGCGTCCCCTCGATCACGGTCAGCCGGTGGGCCACGCCGTCGCGCTCCGAAATGCCGCCGCCACGCGCGCCGTACATGCCGACCGCATGCACTTCGTCGAGATAAGTCAGCGCGTTATACTTGTCGGCCAGGTCGCAGATCGCCGCGATGGGCGCGACATCGCCCTCCATCGAATAGACGCTCTCGAATGCGATCAGCTTCGGGACGCCCGGATCGGCCGCCGCCAGCAGCTCTTCCAGATGCGCCAGATCATTGTGGCGGAAGACCTGCTTCTCGCAGCCCGAATTGCGGATGCCTGCGATCATCGAGGCGTGGTTCAGTTCGTCGGAAAAGATCACGCAGCCCGGCAGGATCTTGGCCAAGGTCGCCAGCGTCGCCTCGTTGGAGACGTATCCGCTGGTGAACAGCAGCGCCGCTTCCTTGCCGTGCAGGTCGGCGAGTTCGCCCTCCAGATCGACATGATAATGGGTGTTGCCGCCGATGTTGCGCGTGCCGCCCGAGCCTGCGCCAACGTCATGGAGCGCTTCCTCCATCGCGGCGATGACCTTCGGATGCTGGCCCATCGCCAGATAGTCGTTGGAGCACCAGACGGTGATCGGCTTGGGTCCGTTATGCCCGGCAAAGCACCGCGCATTGGGAAACATGCCCTTGTTGCGCAGGATGTCGATGAAGACGCGGTAACGTCCCTCGGCGTGCAGGCGGTCGATCGCCTGGGTGAAGACGCGGGAATAATCCACGCGCGCGTCCGTGCCCTCGATGCTCATGGAACGGGAATGTAGGACGATCCGGCAAAGGAATCGAGTGGAGATCGGTGGTTACTGTGATCGATCATGGTGGACATATTGTCCCAAGGATCGAAGAGTTCCGTATCCCTTGCGCCCAGGCCAAACGCCGGGACGCTAAAGGGCCTCGACCCGGGTGAAGCCGCGCGCCGCCAGTCCGGGCCGAAGCGCCTCTTCGCGATCCCCGAGTCGCGTGAACACCGCCACCCCCTCGCCCGCCGATTCGGGCCAGTCCTGGCCTTGGGTCAGAAACGCGATCCGGCGCGCGATGCCCGGCCCGCCATCGACGAAGCACACCGCATGGGGAGCCGCCGCCGCCAGCTCCGCCTCGACCAGCGGGAAATGGGTGCAGGCATTGACGACGACATCGATCGATTCGCCCCCCTCCTGCCCGAACAGCCCGTCCAGCACCGCCGCAAACGCCGCAGGGGAAAGCGACTCGCCGCGCAGTTTTGCCTCGGCCAGTTCGACCAGTTCGGCCGAGCCGTGCCGGATCACCCGACAATCGCCCGCAAAGCGCGCCGCCAGATCGTCGACATAAGCCTGGCGCACCGTCGCGCGGGTGCCGAGCACACCGATCGCACGAGTCTTGCTCATCGCCGCCGCCGGTTTGATCGCGGGCACCGTGCCCACGACGGGCAGGTCCAGCGCGGCGCGCACGGCGGGCAGGGCGATGGTCGAGGCCGTGTTGCACGCGATCACGATCAGGCGCGGCCGATACCGCTCCGCCAACCGCCCGAGCAGCGCGGGCACCCGGCCCGCAATCTCCGCCTCGGTCTTCTCGCCATAGGGAAAGCCCGCACTATCGGCGACATAGACGAAGGGCGCGGTCGGCAAGGCGGCGCGTGCAGGCCCAGCGATCGACAGTCCGCCGACGCCGGAATCGAAGAACAGGATCGGACGCGCATCGCTCATTCCCGCTCCTTAAACACCCCGCAGCATCGAAACCAGAGCGGCCCGCATTGGACAGGCCATACGCGATGTTCTATGTATGTGCCGGAGCACAGGGGAAGACTATTGCCGACCGAAATCATCTGGGGGCCGCCCAGCTGGGCCTTGCTGATCGGCTATCTGCTGGGGTCGATTCCCTTCGGAATCATCCTGACCCGCGCGGCGGGCGCGGGCGATCTGCGCAGCATCGGGTCGGGCAATATCGGCGCGACCAACGTCCTGCGCACCGGCCGCAAGGGCCTGGCCGCCGCGACGCTGGTCCTCGACATGCTGAAGGGCGTCGCCGCCGTCTTGCTGGTCCGCCACTGGCTGCCCGGTGAGGAAGTGCTGGCGGCGGCCGCCGCGTTCGTCGGGCATTGCTATCCGATTTGGCTGAAGTTTCGCGGGGGCAAGGGCGTCGCCACGCTGATGGGCGTCGTCACCGCGCTCTACTGGCCGCTGGGTCTCGTCTATGCGGTCGTCTGGCTGGGCCTGCTCGCCACCCTGCGCATCTCGGCCGTGGCGGGGATGACGGCGGCGGTCAGCGCGCCGCTGGCGGCGGCGGTGATGGGCCGGTTCGATTTGGTGCTGCTGCTGATCGCGCTGGCGCTGATCGTCGTGTGGAAGCACGGCTCAAATATCGAGCGGCTGCTGGCCGGGACCGAACCCCGTATCGGCAAGAAGCGTGACTGACGCCCGGTTCGCGCAGCTTCGGCTGCTGCGAACCCATGGCATCGGACCCGTTACGTGGCGGCAGTTGATGGCGCGTTTCGGCGAGGCGCAGGCCGCGCTCGACGCCCTGCCCCATCTCGCCCGGCGCGGCGGCGGCGAAGCCCCCAAGGCCGCCGACCCGGCGGTGATCGCCCGTGAGATCGAGGCCGTCGCGCGGCTGGGAGCGCGTCATGTCCTGCTGGGGGAGCCCGATTACCCCGCACTGCTCGCCGAACTCGACACCGCCCCGCCCGCGCTGATCATCCGCGGCGACATCGAGCTGGCGCAGCGCGGCGGCGTGGCGCTGGTCGGTGCGCGCAACGCCTCGGCCGCGTCGTGCCGCTTCGCACGCGGACTGGCGCACGATCTCGCGGCGCAGCGGGTGCCCGTCACCTCCGGCTTGGCGCGCGGCATCGATACGGCGGCGCATATCGGCGCGCTGGAGGGGGGCACCATCGGCGTCATCGCCAGCGGTATCGACATCGCCTTCCCGCCCGAAAACGCCCGCTTGCAGGAGGAGGTCGCCACGCGCGGCCTGCTGATCGCCGAACAGCCGCCGGGCACGCAGCCGCTGGCGCGCCACTTCCCCTCGCGCAACCGGATCATCGCAGGGCTGGCGCAAGGGACCGTCGTGGTCGAGGCCGCGCCGCGCTCCGGCTCGCTGATCACCGCGCGGCTGGCGGGCGAGGCGGGGCGCGAGGTGATGGCGGTCCCCGGTCACCCCGCCGATCCGCGCGCGCAGGGGTGCAACATGCTGATCCGCGAGGGCGCGACGCTGATCCAGTCGGCCGCCGATATCCTCGAACAAATCCGCCCCATCGACGCCCGCATGGTCCGCGCGCCCGAAAGCCCCTATACACCACCGCCACCGCAAGAGGCGAGCGATGCCGATCGGGCGCGCGTGACCGACCTGCTCGGCCCGGTGGCGGTGAGCGTCGACGAACTGATCCGCCAGAGCAGCCGTCCGCCCGCCATCGTCCAGACGATCCTGCTGGAACTGGAACTGGCCGGACGGCTGGAGCGCCATGCGGGCGGGCGGGTGGCGCTGACATGATCCAGACCGAACGCCTGACCCTGCGCCCCTACACGGTCGCGGATTACGACGCCTATGCCGCGATGGTCGCCGATCCGATCGTGGTTCGCCATGCCGGGGCGCCGATGACCGGCGAGGAGGCGTGGATGCGGCTGTTGCGCTTCATCGGCCATTGGTCGGTGTTCGGCCACGGGCTGTTCGCCGTTCTGGATCGGACGACCGGCCAGTATCTCGGCGAGACCGGGTTCATGGATTTCCGCCGCGAGGTCGCGACCAGGCTGGACACCATCCCGGAGGCCGCCTGGGTCTTTACCCGCGCCGCGCAGGGCAAGGGCTATGCCCATGAGGCCGCCGCCGCCGCGCATCGCTGGATAGACGAGCATCATGCACCGCCTGCGACCCAGTGCATGATCTCACCCGCCAACCAGCAATCCATCCGGCTGGCGGAAAAGCTGGGTTATCGCCCGCATGATCGGCCACACTATCGCGATCAGGACGTGCTTCGTTATCTCCGCCTCGCCGAAAACAGGGCCGAAAGACCGGGAAGCCATGAAGACTGACGACCTCGCCCCCCGCCGCATCCTCGCCGACACCTTTGCCTTCGTGCGAGCGCGACCGGGCTTCATCGCTGCGATGATTGCGATCGACGCGGTGCCGCAGATCGCGATGGAATATTCCCCCGGCGACTGGACGCGGCTGAGCAGCCTGTTGGGGCTGGTGACGCTGTATCTCCAGTTGCTGGTCACCTTTCGCGCGCTGTCGCACGCCGGGCTGACCCATCCCGACCAGCCCGAGGACCGTCCCACCGATGGACGCTATCCGGGCGCGTTCCTGCTCGACCTGCTGATGTTCCTGGCCGTCGCGATCGGCCTGGCGCTGCTGATCGTGCCGGGCGTCCTGCTGCTCGCGCTCTGGAGCCTGGCGCTGCCTGCGCTGGCGGCCGAGCGGCTGCCGGTCGTGGCGGCCATGCGGCGAAGCTGGGCCCTGACACGACCCTATCTTGCGTCGTTCGTCGGCCTCGTCCTGCTCGCCGCGGCCCCCTTTCTGGCCGTGCTGGCCCTTGTTGCGGTGACGGTTCTGATCCCAAGCTTCGACAGCCCCACCAGCCTGGCGGTGGCCGACCTGCTCCTGTCGGTCTGGGCGATACTGACCCCCGCCTTCTGGGCCTGCGCCTATGCGGCGCGACGGCGGATGGGCGATGACATCGACCGCGACGGCACCGACTTGACGCCTCCCGACCTTCCCCTCCACTCTCGCACGTACGTGTGAGACTTCCTAGTTAGGCCCAATGCAACTCGTCATCGTCGAATCGCCCGCCAAGGCGAAAACCATCGAGAAATATCTGGGTTCGGACTATCGCGTCCTCGCCAGCTATGGTCACGTCCGCGACCTGCCGCCCAAGGACGGCTCGGTCGACCCCGACCAGAATTTCGCGATGGAGTGGGAGAATTACGCGGACAAGGCACGCCAGCTGAAGGCGATCGCCGACGAGGCGAAGAAGGCCGACCGCCTGATCCTGGCCACCGATCCCGATCGCGAGGGCGAGGCGATTTCGTGGCACGTGCAGGAGGTTCTGAAGAACCGCAAGGCGCTGCCCGACAAGGTCGAGCGGGTGACGTTCAACGCGATCACCAAGCCCGCCATCCTGCACGCCATGCAGAATCCGCGCGAGCTGGATACCGACCTGATCGACGCGTACCGGGCGCGCCGCGCGCTCGACTATCTGGTCGGCTTCACCCTGTCGCCGGTGCTGTGGCGCAAGCTGCCCGGTGCCAAGTCGGCGGGCCGCGTCCAGTCGGTGGCGCTGCGCCTGATCGTCAGCCGCGAGCGCGAGATCGAAGCCTTCAAGCCCCAGGAATATTGGTCGGTGACGGCCGATATGGAGCAGGACGGCACCCCCTTCGTCGCGCGGCTGGTCCAGTGGGAGGGCAAGAAGCTCGACCGCCTGTCGATCGGCAACGAAGGCGACGCCAAGCGCGCCAAGGCCGATGTCGAGGCGGGCCGGTTCCAGGTCCAGTCGGTCGAGACCAAGCCCGCGACCCGCAACCCGCCGCCGCCCTTCACCACCTCGACCCTGCAGCAGGAGGCCGCGCGCAAGCTGGGCTTCTCGGCCGATCACACGATGCGGATCGCGCAGCAGCTCTATGAGGACGGTGCGATCACGTACATGCGTACCGATGGCGTCCAGATGGACGGATCGGCCATTTCGGCGGCGCGCAAGGCGGTGGCCGAGCGCTATGACGCCTCCTACGTCCCCGACAAGCCGCGCATGTACCAGTCCAAGGCGAAGAACGCGCAGGAAGCGCACGAGGCGATTCGCCCGACCGATTTCAGCCGCGACCGCGCAGGGTCAGGCGACCATGGCCGTCTCTACGACCTGATCTGGAAGCGGGCGCTGGCGTCGCAAATGGCCTCGGCGCGGATGGAACGCACCACCATCGACATGGCCGACGGCACCGGCCGCCATGTCCTGCGCGCAACCGGCCAGGTCGTGCTCTTCCCCGGCTATCTGGCGCTCTATGAGGAAGGCCAGGACGACAGCCAGGACGAAGAGGCGCGCCGCCTCCCCCGCCTGCGCGAGGGCGATGCGCCCGCGAAGAAGGAGGTGAAGGCCGAGCAGCACTTCACCCAGCCGCCGCCGCGCTTTTCCGAGGCGTCGCTGGTCAAGCGGATGGAGGAGCTCGGCATCGGGCGTCCGTCGACCTATGCTTCGATCATCAAGACGCTGAAGGACCGCGCCTATGTCCGCGTCGAGAAGAATCGCTTCTTCGCCGAGGAGAGCGGGCGGCTGGTGACGGCGTTCCTGGAGCGTTTCTTCGAGAAATATGTCGGCTATGACTATACCGCCGAGCTGGAAGAGGAGCTGGACGACGTGTCCGGCGGCCGCGCCCAGTGGCAGGCGGTGCTCGACGCCTTCTGGCGCGACTTCAAGCCGCGCACCTCGGAGGTGATGGAGCAGCAGCCCTCGGCGATCACCGCCGAACTGGACCAGTTCCTGGCGCCCTATCTCTTCCCCGAAAAGGCGGACGGGTCGGACCCGCGCCTCTGCCCCAATTGCGGCGAGGGCAAGCTGGCGCTGCGTGGCGGTCGATTCGGCGCGTTCATCGCCTGCTCCAACTATCCGGAATGCAAATATACCCGCCGATTCGCGCAAGGCGGCGAAGGGGCTGGTGAGGATACCGGGCCGGAAACGCTGGGCCAGGACCCCGAAACCGGGCTGCCGGTCGAGCGCAAGTCGGGGCGATTCGGCCCCTATATCCAGCTGGGCGAGGGCAAGGACGCCAAGCGCGCCTCCATCCCCAAGGATGTCGATCTCGACCTGGAATGGGCGCTCAAGCTGCTCAGCCTGCCGCGCACCATCGGCAACCATCCGGAAACGGGCGAGCCGATCACCGCGTCGATCGGGCGCTACGGCCCCTATCTGGCGCATAGCGGCAAATATGCCCGCCTGACCTCGACCGCCGATGTGTTCGAGACGGGCATGAACGCCGCCGTGGTCAAGCTGGCCGAAGCGGCGGCGGGTGGTGGCCGCGCCGCGCGCGGCACCGCATCACGCGAACCGCTGAAGGTGCTGGGCAAGCATCCGCGTACCGAGGCGGAGATCAAGCTGATGGAAGGGCGCTACGGCCCTTACGTCACGGACGGCGAGACGAATGCGACCATCCCCAAGACGGTCGACAAGGATCAGCTGACACTGGAAGAAGCGGCGCAGTTGATCGATGCGCGGGCGGCGGCCGCTCCGGCACGCAAGAAGCCGGCGAAGAAGGCTGCGGCCAAGAAGGCGCCCGCCAAGACGGCAAAGGCAGCGGGGGACAAGAAGGCACCCGCGAAAAAACCGGCACCGAAGAAAGCGGCTGCCAAGAAGACGGCCGTGAAGGACACGAGCGAAGACTGATCCCGGCCTCCCCCGCCGGGGTTGGTCAGCGCGCGGTCATGAAGACGATTCAGGCCGCGCGCATATGCTGCATCGTACCGTGCAGGAAAGCCCGCGCCTGACGCTGTGCCTCGGCGATCTCGCGGGCGGTCATGTCGCTGGCCACTTCGGCGCGCGCGATCTGTGCAGGCAGGAAACCCGCGACCGCGGCCAGGTTGAACCATTTGTGCGCCTCGATCAGGTCCAGGCGCATCCCACCCGATCCGGTCGAATAGGCGACCCCCAGATCGTACATCGTCGCGCCGTCATCGGTCACCCGCTGATCGGCGAGGCGGCTTTCCATCAGGAAATGCGCGCTCTTGCTGCTGTTAGCCATGTCCTGCCCTCCTTACGGACCCCTGTTGTCCGCAAGGCTAGACATATGACCAGAACGGTCACAAATTGGTTAATCGATTAACCGTCCATGACAGCGATGTTATCGATCAGTCGGGTCGATCCCATCCGGGCCGCGGCCAGCAATCGGCGGGGGCGGTCGGGGGCGGTGTCGCCGGAGCCATGGGGCGTCAGCGTCTCGGCATCGGCCAGCTCGAGATAATCGACCTCGAACCCGGCGGCGGTCAGTGTGGCGCGCGCATCGGCCAGCACGCTGGCGACGTCCTCGCCCCGCCCGATCGCGCGCGCGGCGACGCCCAGCGCACGCGGCAGCGCCACGGCCTTGGCCCGCTGTTCCTCGTCCAGATAGATATTGCGCGAGGACAGAGCGAGGCCGTCATCGTCGCGCTGGGTCGGCACGCCGACGATCTCGATGGGAAAGTCGAGGTCGGTGACCATGCGGCGGATCACCGCCAACTGCTGAAAATCCTTCTCGCCGAAATAGGCGGCATCGGGCCCGACCTGGTTGAACAGCTTGGCGACGACGGTCGCGACGCCATCGAAATGACCGGGGCGCGACGCCCCCTCCAGCGGCTCGGTGACGCCCGCGACGCGGATCGTCGTGGCGTGGCCCTCCGGGTACATGACCTCGACGCCGGGCAGCCAGAGCAGGTCGCAGCCCGCCTCGGTCAACATGCGGATATCGGCCAGCTCGCGCCGGGGATAGCGGCTCAAATCCTCGCCCGCGCCGAACTGCTTCGGGTTCACGAAGATGGACGCCACGACCTTGGTGCCGGGCCGCTTCGCCGCCTCGATCAGCGCGACATGCCCGGCATGGAGCGCGCCCATGGTCGGCACGAACGCCACGCGCGCGCCGTCGGCACGCAAGCTGGCGAGTGCCGCGACCAAGGCTTCGCGATCCCGAATGACTTCCACTGATTTTACCCCTCGTTCCCCACGCCCAGGGCTTCTATGTAGGGTGGCAACGGGGATCAATAAGGAAGCGACGAGTTGCCGGAACGGCTATCTTCCACGCACGTAATTGTCTTTGCCAATGAAAAAGGTGGCACCGGCAAATCGACCACGGCGGTTCACGTCGCCATCGCGCTGGCCGCCAAGGGGGCGCGGGTGGCCTGTCTGGACCTGGATCATCGCCAGCGGACCGTCGGGCGCTATCTGGATAACCGGGCCGAGACGATCAAGCGCACCGGGCACCAGCTGCCCATGCCGGTCCATGCGACTCACTCCAGCCAGACCGAAGAGGGCTTCGAGGAACTGTGGTTCGGCCTGTCGCAGGACGCCGATTTCCTGATCGTCGACACGCCGGGCCGTGACGATCATTTCGCGCGCACCGCCGCCGCCCTGTCGCACACGCTGGTCACGCCGATGAACGACAGCTTCGTCGACTTCGACCTGATCGGCCAGGTCGACCCGGAGACGTTCCAGGTGACGCGCCCCAGCTTCTATTCCGAGCTGATCTGGGATGCGCGCAAGCAGCGGGCGCGTGCGGACGGGACCACCATCGACTGGGTCGTACTGCGCAACCGGCTTCAGCATATCGAGGCGCGTAACATGCGCCGCGTGTCGGATGCGCTGACCGATCTGTCGCGCCGGGTCGGCTTCCGGGTGATTCCGGGACTGGGCGAGCGCGTCATCTATCGCGAGATGTTCCCCAACGGCCTGACCATGATCGATGCCAAGGAATTCGGCGCGATGGGCCTGGGCCATGTCGCCGCACGGCAGGAACTGCGCGAGATGATGGCGGCCCTGCAGCTGCCCGAACTCGGGGCGGAAGTCGGCACCAAAGAGGCAGACGCCGCCGCATGAAATGGCTGATCGCGCTGGCGGTCATCTGGCTGGTGTGGCGCTATATGCCACGCCCCGCCAAGCGCAACCCGGCGCCGCGCCTGCCCCGTGACGAGGCGGATGCGCTCGCCATTCTCGACCTGCCGCCTGGCGCGGATGCCGATGCGATCCGCCAGGCCCATCGCCGACTGATCGGACAGGTCCATCCCGATCGCGGCGGCTCGGCCGATCTGACGCGGCGGGTCAATGCGGCGCGCGACCTGTTGCTGGCCCGGCGTGATGCGTGATGCCTGATCCCGGGCCTGAGCGGGTAGCGGCGATCCACCCCAGTGCCTGCCGCGAATATGACGTGCGCGGTACCGTGCCCGAGACGCTGGACGAGGGCGCGGCCTATGCGGTCGGCCGCGGTTTCGCCACGCGGGTGCGGCGTGCGGGCGGCACCCGCGTCGCGGTGGGACGCGACGGGCGGTTGAGTTCGCCTATGCTGGAGGTCGCGCTGATCGAGGGTCTGACCGACAGCGGTGTCGACGTCGTGCGCCTGGGGCTGGGCCCCACGCCGATGGTCTATTTCGCCGAGGCGACCCTAGAAGTGGACGGCGCCGTACAGGTAACGGGCAGCCATAACCCCCGCGACGACAATGGCTTCAAGATGGTGCTGCAGCATCTCCCCTTTTTTGGCGAGGATGTGCAGGACCTGGCGCGGATGGCGGCGGCGCGCGACTGGACCAGCGGCACCGGGCAGGTCACGGAGCATGACATCCTCGACGCCTATGTCGACCGGCTGATGGCGGGTTACGCGGGTGGCGAATACCGCATCGGCTGGGACTGCGGCAGCGGCGCGGCGGGGCCGGTCATCGAAAAGCTGGTCCAGCGCCTGCCGGGTGAGCACCATACGCTGTTCACCGATGTGGATGGTCATTTCCCGCATCATCACCCCGATCCAACGGTCGAGAGCAACCTAGACGCGCTGAAGGCGCTGGTGGCGGAGAGACGGCTCGATTTCGGATTCGCTTTCGACGGCGATGGCGACCGGATCGGCGCGATCGACGGCCAGGGCCGGGTGATCTGGGGCGACCAGATTCTGATGCTGCTGGCGGGACCCGCGCTCGCCGAATATCCCGGCGCGCCGATCGTGGCGGACGTGAAGGCCAGCCAGGCGCTGTTCGACCATATTCAGGCCTTGGGCGGCCGGCCGGTGATGTGGAAGACCGGCCACAGCCTGATGAAGACCAAGATGGTCGAGACGGGCGCGCCGCTGGGCGGCGAGATGTCGGGCCATATGTTCTTTGCCGGCGAATGGTACGGCTTTGACGATGCGCACTATGCTGCGATCCGCCTGATTCGCAGCGCGCATCTGGCGGGCCGCACGATGACCGAGCTACGCGGCGCGATGCCCGCGATGGTCGACATCCCCGAGACGCGAATCGTGGTGGCGGAGGCGGACAAGTTCGCGATCGTGTCCCGCGTGGCGGAGGCGCTGCGGGCCGAGGGCGCGGAGGTCAACGACACCGATGGCGTGCGGGTGCGGACGGCGGATGGCTGGTGGCTGCTGCGCGCCTCCAACACCCAGGCAGCGCTGACCGTGCGCGCGGAGGCGGGCAATGCGTCCGGTCTGGAGCGGGTATTGGCCGAGCTGGACCGCTATCTGGCCGCGGAAGGCGTGCGGCGATAACGCCGACGTCGCTCAGGCTGAACGGGGTTCGATAGGTTCGCGCAGAGGCGCGGAGGACGCAGAGGTATGTGTCCTTGCGGCGACCGAGGCCATTTTACCTTTGGGGATGAGAGAAGCGGGGAAGCCCCCCTGCAAGGGCTTCCCCAAACCCGATCAGATATCCCCGATCATCCCGGCCAGCACTTCCAGGCACGACACGCCCAGCTTCGCCGAGCGTTCGCCCGACCAGCCATGCACCGCGTCGGGGTTGGGATCATGGTCCTTGAACGGCATTTCCAGCGTCACCGACACCGCACCGAATCGCTCGGCAAGCTGGTTGGTCGACATCGCCAGATTGGCCCGGCCCGGCCCCGCCTTCTCATAACCCATCTGGGTCTGGAAATCGGGCGTATGCGCAGCCAGGCGGCGGCCGAATTCATAGAATTTGGCGCCGTGTTCCTCGGTCCAGCTGGGAATCCCCTCGAAGCCGGCGATGAAATTGGCCGGAATCGCCTCGTCGCCATGCGCGTCGATCGCGAAGTCGACACCGGTCTGGTCCATCCGGTTCCGCACGCACAGCACTTCCGGGCTGCGCTCGGGCGTAGGGTCATGCCATTCGCGGTTCAGGTTCACGCCCGCCGCATTGGTGCGCAGATGCCCGCGCCGCGTGCCGTCCGGGTTCATGTTGGGCACGACATGGACGGTCGCCGCCGCCAGCAGCGACTCGGCCGCCGGGCTGGTCAGCCAGTCGAGCGCGCCCTCCATCCACCATTCGGCCATCGACTCGCCCGGATGCTGGCGGGCGTAGAGCCACACCTGCTTGGGGCCCGAGCCCAAGCGGAAATAGTCGATCGGCTGGCCGTCGAGGGTGACGCCGATTTCTTCGTGATGGACGCCGCGACCGGCGATTCGCGCGACCAGATCATGGTGACGCTCCATCGTATAGGGCTCGAAATAGGCGAACCAGGCGAGATCGCTCTCGCCCGTCCACTGCCATTCGATCACGCCGTCACTGTAGGTTGTCGGTGTCATCCGCCAGTCCTGCCGGTCGGTCGAGGCACGCACCTGATAATGCGGCCAGCCATCGGCAAAGGCCGACCCCGCGCCGTTCAGGATACGAAAGGTCAGCGTCCGGCCCTTCGCCCCGCCGACCCGGAAATAGAACCACTGATAGAAGTCCGAATCCTTGTCGGCGACGATCTCCAGGTCGACCCGGTCGCCGTCGATCGCCACGACGCGGATGTTGCCGCCGTCGAAGGACGCATTGATGGTCAGTGTCATCGCGTCACTTCACCTCGATCGTGCGGCCCGATTCGCCGGGAAATTTGGTGAAGAGCGCATCGGCCAGCTTGGTCGCCTGCGCCTGAGCATCCAGCTTGGCGAGGGTTTCAACCGGCGCCATGTTGCGCGCGCTGCCTTCCCAGATCGGCGACTGGTCGACGCGGCGCTTGATCTGGACCGACAATTCGGTGCCGATGATCTCCTGCGGACGGCTCTTGCCGATCGGGAAGCTCACGCCCCCGCCCAGGCCGACGCCGCCACCGCGACCGCCCGAGAAGCTGCCGCCGCCCAGGCCGATCGAGAAGGGCGACGGACGCGGCGGGCCGAGTCGGTTGGCACGGGTGAAGGAGACGGTGGCGATATAATCCGGCTGCGCGTCACCCTGCGCCACCGAATAACCGTTGCGCAGCAGTGCGGTTTCGACTGCGGCGGCATAGGTCTTGAACTCGATGCTGGCCGGGCCGGTGCTCGACAACGGCTCGACGCGGATGGTCCCGCGCGCGATCGGCTCGCCCAGATGATAGCGGATCACCTCGGTCGGCGGCATGCGCCCGCCCGTGGTGGAACAGGCGGCCAGCGTTCCGGCGGCGGCCGCGAGGATCAGGAGCGAGCGGGCTTTCATGCGTTGAAGACACCTTGAAGGATGTTACGGATGGGCAACGCATGACATATGGCGGTTGATCCGGTGGCGAAAGGGGCGCGATGCATCCTGATCGCCTTGTCATGCCCCAACCTTGACTTAAACGCCGGTTGCCACTAGGCGGCGACGCTTTCCAGATCACCCTCCAGTTCAAAAGAAGCGAATCGATCATGAAGATCCGCAATTCCCTGAAGTCGCTCAAGGATCGCCACCGGGACAACCGCGTGATCCGCCGTCGCGGCCGCACCTACGTCATCAACAAGACCAACCGTCGTTTCAAGGCGCGCCAGGGCTAATCAGCCCTGATGCCGGTCGAATCGAACGGGACGGACAGCTTGTCCGCCACGCGTGCCGATCGGCCGACCGCCGTCATCTTCGACGTCGGTCGCGTCCTTTACGACTGGGACCCGCGAATCCTGTATCGGCGCCTGATCGCAGACGATCGGGCGCTCGATGCGTTTCTGCGCGATGTCGTCACGACCGAATGGCATTTCCAGCATGATGCGGGCCGCGACTTCGCCGACACCTCGGCGGAGCTGATCGCGCTTTATCCGCAGCATGCCGACCTGATCGCCGCCTGGGGCCCGCGTTTCCGCGAGAGCATCGGCGATCCGATCCGGGGAATGCACGAACTGGTCGCCGAACTCGATTCGGCGGGCGTCCCGCTATTTGCGATCACCAACTTCAGCCACGAATTCTGGCCACCCTTTCGCGTGGCCGAAGCGGCGCTGTTCGATCGCTTTCGCGACATCGTCGTGTCGGGCGACGAAAAACTGGTGAAGCCCGATCCCGCCATCTACCGCCTCGCGCTCGCTCGATTCGGGCTGGAGCCGGGCGAGGCGGTGTTCATCGACGACAATCGCGCCAATATCGACGCCGCGGCCGCGCTGGGCATTCACGCGTTGCACTTTACTGACGAAGCGACGTTACGACCGCAGCTCCGGGCTTTGGGCCTGGTGGCCTGACGAAGCGGTCGGCCTGGGTACAGTCCAAAGCCGCATAGAAGTTTAGCGAGTCAGCGACGCCAGCTGCGCCTGATTGGCCTGGCTCGCCTCGGTTTCCATCAGCGACGGATCGAAATGATCGCCGACCATCTGGTCGGTGACGACTACATTCGTCCCCACCGAAGTGATCGAAAACAGCTTCTTGGCGAAAGCGGCGGGCAGGCGAATGCATCCATGCGAATCGGGAAATCCCGGATTGTTGCCCGCGTGCAGCGCGACGCCATCCCAAGTCAGCCGCTGCATGAACGGCATCGCGGCGTCATTATACAGGTTGCTACGGTGCATTTCGCGCTTCTGCAGGATCGGGAAGATACCGGTGGGCGTATCCTTACCATCCTTGCCGGTCGATACCGAGGCGGCGGCGATCATCGTCTCGCCACGATAGACATAGGCGCGCTGCATGGGCAGGCTGACCACCACGGTGACCGGCTGGGTCACCGAGTCGACCGCTGCCATTTGCGGATCGGCCCAGACGAAGCGATTCGGGGCCAGCGCAGCAGCCGCCTGGGCGATGGTTGCGGTGGCAGGCCCCTCATCGGCGGCCATAGCTGGCGCAGCCAGACCCAGCGACGCAAAGCCCAGCAGGGCGGAAAAAGCGAGAGCCTTCATATCCCTTTTCCTTGGCGAGTTCACGAAATTTTAAACACGTCAACCCATAATTTGTGCCAAGCGAAAATTTTTGCGGAACGGCGGAACTTACGCCGAGTCGATGGAACCAAGCGATCAACGGATCAACGAACGGGCAGAAAAACCGCCCCTTCTCTGCTATCTAGGAGTCGCGGGATTTCTGGGGTTGAAGGACCAAAATGCACGATAATCTGGACGCGGCGCCGGGTCGGCGCGCGCTGTTGAAGAACGCGCTGGTGCTCGCCGGGGCATTGGCGGTTCCGGGGGCGGCGAGCGCCCGGGGGCGGCTGACGGCAAGTGATCTGCGCCCCGTGCGCCAGCCACCGCTGCCGACGCGCCCGACCATGCCGTCGCCGATCCCGGCCCAGCCGATCCTGGCGTCGTCGCGGGTCGTCCGGCCGGAGCTGCTGCGCCAGGCCATGGCCTCGCTCCAGCGGCACGGGTCGCGCATCCAGCGGCGTGATCGCATGGCGATCGTCGACTTCGCGGTCGGCTCTTCCGAGCCGCGCCTCCACCTGGTCGATCTGGTCAGCGGCCGGAGCAACTCACTGCTCGTCTCGCACGGCAGCGGTTCGGACCCGTCGCACAGCGGCTATCTTCAGCGCTTTTCCAATGCGTTCAACTCGAACGCCAGCTCGGAGGGCGCCTTCCTGACCGACGAATATTATGTCGGCAAGCATGGCCGGTCGCAGCGGCTGGTCGGCCTTGATCCGACCAACAACAATGCGCTGGAGCGCGCGATCGTGATCCATTCGGCCTGGTACGCCAATCGCGACATGATCAGGACGCACGGCATGCTCGGCCGCAGCCAGGGCTGCTTCGCGGTCGGCGAGAACGAGTTGGACCGCGTGTTCGCCAATCTCGGCCCCGGCCGGATGATCTACGCCGCTAAGGTGTAATGCCCAATCCTCCCCGCCACGGGGAGGTGGCAGGCCGCCGGCCTGACGGAGGGGGATCGCCACACAGGACATAGCTTGCGGCGATCCCCCTCCCCCACTGCTTCGTGGTGGTCCCCCTCCGCGATGCGGGGAGGATAAGAATTGCGATCCCCCACCGGGGTGGGTAAGTCCCCGATCCTCATGGCCCAACCGCTGATCATCGCCGTCCCCAAAGGACGCATCCTGGCCGAGGCGCTGCCGCTGCTCGCCGCCGCCGGCATCCGGCCCGAACCGGCCTTCACCGACAAGGACAGCCGCGCGCTGCGCTTCGCGACCGATGTGCCGGGCATCGAGCTGATCCGCGTCCGCGCCTTCGACGTCGCCACCTTCGTCGCGCATGGCGCGGCGCAACTGGGCATCGTCGGGTCGGACGTGCTATCCGAATTCGGCTATTCCGAGCTTTACGCGCCCGTCGACCTGAAGATCGGCCATTGCCGCATCTCGGTCGCCGAGCCCGCCGCGATGGCCGAGGGCGACGATCCGCGCGGGTGGAGCCATGTCCGCGTCGCGACCAAATATCCGCACATCACCAGCCGCCACTTCGCCGCGCGCGGGGTGCAGGCCGAGTGCGTCAAGCTGAACGGCGCGATGGAACTGGCCCCGACCCTGGGTCTGGCGCCGCGCATCGTCGACCTGGTGTCGTCGGGCCGCACGCTGAAGGAAAACGGGCTGGTCGAGGTGGAAGTGATCGAAGAGGTCACCTCGCGCCTGGTCGTCAACCGCGCCGCGATGAAGACGCGAGCGCAAGTGGTGCCGCTGGTCGAGGCCTTCCGCCGCGCCGTCGCCGAGAGGGAAGCCGCATGATCCGCCTCGATACGACGGACACGGGCTTCGCCGCCGTCTTCGACGCGCTGGTCGATGCCCGGCGCGAGAGCGATGCGGATGTCGCGCGCGACGTGCAAGTGATCCTGCGCGCGGTCCGCGACGATGGCGAGGCGGCGGTGGCGGCCTTCACCAAGCAGTTTGACGGCCATGACCTGGCCGAGACCGGCTGGCGGATCGAGCCCGCCGATTGCCGTGCGGCGTATGAGGCGCTGGAGCCCGAACTGCGCGCCGCGCTCGACCTCGCCGCCGCGCGCATCCGCGCCTATCATGAAAAGCAGAAGCCGACCGACACCGACTATGTCGATGCACAGGGCGTGCGGCTGGGCGCGCGCTGGACGGCGGTGGATGCGGCCGGGATCTACGTCCCCGGTGGGCGGGCGGCCTATCCCTCCTCGCTGTTGATGAACGCGATCCCCGCCAAGGTGGCGGGTGTCGAGCGGCTGGTGATGGTCACCCCGACACCCAAGGGCGAGATCAACCATCTGGTCCTCGCCGCCGCGCATCTGGCCGGCGTGGACGAAGTGTGGCGCGTCGGCGGCGCGCAGGCGATCGGCGCGCTGGCTTATGGCGCAGGCCGTATCCAGCGGGTCGATGTCGTCACCGGCCCGGGCAATGCCTGGGTCGCGGAGGCCAAGCGCCAAGTTTACGGCATGGTCGGCATCGACATGGTGGCGGGCCCCTCCGAGATCGTCGTGGTCGCGGACGGCAAGAACGACCCCAACTGGATTGCCGCCGACCTGCTGAGCCAGGCCGAGCATGACACGGTGACCCAGTCGATCCTGTTCACCGACGACGCAGACTTCGCGGTCCGTGTCGCCGAAGCGGTCGACCGGCAAATCCCCGAACTGGCCACCGCCAGCGTCGCGCGCACCGCCTGGGACGCCAATGGCGCGATCATCGTCGTCGAATCGCTGGAGGCCGCGATGCCACTGGTCGACCGGCTGGCGCCCGAACATCTGGAACTGGCGGTGGACGAGCCGCAAGAGTTGTTCGACCGCCTGCGTCATGCAGGCTCGGTGTTCCTGGGCCGCCATACGCCGGAAGCCATCGGCGATTATGTCGCCGGGCCGAACCATGTCCTGCCCACCGGCCGCCGCGCGCGTTTCGCCAGCGGGCTGTCGGTGCTCGACTTCATGAAGCGGACGAGCTTCCTGGGCCTGACCGAGACGGCGCTTAACGAACTCGGCCCGGCGACGGTAGCACTGGCCCATGCCGAGGGGCTGCCCGCCCATGCCAAGTCGGTGGCGCTGCGGCTGCGGCTCAACCGGTGATCGTCACGCCCGCCGCGCCGGAACATTCGCAAGGATGGCTGGCGCTGCGGGCGATGCTTTGGGGTGAGGACGCGGGCGATCCGGCGGAGATTGCCGAACGGCTGGCCCAGGGCGGCGGCTTCGTCGCGCTGGAGAACGCCCAGGTGATCGGTTTCGCCGAGGCTGCCATCCGGCACGATTACGTCAATGGCTGCGACACCTCGCCGGTGCTATTCCTCGAAGGGCTGTGCGTCGATCCGGCCCATCGCGACAGGGCGTGGCCGGTGCGCTGGTCGCGGCGGTCGCCGACTGGGGCCGGGCGCAGGGGTGCACCGAGTTCGCGTCGGACGCCGAACTCGACAATATCGACTCTCATGCGATGCACCGCGCCCTCGGGTTCGTCGAGACCGAACGGGTCGTCTATTTCCGCCGGATGCTTTGAGGGTTCCCGCCCCCCTCTCCCAAAATGCGTGACGGATTGACGACAGCCCGGTAAAGGCCCGCCAATGACTCGTCCTCCAGCCCGTACCCAGGCGCGCGCCGCCGCGCGCCTTGCCGCCGTCCAGGCGCTCTATCAGCATGACATGGAACAGACCCCGCTGGCGGCGCTGCTCCACGAATTCCACAATCACCGCATCGGCGCGACCATCGAAGACGTCGAATATGCCGATGCCGACACCGATTTCTTCGACGACATCGTCAAGGGCGTCCATGCGCGGCTGGGCGAGATCGACCGGATGATCGAGGGCAAGCTGGCCTCGGGCTGGACGCTGAACCGGCTCGACCGGCCGATGAAGGCGATCCTGCGCGCGGGCACCTATGAGTTGATCGCACGCCATGACGTGCCGGTCGGCGCAGTCATCAGCGAATATGTCGATGTCGCCCACGCCTTCTACGAGAAGCGCGAATCGGGCTTCGTCAACGGCCTGCTCGACGCGATCGCCAAGGTCGCGCGGGCCTGACCCCTTACCCGCCCCGATGACCGAGGCGGAGTTCATCGCCGCGTTGCGCCGGATGCCGCTGCATCCCGGCGCGCGCGGACTGATCGACGACAGCGCGGTGATCGACGCAGGACCCTTGGTCGTCACCACCGACACGCTGGTCGAAGGCGTGCACTTCCTGCCCGACGACCCGCCCGCCGATATCGCGTGGAAGCTGGTCGCCACCAACCTGTCCGACCTTGCCGCCAAGGGGGCCCTGGTCGAAGGGGTCCTGCTCAACTATCCGCTGGGCGATTCCGCCTGGGACCGGACCTTTCTGGACGGGCTGGCGACGGTGCTGACCCGCTTCGACACGCGGCTGATCGGCGGCGATACGGTGTCGAAGCGCGGCCCCCGCACCCTGACGCTGACCGCCTTCGGCCGCGATGCACCGGCACCCGCCCGTGACGGCGCCAAGGCAGGGGACGCCCTGTGGGTCACCGGCACGATCGGCGACGCCGGGCTGGGCCTGGCGATTGCGCAGGCCGGCCATGGCCCGGTCGCGCTGCGCGATGCCTATCGCCGTCCCTATCCCCGCCTGACCGAAGGCCGCGCGCTCGGCCCCGTCGTCCATGCGATGATGGACGTGTCCGACGGGCTGCTGATCGACGCCGACCGAATGGCGCGGGCGAGCGGCTTGAGCGTGTTGATCGATCTGGATGCCGTCCCCCTGTCCGTGGAAGCGCGCACCTTTGGCGGTGGCGACCGCGCCGCGCGGCTGACCGCCGTCACCGCGGGCGACGATTATCAATTGCTCTTTGCGTTGCCGCCCGAGCAGACTCCGCCGGTCGCGGCGACCCGGATCGGCCTGTTCGCCCCCGGCGAGGGATTGTCGCTGGCCGACGCGGATGGCCCCGTCCCCTTGCCTGCGACCTTGGGATTCGAGCACGCGCCGGGGCGCTGATCCCGTCCACCAGTGCCTTGCCGAACCCCGCTCTCCACCCCATATCCTGGGTCGAACGACCGCGCCTTTCCTTTTGGCGGCTTTGCGGCTATGGCGGCGCCTCTTCGACATACCCTAAAACAAGACGAACCGAGGTATTTTTTGGCCAAGGAAGAACTGCTCGAGATGCGCGGCCGCGTGGTGGAACTGCTCCCCAATGCGATGTTCCGCGTCCAGCTCGAGAATGATCACGAGATCCTGGGGCATACGGCGGGCAAGATGCGCAAGAACCGCATCCGCGTGCTGGTCGGCGACGAAGTGCTCGTCGAGCTGACGCCGTACGACCTGACCAAGGGCCGGATCACCTACCGCTTCAAGTGAGCGACCGGCCAACCATGCCGCTCGTCCTTGCATCCTCCTCCCCGCGCCGCCGCGATCTGCTGGCGCGGCTGGGAGT
>CAJYRW010000001.1:0-13226 GCA_913777475.1 uncultured Sphingomonas sp. | reverse complement strand
GAACATGATCTCATGCGGTTGAAGGCCGTCGATTCCGGTCAGATGCCGGTGCGGGAAAACGGCGCCACCCTGAATGAGCGTGCCGGGGCGATGATCCGAGGTCTGCATTAAAGCCGCCGGGTAGCGGCCGGGACGGCATTCGGCAAGGCTCCTGTGGGCATCGGCCATGCCTCCAGTACATAGCCATAGCCGATGCGCCGCAATCGCGCCCGGCCGATGGGAAAGCCTTGCGCGCGCAGTTCCGCCGTCAGGCCGTCGACCGTAACCGGCTGGCCCGCCGCATGTTCGGTCCAGAACAGGGTGGGACAGTCGCGGCCCATGTCGTGGCCGCTGACGATCGGAAAGCCAAAATGTGCCGCGACAATCCGGTAGGCGAAGGGGAAGACGACGCGATTCTCGACCGGCGGGGCGGTCATGGCGATGCTGTTGCCCGCCGCATGGACATGGATGTGGGTCGTCGGGCAGGCGCGCCGGATCGCGGCGATGGTGCTGCCCGTGCCGTACCAGCTGGGTTGCGCCACGGTCCGGGCCCAATTCTCGCGGATCGCCACCATCGCGGCCAGGGTGATCGCCGCCGACAGCAGGACCACGACCACCGGCCGCGCCCGGTCGAGCAGTGCGGTGACGCCCAGCGCCAGGATCATCGCAATGGGCGGATGGAGCGTGACCAGATAGCGACCGATGATGAAGGGCCGCCACAGATGGATCGCGACCATCGCAATCATGGCGATCCCCAGCCCGACCGCCAGCGTCAGCGCCAGATCGGCCGGAGCCGCGAGGCGGCGGTCGCGCCAGCTCCGCCAGGCCAGCATCGCAAAGCCGAGCGCCGCCAGGAGAGTAATGGCCGGATTGGCGGTCAGGCTGCCCAGCACCTCGATCTCGATCGCCCAGCGCGCGGCGTCGAGGCCGCCGGGTATCCAGAAGCTGCGCGTATTGGCTTCGATCTGTCCGAACGACCAGAGCAGGTGGACCAGCATCGGAACTGCCGCCAGCGCCGCCGCCGCGAACAGATGGAACGCGCCTTGCCCGTCACGCGCCAGTAAGCGCCGCAGGATCATGGCGGCGGCCATCGACCCGACGACGATGCTCGCGGCCAGATGCACGTTGAACGCGATGAGCAAGGCGAAGGTCAGCATGGCCCATGCCGCCCGGCGATCGGCCCGATGGCCCCGGTCGAACGCTATCAGCGCGGCGACCGCCACGGCAGCGGATGCGAACGCCAGGTAATTGGAGCGCAACTCGGCGGCCCGGTCGATCGCAGGCCAGGCGCTAGCGAGGGTGACGGCAAAGACCCAGCCGAGCCGCCGCAGCGGATGCGGGATCAACCACCATGCGAGCTGGACGGTCGCGGCGAGCAGGACGAACAGATTGACCCACCGCCGCTCCTCGACCGTTGCCCCCAGCCAACTGGTCGCGCGAGCCAGCGCGTAGAAGAGCGGCGGATGATTGTCGGCCAGCCAGCGGCTGAAAGCGTAGGGCAGCGGAACGCCCGGCCGGGTGACATAGAGCGTATAGAACTCGTCATACCAGGGGCCGCGCAACCGCATCGCGGCGACCATGGCGCTGACCAGCGCAGCGAGGACGAGCGCCAGCATCGCGCCGGTCCATGGGGCGGTCCCGCTCCAGGGGCGGTGACGCGGTGGCGACGCGGCGGGCTGGTCCGAAATCATGCGAGGTCAGGTCTGCCTCACCGGCCGTTCGGCGACAAGCGGGGAGGGAAGGGGGATGCCCTACGCCATCACCAGCGCGTCGATCGCGGCCTGAAGGATGTGCGCGGCGGCCAGATTGTCAATCCGCTCGGCGCGCTTCGCGCGGCTCATATCCTGTTCGATCATCGTGCGTTCGACTGCGACGGTCGACCAGCGTTCGTCCCACAGCAGGATCGGGCCCAGATCGGCGCAGTTGCGGGCAAAGCTGCGGGTCGATTGCGAACGCGGGCTTTCGCTGCCGTCCAGGTTCAGCGGCAGGCCGATGACCAGTCCCTGGACGCCTTGCTGCGCGATCATCGCGATCAGCTGTTCCTTGTCCTTGGTGAACTTGGTCCGGCGAATGAGGGTGGCGGGGCTGGCGAAGCTCCATCCGGCATCGCACAGCGCAGTGCCGACCGTCTTGGTGCCGACGTCCAGCCCGATCAGCCGCCCGCCGGAGGGGAGGGCGGCGCGGAACTCGCTACGGTCGGTGGTGATCAGGCTCATCGAAAGGCTTTCAAACGGCGATCCGCATCGGCGCGGACATTCGCCCAGAACAGGCTATAGTCATAGACGTGGTAATTGTTGCCCGGCAGCACATAGGGGCCGACGCTCGGCCCCTCGCCGATGGTCAGGATGCCGCGCCCCTCGCACTTGGCGGGGACCTTGCCCGCGGCGATGGCGGCGGTCTTCAGGTCGGCGGACGGGTAGAGGGTGCCCAGATTGGCGGTGGCGGGCGCTTCGCCGCCGGGCGTGCCGGTCAGCGGGTTGGTGCACAGCATCTGGGTGCCTTTGCGGGACGCGCCGGTATAGCCCTTGGTCTTGTCGAATACGTCGAGGATCAGCGACGGGTCGGCGGGCTCGCCGAAGCTCTGCCAGCTGAGGATGCAGCCGGTCTGGTCGGGCTTCTCGCACGCGGGCAGACCCATGGCGGGCAGGTCGGCGGTCATCGAGATCGGCCAGCCGACGACATAGGCCGCCACGATCCGCCGTTTCAGCGCGGGGTCCTTCGCCACCCGGTCGGTCAGCAGGCGCGACAGGTGCAGCGCGCCCTGGCTATGCCCCGCCAGGATCAGCGGGCGGTTGGGATCGACCTGTTCAAGGAACGCAGTGAAGGCGGCGTCCACGTCGCGATAGGCGAGGTCCAGCGCCTGCTCAGCATCCGCCACGCTGGTCAGGAACGCACCGAAGGTAGCTTGGCGATAGCGCGGTGCCCAGATGTCGCCCGCTTCGTTGAACGCGCTCGCCTGTCCACGCAGGAACAGCTCGGCGCGGGCGTTCGTCTCGGGATCGTCGATCGGCGCGTTCCAATGCGCCTTGTTGATGTAGGACGTCGGGTGGATGAAGAACACCGCCGCGCCCTGACCGGGCTGGCCGGGATTATAGCCGGTTGGCGTCCAAAGCGCGGGATTGTTCGGAATGTCGGGCCGCGCCAGCCACATCACCCGCCGCTTGTAGATTTCGGCCGGTGGGGCCGCCTGCGCCTGGAACGACTCGGAGGGGACGGTGGACCAGCGGAGCAGCTGGTTGCCGAACATGCGATAGGCAAAGGCCGCCGCGATCGTCAGCACGATGAGGGTCGCCACGACATAGAGGAATTTGCGCGCCAAATCATCACTCCGTTGTGCGGTGCAGCAAAACTGGACGGCCCGCAATTGCTATCCATGATGCCCCACTTGCCCCCATTGCAATCGCCGAGGCGGCAAAAGCGTTGCGCGAAGCCGCGCGGCGATGCTAGCCGCAAATCCATGTCCGTAGATACCGCAACCGTGAAGAAGATCGCGAGCCTTGCCCGCATCGCGATCACCGAGGAGGACGCGACGCGCCTCGCCCCCGAGCTTGGGAACATCCTGGGCTGGATCGAGCAGCTGGGTGAGGTCGATACCCAAGGGGTCGAGCCGATGACCGCGGTGATCCCGAACCAGCTTCGCCTGCGTGACGACGTCGTCAACGACGGCGGCATCCGCGACCTCCTCATGCAGAATGCGCCGCAGGCCGAACATGGCTTCTTCACGGTGCCCAAGGTGATCGAATAATGACTGATCTCACCACACTCGGCATCGCCGCCATCCGCGACGGCGTGCGCGACGGCCAGTTCAAGGCGCGCGAAGTCGCCGAGGCCTTCAACGCGAAGGTCGCGGGCGCCGACGCGCTCAACGCCTTTCTGGTCAAGACCCCGGAACATGCGCTCGCCGCCGCTGATGCGGCCGATGCGGCGCGCGCGGCGGGCGAGACGCTCAAGCCGCTGGCAGGCGTGCCGATCGGCATGAAGGACCTGTTTGCGACCAAGGGCGTCGCGACCACCGCCGCCAGCAAGATCCTCGAAGGCTTCGTGCCGCCGTACGAGTCGACGGTTTCGCAGAATCTGTGGAACGCGGGTGCGGGCATGCTCGGCAAGCTGAACCTCGACCAGTTCGCCATGGGCTCGTCCAACGAGACCAGCGCGTTCGGCAACGTGATCTCGCCCTGGCGTCGCCCGAACGACACCGCAGCCCTCGCCCCCGGCGGGTCGTCGGGCGGGTCGTCGACAGCGGTGTCGGCAGGTCTGGCACCGGGCGCGACCGGGACCGACACGGGCGGCTCGATCCGTCAGCCCGCCGCCTTCACCGGCATTTCGGGCATCAAGCCGACCTATGGCCGCTGCTCGCGCTGGGGCACGATCGCCTTCGCCTCCTCGCTCGACCAGGCGGGGCCGATGGCGCGCGACGTGCGCGACTGCGCGATCATGCTGGAGGCGATGGCGGGCTTCGATGCCAAGGACGCCACCTCGCTGAAGCTCGACGTGCCCAACTGGGAAGCCGCGCTGTCGACTGACCTGAAGGGCAAGAAGGTTGGCGTGCCGAAGGAATACCGCGTCGACGGCATGCCCGCCGAGATCGAGGCGCTGTGGCAGCAGGGCATCGACTGGATGCGCGATGCAGGGGCGGAGATCGTCGAGGTCTCGCTGCCGCACACGAAGTACGCGCTGCCTGCGTACTACATCATCGCGCCCGCTGAGGCGTCGTCCAACCTCGCCCGCTATGACGGTGTGCGTTATGGCCTGCGCGACCTGCCGGAAGGCGCTGGCCTGCAGGACATGTACGCCGCAACCCGCGCCGCAGGGTTCGGTGACGAGGTGAAGCGCCGCATCCTGATCGGCACTTATGTGCTGTCTGCGGGCTTCTACGATGCCTACTACACCCAGGCGCAGAAGGTCCGCACGCTGATCGCCCGCGATTTCGAGCGGGCGTTCGAGCAATGCGACGTGCTGCTGACCCCCACCGCGCCCTCGGCGGCGTTCGCGCTGGGCGAGAAGCAGGCCGATCCGCTGGCCATGTACCTCAACGACGTGTTCACGGTGCCCGCCTCGCTGGCCGGGCTCCCCGCCATGTCGGTGCCGGGCGGTCTGGACAAGGACGGGCTGCCGCTCGGCCTTCAGATCATCGGCAAGCCGCTGGACGAGCAGGGCGTGCTGAACGCCAGCCTGGCCATCGAACAGCGTGCGGGCTTCACCGCCCGTCCGCAGGCCTGGTGGTAAGCGACCGAGCCTTTTCGGCCCGCAACATCGCCGTGTTGCGGGAGGCGCAGGGCGCCCTGAACGTCGCGTTCGGGGCGATCCTCAGCGCCTATGTCGGCGTGTCGCTGAGCCATATGGAAAGCCAGCCCTTCGACCATCACACGCTGGCGCGCTTCTTTCTGGGCGTGGCGGGCTTCATCCTGTGCCTGTGCGTGGGCAACAGCGTGATCCTGCGCGGTGAGGTGCGGCTGGGCATCCTGTTCCTGCTGCTGGGCGCGGGCGCGGCCTATATCGGGTTGCGGGAGGCGCGGCATCTCGGCTTCGAGACGTCCGTCCTGCGCATCCTGTCGAGCTGCTGGATCGTGGCCCTGCTGGGCAGCAACGCCGTCCTGACGGCGATCAACTATCTTCATCATCGAGATCGAACATGAGCGAATATCGCATCCAGGGCGCGACGGGGGAATGGGAGGTCGTGATCGGCCTGGAAGTCCATGCCCAGGTCACCTCCAACGCCAAGCTGTTCTCGGGCGCGGCGACCGCGTTCGGCGCGGAGCCCAACACCCAGGTCTCGCTGGTCGACGCCGCGATGCCCGGCATGCTGCCCGTGCCCAACATGGAGTGCATCCGCCAGGCGGTGCGCACCGGCATGGCGATCGACGCGCAGATCAATAAGTGGTCGCGCTTCGACCGGAAGAATTACTTCTACGCCGATCTGCCGCAGGGCTATCAGATCAGCCAGCTCTATCACCCGCTGGTGGGTGAAGGCGCGATCGAGATCAGCCTGGACGAGAAGAACCCCGACGGCCCGACCAAGTCGATCGGCGTCGAGCGTATCCATGTCGAGCAGGATGCGGGCAAGCTGATGCACGACCAGCATCCGACGCGCTCCTATGTCGACCTCAATCGCTCGGGCGTGGCGCTGATGGAAATCGTCAGCCGCCCCGACATGCGTTCTCCTGCGGAAGCAGGGGCTTATCTGCGCAAGCTGCGGGCGATCCTTCGCTATGTCGGCAGCTGCGACGGCAATATGGAAGAAGGCTCGATGCGGGCCGACGTGAACGTGTCGGTGCGCAAGCCCGGCGACGAATTCGGGACGCGCACCGAAACCAAGAACGTCAACTCGGTCCGCTTCGTCATGGCCGCGATCGAATATGAGGCCAAGCGCCAGGTCGCGGTGCTGGAGGACGGTGGCAAGATCGTCCAGGAAACGCGCCTGTTCAACGTCGAGAGCGGCACCACCCGCTCGATGCGGTCGAAGGAAGATGCGCATGATTATCGCTACTTCCCCGATCCCGACCTGCTGCCGCTGGAACTGACCGACGCCTTCCTCGACGAATGCCGTGCCAGCCTGCCCGAACTGCCCGACGCCAAGCGTCGCCGCTACGAGGCGCTGGGCTTGACCGCGTACAATGCGGGCGTGCTGACCGCCGAGGTCGAGACGGCGCGCTGGTTCGACACGCTGCTGGACGCGCTGGAAGGCTCGCAGGCCAAGCCTGCCCAGGCGGCGAACTGGGTTGCGGCCGAGCTGTTCGGAGCGCTCAATCGTCTCGGCAAGGACATCACCGAAAGCCCGGTGTCGCCCACCCAGGCCGCCGAGCTGCTGGCGCTGGTCGCCGACGGCACGCTGTCGGGGAGCCTGTCGAAGCAGGTGTTCGAGATCATGCTGGAAACGGGCGATGGGCCGTCCAAGATCGTCGAGGAACGCGGCCTCAAGCAGACCAGCGACACTGGCGCGATCGAGGCGGTGATCGCCGAGGTTCTGGAGAAGAACCCGAACCAGTTGGGACAGTATCGTGGCGGCAAGGAGGCGCTATTCGGCTTCTTCGTCGGTCAGACGATGAAGGCGATGGGCGGCAAGGCGAACCCGGCGGTGGTGAATGACCTGCTGAAGAAGGCGTTGGCGGGGTAATCAAGCGCTCCCCCTCCCGCAGGCGGGATGGGGCTGGGGGGAGGGTTAGGGAGCCTCGCAGAGTGCATCGCTTGTGGCTTTTCCCTCCCCCATCCCCTCCCGCTTGCGGGAGGGGCGTGTTCTGGGCAAGCGATACGCGCTATCGAAAGCTTTAGGGCGTGGCGAGCGGCTTGCGATAATCTCCGCACCTCGCCGCAAACTCCTCCCCTCCCGCAGGCGGGAGGGGCTGGGGGAGGGCAACGGTGTCTCACCGAGCCCACCCCACAATTCAAACCCTATTGCGCATCCAAATCCTGATTGCGCACCACGCCGCCGGTCCCGCCGACACCGTCATGCTCCCCGGTATCGGTAAACGTCACCGGCTCCTCCCCGCCTTCGCCACGCGCGACAGCATCAGAACGCGCCTCGACGGCCTGTTTGATGTCACTGCGCGGGTCTTCGCGCGGAGGGCTGTCCGGGTTACTCTCGGGCGCCTCGCTGGGCGGGCTGTCGGGATGGTTTTCGGGGTTGGTCGCCATGATCGGCTCCTCTCAAATCTGGGGCGGCTGGGCGGTACCGGGATCGCCCGGACCCACACCGGGGGCGGGCTGGTCGATGTCGGGGCCGGGCGGCACGATTTCGGGCGGCGGCGTATCGGGCTGGGCCGGTTGGGTCGGCGTCGGGCTTTCGGGCGGGGGCTGGGTGGCCATTCTCGCTCTCCTTTTGGGGGATTGAGGGGCATAAACGCACCGGATACGCCGATGTTGCCTGTTGTCCCTTGCCGAAGCCGCCCAGGGTGATATAGACGCGCGCCCATCGGCGGTGTCCTCGTGCGGGCGTGGCGGAACTGGTAGACGCGCTGGATTTAGGTTCCAGTATCGTAAGATGTGGGGGTTCGAGTCCCTTCGCCCGCACCAGTCCCCGGTCAAGAACGGGGCGACAGCCACACGGAATTTCTCCAGATTGAAGGCCTTTAGATGCAGACTGTCGAGACGCTGAACGAGGGGCTGAAGCGCGCCTACACGCTCACCATCACTGCCAAGGATATCGAGGGCAAGGTCGATGCCGAGCTGAAGCGGATCGCTCCGCAGATGAAGATGCCCGGTTTCCGCCCCGGCAAGGTGCCCGCGAACCTGGTTCGCAAGATGCACGGCCCGGCGCTGCTGCAGGACGCGTTGAACACCGCGCTTCAGGAAGGCGTGCAGTCGCTGATCGCCGAGAAGAACCTGCGTCCCGCGATGCAGCCCCAGGTCGAGCTGGTCGGTGAGTATGAGCAGGGCCAGGACGCCACGCTGAACGTCACGCTCGAAGTGCTGCCGCAGGTCCCGACCCCGGCGATCGACGCGCTGAAGCTTGACCGCCTGACCGTGCCGGTCGCCGACGAGGCGGTGGACGAGCAGCTGCAGAAGTTCGCCGACCAGCAGAAGCGCTGGGACGATGCGGGCGACAAGGCCGCCGAGCAGGGCGATCAGGTCACCGTCGACTTTGTCGGCAAGACCGCCGATGGCGTCGCCTTCGAGGGCGGCTCGGGCGAGGACATGGCCGTCGAGATCGGCGGCGGCCGCCTGATCCCCGGTTTCGAGGACCAGCTGGTCGGCGTGAAGGCCGGTGAAGAGAAGCAGATCTCGGTCACCTTCCCCGAGGACTATCCCGCCAAGAACCTGGCCGGTCAGCCCGCGACCTTCGACCTGACGATCAAGTCGGTGAAGACCGCCGGCGAAGCCAAGATCGACGACGAGATGGCGAAGAATCTGGGCCTCGAGAGCCTGGAGCAGCTGCGCGGCCTGCTGAAGGGGCAGATCGAGCAGGAGCATAACGGCCTGACCCGCACCTATATGAAGCGCAAGCTGCTCGACCAGCTGGCCGATGGCCATGACTTCGAAGTGCCGCCGTCGATGGTCGAGGCCGAGTTCTCGCAGATATGGGCCCAGCTCGAGCATGAAGCGACCCATGAGGAAGACCCCGAGGCCGCCAAGGCCGAGATGGAGAAGGAGCGCGACGATTATCAGAAGATCGCCGAGCGCCGCGTCCGTCTGGGCCTGCTCCTCTCGGAGATCGGTCAGGCCAACGGCGTCGAAGTAACCGCGCAGGAAATGAACCGCCTGATCGCCCAGGCCGCGCAGCAGTACGGCCCGGAAGATCGCCAGCGCTTCATCCAGTATGTCCAGCAGGAGCCGATGGCCGCCGCCCAGCTGCGCGCCCCGCTGTATGAGGACAAGGTCGTCGACTTCCTGTTCGGCAAGGCCGAGATCACGGATCGCGAGACCACCCGTGAGGAACTGGAAGCCGCGATCGAGAGCGAAGACGGTTTCGCCACCGGCACGCACGTCCACAACCATGATCACGACCACGATCATGACCACGGCGCCAAGAAGTCGAAGGCGAAGGCCAAGAAGGCCGACGTGACCGAGGACGCCGCGTCGGAAAACGCGACCGCCGAGGACGCGCCGAAGAAGACGACCCGCGCCAAGAAGGCCGCTCCGGCCGAGGGCGAGGCGGACGTCGCCGAAGAGGCGCCGAAGAAGACCACGCGCGCCAAGAAGGCCGCTCCGGCCGAAGGCGAAGCGGAGGCCGCCGAGGCTCCCGCCAAGAAGCCGCGCGCAAAGAAGGCCGCGCCGACCGAATAAGGACGGCATCGGACTTCGCGTTCGTGACGAACAGGGAAGGGCGGTCGCGCAAGCGGTCGCCCTTCCTGCGTTGTGATCCTCCCCTGCAAGGGGAGGGGGACCGCCGCGCAAGCGGTGGTGGAGGGGGCTGGCGGCCAAAGGAAGTCCCATGAGGCGATCCCCCTCCACCAGCTTTGCTGGTCCCCCTCCCCGTGCCGGGGAGGATAGGGCTGTCCCGCCCGGCCTTGTCGGCGCATAGGGGCATGGGCTGTGATGGGGCGGATCGCCCGCCTTTTGACTGAGGATAGGTTGTGAACGAACCCCGGATCGCGGTGCTGCTGCCCTGCTACAATGAAGAGGCGGCGATTGCGCAGACCATTGCGGGGTTCCGCGCGGCGCTGCCGTCGGCCGCCATCTATGTCTATGACAATAACAGCAAGGATCGGACGATAGAGGTCGCCCGTGCAACCGGGGCCATTGTCCGGTCGGAACGTATCCAGGGCAAGGGCGCGGTGGTACGCCGCATGTTCGCCGATATCGACGCCGATATCTATGTGATGGCTGACGGCGACGCGACCTATGACGCTGCCTCCGCGCCCAGCTTGGTCGCGCGCATGGTCGAGGAGCAACTCGACATGGTGGTGGGCCAGCGGGTGAGCGAGGCCGAACTCGCCTATCGCCGCGGCCACCGCTTCGGCAACGCCATGCTGACGGGCATGCTCGCCAAGCTGTTCGGGCGCAGTTTCACCGATATCCTCTCGGGCTACCGCGTCTTCTCGCGACGCTTCGTCAAGAGCTTTCCCGTCCTGTCGGTCGGCTTCGAGATCGAGACCGAGATCAGCGTCCATGCGCTGGAGCTGAAGATGCCCTGTGCCGAGATCGCGACGCCCTATTATGCGCGGCCGGAAGGGTCGACCTCGAAGCTCAGCACCTATTCGGACGGCTGGCGCATCCTGCGCACGATCATCAAGCTGTATCGGATCGAGCGCCCGCTATGGTTCTTTGGGGCGATCGCCGGATTGTTCGCCGCGCTGGCGGTACTGCTCTCCGCGCCGTTGATCTTCACCTATCTGGAAACGCACCAGGTGCCGCGTTTCCCGACCGCGATCCTGTCGACCGGGCTGATGCTGCTCGCCGGGCTGAACCTGTTTACCGGTCTGATCCTGGATACGGTGGTGCGGGGGCGGCAGGAGGTCCGGCGGCTAGCCTATCTGGCGCTGCCCGCGCCGGGGAACCCGCGCTAATCGGATTTTCACCCCTGGCGGGGATAAACGCTGCACGGCACCATCCGCGGATGTCGCCGGGGCTTGAATATGCGCGGCCATCACGCGACATAGGGGCTCTTCTGGGCATAAGAGAGATTTCCATGCACAATCCGTTCGAGACCGGCGATTTCGCGAGCCCGCTGGCCCATGCTGGCGTCGGGCTGCGGCAGACGCAGGCCGGGCTGGTTCCGATCGTCATTGAACAGTCGAACCGCGGCGAACGGTCGTTCGATATCTTCAGCCGCCTGCTGCGCGAGCGCATCATCTTCGTCACCGGCGGTGTCGAGGACGGCATGGCCTCGCTGATCTGCGCGCAGCTGCTGTTCCTTGAGTCGGAAAATCCGAAGAAGGACATCTACATGTACATCAACTCGCCGGGCGGTGTCGTCACGGCGGGCATGGCGATCCATGACACGATGCAGTATATCCGTCCGCGCGTCGGCACGCTGTGCATCGGTCAGGCCGCCTCGATGGGCAGCTTCCTGCTGTCGGCCGGTGAGCCGGGCATGCGCGTCGCGACCACGAACAGCCGCATCATGATCCACCAGCCCTCGGGTGGGGCGCAGGGCATGGCGGCCGATATCGAGATCCAGGCGCGCGAAATCCTGCGCATGCGGCATTTCCTGAACACGCTGTACGCCAAGTACACCGGCAAGCCGCTGGAAGAGATCGAGCGCGCGATGGACCGCGACAAATTCATGAGCGCGGAGGAAGCCAAGGAGTTCGGCCTGATCGACCAGGTGTTCGACAAGCGTCCGACCCCGGCCGATGACGCGTCGACCGCTGCGTAGGGCGGATCGTTCACGATGAACGGTTTATTTCGATTGTGACTTTATAGGGGTGCGGTACGATGCGCACCCCGGCAACGGTAGCGCACCGGTATCGGGTGCGAGAGGTGATTGATGGACAAGGTGAGCGGTGGCAACTCGAAAAGCACCCTCTATTGCTCGTTCTGCGGCAAGTCGCAGCACGAGGTGCGCAAGCTGATCGCGGGGCCAACCGTCTTCATTTGCGACGAGTGCGTGGAGCTGTGCAACGACATCATCCGTGAGGAGACCAAGTCCGCGCTGGTTTCCAAGAAGGATGGTGGCGTGCCGACGCCGCAGGAAATCTGCAACGTGCTCGACGATTATGTCATCGGGCAGAAGCAGGCCAAGCGTGTCCTGTCGGTCGCGGTGCACAACCACTATAAGCGCCTGAACCACGGCGCGAAGGGTGCCGACGTCGAACTCGCCAAGTCCAACATCCTGCTCGTCGGCCCGACCGGCTGCGGCAAGACGCTGCTGGCGCAGACGCTGGCGCGCATCCTCGACGTGCCGTTCACCATGGCGGACGCGACGACGCTGACCGAAGCGGGTTATGTCGGCGAGGACGTCGAGAACATCATCCTGAAGCTGCTTCAGGCATCGGATTACAATGTCGAGCGGGCGCAGCGCGGCATCGTCTATATCGACGAGATCGACAAGATTTCGCGCAAGGCGGAAAACCCCTCGATCACGCGCGACGTGTCGGGCGAGGGTGTGCAGCAGGCGCTGCTGAAGCTGATGGAGGGCACGACCGCGAGCGTGCCGCCGCAGGGCGGACGCAAGCATCCGCAGCAGGAGTTCCTGCAGGTCGACACGACGAACATCCTGTTCATCTGCGGCGGTGCGTTCGCAGGTCTGGAAAAGATCATTGCCGACCGCCTGCAGGGTAAGTCGATCGGCTTCGGCGCGTATGTCGCGGCACCGGAAGAGCGTCGCACCGGCGAGGTGCTGCGCCAGACCGAGCCTGAAGATCTGCTGAAGTTCGGCCTGATACCTGAATTCGTTGGCCGTCTGCCGGTGATCGCTACGCTCGAGGACCTTGATGTGGCTGCGCTCATCAAGATCCTGACGGAGCCGAAGAACGCACTGGTCAAACAGTATCAGAAGCTGTTCGACATGGAGGGCGTGAAGCTCGGCTTCAACGACGAAGCGCTGGTGTCGGTGTCGAAGCGGGCGATCGAACGCAAAACCGGCGCACGCGGGCTGCGTTCTATCCTGGAGGGCATCCTGCTCGACACGATGTTCGACCTGCCGTCGATGGACGGCGTGGACGAGGTCGTGGTGGACAAGGACGTGATCGAGGGCCGCAAGGAACCGGTCCGCGTCTATGCCGAGAAGAAGAAGGCGGGCGACGCGGCATAGGCTGCGGGTTTACCGACCGTATAGCGAGCGGGCGTCGGGCAACCGGCGCCCGCTTTGCGTTCGCTCGTCATTCCGGTGAAGGCCGACGTCCGTCGTGTCGGACGTTCGCGACCGA